>NZ_CP048115.1:1943589-2591452 GCF_010093045.1 Mucilaginibacter sp. 14171R-50 | reverse complement strand
GGATGCTGCCACGGTTAAACGGCAGGCGGACGTGGTTGCCAAAGCTTTGCTTAACAGCGACTTTAAAACTGTTATTGCAAACACTTACCCCAAAGCAGTTACATTGGGCGGCGGGAAAGAGCAAATGCTAAAAATAATGTCGGCAGGCATTAACCAGATGAAATCGCAGGGTTTTTCGTTCGAGAAAATAACCATCGGCTCGCCGGGCAAATTTTACAAAGCCGGCACCGAGATACATTGCCTGATACCCGAGCACCTTATCATGAAAACTTCAAGAGGGCGGATGGTAGCCACCAGCAATTTATTGGCAATAAGTAACGATGGAGGCAAAAACTGGAGCTTTTTGGACATGAACCAGCGTACCATCAATTCGGTTAAACAGCTGTTCCCAAACTTTAATAATAACCTTATTATCCCACAGCCTTCGCAGCCGGTGATGCTGTAATGGTTTAATGCTGATGTCCTTTTTTAATAAGCTATACTGCATTTTGCTGTTTATTATCCCGTTTGCTGGTGTTGCGCAGGATACGGCATTGCTTAAAAGGCAGGCCGACAGGCTGGCCAAGGCTACCTTCAAAGGCGATTACAAAACGGTTATCGATCTTACCTATCCAAAACTGGTTGAACTATCCGGCGGCCGCGAAACCATGCAAAAGTTGATGATTGAGCGGATAGACGGATTAAAAAAACAAGGTGTTATGCAGTTTAACGGCTCGGTAGGCTCACCGGGACCGTTTTACAATGCTGGCACCCAGATACATTGCCTGCTGCCCGAAACCATTACGCTACAAATGTTTAACGGCCATTACGTTACGCAGTCGTACCTGTTAGCTATCAGCGATGATAAAGGCAAAAGCTGGACATTTATAGATGTGGGGAATATGCCCGGCGAGGTTTTACATAAACTACTGCCCGATTATAACGACGAGTTAGTGATACCATCGTCGGGTAAACCGATGTTCTTTGCAGATTAGCTTTAAAACCAGCTAATTATTTTGTTAATTGTACTGTTAAACGGTACTAAACAATGCAACGAAGAAACTTTTTACGATCAGGCGCCCTGGCGGGCATCGGCCTGGCCACCATAGGCGCTGCATCATGCAGTCAGCCTGCTGATAAGGCACAAGCTCCGGCAGAAAATAATGCTTTTAACGATGATTTTGAGCTGAACGAAGCCGCCATCGCCGATCTGCAAAAAAAGATGGCCGACGGCACGCACACCTCGCGCAGTATTACTGAACTGTACCTAAAAAGAATAGATGCTATAGATAAGGCGGGGCCGAAGATCAATTCGGTGATAGAGCTGAACAAAAGCGCGCAGGACATGGCTGATAATATGGACAGGGAACGCAAGGCTGGTAAACTGCGCGGCCCGCTGCATGGCATCCCGGTGCTGATAAAAGACAACATCGATACCGGCGATAATATGCATACCACGGCCGGCTCGCTGGCTTTAAGCGATAATTTTGCCAAACAGGATGCCTTTATTGTACATAAGCTGCGCGAAGCAGGCGCCGTGCTGTTAGGAAAGACCAACCTGAGCGAGTGGGCGAATTTCCGCTCGTCACGCTCAACCAGCGGCTGGAGCAGCCGTGGCCTGCAAACCAAAAATCCTTACGTACTGGATAGGAACCCGAGTGGCTCAAGCGCCGGTTCGGGCGCGGCAACCGCGGCCAACCTTTGTGCAATAGCCATCGGTACAGAAACTGATGGATCTATCGTTTCGCCATCGTCCGTAAACGGGCTGGTAGGCATTAAGCCAACCGTAGGCTTATGGAGCCGCAGCGGCATCATACCGATATCAAAAACGCAGGATACTGCCGGCCCCATGGCCCGTACCGTAAAGGATGCGGCTATATTACTGGGCGCGCTTACCGGCATTGATACGGCCGATGACGCCACTATTAAAAGCAAACCCGAAAAAGATTACAGCAGATACCTTGATATTAATGGCTTAAAAGGCAAGCGGCTTGGGCTGGTAAAAATTGAAAAGCTGCCTGCATCTACAAACAGGCTGCTTCAGGAGGCAATTGCCACGCTGAAAAAACAAGGCGCAGAAATTATAGAGGTTGACCTGGATACCCGTTTAAAACCCATTGAAGGGTCGGAATTTACGGTATTGCTTTATGAGTTTAAAGATGGCCTTAACAAGTATTTAAGCAAAGCCGGTTCAAAGGTTGAGACTTTGGCTGATGTTATCGATTTCAACAAGAAGAATGAGGATAAAGCCATGCCATTTTTTAAGCAGGAAACGGCCGAATATGCCCAAACAAAAGGCGACCTGAACAGCAAAGAATACCTTGACGCGGTGGGCAAAACCACTAAATACAGCAGGCAGGGTATTGACGGCTTGCTTCAGGAAAACAAACTGGATGCACTGATAGCACCTACCAATGGCTTTGCCGTATGCATCGACCTGATCAATGGCGATTATGATAACGGATTCTCATTTTCGGGCCCGGCTGCTATGGCGGGCTACCCGCATATTACGGTACCAATGGGTGCCTGGCACGACCTGCCCATGGGCTTGTCGTTTGTAGGTACCGCCTGGAGCGAAGGGAAATTAATAAGCCTTGCGCATGCTTATGAGCAGGCGTCAAAGAAGCGTACACCGCCAAAGTTTAAACCGGACCTGTTTGTATAATTATCGTAGTTTTTTAAAGGGTTAATTTGTACTGAGTTACCCATGTTGGCCAACCGGTGTACCATTGACTACTGTAAACACTGTGAAAAGGTGTGAAATGTGAGAATCGGTGCTCATTAGGTATCAGTCATACAGTTCTTCGTTAGACAGTTGTTGTGCTGCAGTGATTGTCAGTGGATGTTACTTTCTTTTCTCTCAAAAGAAAGTAACCAAAGAAAAGTCGCGGCTGCGTCCTGCTCTGTGAAAGTTAGTGCTTTATCAATTGCTGTACTACCCGAACAGGCCAATGCCGCATTTTTGGGTGATGTTAGGGCAGTACTTTTTCCTGGCGGCTCACTTTTCTATCGAAGATTGCCACGCTACGCTCGCAATGACGTTAGGGGAGCGAGTGTATTCCCGTCAGCAAAACAGCTTCGGACGAAAGCGGGCAGAACAAAGGGGGGTTGTGTGTGGCAAGGGCATTAGGAAATTTTGCTGAAGCGAGGGATATGTGCGGCGAAGCGCGAGGCAAAAGCTTCCAGCTCGTGGTTCTGCCCGGTTTGCGGGGTAATGGCCTTGTGCGGCAAAGAAGCCTTTTTGCTGACTTGAATTTTTGCTTCTTTTGTTTCAAGACAAAAGAAGTAGCCCTCCGCGGCAATGAGCGGACTAACGTTCATGTAAGCACAAACCTACCTGTGCTTCTACGACCTCCTTACTTACTTACTCACTTACTTACTTATATCAACCTTTTCGTTGCCAAGGCCCCAGTTTATACCAAATAAAGCTATTGATTTGCTTTGCGACTGGAAGTTTTTGCCAAACGCCCCCATGAGGTATATACTATCGGCAATTTTATAGCTTAGCACACCTACGGTTCTGTTCTCGTTACCTGCCTTTCCATTAATATGGCGGTATAACGATTCCACCCCTATCGAAAACCCGTCAAAATCGAGCCCGGCTTTACCACCAATGTCAAAGGCTGTGCTTTTAACAATCAATCCCGCATCGTTTTTGGTATAATTATCCCAAAGCGAACGTGCCGAAACATTCATATTAAAATAATTTTTTGAAGGCCCACCTGTGGCCGATGCCAGTGGTAAATAAGTGGATACGGTTGTCCATACTCCGCTGCGGCCGGGCTGCCAGTCGGCATCGCCTATGCCATAGGTAGCGTACGCACCGGCAACATCCCATGAAAATTTTGGCTTCTCCTGTATATAGTCATTTATCTGTTTAGACAGGTCAAGGCTATCGTTAGCCTTTCGTAGGGCAATGGCTTTTACCAGGCTATCTACAAATGATTGTGGCTTATCGCGGGCCAGCGCGTCCTGGTACTGCGCGATATCGGTCAGGGCATCTGCATGCCATTTTTTTATTTTATTAAGCATTTTTCCTGCCGAGCCAGACTGCTGCACCTTTATGATAGTTGTTTTTAAGCCGATAGCAAATACTTTGTGTGCCTGGTCGGTACCGTCGGGTATCAGGTCCTTATTAATAAACGCGATGGATATGCTCGTAAATTTCAACCCCGAAAAAACATCTTCTTTATATCCGGGGATAAGCTTCCCCTCATCATTTACCCGTGTTTGCAGGCCAAGTGCCGAATACACGTTTTGTTTGCTTCCGTTTAGAAACCAATAGGGTGCAAACTCTGCCGAGTAGTTATCAGGGAAACCCGAAGATGAGTTACCAAACGACTGGGCAACCCCCAATATAAATTTCTTTGGAGTATTTGGCGTTTGTACAAGTGTGGGCGTAATATCGGTAAGTATAAAAGCCGGGGAATTTGGCACAGCAAGATCTTTCAGCTTTATGCCTTCGTCCTGTGCGCAAACCGTTAAGGCAGCCGTTAATAATACGCAGGTAAGCAGGTATTTTTTCATGATTATATCAGATCAATATTTTTAGAAAGTATTGCCACATTGTAACCTTCGTCCACTGTAATTTTGGGGTCGTTATACGTTTTTGCTCCTGCGCTGCCACCATCTAAAGTGTACGTTGCAGATAGCGCTTCGTACTGCGCCTTGCGTTGATCTGCGCTACCCCAGAATTCTACTTTGGTAACAATTGAAACCCTAAGGCCGCGCAGTTGCCCGGCCTGTCCTATCTCATGCTGCGCTATATCACCCGTAGCATTATCAGAATGCGCTACCGGTTTGCCCGGTTCCTGAGAGTTAAGATCGATAGTGATTGCCCTTGAAGCAGCCAGGCCTACAGTAGTGATATCTGCAGCCAGGCTTATTTGCCCGGCGCCGCTTCCCGTTTGATATGTGCTCATTTTGTGAAGTATTAAATGTGATAATTGATATGTTTAAGGTTATACTAAAGTTACTGATTGCTGGACTGAAAAAACAGGGTGTTTTCCCCCTATTATCATCCCGTTATTGATTGCTGATAAAATACTTACTTTTACATATGCCAACTCCCATCCCAAAGAAAATATTGGCCCGCCGGCACGAAATATTTGCCGACTACGTGCGGGAACTTGATAAGCATTTGGATGATATTATGCATGACCGCACCACCGAAATGCTGGAGATAAGGGATTTTGCCGAACTGCTGCACATACACCCTACCCACCTGACCAATACCATAAAGCTCACCACCGGTAAACCGCCCTGCTGGTATTTTGAAAGCCGGATAATGGACCTTGCCAAAACTATGCTGCAACAAAATATCCCCATAAAACAAATAGCCTTTAAACTTACGTTCGATGCTTCAAACTTCACCAAATTTTTCAAGCGCTTTGAAGGCGTAACGCCGAAAGAATACCGGGAACGGGTGTTGTCTGAACCGGTGCATTTGTAAACAACGTCATTGCGAGCGTAGCGTGGCAATCTTCGATACGCTTGTCGTTCACTTTTCTTTCGAAGATGGCTACGTCGTTATCGCTCCACCGAAATTAACGTATTCTAACCTTACTTATGAAAATACTGTAACTGTCACCATTTATTCTGTAACTGTCACCATTTTTTAGCAACGTTTTGGGTGCAACTTTGTAATGTATTAAAACACACAACAAAATGAGCACACAAAAAATTGCACTGATAACGGGCGGCAGCAGGGGCCTTGGCAAAAACGCCGCGTTAAAAATAGCCGGCAAAGGCATAGATGTTATTATTACCTACCGCACTAAAAAAGAGGAAGCGGACGAGGTAGTGAACCAGATAGCGCTGGCAGGACAAAACGCTGCTGCCCTGCAGCTTGACACATCAACAATAAAAACGTTTGATGCCTTTAAGCAGCAGCTGACCGATACCCTGCAGCAAAAATGGAACCGGGACACTTTTGATTTTTTGGTAAACAACGCCGGTATAGATGCCGCGTCGCCGTTTGCCAAAACCACCGAAGAGGATTTTGACAACCTGTTTAACGTTCACTTTAAAGGCGTTTACTTTTTAACGCAAACCCTGCTTAACACCATTGCCGATGGCGGGCGCATCATCAACCTATCTACCGGCCTTACGCGGTTTGCCACACCGGGTTACGCGGCTTATGCATCAATGAAAGGCGCTATAGAGGTGTTTACCAAATACCTGGCGAAGGAGCTGGGCAGCCGCGGTATTGCCGCCAACCTGGTTGCGCCGGGCATAGTTGAAACCGATTTCACCAAAAGGGCGTTTGAAAGCCATCCTAAAATGCACGAGTTCATATCCTCAATTACCGCGCTTGGGCGCCCCGGCCAGCCGGATGATATTGGCGGCGTGATCGCGTTTTTATGCACCGAAGATGCCCGCTGGATAAACGCGCAAAGGATCGAAGCTTCGGGCGGGATGTTCCTGTAAGCGGAGATCAGAGATAGTTAATTAGAGATTAGTGGGCTTTAATTCATAAACGGCGACCAATTTGGATGGCCGTTTTTTTGTTAAACCAATATTTATGGCGATGATATTAATACTTAACTTGCTCACCAAAAAATTATCATTATGGAATTTGGCCGCGTAACCGATCATGAACTGCCTCTTGTAGATTTTACCCTGCCGCCCGACCCGGCCTTTACCCGCGAAACCCTGGCCGCAGCTGAGAAAAGCCAGCCGCTGCAGGTGCATGTGGGCTGTGCCAAATGGGGCCGTAAGGAATGGGTGGGCAAAATATACCCGCCAAAAACTAAAGACGCCAACTTTTTAGATGAATACGTAAAGCATTTTAACTGCATTGAACTTAACGCAACTTTTTATCAAACATACGGCCCCGAAACCATCACCAAATGGAAACAAAAAGCCGATGTAAACCCAAATTTTAAATTTTGCCCCAAGTTTTCGCAAAGCATCAGCCACATCCGCAGGCTTAAAAACGCTGAAGAAGTTACCACCCAATACTACGAGGGTGTTATGGCCTTCGGCGATAAGCTTGGCCCGCTGTTTTTGCAGTTGAGCGATAACTTTACACCCAAAAGCTTACCGGAGCTAACCGCCTACCTGGAGCAGCTGCCCACCGATGTGCCTGTATTTGTTGAACTGCGGCACAAAGACTGGTTTGCCATACCCGAAAACCGCGATGCCGCTTTTAACCTTTTTAAACGGCTGAAAATAGGCTCTATAATAACCGATGCCAGCGGCCGCCGCGATTGCCTGCACATGATGCTACCCACGCCGCATGCCTTTATACGTTTTGTGGGCAACAGCCTGCACCCTACTGATTATGCCCGCTGCGACGAATGGGCAGAACGCATTGCCGAATGGAAAGAGCAGGGCTTGCAGTCGGTATGGTTTTTTATGCACCAGCACGATGAGCGCTACTCGCCCGAGCTATGTGATTACGTAATTGACAGGCTAAACCAAACGCTGGATATGCAAATGCAGCGCCCCCAATTTATTGACCGGGACAAGGGCTTGTTTGGATAGATCGTCGCTCACCGGCTCACTGCGTCGCGAGGAACCGGGCATATTTTTTATCGAAAATTCTTCGCGTCAAAAATGCAGCCGTTTTATCAATAAAAGGCTGTAATTTTTTAAGATTTTACCGGAAAAAAGTCGAGTTTTTTCAAGAGATCACATGTCTACTGCGCGCGTGCGGCTGCGTTTGATGTAGTTCCGGATATCGAGTACTATGCCCGCGAAAAAATAAAATATCAGCGGGAATCCCACCGCCAAAAACGACGAATAGATAAAGAAAAGCCTAATCTTGCTGATCGAAATATTAAAACGCTCGCCCAGGTAGGTGCATACCCCAAACGAGTAGCGCTCAAAAAAGGTGATTATCCGTTGTAACATATCAATTTGGTCTTAACACTTTAATACCAACGCCGCATTGCAGGCATTTCTTATAATCGCAATACGTATTTTTTAACTCCAGCAGCGCCTGCGACTCAAAGGCATTATCAATTTTCACCCCTAAGTTAGCAAAATCTGCCGTAATATTGTTTTGCTCTGCAGGTAAATTCTCAAGCAATTTTAGTGCCCGGCTTACAAAATGCTGCAACTTCATGTGCCGCCCATAGCTAAACAAGAACAATACGACGGTGTTCAGCAATATCGTGTCAATAGATGCTGCCCCCAGGCCTTTACTTGCCGGTGCCGATTCCTTATCAAAGCGGTAGTGTGTTTCCCAATATGGATTTACGCCGATATCCGTGAACAGCTGGCGCAGGTTTTTAACTTCCTTTATTTCCAGCACTTTTGAGAACAGGTGGTTCGATTTTACCACCAACGCGGCAAACTGGGCCAGCCTGATGGTGGGGAAGTTTTGAGGACGCATTCTTAAAAACTTCCAAAGGTGATTTTCTATGGGCCGCAGCGTGTACTTTTTAGCCAAATACTCGTATTCCTGTTTCAACTTTCGCGGATACTCGTCCTCCAAATTTCCAGTTAAAAAACCTGCCTGCCCAAATATCAGGGCTTCTATCTGCATGGCGTTATTTTTATTTTTGGCGAGGATACTTTGCGGCAGCGATCTGGCCATCAACTCAAATGGCAGGGCGTTGGTTTTAAACCCGAAATTTGCGGCCAGGAACTGGTAAAAGGTTTCCTCCCAGTCGCCGCGGTTTATTTCAAGCGCGCTAATAACCGCCTCCGAACGTTTTTCCAGCCGCTCAACCAATATTCGCGTTAGCCAGTTTTGCATGGTAAGGCCATCCACACTGGCAATACTTGCTTCGCAAGGGATAACCGTCTGCGTACCAAAAACAAGATTGTGATACCGGTTATATAAATCCGGCGATATACGATCTTTAAGCTCAAGGGTAGGCACCTTACGGCCATCGGCTCTAAACAGCGGCTCATCATCGCGGTAAACCACGTGCAGTATTACATTATCGTAGGCGTTATCTGTTGTATGCCCATGGCGTTGCCAGTCTGACGAGGAAAGGTGCAGTTCCGCGTTACCTGCCCAGGTAGCTTGCCCTATACGGATACGGGCGTTCTGAAAATCGGGCCCGGCATGGGTATTATGCAAACCCGACGAATACACCTCTAACTCCTCACCCTCGGTTGTGCGCAGGTCGATACGATCGAACAAGCGGAACTTCCAAACGTAATGTAAAAAGTCTTCGGTGAAAAGCATTAAGCAAGATAATTAAGAAAACGAGATTTAACAACTTTTAAAAAGTTGTCAAATCTTACCCATAATTAATTTTATCTTGCACCAAAACCAATCACATGGACACCAATCCCACCCCGTTCCCGCAAACTACCCAAACCCGCGTATGGTCAATAGTGGGCGGTTCGCTGGGCAACCTAGTTGAATGGTACGATTGGTACGTTTACTCCGCATTTTCGCTTTATTTTGCGGGTTCGTTCTTCCCAAAGGGGAACCTTACCGTACAATTGCTGAATACCGCCGGGATATTTGCCATTGGCTTTTTAATGCGCCCCATAGGTGGCTGGCTGATGGGCACCTTTGCTGATAAACGCGGACGTAAAACTGCGCTGACCTTTTCGGTTTTACTGATGAGCGCAGGTTCGCTGATCATCGCCATTACGCCCGATTACGAACACATCGGCATCGCCGCGCCGATACTGCTTGTGCTGGCCCGCGTTATACAGGGCTTAAGTGTAGGCGGCGAGTACGGCACCAGCGCTACTTACCTCAGCGAAATGGCCACCAAAAAAGACCGGGGATTTTATTCCAGCTTTCAATATGTTACCCTAATAATGGGGCAACTACTGGCACTTGCCGTATTGATACTGCTGCAGCGTATTTTCCTGACTGAGGCGCAACTGCATGCCTGGGGATGGCGCATCCCGTTCGCTGTTGGCGCTATGCTGGCCATCATAGTGATGTATTTAAGGCGCAGTTTACAGGAATCGGTGGCGCTTGATAAAAAGGCCGATGCTTATAAAAATGCCCGCGGATCGTTAAAAGCACTGGCCGGACATCCCCGAGCAGTATTAACCGTTATTGGCCTTACCATGGGGGGTACCGTTGCCTTTTACACGTTTACCACTTACATGCAAAAGTTTTTGGTGAACACTAACGGTTTCAGTAAGAACGATGCTACACTTATATCCAGCCTAACCCTTTTTGTTTTTATGCTGATACAGCCACTTTATGGTTATATATCCGACAGGATAGGCCGTAAACCTATGCTGAAAACATTTGGCGTTTTAGGTACAGTTACCACCGTACCCATATTTATTTACCTAAGCCAAACGCATAACTTTTGGGTAGCCTTTGCATTAATTATGCTGGCGTTGCTTATTGTAAGTAATTATACCGCTATTAACGCTGTAGTTAAGGCCGAACTTTTCCCTGCGCATATCCGGGCATTGGGGGTTGGGTTTCCGTATGCCATAGCGGTTTCCTTTTTTGGCGGCTCGGCCGAGTGGCTGGCCTTGGAATTTAAAAAGCATGGCCACGAAAATTGGTTTTACTGGTACGTTACCGGGTGTATCGTTATATCCCTTGTTGTTTATACTACCATGAACGATACGAAGAAGCACTCGAAGATAGACCAGGATTAGCAGGTTACCATGGCGTTGTCATGCTGAACGATAGTGAAACAGCTGCGTGCCGAAATGTGTCCTCCCTGATATTCCTTCGCCATCGCCCAGGATGACAAAAGATAAAAAATCATTTCGATACCAGCCCGGAGATCACGTTAATGCTTAAAGCAACAATAGCTGTATTAAACGCGAAGGAAATAAGGCCATGCCCCCACGCCAACCGGCGGATCTGTTTTGAGGATATCTCCACATCTGATACCTGGAAGGTCATACCCACTACGAAAGAAAAATATACAAAATCAAGGTAGTCCGGGTCTTTGTCGTCGCCCGGAAAATCCAGGCCGCCTAAGGGTGTTTTTTTGCCATCATCGGTATTATAATATAAATGAGCGTAACGCATGGTAAAAACCGTGTGCACCATCCACCAGGAAACTACCACAGCCGCCATTGCCAATATAATGTAGCCGGTAACCGTATCGCCAGATTCTCCTTTTGTTGACTTTAGTAACAGGTAAATAGCTATTAAACTCACCAGCGACGCCGTCATCACAAAAACAAATATCATCGCCCGGCTGCTGTCCTGCAGATCGGTTATTCTTCGGATATCCTTAGGGTGCGCCAACAAAATGGTTATCCAATCCAATATAATAATGCTTAATGCGACCGCTATCCAGGTTATCAGGGTAACCGAAGGAACTGATGGATTATGCCGGGCGAAAAAGAAAGTTAAGGCCCCTATCAACAGCGATAAGTATAGTCTGTAATGTACGTCAAGACGAAGCAGCAGGTTCTTTTCAGGTTGGGTTACACGTTGCATATTGTAGTCTATGGTCAATAGTCGATAGACCATGGTATGTGTTTTACTATGGACCATCGACTATGGTCTATGTACTAAATTAATCTTCCTCTACTATCTCTGCCACACGGCCCACCTGCCCGTCTTCCAGCCGCACCTTTATACCACGCGAGTGGTAAGAGGCGCTGGTAAGCAGATCTTTCACCACACCGCGCGTAAGCTTCCCGCTGCGCTGGTCCTTTTTTAGGATGATATCAACCTCCAATCCGGGATATATGTCGCTTCGGTTTTGACCGTTCATGAATATTTTATTTAGTGTCTAACTCCAAATCGGCTGGCAAAATCCAAAGCGAATTAATAGTTGGATTATGATTTGCAACTCCAAATTGGTCTAAGTTCTTTTCAAATAAAACTAAAACTCTTTCATTATAGCGCTCATCCGTTATCACTTCCCCCTTTTCGCCGATAAGCTTCCAATAATTATTTGAAGGGTCTGTTCCCTTTTTTGGGGTTAACTCCCCAGAGAAAGTCTTTAATTTAACCTTAGTGCCCTTTTCGATTTTCATAGCTGTAATTACTTCACCAACCAGCTAATGGCATCCTCAACTTTTTTAAAGTCGAAGCTACCGATCACTTTATCCATCGCTTCGGTTATCTGCTGGTTTTGCAGGTTGCCGATGCTGCCTTCGTGGGTGTGGTTAACCGTTTTTTCAGGGTTAAAGTTGCCCTGTTCAATATCCATCCCTATTTGCTTATATGCATCGCGGAATGGGGTGCCATTTAGTACCGATTTATTTACCTCTTCCACGCTGAACAGGTAAGCATACTTAGGGTCGTCCAATATATTTTTGTTTACGCTGATGTTTTGCAGCATAAAGGTTGCCATTTGCAGGCAGTCTATCAGGTCAGTAAACGCCGGGAACAATAACTCTTTAAGCAATTGCAATTCGCGATGATAGCCCGATGGCAGGTTGGTGGTCATCATGGCCACATCATTGGGCAGGGCCTGCAGGCGGTTACATTTACCACGCATGATCTCCCAAACATCAGGGTTTTTTTTGTGCGGCATAATGCTGCTGCCGGTGGTAAGGTTTTCGGGATAGCTTACAAACGCAAAGTTCTGGCTCAGGTACAGGCACTGGTCCATAGCCATTTTAGCCAATGTTGCCGCTATTGACGATAAAGCCTGCGCTATAACCCGTTCGGTTTTGCCACGACCCATTTGCGCATAAACTACGTTATGGTTCAGGCTTTCAAAACCAAGCAGTTTGGTGGTCATCGTGCGGTTAAGCGGGAACGATGAGCCGTACCCCGCGGCCGAGCCCAGTGGGTTTTTATTGGTGATCTTCCAGGCGGCTAAAACCATTTCCAGGTCGTCGACCAACCCCTCGGCGTAAGCTCCAAACCACAGCCCAAAGGATGACGGCATAGCCACCTGCAAGTGAGTATAACCCGGCAAAAGCACATCTTTATGTTGTTCGCTCAGCTGTATCAACTGGCGAAATAAAGTATCGGTTTCGGCAACCACCTGCTGTAACTGGTGGCGAAAGAAAAGCTTAAGGTCAACCAGCACCTGGTCGTTACGCGAGCGGCCGCTATGGATCTTTTTACCGGCCTCTCCAATACGGCGGGTAAGCAGCATTTCTACCTGCGAATGCACATCCTCCACATCCTGTTCTATCTCAAAATTATTGTTTTCAATCTCGATATAAAGGTTTTTGAGTTCCTGCTGCACCAGCATCAGGTCGGCAGCATCCATCAGTCCGATGGATTCCAGCATTTTTGTATGAGCAAGGGAGCCAAGCACATCAAAAGCGGCCATTTGCCTGTCCAGCTCGCGGTCGCGGCCAACGGTAAAGGTTTCTACCAGCTTATCAACGTTAGTGGTTTTTTGCCATAATTTTGCCATGCACAAATATAGAATTAAATGCGTTTTGTAGAGCGCAATAAATATGGGGCTCGATGCGGCCGGCTATCCAATTTACGTGCCTTTATGTCAAGAGCGCGGTGGGTAACCGTTCTTTCAATAAAATGCAGTTAAACAAATACTCAGAGTTTTTTATCTTTATCAAATGAGCATGAGATCGTCATTCCTGCAAATAAAACAAAGGCCGTTTGAGCTGCTCAGCATATTTGCCTTCTTGTTTTTCATCATTACCCTGATACCATTTAAGGAAAGTCTTGACATCAATCTCCACGATACATACATCGTGTTTACTGCTAATTTCGCCGCCGGTATGTTTACCGTTTATTTGGTTTTGGTGTGGCTCATATATTTACTTAGCAATCGTTTTTTGCTGTCAAAAAAACTTATTTGGATCCATGTGCTAACTACAATTGTATTTGCAGTCCTATTTATGGCTATGCTTCTGTTTAAAGGCTTTTTAAATGGAGCCCCCAGGCGATATTCCATGAATGAATTAAATGCGACCCGACCGGTTTTTAACATATACATGACTTATTGGGTCTTAATACTCACCGCCGTTATAACTCAAATTTTATTCCTGATAAATATTGTTGGCGGAATATTAAAAAGGATGTTGGTGAAGCAGCATTATTAGTTTTTTTATAATACCCAAAGCTTTATGCCGCGGCTGCCGTAATATTTAGCTAAACTATCCCGTTCAGCATTTCAATATACATCTCAATCCCTTCGCTAATTTCATCCACATAGATAAATTCATCGGCCATGTGGGAACGGGCCGAGTCACCGGGACCTATTTTAATGGACGAAATATCCAGCAAAGCTTGGTCTGATGTGGTGGGCGAGCCGTATGTTTTACGGCCTAATGCCACGCCCGCCAATACAAATGGGTGGTTCTTATCTATTGATGACGGTTTTAGGCGGATGCTACGCGGTTTTACGTCGCAGCTTACATGCTGGCGGATGATCTCCAGCACCTCCTCATTCCGGTAGGCATCGGTTACCCTTACATCAACCGTAAAAGTACAGCTTGCCGGCACCACATTATGCTGCGAACCGGCGTTGATAATAGTCACCGACATTTTTACCGGCCCAAACAGTTCCGATTCCTTCGGAAATTTATAGCTGCGGAACCATTCTATATCAGCAAGCGCCTTATAAATGGCGTTTTCGCCTTCCTCACGGGCGGCGTGGCCGGCTTTGCCGTGGGCAGTGCAATCCAATACCATCAGGCCGCGTTCGGCAATGGCCAGGTGCATTAGTGTAGGTTCGCCAACAATGCCAAAATCAAGCGGGCCAAGTTCAGGGATGATCAGTTCCAGTCCGTTAACGCCCGAGATCTCTTCTTCGGCAGTAGCAGCTAAGCAAAAATTGTATTTTAAATTTTCCTGCTCAAAGTAATACAGAAATACAGCAATTAGCGATACCAGGCAGCCGCCGGCGTCGTTACTGCCCAGGCCATATAATTTATCGTCTTCTATTTTGGCGTCGTATGGGTCGCGGGTGTAGCCACTGTTGGGTTTCACGGTATCGTGGTGCGAGTTGAGCAGGATGGTGGGTTTAGCAGCATTATAATATTTGTTGTACGCCCAAATATTATTTTTTTTACGGTGCGTTTCAACGCCATGCTGCTGCAAAACCTGGTCTATCAGGTCGGCGGTGCGGTCTTCTTCTTTGCTGAACGATGGTATAGAAATGAGTTGCTGCAGCAGCTGTAAAGCCACTTGCGACAATGTGGTTATATCGGCCATATGTAGCGGGAATATTCCCGATGTTGAAACGGTAAAAGTAATGGTTTTTTGGCGAAAGTAGGTAACGGGTGCAATTGGTTAACGCCTCAAAAAGTGTTCACGTTCGGCGCACGTGAACATCGTGAACATACGTGAACACTTGGTAATCAGATATTTAATTTTTAGACAAGTGTAAAAAACCGCGTTTTTAATGAAAATTAATAGTTTAAATACGCGTTAAACGATCATTCTAACAGTAATGGCTCATCCTCATCATCTAAACTTAATTGTATCACATCGTTGCCGGCAATACCCTCGATCGAGCCTTTGATATGGGCCGCGTTCAGCAGTACTTTTTCCAGTTGTTTTTCGCGGGCCTTCCAAAGCTTTTCCATCGCGTCGCGTTCTTTCTGTATAGACAGGCGCATGCTCATGTACCCTTCGCGGATGGCTTTCCACTGCTCAGAAAATTCACTGCTGGTGAGGTAATCGTACAGCAGGTGCATTTTATCGCCCTTATTATCCTGCGCCTTTGCCATGTTGGCCAGCTTGATCACCCCATCGCGCAGGATGTACGATACCGCCTTCACCTCGTCAAAGCTGCATATCCATACACCATCCTTTTCGCCAAAGCAATCCATCCCTTTAGGGTAACATTGGGTTACAATAACGGCAACATCAATCCCCTGCGCGCGCATATCCTTTTTCAGTTTATCTATCCAATCGCCGCCAAAGGCAGTGGTACGTTTGCTTTCATAAATGATACGGCCGCACTCCTGCCCAAACTGGTTACGCACTATCTGAACACAATCGGCCCCGCGCACGCCCTTGCCTACCTCGGCGATCACATCAAACGGGAAATAACTGCGCAGCTGCTCTTCCAGTATCAGTTCCTGCACCTCGCCCTGCAATTGCATCGACCCCTGCTCGGCTTTACGCTTCATCTCGTCGGCAAGCTTTTTCTGATCCTCCAACTGCTTTTCCAGCTCCTTAAGCTTCAATTGGTATTCGGTATCTTTTATATTGTGCTTTTCGTTTTCCTGTTTACGTATCTGCTCGCTCAGTTCGGCGCGCTGCTCCTGCAGTTTGCGCTGCAGGGCAATCTCCATTTCTTCTTCCTTTTGTTTAAGGGACTGCTCGCGCTGTAAAAATTCAAGCTCTTTCTGGCGCGATTCCTTCAACTTTTCGGCACTGGCGTTAACCGAGTTCTGGAGCATCAGCAACTGGTTCTCGAAATCCGAAGCGATGGATTTGCGCAGGTTCTCTTCAAGCGTTAACTGCAGGGCCTTCTTTTCGCCGGCAAGGCGCTGTTCAAAAGCTTCCTGCTGCTTTTTTTCGCGCGCGAAAAATTCCGACTCCTTCTTCTGAAATTCCTCCTCTTTTTGGCGGGTATAATCCTGCATTTTCAGCCTTAGCTGTTGTTTATATTCCTCGGCCATAACTTCCTCAATAGGGAAACCATGTCCGCAGCTTGGGCACTTAACTTCTGTAGCCATAATTTAAAATAGAACATCAAAGATAGGGGTTTTGGAAAAGAAATGAGCGAGGGTTTGTGCGATTCCCTCCCAACGGGAGGGTGTAGGGAGGGGGTTTAACAACGCGGCTAAACCCCTCCCTGCCACTACACTGTCAACCGCACCCTCCCAGGGGAGGAATTTATCTGGGCGGGAACTTCAAAATCGTGATATAAATTCTAAAACTGCTCTGGAGAACAAAGACGCAAAGTATCGCGTCGCTCCATTTTGAAAACTTATTTAAAAATCGTGGTATAAATTACGGAAGCTGCTGCGCAGACCAAAAGTAATTACCGCGGCCTTTTTATTGGCAAGATCACTTTTTTCCTGGCGATATATGCCGCCAAGCTCTAAACGCATGTTGTATTTAGGGTTGATCAGGAACGATACGGTGCCTTCTGCGTAATATAAGTTACTGGCTATGCCCTGCCCTATGGTGGTGTTAGCCGGTGTCGCCGGGAAAGGTTTCATGATATCCCTGCCGTTATTTTCGTTCAGCCCGTCGGTGCCATATTTGGCGTACAGCAATTGCCCCTGGATATCAAACCGGCCTATCGAATAGTTCATGATGCCTGTAACTTCCCTGAAATTGGCCCCAAAGGGATCTCCAAGCGGCTGGCTGTAGTAAGAATAGGAACTGATAACCTGATTGCTGAAACCGGTGTAAGGTTTAACGGCATTGTATTCTACCAGGTAGTTAAGGTCTTTTACGCCAAAAATATCCGCGCCGCGTATACCCAGCTGCACACCGTTTGTGTTGTCGGTAGTGTTATTTTTGAAAAAGCTCCTGGCTTTAAAGCGGTCTATCAGCAACTGGCCGTAAAGGGCTGTTTTGTCAAATATCTTATACTTGCCGGTAAACCCTACCAAAGCATTGCCCGGCTGCGACGATGGCCCCAGGCCACTCGCGAAAATTACAGGGTTTATAAAGTTAACGTCGAAGCCTCGGCGGTTGCCCTGGTCATCAGCCTCGGGCACTATATAAGCATTAAAGAAGCCGAACGACAGGCTTTTGCTTACATTCCAGTCGAGGTAGTGAAACAGGCCCCATTTACGGCGGTTGCCGCCAAAGCTGTCAAACTGGGGCACATTGATATCCTGCATGTAGGTCCACATCATCATGTACTGTATGTTGCCAACATTTGCGGTTAAACGTAACAAGGGCATGGGGGCGCTATAATCTGATAGCAAGATAGAGCGGTAACCGTCGCCAATAAAGGTTTTATCCAGCCCTAAAGTAATATTAAGCTGTTTTATAGGTGTGTATGATAATATGGCGGTAGCGTACGAATAATCGCGGTAGCTTTTTGACGGGGCACGGTCATAAGCCTGCCCGGGAACAAAGCCGGTAAGCTTTACATAATCAGTATAATAATCCGGGAACGAGGCCTGGTTTTCGTAGCCGCTGGTGTAGAACGAAAATTTTGTACCTACTGTGCCGCCAAACTGAAACCCGCGCGTATTTAAGCCGATCCGGGAGTTTGGGCCAAACCCTACAGGTTTAAAATTGATTGGATCGGTAGATTCGTCGTTAAAGTCTTTACCAAAGGTGCTCTCTAAAAGTATATCACCGTAAAAGGTGTATTCTTTGGTTTTAACATCTATCAAGTGCTCGTTAAACAACTTACGCGAAAACCAGTTTTTGCGGGTGGTATCAACACCGCGGTCCAACAGTTGCCCGTACCTTTCATTCAGCGTGCTGTCTATTAAAAACGGGCGCAATGCAGTGTGCATGCGGCTGCCCTTTGAGTATATATCGGCATTAAACTTTTGATATAACTGATACGATTGCGGCAAATAAACAGATTGCGCTTTACCTATCGTTACTGATAAAGTGGTAACGCACAGTAGTAAAACTATTTTACCTGCCAGCCTTGTATAGTTTTTTTGCATACACAACAAAATAACTGTTATTTATTTAAATTCTAAAACGTTAAAAATCCTATGTTAAATTCTAAACTCTAAATTCTAAACTCTAAACTTTAAACTTTAAAGCTCAAATAGCTATCCAATTTACACCAATGAACCATTGAACTAATGAACCAATAAACCCCCTGAACAGTTAATTTCTGTTAAATTTATATATACCGGCTTGGTATAGCATTATCAAGCTGCAAAAAATACTGATATTTGCCGCGCTTAATTATACCATTTAAGGATGCAATACAATAAAATAAATAACCTTTTTGGCTGGCTTTGCTTTGTTATAGCTTCAGCAACCTACATCTTAACGTTAGAGCCATCAGTAAGTTTTTGGGATTGCGGAGAATTTATTTCGTGCGCATACAGGCTGCAGGTATCGCACCAGCCCGGCTACCCCATGTTTGCCATGCTGGGCAAAGTTTTCTCGCTGCTATCATTCGGCGATAATACTAAAGTGCCCTACTTTACCAACATGGGCTCGGCTATTGCAAGCGGCGCAGCGGTAATGTTTTTATTCTGGACCATAACAGCTATGGCCAAAAAGCTGCTGACCAACGGCAAACGCAACTTTGGCGATGCACAAACCACCGTTATTATGGGCGCCGGCCTGGTTGGCGCGCTGGCCTTTACCTTTACCGATACATTTTGGTTCTCGGCTGTCGAAACCATCGTTTTTGCTTTATCGCAGCTGTGCATATCTATCGTTTTCTGGGCAATACTAAAATGGGATGCCCACGCCGACGAACCGGGCACTGATAAGTGGCTGGTTTTTATAGCCTATGTTATGGGGCTTTCTATCGGCATACACCTGTTAAACCTGTTAACCATCCCCGCAATTGCACTGGTATATTATTTTCGCAGATACAAAAATATTACGGTACGCAGCGCGTTTTTGGCTTTCCTGGTAAGTATTGCCATACTTGGGTTTGTGCAATACGGCATACGGGGTTATACCATCAAATTCGCCGCCTTTTTCGACTTGTTCTTTGTGAACAGCCTGGGCCTGGGTTTCGGCAGCGGGGCGTTGTTCTTTTTTGTATTACTGATAGGATGTATTGTGGCGGGTATTGTTTACAGCATCCGTAAAAATAAGCCAACGCTAAACCTGGCGTTCTTGTGTATTGCTTTCATTTATTTCGGGTATGGTTCGTTTGCTTATATACCCATCAGGGCAACGGCCAATACCAACCTTAATAACTCCCACCCTGATAACGCCTTTACCTTATATGGCTATCTTAACCGTATCCAATACGGCGAAAACCCGCTGCTTACCGGCCCGTATTTCGACGCGCAGATAACCGGCCAGACCGATGGCAGCACCATTTACCGCAAAGGGAAGGATAAATACGAAGTTGCGGGTAAACGGGCCAATTACCAGTACGACCACACCACCATATTGCCGCGCATGTATAGTACCGACGCCGGTGACGTACAGTTTTATCGCGGCTGGCTGCAATTGCCCGAAGGGCAGGCGCCGAATTTTATTGACAATATCAAATGGATGGCCAGCTGGCAGGTGTACCAAATGTATTTCCGGTACTTTTTATGGAACTTTGTAGGGCGGTATAATGATCAGGATGGCCAGCAAAGCACGGAAAGCATTGACGGTAACTGGACCAGCGGTATCTTTGATGGCGGCAGGCATTTGCCTAAGTCGGTAGTAAATAGCCCTACTTACACACCCTTGTACGCCCTGCCGTTTATATTGGGCATGATAGGCCTGGTTTACCAGGTAGAGCGTAAAAAGAAAGACGCGCTTATTATCGGGTTGCTGTGGTTTTTTACCGGCCTGGCGGTTGTGCTTTACGTAAACCAGCCTTCGGTACAACCGCGTGAGCGCGATTACTCGTACGTGGGCTCGTTCTACGCCTTTGCCATTTGGATAGGCCTGGCGGTTATTGCCATTGCCGATGGCATCAGCCGTAAGGTTAACGTCCGCGCATCTGCGTATATCGCTACCGGTATTTGTTTGCTGGCGGCACCCGTACTCATGGCCGTTAAGGAGTGGCCGGGGCACGACCGTTCTACCAAAATGACAGCGCACGATATGGCCTATAACTACCTGATATCCTGCCCGCCAAACGCTATTTTGTTTACATACGGCGATAATGACACCTACTCGTTATGGTACGACCAGGAAGTGGAAGGCATACGCCCTGACGTACGCATTGTTAACCTGAGTTTGTTTAGCGGCGATTGGTATATACGCCAGATGCAAAAGAAAATGAACCAGTCGGAACCGCTGCCGATAACCATGCCTTATGATAAATATAAAGATGGCGTTCGCGATGTTATTTATTACAACGACGCCAAAATTGCAGGGCCTGTTGAACTAAAGGATGTGTTTGATTTTCTGACATCAGATGATAAAAACGTAATGGCGCAGAGCCAGGGCGGCGAAATGATCAATTACCTGCCTACCAAAAACTTTAAGATCACCGTTAACCCTGATGATGTGATGAAAAACAAAGTAATAACGCCGGCGCAAAAAGATCAGCTGGCCGGCACTATCGAGTGGAAATACACATCAAATTATGTTACTAAGGATAATTTGGCCTTGCTTGATATTTTGGCACATAACAACTGGAAAAGGCCGATATGTTTTACCACAACTATTGGCAACAGCAACCTTATTGGCCTGCAGCCATACCTGTATAAGGAAGGGTTCACCTATCGCTTGCTGCCACTAAAGGCCGATACCGCCAACCACGACCAGCTCAGCAAAACCAACAGCCTGGTGATGTACGATAACATGATGAACAAGTTTAAATACGGCAAGTTTAAAACAGCAAAATATCTTGATCACGAATCCACCAATATGTTTTACCCGGTGCTGCTGACTACCTTTTTAGACCTTGCCGAAAACCTGGTAAAAGAAGGCCACCCGGATATGGCGCTTAAAGTACTGCACAAATGCGACGATGAATTGCCTGAAGACCTTTACCCTTATATTGATGTTACCGCCCGCAAAATGTTTTTGGCAAAAATAGCTTACGAGTTAGGCGATCATAAACTTGGCAATAAGTTCATAACCAGTATTGATAAGTTTTTGGTTGATCAGCTTGATTACAATTATCACCTGTTAAAAGACGACGCCAACAGCGTAAACGCCCGCGACGTACAAATAGGGATGCAGGTATTAAACGGCATGTCCGAATATTCGGAAACGGCTAAAGAAACCGCGCTCAGCAACAAGTTGCAGGCACAGGTAAAAGATTACGCTACCAAGTTTGCACCGATAATGGGACAACCATAACATGCTTTGTAAAGCAAAAGCGCCCTGCCGGTAAATACCGGCAGGGCGCTTTTTTTTGGAAAATTTTAAAATTACGGGTGAACGTAAACTAAAGTATCGGCCAGATCGCCGTTAACCATTTTAAGGCGGGTTGCCGACGATTCGATTATGGCGTCTTTACGAATGCTGCCGTCCTGTTTTGTAAATTCAAGCGTTTTGCCATTATCAGTTAAAGCCCATTTGCCCGGCTTTGCACCCTGCGGGGAAACCGACTCATAAGTATGATCTGCCTTGATGTTCAGCCTTACTGCTTTCACCATGCTGGCAATAGCATCCTTTTGAGCATTGATCTGGTCTTCCGCGTCGGGGTTGGCTTCAACAGCTTTTTTGATAACCTTGTTAACCGTGCCCTCTATATTCGAGTCGTCGATCTTCCATGAACCAACCAAATCCTTTTCAGACGTTGATACAATAGTAAAAGCGGATAGCACCACCGTTGCTGCCACTGCTGTAATTAATTTTAATTTCATTATTTTTAGTTTGTTGGTTTTGGATAATTATTAACCGCGTTTGTTACAATTATACCGAATATTTTTAAATTTATTTCTTTTTAATTAATCGGGAAATCTTTCATTTGGCGTGGTAAGGGGTAAGTCCCGGCCATGCGCCGCATTAGGATAATTCACTTACATGAAAGACTAATGAATAGATAAGTCCTGCATTGCGCAGGGCGCTAACCTTGTGTAAAGTAAGATCATCAAATACCGTAAACCTATCAAAAGAGTCGGCAAAAAGGTTGGGAACTGGTTGGGTGGCAGAATAATGGAGTCTAAACTAATAAATCGGTGCCACTATCTACATCGCTAAAACTTCGTTTTCTTTTTTGATACGCACGTACAGCATTATAGCGTTCAGGATAGTGAATGTTATTGCGGTATAATACAGCCCAAATGCAAGTGGTATTATCGCTATCTCGCAGATAACTATAATATAATTGGGGTGTTTTATGTATTTATAAATGCCGGTAGCAACCGGGCGGGTGCCGGGCACCTTATAAATTTTAGTATTCCAGTAATGCCCGAGGGTAGATATAACGATCACCTTGATAACGATCAGTACAAAAAACAGCACGATAAGCGGGTAGCTAACGATAGTGTTATCACGCCACATATATTCGGCGATTACCGATATAATGAAAAGGGTATGCAATGCTACAATAAAAGGATAATGCTCCTTTCCGTATTGCACGGCACCGTTTTTAAGCAGCCATTTTTCGTTGCGTGAGGATACATAAAGTTCGGCAAGGCGCTGAAATATCAGGAACAGGATAAATACCGTAAATATCATGTGATTAGTTTTTCATATCCAGTAGAACCATTTCGCTGCTAAAGCCTGGCCCCATGGCCAGCATCAGCCCGTAACCATCGGTAAAACCATCGGTCATAAACCTTTCCAGCACATAAAGCACTGTTACGCTGCTCATGTTACCGTTGTTGTTCATTACCTCGCGGGTGTTTTTCAAAAAGTCGCTTTCAATACCTAAAGCATCGGCATACGCATCCAGCACCTTTTTGCCGCCGGGATGAAAAATAAAGTTTTTGATATCGCTAAGCTGCAGGCCTTGCTTTGCTAAAAAATCATCAATATCATGCCTGATGTTCCGGTGAATAAAGGTTGGGATATCCTTAGAAAAAACCACCTTGAAACCCTCTTCGCCAAAATCCCAGCCCATTACATCAAGCGAATTATAGTATAGTTTACTGCTGGCCGCTTTTATCTCCACTTTAGGTGCAACATATTCATGATTATCGCCTTTTATAAGGCATGCCGCTATCCCGTCAGAGAACAAGCTCGACCCTATGAAATTACTTTTACTATAATCGTTTTTTATGAGCGTAAGCGAGCAAAGTTCCACAGCAACCAGCAGCACCACCGCATCGGGGTTTGCCTTTGCCGCTATATTCGCCTTTGCCATACCCGACACCCCGCCTGCGCAGCCCAAGCCCCAAACCGGCGTGCGGTTTATATGCGGATCAAGTTGCATTCGATCGATAATCAGCGCATCTATACTTGGGGTGGCCAGGCCGGTAGTAGATATAAATATGATATCGGTAATTTGTGCTTTACTAATGCCTGCCTTTGCAATAACCGTTTCAATGGCCTCTACCGAATATTGCAGCGACAGTTTTATATAATCATCATTCCGCTGCTTAAAAGTGGTATTTTCTGCATAGTAGCTTATCGGCTTCGCGAAGTTGCGGGTTACAATGCCGGTATTATCAAAAGCCTGAATGAGCCTGTCGGCCTGTGGAAAATTGGCCAGGAAAATTTCGCGTGCCTGCTTTTTTACCTGCTGCTGGTCAACCTTGTCCGGTAGATCTATCTTAGAAATTGCTGCTATATGTGGCATTTGTATTAATTTAGTAAAGCCCTATAACAGATACGTTATAAAAGGGACTTTGGTTGACAACTTTTAACCGGGGCTATTGTTTTATTTATACCTAAGCTTAATTTAGTGATCTAAAAAACAGCATCATGCCCGAACTACCCGATCTGCAGGTTTTCAGTCATAACCTTGATAAAAAGCTAAGCGGTAAAGCCCTTAAACAGGTAACCGTACATAAAGCTCCAAAACTAAACGTTACCTACAAGGAATTACAAGACACCCTGCGTGGGCAAAAGCTTTCTTCGGTTTATCGCGACGGGAAAGAACTGTTCTTTAAATTCAGCAAAGGGGATGTGTTGGGCATGCACCTGATGCTGCACGGCAAACTTTTTTTGTTTGAGGGCAAACACGATAATAAATATCCCATAATAGAGCTGTTATTTACCGACGATACCGGCCTGGTGCTTACGGATTTTCAGGGGATTGCCACCCCTACCCTTAACCCCGATGCCAAAGACGCGCCCGACGCCTTATCGCCCGGTGCAGGTTTGGATTACTTAACCGGCATCCTGGGCAAAAAGAAAACTAACATCAAAACCGTATTGCTCGATCAAAAGATCATTCGCGGCATTGGCAATGCTTATGCCGACGAGATATTGTGGGATGCGGGTATATCGCCGTTTTCGGTATGTAATAAGATCCCGGAGGGGAAAGTGAAGGACCTGGTAGGTTCCATCCATTCCGTTTTAAAAAACGCCGAAAAAGAGATCATCAAGGCAAACCCTGATATCATAGCCGGCGAAGTGCGCGATTTTATGCTGATTCATAATTCAAAGAAGAAGCATAGCCCCAAAGGCGCGCCGATACTGATAGACGAAAAATCGCGCAAAACGTATTATACGGAAGAGCAGGAATTGTATAAATAGTAAAAACGCGTTATTGCGGGTAGCGTGGCGATGTGGGCGATCTGCGACATGCTTACCTCCTGCCTTTCTATCGACAATTGCCGCGCAATCGGCCGCAAGACGTGACAGGTTTTATTTGATTAATATATTTTCTATAAACTCAAAACATTTAACTCCAACGCCATGTTTAGCAAAGAAAAGCTATCAACATGGGAACATTACAACACATACAACACCAGATATCGGCATTGAACGATCTGATAAAGATAAATAACGACCGGATAACGGGTTATCAAAAAGCTGTTGAAGGCACACAAGACACCGCTTTAAAAACAGTGTTTGAAGGGTATATTGACCAGAGCAAAGGATATGTAAACGAGTTGAACGATTACATCCACTTGCTGGGCGGCTCGCCTACCGACGGCACTACCCTTTCAGGGAAGTTTTATCATGCCTGGATGGACGTAAAATCGGCTTTCACCAAAAAGGATAACGTTTCGGTACTGTCCGACTGCGAATACGGTGAAGACGTAGCCAAAAGCGCTTATAGAAAAGCCCTTGATGATAAGGAACTGATATGGGAGGACGAACAGGTTGTAAGCCTGCTGAATAATCATATAAACGGTTTAAAAATAGCGCACGATGCCATTAAGGCCCTGCGCGATTCAAGCAAAAACGTAGCATAACATGGATAGCCCCGACCAGGATTTTTTAAAAGACTACAAGCCCCTGCATGTGCCGCACGAGTATGATGCAGGGGCTTCTATGCAGGACAATGTGATCTATGCCCTGGCGCAGCTGGAATATGCCACAGCGCCTGAGGTAGCCGCTAAACTCAACGAATTAGAGCCGCAAACAGATACGGCTACACACCTGAAGCAAACCCGTGAGGTACTGGAGGGATTGTTCTCTAAAGGGCTTATAAAGGGTAACAACGACCCCGACAGACAATACAACTTAAGCAAGATACTTACGCCTAACTCCGGAAAGGCAGATAAACTGTTTTGAAACACGGCCAAATCATTGCAACCACCCCGTCAATTCGCTGCACCGGGGCAATGGCTACAGGTGGGCTCTATAAGTTCACAAAATGATTTACCAGCGAGGTAAAATCGTTGAACTTAAGATCGTAATCGTCTGTTTGGCCAAAGCCGTAACTTACAAATACAAAGGGTATTCCCGCCAGGCGACTTTGCTCGCCATCACCGGCGGTATCACCAACGTAAACAGGGCTGTTAAGCCCGTGCTTATCCATCAATAGTTTGATGTTATGGTTTTTAGGCATAAAGTTTACGCCATGTGCCATCTCGTCCTTTATCAGGTCGTTTATCCCCGCCCAGTCAATAAACTGCCTGATAATGCCTTTGGCGCAGTTGCTTAGTATAAAAAGCGGGTACTTTTCGGCCAGCAGTTTAAGGCCGTCTTTCACACCCTCGTACAATATGCCGCCCTTTTCGCTGATCAGGTTATGGCGTTGGCCGTTCACCATATCGTATATTTCAATTCTTCTGTCATGCTCCAGATCAGGCATTAAAACCTCAATAACCTTTTTCCCTTCCCAGCCCACCATGCCGGCTAAAACATCGCGCGTAATTGTTTTATCGATACCCTGCTCCGCGAAAACAACATTCCATGAGTGGGCGTAAGTGTCAACGGCATCCCAAAGGGTACCGTCCATATCAAAAATAAGACTGTCAGGTTTTTGCATGGGGGTGAAATTAATAAGTTAATTTTAAAGTAGATTAGTTATATGTAAATGCCGTGAACTTTATTTATACCAGAGACGCGATACTTCGCGTCGCTGAACGATTTGTCGTGCTGAACAAAAGGTTTTAAAATGTTTGGTGCGAGTTGTGGTTGCGGGGGAGTGTTTGGCGAACAATCGTATAATATAGCCCTTCGTTAGCAATGGTTGTGGGCTGTATGAACCGTCAGTGGTTGTTACCAACAGTCCAATGCCGCATTTTGAGGCGTCGTTAGAGCAGTACTTTGCTGGCGGGTGGCTTTCTATCGATGATTGCCACGCTACGCTCGCAATGACGTTAGGGGAGCGATTGTAAATCCCGTCAGCAAAACAGCTTCGGGTGAAAGCGGGCAGAACATGGTGGGTGGCGCATGGCAAGGACATTAAGAAATTTTGCAAAATCATAAATCGGTAAAAAATACCATAACAACACCATTTTACACCATTACTACAGGTAATAGTTAACTATCTTTGTGATGATGAAAAAAGCATTCCCGGTTTATGATATTTGTTCCCTGGCTGATCATCAGCACAGTGATCTGCTCATCAGCCGTTTTGCGCCGTATCTGCAAAAACATCAAAACCTTAGCCTGCCCCACAAGCACACGTTTTACCACGTAGTTTTTTTTACAAAAGGCAGCGGCAAACATTCTATCGACTTTAAATACTTCCCTGTTGAGCCTCACCAGATCTATTTTATGTCGCCGGGGCAGGTGCACCGGTGGAGTTTTGAAGGCCCGGTAGATGGTTATATCATCAATTTTTCAGCGGAATTTTTCCAGTCGTTCCTGCTGCGGCCAGATTACCTGGAAAGCCTGCCGTTTTTTACCGGCAATGTTGATGACGAAGTAATAAACATAAGCGCAGATAAACAACTGCAGGTTACCGCCCTGTTTGAACAGTTGATAGCAGAGAGCCATGGCCCGGGCCATATGGCTATGGATATGATACGCGCGCTAATGCTGCAATTATTTATTTTAGTGGCAAGGCACGGCGTATACAGCAGCCAAAATACCACGCCAAACTATAATTATACGTTGCTGCAAAGTTTTAAAAAGCTTACCGATAAAAACTTTGCTACCCTGCGCCTGCCAAAAGATTACGCGGCCCTGCTGTACATTACGCCCAACCATTTAAACGCGTTATGTAATGATATGCTGGGTATCCCCGCGGGCGAGGTTATACGCAACCGCGTAATATTAGAGGCAAAGCGCCTGCTGGTAAACCTGGACCTTAACATCACAGAAATTGCCTCCAAGCTTAATTTTGCTGATAACTCGTACTTCACCAAATTTTTTAAAAAATATACCGGCCTAACCCCCGAGGATTTCCGGAAAAACCCCATTGCCCAATGACACCTACAAACATAAAACCCGCCAGCTACGTACCTGTTTTAGAAGCTTACATAAAAGCTAAATGCCCGCGCTGCCGCAGGGGCGATATTTACAGCACACCTACCTACAACTTTGGTTCGCAAAAAATGCACGAGCGATGCTCGCATTGCGGGCTTCATTACGAGCGCGAACCGGGATACTGGTATGTGGCTATGTTTATAAGTTACGCTTTTAACGTTGCAGAGATGGTAACCTTCGCGGTGGGTCTGCACATCCTGACAGGGTCAAACTCGCCGTGGCTTTATGTGGCCGTGTTACTGGGTGTGATATTCGTTTTATCACCTTTTAACTACCGGTATTCGCGGGTGGCTTTGTTATACTGGCTTACACCAGGCTTACATTACGAACCCTGGAGGGCAGAAGACAGAAATAAGGTAGAGCAGCCTGACACTAAAAAGAAATAGTTTCAGTAATTTGCTATGGATCTCTTCGCTTCGCAAAGAAGGCGTCGCGGGGGTGAAATCCTTTATTAGCACCCTTAATGCGTCAACCGTTCTATCTTTTCTAACAGCTCGTTCATTTCGAAAGGCTTAGCCAAAAAATCATCGGCGCCGGCAGCTAATGCCGATTCCTGGATATCTCGGCTGGCCGACACCATGATAACAGGGATATTACGGGTGGCGGCAGCAGCCTTTAACTGCCGGCAAATATCGCGGCCGTCTTCGCCGCTCATCCATATATCAAGCAGCAGTAAATCGGGCAGTTCGTCCTGCATATCCAGCACCGTGGAGCCGTCAAATGTGGTGGTTACGGCATAGCCTTCAAACTGAAGCAGCATTTCTACAGCATCCACTATTCCGGGGTCATCATCGGCTATCATTATTTTTTTTTGCATCCGGCTCATTTTATGATATTAGAGTTGAAAACATAAGGCAGGTTTAACCGGGTATTAACCGGCTGGTTAAATTACGCGCCTTTGTTAACGGGTAACGAAAAGCAAAAAGTAGACCCTTTTCCTTCTGTACTGTTTACCCACATTTTTCCGCCTTCGCGGCGTATTATCTCGTTCGAGATATATAACCCAAGCCCCAAACCGGGAAAAGTATGCTGCTTACTGCCGCTTACCCGGTAAAACTGTTCAAATACCTTTTCCTTCTTATCCTCGGGGATACCGATACCAAAGTCTTCTACGCAAACTGTTACCATGTCACCGCTACGGCTGGTACTAATGATGATTCGGTTGCTTTGAGGTGAGTATTTGATGGCATTGGTTACCAGGTTGGTTACCACCTGCCCAATGCGCTCTTTATCAGAATAAAGCTTGCCGGTTTCTTTAAAATCCATCACCAGCAAGTGTTTGTGCGTAGTATTCTGAATATCCTGAAGGGTTTCCTGCACGGCCTGGTTAAAATCAAACCATGCCCTGTTAAACAATATCCGGCCCGAGTTTATTTTGGTTACATCAAGCAGATCGCCTATTAAATTGGTAAGCCGGTTTAGCTGCGCATCCATTTTCATAACCATGGCAGCCTTTTTTTCCTCTCCCTCGCGGCTTAGCATGGCGCCCAATACCTGCGCGTAGGCCTTAATGCTGGTTACGGGCGTTTTTAACTCGTGGCTGGCAATACCCAAAAAATCGTCTTTTTGGCGCTGCATCTGCTTTTGTTCGTCAATATCGGTGTTGGTACCAAACCACCTTACTATCTCTCCATCCAATATAAAGGGTAATGCCCTTACCAGGTGCCATTTATAATTACCGCTTTTATCGCGCAGCCTAAATTCGTACTGGTAAAGGCTACCGGTTTTTATGGCCTGCATCCACGCGCTTATATATCCATCCCGATCGTCATCGTGTACATGGTTCAGCCACCTTTCGCCAATAACGTCTGCCATCGGCAAGCCAAAATAATCAATGGTTTGTTGGTTTACGTAATCCAGTTCTCCGGCAGTGTTGGCCGTCCACAACTGCACGGGCATAAAATCGGTCACAAATTCAAACTGCTTTATCTGGTCGTTCAGTTCGCCGTTCTTTAGCTGCAGCTCTATATCGGCAATGGTTTTTTCGGTTACATCTGTACAAGCGCCAATGTAACCCATAAATTTACCGGCGTGGTTATATTGCGGGTTACCGGTAGCAATGCACCAGCGTATCTCACCATCTTTACGGCGTATCCTAAAATCAACTTTATATGGCTGCTGTGTTTTCAGGTCTTCCAAAAACTTCTCGGCCACCCGGTGCCTGTCCTCGGGCAAAATAAATTCCAGCCATCCCTTACCTAAAAACTGCTCGTTTGATTGGCCGGTCCACGTTGTCCAGGTTTCGTTGGCATAAATGATCATGCCCTTATCGTCGGCCATCCACAGGGCGGCGGGGGCGGCGCTGGTTATATTTTTCAGAAGGTGCTCGCTATTGATAAGCGCCTGTTTGCCTGCAATTTCTGAACGCAGGTCGCGGGCTATGGTAGCCCTGCCCTGCGGCTTTCCGTTAGGGTCGTAAATATACATGGTGGTACCATATACCGGTATAGCTTCGCCGGTTTTAAAATGGCGATATAAACATTCGCCGCTCCACTTACCCTGCTCTTCCAGCGCTTTATTTACCTCGTTTTTCAGTTTATCAATTTCTTCGGGCATAATAAACTGCGAATTATGCGGCAAAGCGTCTTCATCATCAAGCCCAACCATTTTGCGGCCAACAGCATTAACGTATTTAACGCTCCCGTCAACTTCAGACAGGCTTATAAAATCTGATGTATTATCTATCAGGGTCATCAGCTTGCGCTGCTCCTCCTTATCCTTTATCTCGTTAGATATATCCAGCGTAGTGCCGGCAAACCGTATGCAACTGCCTGCGCTATTAAAATGTGCCTTGCCTTTGCTGCGCAGCCAGCGCACCTGTTTGTTATGCGGGTCAATTATTCTGAAAGTTGCATCGTAGATACCCGAGCCATCAGGGTTCAGCGCTTCCCTAACCATTACTTCCACTTTTGAAAGATCGTGAGGATGTATGTGTGCCAATACGTCGCTATACCTGGTACCCTCGCCTTTAGCAAAGCCGTACAAAGCGTTACAGCGGTCGTCCCAGGTTACGGTTTCGCTCACCGGGTCCATATCCCACGCCCCCATCTCAGCCGAGTCGAGCGCGAACCTTGACCGTTCCTCGGCTTCGGCCAGTTTCTGGCGCGTAAGCACCAGTTCGGTTACATTCTCGGCCGTGTTTAGTATCCCCCAAACTTCGCCCTTGTCATCCTTAAGCGGCTTATAGGTAAAATTAAAATAAAAGGTTTGCAGTGCGCCACTCACAACAAGGTCAACCTTTTCGGCATAGGCCTGGTAAGCAATACCGGTTGCAAAAACCTCGTCAAGTATATCGCAAAACTGCTGGCTTTCCAGTTCGGGCAACGCCTGGCGGAAGGTTTTACCAATAACCGACCGGTCCCTGTCCCAAACCTTTAATATGGCATCGTTAGCTAAGGTTATTACAATATCGCGCCCCACGTATAGGCCCACGGGCGAGGGCGACTGATCTATGATAGTCTTAAACAGATTTTCGTTTTGCACAGGGTAGCTGTAACTTTCCATTTATGTCAGAAATAAACGTATAAATATTCAGAAAAAGTACCGGCTAACTAAGCTGTAAGCAGAATGTAAATGTAGCATTAATTTTTTTGGTTAATAAAACCGGCTGCAAAAGCCAAAGTATGGTTTGCCTTATCTCTAAATAAATTAAATGATTGTTAAAGATTTTATTTAAGGGTTATCCTCGAACAGCTTCCTGTAAATAAAATGTTATAATTCAAACAATTATAAATTCAAGTAGTTAAGCAGATAATTTTGAGATAGAAATTTTACAACTTATTTGAATAAATAAGGTTGGTTTTAAGCAAATGAGTTGCTTGCTACGGTATAATTTATACTTTTATGAAAACTACTGAATTACATGAGTAAGTCAAAAAAAAATAAAGAGCCTATAATATATAGCACATTACCCAAGGCCTTAACAGGTATAACCGGCCTTGACGAAATTACCGAGGGAGGGTTGCCTTTGGGCAGGCCAACTTTAATATGCGGCGAAGCAGGATCAGGCAAAACGCTGATGTCGATAGAGTTTATCGTTCGCGGGGCTGTTATGTACAATGAGCCGGGCGTGTTTGTGGCGTTTGAGGAACAATCAGAAGAATTAGCCATGAATGTGGCCTCGCTGGGCTTCGACCTTAACAAGTTGCAGGCCGATAAAAAAATAAAAATAGACCACGTACACATTGATCGCAGTGAAATAGAGGAAACAGGCGAATACGACCTGGAAGGTTTGTTTATTCGTTTAGGCTATGCCATAGATAGCATCGGCGCAAAAAGGGTGGTGCTTGATACGCTCGAGAATTTATTTTCGGGTTTAAACAACCAAACTGTGCTGCGTATGGAACTGCGCCGCTTGTTCAGCTGGCTGAAAGAAAAGGGTGTAACGGCAATAATTACCGGCGAGCGTGGCGAGGGATCATTAACGCGGCAGGGGCTGGAAGAATACGTATCTGATTGCGTTATCCTGCTTGATAACCGCGTGGTAAACCAGATATCTACCCGCCGGCTGCGCGTTATAAAATACCGCGGTACCGTGCATGGCACAAACGAGTACCCCTTCCTGATTGATGAGGACGGCATCTCGGTGCTGCCGGTTACATCGTTAAAAATGGCCAATAAGGTCTCTACGGAAAGGTTGTCGACCGGGATCCCTGCATTGGATGAGATGCTGGGCGGCAAAGGTTTGTACCGCGGGGGCAGCGTGCTGGTGTCGGGCACGGCAGGCACCGGGAAAACAAGCTTAGCTGCATCATTTGCTAACGAAACCTGCAGCCGTAAAGAAGCATGCGTGTATTTTGCCATGGAAGAATCGCCAAGCCAGATCATCCGGAACATGAGGTCGATCGGCATGGATCTGCAAAAACATGTAGATAATGGATATCTGCACTTTAACGCTTCGAGGCCAAATTTATACGGGCTTGAAATGCACCTGGTGGCTATGCATAAATGCATTAAAAAATACCAGCCAAAAGTGGTCATCATCGACCCGATAACCAACTTCATCAATATCGGGTCGGTAAGCGAGGTAAAGAATATGCTGGTGCGGATGATAGACTTTTTACAGGAGGAGGGTATTTCGGTAATGTTTACCGCACTATCATTAAACACCATTGTAAACGAGCAAACCGATGAAGGTGTATCATCATTGGTTGATGCCTGGATACTGGTACGTGACATTGAATTTAACGGCGAACGTAACCGGGGGCTGTATGTCATGAAATCGCGCGGGATGAAACACTCAAACCAGGTGCGAGAATTTATAATTACCAATAACGGGCTAAAACTTGTTGAGGTGTATTTAGGCCCCGAAGGAGTGTTAACCGGGTCGGCCCGCGAGCAGCAAATGCTGCTTGAAAGAGCAGGCGAGGCCCTTCACAGCAGCGCTATAGGCCGTAAAGACAGGGAGATACTACGGAGACGTAAGGTACTTGAAGCAAAAATAGCCAGCCTGCACACCGAGTTCGAATCTGTTGAAGAGGAGTTGAACAAGGTTTACCTGGAAGAAGAACTTAAAAAAGAAATACTAAACAAAAACCGTGAGGAAGTGGTGAGGCTGAGAAAAGGCGAAACGGTTGCCGAATCAAAAACAAGCCGTAAAAAGTAATGGTAAAACACGTTGATAAAAAATGGGAGCTTAGGCTGTATGTAGCGGGTAAAACGCCAAAATCGGTTACCGCGTTAAGCAACCTTAAAAAATATTGCGAAGAACATCTGAAAGGCCAGTACCGCATTGAAGTAATTGATCTTTTAGAGAAACCTCAGCTGGCAGAAGGAGACCAGATACTGGCTATCCCCACCCTGGTTAGAAAGGTACCGGAGCCTATCCGTAAAATTATAGGCGATCTGTCAAACGAAGAAAAGGTTTTAGTTGGTTTAAACATTCGCCCGGCTTAATTGTAATAAACATAGTTATGGCCGATCAGAACGAGGTTGCAGGCATGTCTGATACAGACGCCGGGGTTTTTATATTACGTTTGTTTATAACGGGGGCATCCCCCAACTCTATCCGCGCGGTTGAAAACATCAAAGCTATCTGCGAAGAACACCTGGCCGGCAACTATCAGCTGGAAATTATTGATATACACCAGCAACCGCAGCTTGCCGAGGGCGACGATGTGATAGCCGTACCTTTAATGATAAAAAAAGCACCCTACCCCGAACGCCGGATGATAGGCGATATGAGCGATACGCAAAGGGTGCTAAGAGGGCTTGGAATAGCACATAACAGTTAATATGGAGCAGCAGGATCAACATTCAGAAGAAATTCGGGAACTGCGCTTTCAACTGGAAGAAGCGCAGGAAACCATAAATGCTATACGTACCGGCCAGGTTGATGCCCTGGTAGTAAAGGATACTGATGGCCACCAGTTATATACGTTAAAAACTGCCGACCAAACCTATCGTGTTTTTATTGAAAAAATGAGCGAAGGGGCGGTCACCATAAACAGCGAAGGCATAATTTTGTATTGCAACACCCGCTTTGCTGTAATGGCTAATACGCCTCTGGAAAAAGCTATAGGAGCCCCCCTCGCGTCCTTCGTACCCGATCAATCTAAAACTGCGCTGGAAGAACTGATACACAGCAGCTGGAACGAAGAGTGCCGGTTAGAAATTATATTAAAAGATGGCGGCGGTAAGGATATGCATTGCATGTTCTCGTGCAATACCATCGAGCTTGATGGCGGTACGGCTTTAAGTATAATCGTAACCGACCTAAGCCTGCTAAAAGAAACAGAAAAACAGCTGCAGCTGCGTAACGAGCAGTTGGAAGAATCGCGCGCAAACGCCGAAAAGCTGAACAATACTTTAGAGGCTACGGTAAAAGAGCGTACCCACGACCTGGTAATAAGCCGTGAGCACTTTAAGCTGCTCACCAACAACATTGTGCAAATGACCTGGACAAACCTGCCCGATGGCAATGTAAACTCTTACAACCAGCGCTGGTACGATTACACAGGCAAAGATTTTGAAGCAACAGCGGGCTTGGGTTGGAAAGAACTGATACATCCCGACGACCTGAAAATGACCATCGAAAAATATACCCACTCGCTGGCTACCGGCGAGATGTTTGAGGTGGAGAATCGCTACAAACGCCACGATGGCGTTTACCGCTGGCACCTTAACCGGGCCCAGCCGCTTAAAAACGATAAAGGTGAAATTATTTTTTGGGTTGGTACGGCAACCGATATTGAGGACCAGAAACGCGAGATGGACCGTAAAGATGAGTTTATTGGTATTGCCAGCCACGAACTGAAAACCCCTTTAACCAGTTTAAAAGGTTATCTGCAGCTTATTGCCGGCTATAAAAAAGAACAACTGCCGCCAATTATTACGCAATACATTAACAAAGCAGGGGTATCTATAAACAAACTGCAAAGCCTGATAAACGATTTGCTTGATGTGAGCAAAATAAAGGCCGGCAGGTTAGAATATTCCCTGAATGATGTTAATATAACCGAACTGGTAAACCAATGCGTTGAAAATGCCGAACATGTTTATTCATCGTACATATTTGAGAAGCAGATAGAGGGTGATCCGATTGTAAAGGGAAATAATGAACGCCTTGAACAGGTGTTGATGAACCTGATCAACAACGCGGTAAAGTATTCGCAAAACGATAAAAACGTGCTGATAACGGTTAAAAAGAATAACAATAAAGCACGCGTATCTGTTACCGACCACGGTATCGGGCTATCGCAGCACCAGCAAACCCGCATTTTTGAGCGCTTTTACCGTGTAGAAGACAGAAAGAACATGACCAGCGGATTAGGCATGGGGCTGTACATTTCGCAGGAGATCATCAGCAATCATAACGGCACTATAGGTGTGGATAGCGAAACCGGCCAGGGTTCTACCTTCTATTTTGAGCTTCCGCTGGTTTAGTGGTACTTTTTACACCGCGAAAGGCTACATAACCCATCGGCACCAGCATTAACAAATCAACGGCGTGGGCTATTGCCTCTATCCGTAAAATCCGCGATACAGGAAACAATACACCCGCCGCCGAAAGAACTATACCCGCCCACACCGGTATCATCTTGGTTCGCGCCAGCATAATGCCCATCGCAAATACACTTAACGGGAAAAGCGGCCCGCCTATCCAAAAGATCAAATTTGCAAATACCGGGTGCAAAGCCAGCCCGTTAAGCATGGCACTGTGCGAAATATGAAACATATCAGCAAAGGCATCCTGAAGGCCAAAAGCAACACCGCCGCAGGCGCACCCATAAATTGCCACACACCGCCCTATCGCGCTGTACCATGGTGCGTGTGCTTTTAGCCCGGTAAAAAAACCATTGAATACAAAAACCCAGAAAACGCTGCCAATAACAATAAGTGTAGCGCCGGTAACATTATACCTGCCATTACTAAGCCAAAAAAAGCCCGATGCTGTATAAAGCAGTGGTGCGATAGCCAGCGATAAAGTAAAAATTTTCTTTTCCATCATGATTAATGCAGCTTGATTAAGCTTTGTGACGCCCTATATAAACCGGGGGTTACATACAGGTATCCGTAAAATTTGTGATTAAGTTAAATTTGCGGATATTGGCACGCCGTTATCTAAACATGCAATGACAGATTCACCAAATGGAAATGTAGCCGTTAACATAAGTGCCGATGGCATAGCTACCATAGGCTTTTATCACCCTGCGCAAAACTCGCTGCCCGCTCACCTGCTGCAGGCGCTTACCGAAAAAATTAATGAGGCCGGTACCAACCCAGCTGTTAAAGTGATTGTATTACAAAGCGCCGGCGAGCGTACCTTTTGCGCGGGGGCCAGCTTTGACGAACTACTGCAGATAAAAGATAAACAAGCGGGCGCGGTTTTTTTTTCGGGGTTTGCCAATGTGATTAATGCCTGCCGGAAATCACCCAAGATCATTATCGCGCGCATACAGGGCAAGGCGGTTGGCGGCGGGGTGGGCCTTGCTGCCGGCGCCGATTATTGCCTGGCTACCGAAGCGGCATCTATAAAATTAAGCGAACTTGCCATTGGTATCGGGCCATTTGTAATATCGCCGGCGGTTATACGCAAAATAGGGTTACCGGCATTTTCGCAGCTCACTATCCGCGCTATCGATTTTCAATCGGCCCAATGGGCCATGCAAAAGGGCTTGTTTAACGAAGTTTACGGCGATATAAAGCAATTGGATGAAGCGTTAGGGATACTGACACGCAAACTTGCCTCGTATCATCCAGAGGCGCTTAAGGGCCTTAAACAGATACTTTGGGAGGGTACTGAAGACTGGGACCAATTGCTTACCAACCGGGCGGCCATTAGTGGCGAACTGGTACTGTCTGAGTTTACGCAGCAAGCGCTCAATGCGTTTTTAAAGAAGTAAAATAATCGCCTTTAAACCCAATGACGGTAACTCTGGATCCGCGACAGAAAAACCGCGATAAGTATGGCAAGAGCGACGCCGAAATTCCGGCGAAGTACAATACAACAAAAAAACCCGCTAAGTGCGGGTTTTTTTAATTATACAGGATAGTGCGTTCTCGGGTTTGCAAGATTAGTGCCTTCCGTGGCCATGACCATGACCATGACCCCAACCACGACCCGGGCCGCGACCGTGATAATAATGTTTGTTATATACAACTACATTGCGGTAAACCGGGCGGGTGTAATATCTTGTACGGTAAACCGGGCGTGCGTAATAACGGGTTGCATAAACCGGGCGCTCGTAGTAAACAACGCGGCCAAAATCGTCATAATAATAAGGCCTTTCAACTACCACCCTGTGTACCGGGGTGCCTATATTTACTCCTATACCTACGCTAACCTGTGCTTTCGCCAGTTGCATGCTAAAGGTTAATACTATCGCAATTATTGAAATTTTAATGATCTTCATGGCAGTGAATTTTTATTAACAATTATAGTTTCATTTACCTCTATGACACGATCGGTGTACAGGGGTTTAATAAAAAATCACACTTTTTTTCAGTATCACCCTTCGTAAAGCTTCAATTTGCTTCTTAAAATACTCATTTCCTGCTGCATATCTTCCAGCTTTTGCAGCAAATTATTTATCGTTGCAATCCCCGGTTCGTTTATTTCAAGCTCGTTGTGCAGCCGTACCATGCGCTCCAGCTTTTGTATCTCATCAATAGGTATGCAGTTGGTTTTGTTAACGGTTGTTACCTTAATCAGCCCGGCCTCGGCCAGGTAATCAACAAAAGTATATTCCACGTTGTGGTACACACAAAAGTCGTTCACGGTTATTAAATTCTCGGTTCTCATCGGTTTATGATTTAGCCAGTTCTTCAAATAACTCTTTTTGTTTAGCGGTAAGGCTGGTTGGCAGCTGTACATTGTAGGTAAGGTAAAGGTCGCCAAAATGCGCTTCCTTTTTATAAACCGGCACACCCTTGCCCTTTAGTTTAACTTTAGCGCCCGGCTGCGTGCCCGGCTGCACTTTCAGTTTTACCTTGCCTGTTAAGGTATCGGCTGTAATTTCACCCCCCAAAACGGCGGTATAAAGATCGATGTTTATCGTGCGGTACAGATCATTGCCTACCCGTTTAAATTCCGGGTCATCCGGGATGGAAAAGGTTATATACAAATCGCCGGCAGGTGCCCCATTGCTGCCAGGGCCTCCATGCCCGGCAATTTTTATGGTCTGCCCGTTCTCTATGCCTGCCGGGATAGTAAGGCGTATGTTTTTACCGTTAACGGTTATGGTTTGCTTTTTTGATTCCAGTATGTCCCGCAGGCTTAGCTGCAGCTGCGCGTTCATATCCTGCCCCCGGTAACGTGCCGATTGCCTGCCCCCGCTCCCACTGCCCGGCGGGCCTCCGCCAAACATCGAATTAAAGAAATCAGAAAAATCTCCGCCACCGCCGCCAAAATCGTAACCGCCAAAACCTTGCGCGCCACCACCGCCGCCGTAGCTGCGCTGCTGGCTTTGCTGCCTCGCCTGCTGCTCGTAAGCTTCGCCGTGCTGCCAGTTTTCGCCATACTTATCGTATTTTTTGCGTTTTTCGGGGTCGCTTAAAACCTCGTTAGCTTCGTTCACCTGCTTAAATTGTTTTTCGGCTTCCGCATCGTTAGGATTAACGTCCGGGTGGTATTTGCGGGCCATTTTACGATAAGCGCTTTTTATTTCTTTTTCGGATGCGTTTTTGTTTACGCCAAGTATCTTATAATAATCAATAAATGCCATAGCTTATTACAATGTATTTATTTAAACGACGGAGCGTGGGCTTAAGTTTTAACAGGGTTGTTTAATTACGCCTGTTTTACATAAATTACACCCGCTAAACCGTATGCGCACGGCAGCACGCTGGCCTACGCCGCATAGCAATATACGTTTAAAGATCAATACTTATGAACAATACTATCATCCGCCGTTTCGCCGATATTGAAATTAAAGAGATTGCGCCCGGCTATTTCTCAAAGCTGATACATACCGCAACCAACACCATTAACTTTATTGAGGTTAAGGCCGGCAACGCGGTGCCCGACCATGCGCATATCCATGAGCAATGCGCCTTTGTAATTGAAGGAAAGTTTCAACTAACTGTTAATGACGAACCCAAAATACTTGATGCAGGCACGTTTGCGGTTATTCCGCCCAACGTGCGCCACAGCGGCTTAGCCATAACCGATTGCAAACTGATAGATATATTCAGCCCGGTAAGGGAAGATTATCAAAAACTATAAACTAGCGGCTCCGTGGGTTTAAAAGCAATTTGATAAATTTGCTGCATGTATATTAAAATGGCAACCCTTGCTGATGCGCCCGAACTGGCTACGCTTATAAACGCTGCCTACAGGGGCGAAAGCTCGAAAAAAGGCTGGACCACTGAAGCAGACCTGATTGGCGGACAACGGATTGACCAGGAGGGGGTAGTGGAACAGCTAAACGATCCCGACGCGGTTATCCTTAAAAATACTAACGAAGATAGCCGGATAACCGGCTGTGTGTACCTGCAAAAGCGCGGCCAAAAAATTTACCTGGGCATGCTTACTGTATCGCCAGCGTTACAGGCAAACGGACTGGGCAGGCAGTTGCTAACAGCTGCCGAAGATTACGCTCTGAGCATTAATTGCCGCACCATTGAGATGACGGTTATTACCACCCGCACCGAATTGCTGGATTGGTACGAACGGCGTGGCTACAGCAAAACCGGCGAGGTTATACCGCTGAAGATCACCGAGCGTAACGGTATTTTAAAACAGCCGATAGAAATGTATAAACTGGAAAAGACACTGTAATTTCCGGAAAGATCAAGCGCCGTGATATTCTTCCCCGAAGGGGTGCAGAGAGGGTCTCGCCCCCTTGTTAAGCCCTCCGTGCCAGCTCACAATCCGCCGCATCCCTCCCCCGGGGTGGAAAGGCAATTAGTTAATAAAAGTTAAATTTTTGAGTATTTGAAACCCTTTTGTTATTTTTAAACTGCAACGCCGGGCAAAAAACGGTGTCTTTTAATAAACTATTAAGGCATTGTATGGAGCAGATCGAACCGCAGTTAAAAGATTTTATAGTTGATTACTGTAATCGGTATAAGGTTTATCGGTTAGACCCCGCGCTGCTGAACGCCGACACCAGCGTTGACCTTGACCTTGACATATACGATATAGAAATAGACCTTTTTTTGGCCGAATTTGCCGAACATTTTAAGGTTGACAATTCCAAGTTCAGCTGGTATAAATACGGATACCCCAAAGGTTCGGCCAGGGTGCGTATGCTAAAGCTTATGTTTGGTTACAGGCGGCCATGGGTTAAACGGCTTGCGAGTTATTGTTATAAGCCAAAGTTTAAGGTAGCTGTATTGAACAATGCTTTACAAAACGGCAGGCTGGTATAGGATTACTCGTATACCTTGAAACCACATTTCAAAATCCACTAATTCCGCTCTCCTTTCTCACTCACTTTTATTAATGCTTCTAATCGGCTAAGTTGTGTTTTCTCCTGTTTAGCGGTCATGATACGGTGGATAGAAACTTTTTTATACCACGGTGCCTGTGCCTGGAAAAACTCCCACGCCTTTTTGCTGGCTTTAAATTGTTGTTCGTATTCGGGCTTTAACGCCATCACTTCGTTCTCGAAGCTGTAAATGGCCGATTTTTCTTCTTTACGCTTTGCAAAAGCGGCGATGCCCGCGGGTTGCATGAGGCCCTTTTCGGTTAACTCGGCCACCTTCTTTATGTTAACGGCACTCCATATACTGTTTGGTTTACGCGGTGTAAAACGTATGGTATAACTTTCGTCACCAAGCGATTTGCGTACGCCATCTATCCAGCCAAAACACAAGGCCTCATCAACAGATTGCGGCCAGGTAATGCCCGGCTTACCGCTGCCTGTTTTATAAAAGCCAACCAGTAATTCGGTTTCAGTTGCAGCATGCTCCTGCAGCCATTGCCTGAAATCGGCCGGCGTTTCAAAAAATCTGGGTTCCATCGCAGCTAATATACAACCGGGGCCTTAATTTCAGCAGGCCTTTTATCCCCTTTAACAAGCTATGTGTATTTTATAAAATTTTAAAAAGTTTTCCAACTTATTGCGCTTTACAGCATTATTTATAATTTTATAGCAGAAAATATCCTACAACTATTTAAAGGCAAGCAGCTACTTTATGGAAATAAAAGGCACTGGTGTAAAAAGCGGATGGTTAAAAAACATGATCATCAAAAGATTATATTTTGATAAAGCGATGTCGTGCGCCGGATTAAGCCAACTTTTTGATAAAAGCATCCCCTCAATAGCGAAAGCTATTAATGAGCTTATTAAAGAAGGTTTTGTAATAGAACAAGGCTACGCGCCATCAAGCGGCGGCAGGCGGCCTTTAATGTATGCCATCAACACCAACGCCATGTTTATACTGGCTGTGGCGATGGACCAGCTATCCGCGCGCATACAACTTATTGACCTTAATAACAACCCGGTTGCCGAAATGGCCACGGTAGAGCTTAAGCTACACAATAACGACGATGCTTTGCCCCAACTTATCAGACATTTAAACCAATATGTAGAAGATAGCGGCATCCAAAAAAAGAAAATAGCGGGTATTGGCATAGGCATGCCCGGTTTTATAAACGCGGTTGAAGGCATTAACTATACTTATCTTGATGCGGGCGGCGAAAGCCTGAGCAAATACATTGCAAAAGAAACCGGCATCACCACTTATATTGATAACGATAGCAGCCTGATAGCCCTTGCCGAGCAAAAGTTTGGTATAGCGCGTTCGCAACAGGAAGTAATGGTGATAAACCTGGGCTGGGGCATTGGCCTGGGGATGATCATTGACGGGAAAATATTTAGGGGATATAATGGTTTTGCCGGGGAGTTGAGCCACATCCCGCTATCAGACAACGGCGCATTGTGCGTTTGCGGTAAACGTGGCTGCCTGGAGGCTGAGGCATCAATGCTGGTGGTAGCCGAAAAGGCCGAGGAAGGGATAAAAAAAGGACGTGTAACCAGCCTTAAACCACATAACGGCCAATCGAAACTAATGGGCGAAGACCTGATGGAGGCCGCCAACCAGGGCGACCAGTTTGCCATTGAGCTGCTTACCGATGCTGGTTATAAAATTGGCAAAGCACTGGCTATCCTTATCCATATCATGAACCCGGCAAACATCGTTTTAAGCGGCCGCGGCGCTAAGGTTGGCAAAATACTTATGGCGCCTATACAGCAGGCTTTGCATAAATATTGCATTCCGCGCCTTTCATCCGGAACCGAACTGCTGATATCATCATTAGGTTTTGATGCCGAGCTGATTGGCGCCGCCGTGCTGGTAATGGAAAACTTTGACAAGGAGGAGAAGGCAAAATAGGTATTGGTAAGTGGTTGAATGGTGAATGGTTTTTGACTATTGCAAACGGTCCGCTAAAATTTAACAAATGATCAGGAACATTTTATCAGTTATAGCTGGTTACTTAATATTTGCCATTAGCTCTGTGTGCTTATTCATTTTTACCGGACAAAAACCGCATGCAGAAGCGCCGATGGCCTTTAAAATTATAACAATAGCTAACGGCATTATATTTTCTGTTATTGCCGGTTTTGTTTTACAACTGATAGCAAAGCAGAAAAGGTTGACTTTAAACTATATCTTAACGGCAGTTATTTTTGTGTTTGCCGCAATATCGCTTGTAACTGCCAGCGGCAGCCATTGGACGCAGTTGTTCGCCATGTTTATCTTCGCGCCAGTATCAGTTTTGGGCGGGTTTTTATATTTAAGGGTGACGGGTTCAACAAAAACTGCCTGAAACAAAAAAACCCTCATGCGCCACACGCCGGCACATAAGAGTTCATCATACTGCTCAAAAAGTATCGCTAATTGGCCGCTATATATTTTACGTTGTATTTAATGGTTTTGTGCCGCTGCAGCCATTCTGCAATGTAAGCCGCAACATCTTCCCAGCCATCCTGCCCGCATATCCAATGGCCACGGTTGGGAAATTCTTTATAATCTGATATACTCGAATCATCTTCATACGCTTCGGCATTTCGCTTGCAAAGCTCGGCGGGTATTATCTCATCCTTTTCGGCACCAATAAATAACAGCGGCGAATGCGGCATCCCGGTATCAATTTCGCCATCCTCGCCCATACAATCGCGTAACACATTACGGCTGTCGTGGGTGGCGGTTTCTTCAAAAGCTGCTTTACTATCCTCTATGCTCATGGTATTACAAAACGACTCATGAAAACTTTCCGGGTCTGTATAAAAAGGTTGGTTATCTTTAAACGGGTTAGCTATTAACGCGCTGTTTTTCATAAAACCCCAATCAAAGGCAAGCATGGTATTTGGCGCAACCGCGCTTATGGCAACGCCCATATCAGCAAGGCCTTTGGCCACCATCAGCTGCACTATCAACCCTCCAACCGAGTGGCCAATTAAAATGGGTGGCTCATCCTGCACACGTATCAGCGCTTCTATATTTTCCACAATGTTGTTAAGCCGCAGATCTCCAAGCCCTTCAGGCGGATAGTTACGCAGATCTTCGGGCTCGCCTTCATGCTTTGGCCAAGCGGGGGCCAGGCAATTGTAACCTTTGTTAGTAAAGTAAGTTACCCAATTGTTCCAGCTTTTGGGATTTTGGAACATGCCATGGATAAAGATGATCGTTTTCATAGGCAGTTAGTTTTACTAATCACTCCCAAAAACATACCAAAGATTTAATAATTTACTTATTAAGAAATTCTGATTTTTATAATTAATATAAACGATTGATTATTAAAGAATTACGCTATCCCCAACCCGGTATACTTTATGAAATTGTATGCCGGCCTTTTTAAAGTGTGTGCTATAATTATCATAGCGCTGTTCAATAAAAAAATCTTTGGCGTACCCATCGTGCACAGGCAGTATCTGTTTGGGGTTTACGGCATCGGCAAAGGCGGCTATGCGCAGTTCGTTTGTAAAAGGCGCCATAGTAACCATCAGCAACAGATCGATATTTTTATATCCGGTAAGCTTAGCCTCCATAGAATCAACAGGGTGAAGCACCTTATCATTAATAATAAAGCCGGTCATCTGCGGTATAGGGTTATCAAGCAGGGGCTCGTGCTGCACGGGAATAGCCTCTAATTTAAAAGGGCCTATGTGGTAAACGCCTTTTTCTATTACTTTAAATTGAATGCCCTCTTTCTGAATAGCTGCACCTACTTCTGCGTTAGTATATAAAGTAGCATCACTTAAGGCTAATATCGCTTTCAGGTTTTCGATATCGAGGTGATCGGGATGGATGTGCGTAATGATAATACTGTTTACATCCGCGAACATTTGTGGCGTAACCCGTCCTTCAGCAAAGCTAAACTTACCCGGGTCGAACAGAAGCTTATGCCTATCCAGCTCAAAAACAAGGCACGAATGTAAGTATTTAGTGATCTTTATATTATTCATGATACACTATAAACTTTCGCCGTAGATAAAGGTTTTTTTACAGCAGTTGTTTTAACTCGCGGAAACTATCGATGGTTGCAACCTGCCCGCCCGTAACTTGGCCAAAACCGTACGAAGCGAAAATAAACGGAACGCCCGCTTTGCTGGCCGATTCATGATCACCAAAGGTATCACCCACATAAACAGGGCTTTTAAGCTCATGATCGTTTACTATATCCTTTATGTTATCAGCTTTAGGGTTGCCTTTAGTACCATAGCATTGGTGCGCCCGGAAATAAGGGTGCATGTTATGGAGATCTAAAAAAAGTTCGATGTATCCGCTCTGGCAATTGCTTACAATGTACAGTTTATACTTTTCGCCAAGGTAAGCCAGCGTTTCGGCAAGGTCTGGGTAAAGTGTGCCGCCCTGCTTATGTAATATGTCCAGCTCGGCTATTGAGCACAAACGCTGCACTTCGGCGCGTTGTTCTGTTGTTAAAGCCGGGAACAACGTTTCGAAGATCCTGTCGTAGGTCATACCGGTTATCGAGCGCACGCGCTCCCGGGTCATTACTTCGTGGCTCATGTAGGGCGCCTGCGCAAGCGCGGCTTGCCAGGCCCGGGTAATGGTTTCGGTACTATCCCAAAGGGTACCGTCCAGGTCGAAAATTATGCTGTCGAATTTATCTTGTAAGCTGTCCATCGTGCCGCAAAAGTAGCAGATTATTTTTAGCGGATTGTTTACTAAAAGTAATTAGTACAACGGCGGCGGCCCAAAGGTAAACACGGCGCATATTGACGGTATGGCTAATAACAAAAACACCCGCGCCTGCTCGGTCTTGTCAGATTCGCCTTTAATAATTACGTGGTTAATATCGCTTAATATGGTTTTGATGGCGTTTTTCATGGTATATATATTGTGATTGTTGTATATGTGACCATGAAAAATTTGATTGGTTTAACCTCCGCATTTTTGTAAAGCGGATGTTACTGATAGGGTTTAGCTGCTGAGACTGAATGCTGTGACCGCGCGACTCACTGTTTACTCACGCCGACTACAATGCGTTTGTCGACCCTCTCTGACCGGGATGAGCTAACTGGCGAAGCGATCAAGCCTGCTCCTACTCTTGTTCGTATAATACCGTGTTATGAATATTCCAGTCTTCAATGTCAATTAAGCCCGGGGTTGTTTGATAGTGGTTATCGTCCTTAGGGCATTTAACTACATAGCCTGCATTATCAATAAGGGCGATGATAGGGCGTGTACCGCAATGTTTACAAGTTTTGCAATAAATAGACTTAGGTATATTTACATATCCCTTCATAACTGTGATGTACTGGCAAGGGTTACCCCTTTTAGGTTTGAGCAAGTATGGCTTAGGTTGCTAAATTACTTCGCGTCGTTCACTTCTATCCAGTACCCATCCGGATCCTGAATGTAAACCTGCGATACACCGTCTACGCGGTGTTCTACCTGGTTTGGCACACCTTTCCAGTTAGTATAAGGTATGTTTTTTTGCTTAAGCATGGCAATAAAAGGGGTAATTGCCGGTACGCTGAAGCAAATATGGTCGCCAATAAGTTTTGGCGCGGTTGAGCAGCCTCCCTGTATTACGTGCATGGCAATGTTTGGCGCTATGCTGTACCAGGTATGCACGGTATCTTTAAAGGGATTGGGTATTATTTTCAAGTTTAAAACCGACGTATAAAACTCGTTGCTTTTTTTTAGATCTTTTGAACAAAGTGCAACATGGTTAAAAAGCGTTTTGGTGGTCTGCGCGTTGCTTACTATTGGCACGCTTAATAAAAGCACCGCCGCAACTTTAAAAGCAGCTGTTTTTAATGGTTTAAAATGGCTGTGATTTAACATCTGAGAAATTGTTATACGTGTTAAATATACACTTTACCAACTATTCTGTTGATTTTTTTTGATAATAGTTGTAACAATTACATCTATACTTACATGCCGGTCTTTGTAACTTTTTAGTTGATGTTGGTTTACCGCTTTAAACCCACAGCCGTGGTGTAGGTTTAATATATAACAACAGCATTTATAAATTTAAAAAAGACAGACCATGAAAAAGGAAATAACAAAACTGTTAGCGCTATTGATATTCGGCGCAGCAGCATTATCGGGGTGCTCAATTGAAAACCATCGCGGTAGGCGTAACTACGACCGTTATCATCATGACCGCTACCACAACGATCATCATGATAACCGCTACAACGACCACAACCGCGGCTATTAATAATGCCGAATTTTCCTAACAAAATTCAAGAAAATTGAAGTATTTTAAAGTAATACAGCAACGCTTGCGGTGTTAAAAACGGCTTGGGTATCGTTGCCAGTATTATGAGCGAATTTATGGTTTTATCATAAACAAAAGCCCTTCTCTTAAAACTGAGGAGGGCTTCCTTTTTATTTTGTTACCAGTACCCAATCTACATATACTTTGGCATCGCCGCCCTTGATCTTATCAACTGACGATTGCGATAGCCCATAATAGGGCTTGGAAACCTTATTAACCGAGTTTGGATACCCGCCGCCCAGGGCAAAGTTCAATATTAAAAACTTAGGATTGTCAAACGCCCAGCGGCCATACTTTTCGGCCATAGCTTTGGTAACCTTATAGGTAACTAAGCCGTCTACCTTAAAAGTTAAACTGTTTTCCGTCCAGTCAACACTGTAAACATGCCATTGGGTAGCATCGGTACCTTTTGGGAAGTGCGCGCGATAAACCAGCGGTGTATTGCCAAAGTAGCCCGGCCCGTGCAAGGCGTTGCTGGTCCAGGTGGTATCGCCAACGGTTTCCATCACGTCTATCTCGCCGCAATCGGGCCATTTGCCTTTGCCTAACGCCCAAAACGCCGGCCACATGCCCTCGCCGCCTGTAACCTTCATACGTGCCGAAGCGCTGCCGTAAGTAAACATTACTTTATCGCTCGTGTTGATACGCCCGCTTATAAAATCATACTTATTGCCCTGTTTGCTGGTATAACCGGGCTTATACAACGCCTTTAAAACCAGCGTACCATTTTCAATATAGATGGTAGCGGCCGAATCGACATACGCTTGTTGTTCGTCGTTTACGGTATGGCCGGTAACTTCTACGTTCCATTTGCTGCGGTTAAGCGTACCTTCCTTAAAATCATCGAAAAATACGGTATCCCTTTTTGAGGGCTGCGCAACAACTGCTGTTGATGCTGCTAAAAGAGCCAACAGGCCTACTAAACGTGCTTGCATGTAAATATAATTGGATAGCTAAAATAGGTAATTACCTTGAAATCTGTGTTTTTACAAAGCAATTACCTTACCTTTTTTATATTGCGGCTTAATGAATTGATATCAATGAAGTTTCTTAAAATATTTCTTATTATATCGGCTATCACCCTGTTAATGGACTGGTATGTTTTTAACGGGTTGCGCACCTTTACTGCCGATTGGCAATCACGGCCATTGCGGCAGTTAGTTACCTGGGGGTTCCTGGTGGTTTCTGTGGGTGTAACTGTGGTTTTTTTGCTTGGGTTAGGCAGCATGAGCAGCGCCCGTGGCATGACACCGTTTCACGAATGGATGCTAAGCCTGTTCCTTACCTTTTTTGTTACCAAGCTGGTTTTTCTGATAGTGCTTTCCTTAGGCGACCTTGTCCGTTTCTTTTACGGCATTGCGCGCGCTGTTAGCACCGACAGCAAACCGGGCGGCGCGTTTTTTCCCTCGCGGCGCAAATTTATTACCGAAATAGCCATCCTGGTGGCCGCTATACCTTTTACATCGTTCTTTTACGCCATGTTTCGGGGCAAATATGATTATAAGGTGCACCGGCAAACCATTTATTTTGATGACCTGCCGGATGCCTTCGATGGCTTTACCATTACCCAGCTATCAGATATCCACTCGGGCAGCTTTGATAATGTAAAAGCCATGCAGCGGGGTATCGACCTGGCAAAAGCTCAAAAGTCCGACTTGTTTGTGTTCACCGGCGACCTGGTGAACAATGCCGCCTGGGAAATTGAACAATACATCGACCGTTTTGGGCAGATAAAAGCGCCTTACGGGCAGTACTCTATCCTGGGCAACCATGATTATGGCGACTACATTCATTGGGACAGCGAGCAGGAAAAACGGGCTAATTTAGCCAAGCTAAAGCAGCATCATGCCGACCTGGGTTACCGTTTGTTGCTTAACGAGAACGTTGTACTGGAAAAAGGCGGGCAAAAGTTATCACTGATAGGCGTGGAAAACTGGGGCGATGGTTTTATACAGCTTGGTGATATTGACAGGGCCGTTGAAGGGGTTGATGCAAATGCTTTTAAAATCCTCCTCTCGCACGACCCTTCACACTGGGAAAAAATAGTAAAACAACACCCTGCCAATGTACACCTTACCCTTGCCGGGCATACCCATGGCGCGCAGTTTGGCGTTGAGGCGGCAAACTTACGATGGAGCCCTGTAAAATACCGCTATCCTGATTGGGCCGGGCTGGTAAAACATGACAACCGCTATTTGTATATAAACCGCGGGTTTGGGTTCCTGGCGTTTTCAGGCCGCTTAGGTATCTGGCCGGAGGTTACGGTGCTAACGCTGAAGAAGAGGGTTTAATATATAAGCCCGTCATTGCGAGGTACGAAGCAATCTCTTTAAGATCGGTCGGCTACATGGCATATCAGGAGATTGTTCGTACCTCGCCATGACGCGGAGAAAGCGTTAATATCTTAACTCAGCCACTTGCCAAACTCGTAAAACTTTTTAATGCTGATGCCTATTTTGCTGCCCACAGGATGCTTGCCGCGGCTATAATTGATAACCCGCAGGGTTACCTCTTCGCGCTCGATGATCAACTCTTCAAAAAAACCTTTAAACAACACTTGCTTCACCGTCCATTTGGCGCCCATAGCCAAGGGGGTGATACTGATATGCTCGGCATAAATAACTACAGTGCCCCGCTTTGATTTAATGCCGCAAACCTTTGCCTGCGCGGCGGTAAGTTCGCTGCAGCTTACCAGTATTTTTGAGGTGTACAGTAACCTGGGCTTGTGGTAAAGCTCCTCGGGGCTGCCATACTCTACTATCTCGCCCTCCTTTATCACGATCAGTTCATCTGCCATAGAAAGCAATTCAGCCGGATCATGCGATACCAGTATTACAGTTACACCCCACTCTTTTACTATCTGGCGTATGTCGTGTTGCAGGCTTTCGCGGTAGTTGGCATCTACCTGGTTAAAGGGTTCATCCAGCATCAATACTTCGGGGCGGTTTATAAGCGCCCTTGCAATGGTAACGCGTTGTTTTTCGCCGCCGCTAAGTTTCCCAAAAGGCTGGTCGCGTAGGTCATATATGCCCAGCAGGTTTAGCGCCTGGGTGGTTTTTTGTATTTTGTAGTTTGCATCTTCGGTAGGCAGGCCATTGCCAACGTTATCCCAAACACTTGCCCCCATGTTCATATCGGTATTGTCCTGGCTCACCATAGTAATTACCGTATGCGCAGAAGTAAGATGAGCGGTGCGCACCGGCAATGGCTGACCGTGGAAGAATACATCGCCCGAATCGGGCTTCATGGTACCTGACAGCAGTTTAAGCAGTGTGGTTTTACCGCTGCCGCTTTCGCCCACAATGGCTGTAATTTTGCCCTTTGGTATAAAAACGGTGATGTTATTAACGCCTGATGATTTATCGCCAAAAAAATTCTTGGTAACCGATATGGTTTCCAGTATCAGGTCATCTTTCATTTTACTGCGGAGTGATCAATAGTTTAATTGTCTCAAACCTAATCTATAAAAAGCTATCGGCAAAAAAAAGTTAAAAACAATTAGGGCTAAACTGGTATTGTACTATCAAACCAAAAAACTAATATCATGAATAAAACAATCGGCATAGTACTCATCGTAATTGGCGCGGCAATGCTAATATGGACGGGCTTTACTTATACCAAGAAAGAGAAAATTGTTGATGCCGGGCCGATCCAGGTATCCGCCGACAAGCAAAAAACGGTTAACTGGCCACCGTACCTGGGTGGAATACTGTTAGTGGGCGGGATAGTAATTGTTGCTACCGCAAAAAAATCATAGGTTACGCTGGCTATAACCCCATCCGCATCTCGATCATGTGCCGGCTAAAGCCAACTTTTTCATAGGCTTTTATAGCAGGCGCATTTTGATTATAAACCTGCAGGCGCAGCTCGGTTATGCCCTGTTTAAGCGCCCAGTTTTTTAACGCCTGGATGATAAGCTTGTTTACGCCCTTGCCACGGTACTGCGGCAGCACATACATAAAGCCAAGGTAGGCATACTGCCGGTGCTTCAGGTAGATCTTTGAAGTCTCGATTCGGGCGTAGCCGCTGCCGATGACCTGGCCGTTCAGTTCGGCCAGGGCCAGGTAAATGTTTGGGGCGGTTATAAACTCATTCAGGTCGTAATAGTTGATATGTTCGTCTTTAAGCGTAGGATCAAACGGCCGCTCGGCGGCAATAACACCCTGCTCAAACTGCAGCAGGATATCCATATCAGCCAATGTGGCCTCGCGGATGGTGATGTTTTGCAAATAGTCTGTATAAGCAGACGGAACCCAGTCGAAACGTTTTGGTGGCATATTATTTAGTGTAAAATTTTGAACCAGGTATTTGCCTAACCGTTCGCAGCCATTCGGCGTCTTGCAAGAAAAACGCATCTACGGGCTGCTCCAGGTCTTCGCCGCGTAAAGCATCTTGCAATATAAAGCTGACGGCAGCCCTGGCATCCTGGCTATCCGCAGCTAAAACAACACCTACAACCAGGCTATATTGGTCAGCGAACGAGGTAAGGTATTGATAACCCTCGTTGACATTGGTATTGGCCTTAAACCCGGTTATTATCTTCTCTAAGACCCGTTTAGGCAGGGGGCGTTCGGCCGTGCCTATCCTAACCGTGGTCCCCGCCGGTATGTGGTGCGTTTGCACTTCGTCCCTGCTGCGCTGCAATATAAACATGTTATATGCATTGCTATTGATCACTAACCTGCTGATGCCATTTTTTTCGCACAGCAGCAGCACATCGTTTGAGTGCATGGCGGTATAAACGGTTGATTTACCTGTCCAATTTAGCAAAGCCGCTTCATCGGTAAAGGCACCTAATACCTTTACGCCATCTACTGTAAATATCGATGTTAGGTTAAGCGTAGTATCTTCCTTTGCTACCTGCCACTGATCAGGAATATCTACCTTGTTTGCGGATGGCAGCAATAGCACAGGCCTGCCTTCCATTAACTCCAACACCGTTTTCTTGTAGTTTTCGTCGTTCGGTGTTTTATACCAGTCCGCAATGTAATTTATAAGCGCACGGTTTTCCGGAGGCCCTTCATAGGGCTCTTTGTTGTCCTCCTTTTTAAACAAAGAATTTAAAATTCCCATTACTCCACCGTAAAACTTTTCTTCAGCTTAATATCTTCCGACGAGCTGCCTATCCAAACCTGGAAGGTGCCGGGTTCAATGGTCCAGTTCATATTTTTATCCAGCAGGGCCAGATCATCGGGATGCAAGGTAAAGGCAAGGGTTTTCTTTTCACCTGGGTTAAGGGTTACCCGTTCAAATCCGCGCAGGTCGTACTCGTAAGTGGTTACGCTGCTTACATCATCCTTTAAATAAAGCTGCACTACATCATCGCCCTTGCGCCGGCCGGTGTTGGCTACGTCAACAGTAACCGTTACATCTCCCTGGCTGTGCCCTTTTTCCGGCGACACCTGTAGGTTGCTGTATTCAAATTTGGTATAGCTTAAGCCGTAGCCAAAGGGATACAGCGCGCCGTTAACACTGGTATGCCCCCAGCTGTTTTGCCCGCCCTGCCCCGCCTGCGAATTTGGCTTGAACGGAAAGTTAAACTCTATCTGACCCGTTGTTTTCGGGAAGGTAATGGGCAGCTTGCCGCCGGGATTGTTATCACCAAAAAGGGTTTCAGCAATTACCTGTCCGCTTTGCACGCTCGGGAACCAGGCCTCTAAAATGGCAGGCACGTACTTATTTTCCCAGTTAATGGTTAGCGGCTGCCCGTTTATCATTACCATAACAACGGGCTTGCCTGTGGCCTGTAAAGCCTGTATCAGCTTTAACTGGCGGCCCGGCAGGTTAAGCCCGGTTCGCGACAGGCTTTCGCCTACCCTTTCGTTATCCTCGCCTACCACCGCTATAACAATATCCGATTGCCTGGCTTGCGCCACCGCCGAATCTATCCCGGCCTGCTCGGCGGCGGATAGTGGTGTTTCGATGATCTCGCTCTCCGGCCAGGTTGGGTCAACAATATTGCAGCCTTTGGCGTAGGTTACCCTGGCATTGCTCCCCACGTAGTTCCCTATCCCATCCAGCACGGTAGTTACCGGGTTATGCGAAGGGCCATACCTGCTGATGGCGTAGTTGGTTTCGGCAGCCAGCGGGCCGGTTACCAGTATATTTTTGTACTTGCTTTTATCAAGCGGCAGCAGGTTGTCCTGGTTCTTTAAAAGCACCATAGACTCGCGGTTCATTTTAAGGCTCATCTGTGCATCTGCAGCGGTGTGTACTTTTTTATCGGCCGCTTTAGGGTCTTTCACGTAAGGGTTATCAAATAATCCCAACCGGAATTTCACCCGCAGCACATCCGCCACACGCGAATCTATCACCTTCATGGAAATGCGATTTTCTTTGATCAACTCGCGCAGGGGCAGTATAAATGTTTGCGGCATGGTAAAATTGGTGCGCACGTTCAGCCCAGCCTCCACCGCCTGGCGTACTGCCTCTTTGTAATCGGCGGCAACCTTATGCTTGGAGTATAGAAACTCCACCGCCTCGCTATCAGATACTACATACCCCTGAAAGCCAAATTTTTGGCGCAGCAACTCGGTTAAAAAATAGTAGCTGCCTGTTATGGGTACACCATCCCAATCATTATAGCTGCTCATTACCCCCATCGGGTGGGCTTCCTGTATCACCCGGCGAAACGGGTACAGGTACACCTGGTGCATCTCGCGCGGGGCCACATGCGGGTCGGTGCGGGCACTGCCGTCGCGGCCGCCTTTTGGTACGCTATATACTGCGTAATGTTTTAAGGTTGATGCTACCCCCTCTTCTTGTATGCCCAGCACCATTTGCTTGCCCATTTCGGCTATCAGGAAAGGGTTTTCGCCATAGCATTCTACTACACGGCCCCAGCGCTGGTCGCGTGCGGGGTCGAGTATGGGGGCGTAAACATTGGTATAACCCAAAGCCTTTGCTTCGCGGCCCACGGTTTGGCCGGCCTGGCGCACCAGTTGCTTATCCCAGGTACTGCCAATGCCTATCGGGGCAGGCAGCGGGGTGGCGCGGTCGTGGTTTAGGCCGTGGATGCCCTCGTTGGTAAAATCAACCGGGATACCCATGCGGGTTTCTTCAACAAACCACTTTTGCACGGTGTTTATGGCCGATGCATGCTTGCTAAAAGGATAAGAATATTGCGTAGGCGCATCGTCGGTATGCGAAGTAAGGTTATTCAGTTCTTCGTCAATATTGGCTATACCATCCTTCCATATCTCGTTCTTCCAGCTGGCAACGGGCATTTCGTCCTTTAGTACGCGTTTGTAACCATACAGGGTAGCCATCTGGCAGGTTTTTTCCTCTACGGTCATCTGGCTTAGCAGGTCGGCAATGCGTTTTTCGATGGTTTGCGAGGGGTCTTCAAAAACGTCCATTCGGCCGTTCTTGTTAAAATCGACCCAGCCCTTGTGGTAAATATTTTTTTGCTGTGCCGACGCAGAGATGGCAAGCCCGAGCAATGATAGCAGCAGTGGCAGTTTTTTCATACAGATAAGATGCGTGTTGGTTTACGATCTCAAATATATAAAAGTACCAGGCAGATGCCCGTTTTTAAGGCCAGGGAATTTACTATCACGTTTTCGTAGATACTTTTAATATTTTTAGTTTTGCCAAACAAAATGGCTGTATACAATATTGTGTAGCTGTTTATTATAGCCTATGCGATATCTGCTTCTTTTATTAATAACTGTACTTCCCTCGTTCAAATCTATCGATACTGACGCCGGCCCGCAAGCCAACCGTATTTGCGGTAAGTGGCAAGCCAGCGAAAAAAACCTTACTGTCGAGGTTTACCCTTACAAAAACACCTTCAAGGCAAAAATTATCTGGTTTAGCGGCGGCGTTTCAAAAGCCAAACCCATGGAAACCATTACAGATATTAAAAACCCCGATCCTGCCCTGCGCAACCGAAAAGTGCTTGGCCTTGACGTGGTGCAGGACCTTAAATACAACGCCCGCACAAACTCCTGGGAAAGCGGTAAGATTTATGAAGTGCAAAGCGGTAAATACTGGAACGCCGCGGCATATATTGATAAAAGCGGCTTGTTAAAAGTAAAAGGATACTGGAAAGTTAAGTTCCTGGGCAAAACCATGACCTTCAAGCGTTTATAACGTACGCTTTCTCCTCAAACGGGAACAGCATTTTATATTGGCACTGATATTGTTTGTTAATATAATATGACCAATCAATTTCTATGTAGTTTTTTAGCCTTTTTTTTATATAGCGGAATAATTTCTCAACCTTATACTGCAGCCGGAGCTGACAGGGTTTGCGGTAAATGGCAAATGGTAGGCGAAAGCCTTGTAATACAAGTATACCGCGACGGCGGTGAGTTTAAAGCCAAAATTTTGTGGTTTGATGATGAAGATGATACCAAACCAACCGATTATTGGAAGGATGTAAGAAACCCCGACCCACACCTGCGCAGCCGCAAAATTTTGGGGTTGAACGTTGTTGAAAAATTGAGTTACAACCCTAAAACAGATAGCTGGGAAGATGGCATGATATACGATCCTAAGCATGGCCGTCATTGGAACGCCTCGGCGTACATTAATAAAGATGGGCTACTTAAAGTAAAAGGGTACTGGCACTTTAAGTTTATTGGTAAAACGTTAACCTTTAAAAGGGTAAATTAATTAGGCTATAATAAAAAAAGGCTCCTGCTATCATTAACAGGAGCCTTTTATTTATGCTGGTAAATGTATTATTGCTGTTTCAGGAATTCGCCGCTGGCGCTAAGTTCAACTTCGTCGCTAAGCATTGGCGAACCATATTTGCTACCGAATGAGAAATCTGAACGTTTGATTGTACCGGTGATTTTAAAGCCTGCATCAGGGCCTTTGGTCATGGGGTTGGTAATAGTACCGCGGTAAACCACATCTAAAACTACAGGTTTGGTAACGCCATGAAGGGTAAGATTGCCGGTCACCTTATATTTGTTTGTACCCGCTGGCGCAACGTTTGTGCTAACAAATGTAAGTGTCGGGTATTTAGCCACATCAAAAAAATCAGCGGACCTTAAATGATTGTCGCGGTTATCGTTATCGGTGTTTACTGATGCGGTATTTGCAGTAAAAGTAAACTTAGCATCGCTAAAGTCGGGTTTTGCAGCCACTATGCTGGCATCAAAATCTTTAAAGGTACCATCAACATCAGACACAGCTAAGTGGGTAATGGTAAATTTTACGTGCGAATGTGCCTTATCGGCTTTCCAGGTGCTTTGTGCAAACACGGTACTTTGCATAAACAATGCCGCTGCTGCTAAGGTTAAGATTTTTTTCATGTGTGTTATATGGTTTTATGGCGTAAATATAACAAAGATATTTTTAAAAGATGTTCAAACATCTTTTTTGAGAAACTAATGACAATCGCTTATTTGCCTTTAAAAAAAGCGTCAACCCGGTTGTTAAACTCGGTGGCATGCTCAATCAATGTGCCATGGCCCGAGTTTTTAACGATCCAGAGCTTGCTGCCCGGAATATTGGCCTGTATAAGGCGCGTGTGTTTATCCGCTATAACGTCGTGATCGCCGGCGATGATCAGGGCCGGGCATTTTATCCTGTGCAGATCGGCAAGTTTTATATTCGGCTGCTCCCAATCCAGCATAAACATTTTCCAGGCGTTTTTTTCGGCGGCGGTACGCCACTTTCTGTTTTTATTTTGCTCGTAGTATTTTTTTGAACCGGCCCAGGCGCCGTCAGCGAATGCGGAGGCATCGGGCGTAATATTTGCCCCGGTGGATGCCAGTTTAATTACCTTATCAGGGTGGCGCATGGCCATCAATATAGCGTTAATACCACCATCGCTCCACCCTAAAACATAAGCCTTTGAAATGTGCATGGCATCCAACAGCGCCGCGAAGTCATCTGCCATTTGCTCGAAGGTAATATACGGATTCGGGTCGGCCGACTTTCCCTGCGACCGGCTATCTACCAGTATAACGCGGTACTTTTTTGCGAAGTACGGCACGTTTTCGCTAAAAGCGCTCATATCGCCGCCATTGCCGTGTATCATTAATAATGGCTGGCCGCTGCCGTATTCTTCTACATAAAGCTTTATTCCGCGCACATTGTAATACTTGCCAACCGCGGCGTTTTTGCCGTAAGGTGTTTTTTGCGCGAAACTGAACGCAGCTATCAGTTGAGGTATCAGCGCCATTAATATAATTCGTTTGATATGCATGCGTAAATATAATCAAAGGCGTTGTAACACGTTGTGCCGCCAATAAAATACAACCGCAGCGTGTGGCGGGCTTGTATGTAAGGACAACCTATCACGCTATCTTTTCCCAGTCGCCGCTATCAAGGCTTCGGTAAATAGCATCAACAACCTTCATATCTTTTAAGCCTTCTTCACCGGGCACGCGGCTTTGCTTGTTCAGGGTAACGCAGGCGGCAAAATCATCCATTTGCGCGGCCTGCTGTATAATGTTGGGGATATCCATCGGTTTGCCGTTCACCTTTCCATCCAGGCCGCCATAGCCGTATGCAGGTTCCAGTTCAAAGCTCCCTTTTTTGGCTTCGGCGCGCAGGTAGCCCCAATCGTGGTTATAGCTGCTTTTGCCGGTAACCTTTGCACCGCCCGGAAACTTAAGTTCCCAGTAAACGGTTTCGTCAACCTCCTTGAAAAAATCGGGGCGGGTTTTCTCCTGCCTGGCTTTTACGGCCACCGGCTCTTGCCCCAGCGTATAACGCGCGCCTTGTATGGCATAGATCCCCATATCCATTAAACCGCCGCCACCGGCCATCGCCTTTTTTAAACGCCAGGCGTTAGGGTCGCCATTGTAAGTAAAACCATTGCCGGTATCCACTTTGGTCACCTTGCCGAAAATTTGTTTTTGACCAAGGCGCATTACTTCCTGTGTATGCGGCTCAAAATGCAGGCGGTAACCAATTGAAAGCAGCCTGTTTGCCTTTTTGCAAGCCGCTATCATTTCGCGGCAGTCGGCGGCGTTCAGTGCCATGGGCTTTTCGCATATCACATGCTTACCGGCCTTAGCCGCGCGTATGGTGTACTCTTTATGCATAGAAACGGGCAGCACTACGTACACAATATCAATATCCGGGTTATGGGCTATGTTGTCGAAATTTTGGTAGTTGTAAACATTTTTTTGCGGGATATTGTACTTTTTAGCCCAGGATACGGCCTTGGCGGGGGTGCCGGTCACTATCCCCGCCAGGTAACAATTTTTTGTATGCTGCAACGCGGGCGCTAACTGCCCGCTGCTGTAGCTACCCAAACCAACAAGTGCTATGCCCAAACGCTTGCCCGGCTTTGTCAAAGCCAATGATGATAACGCCGGCCCCATTATCAAGGCCCCTGCGCCTATGGAACTTTTGCGTATAAAATCTCTGCGGGATGTTTTTATGGTAGGTTTCATGGCGATGGTTTTAAGTAAAGCTATCAAAAACCCGCAAATTTTGTACCTAATACCGCCGCACTTTATTCAAAGCTTTGCTTATATTTTTTAATGGCAGTTAAAATAGATTGCACAATATCATTTTGCCCCGCGGCCGAATTGAGATATTTCTCGTCGGACGGGTTATTGATAAAACCGGTTTCAACCAAAATACCCGGCATACCGCTTTGCTGTAGCACCAATACCCCCTGCTCGCGCACACCCAGGCTTTTGCGGCCGTTGCTTACGGTAAATTCATGGTTAAGCAGGTTGCCAAAATGCACACTTTGCTTGCGGTAACGTTGCTGAAAAGCGGCCAGTATAATGGCATTTACGGCGGCATCCTCACCATAGCCGTTATATTTCTTTTTATAATCCTTTTCCTGGAATATGGACGCATTCTCGCGCAGGGCCTCCATTTGCTCATCTTTACGATGGTAACCATACAGCAGCAGCAAAACGCCCCGGCGCTTGCCAACCCTACCCGGCGACGAGTTACAATGTATGGAGATGAACAGGTTTGCCTTATTATCATTGGCAATATCGGCGCGGCGGTGCAGTTCAATAAATTTATCGGTACTGCGCGTCATGATCACGTTAACGTCGCTTAACTCGTTGTTAATAGCGGTCTTTAATTTTTTGGCGATGCTAAGGGCTACTGTTTTTTCATTTGAGTAAGCGCCGTGCGCGCCGGGATCTTTACCGCCGTGCCCGGCATCAATAACTATCGTTTTGAACCTAAAGGAGCGAACAGTTGTTGCAGCCTTTTTTTTTGACTTATACGTACCCTGTGAAAATGCCGGCGATGCACCCAGCATCAGTATAAAAGCAACAGAATAATTCAGGATTGTTTTTAAGTGCCTGTGTAACATTGCGCAAATGTAAACGGATTGTTTTTAAAAATTAACCACAAAGCATGTTAAACCTCAGTTTTTTGGCCGGGGCTTGTAATAGGCCACCTGTTTTAACCCGTTAAAACATTATTTAAAAAACATGCAACCTTCTGTTTATCATGTTCGTAATAATTAAAACCGAAACGCCTGTCACGAAAGTTTGATATTGAAGAAGGCAATTTATATGAACGAGTTTTTTACTGCATCAACCGCAAATTTCTTTTACTTCCTGATAGCAGGATCAATTATCGTATATCTGATACTCAAATTCGACAAACGGAACAGGAAAAAGTTAAACAAGGTGTTATTGCAAGCACAGGACGTGCAGCCACTGTACCTAAAAAAGTCGGTAGAGCATAAATTAAACGCGCTAAAAGCATCACAGGGCAATGGCCAGACCACCCGCAGTATTGTTGAAAAGGAGCTTGACGAATTGGTTGCCGAATATGATAAAGGCCTGATAAGCCTGCCCGATTATTGCCACAGGCTTAACCGGCTGCTGGCCATGACAGCATAGCTCAATTCCGGATTTTGTCCCTCCATTTACTCACCCCGCGAGTAAACTAACAAAGCGGCGAGTTTTACTCACCCCCTGCCCCTCTCTGCTTCGCAAAGAGGGGAGTTTTTTTGTTTCTTCACCCTCTTTGCAGCAAAGAGGGTCGACAAAGCGAAGCGAGGTCGGGGTGAGTTAACTAATGAAGCGGCGAATCGCCTTTATATTATCGGAAACGAACGAATGATATAACTCGTTAAAATTAAACTTAATGCTTTTCTTTGTTTGAGAATGAGCACAGACCCATCCGTTTCGCATTTACAGATAGTACCTACTGCAGATGGTTCAAACACCATTTACAACGCTGTGGTTGGCGAAAACTACCACTCTCGCAACGGCGCCCTGCAAGAGAGCAGGCATGTATTTGTTGTAGCCGGCCTGCAGTACTTTTTAAAAAACAGCGGTACAGGTAACAAAGGTGTATCGGTGCTTGAGGTAGGCTTTGGTACAGGACTGAACTTTTTGCTCACTGCCGATTTTTGCACCCAACGGCAAATATCCCTGCAATACACCGGCATAGAGGCTTATCCATTAACAAACGAAATGATCGGCAAAACGGGGTATAACCAGTATGTGCCTGCACCCATATGGCAAAGTTTTCTTCAAAATTATGATGCATCGTTACAAGGCGCTGTACAGCTTAATCATGATGTGCAATTACACATAGCCGCCTGCGACCTGCTCGGGTTTTCGTCGGCGGCCAAATATGATGTGATCTATTTTGACGCTTTCGCGGCGGCGCACCAACCCGAAATGTGGAGCCAGGAAGCGATTGCCCATACGCTTAACTTTTTAAAGCCGGGGGGTATATTTGTTACCTATGCCATTACCGGCAACCTTAAACGCATTATAAAAGCGTTGGGCCTTAAAGTGCAAAAAGCGCCGGGCGCACCCGGCAAACGCGAAATGCTTAGAGCGGTGAGTAGTTTATAGGGGGGGGGGGGCGTTTTGGGGGCGTTTATTGACCATTTATGGCCCGTTTAGGGCCGTGAAAACTACAACCGAAACACTACCTTTGTTATTTAACAATATACTATGCCAATTACCGCACCCATTACCGCAAACACCCCATCCGGCGCTTTTGAACGCCTGCTTACCATTATGGACGACCTGCGGATGAACTGCCCGTGGGACAAAAAACAAACGCTTGAAAGCCTGAGGCACTTAACAATCGAAGAAACTTACGAATTATCTGATGCTATATTAAGCGGCGATATGAACGAAATTAAAAAAGAGCTGGGCGATATTATGCTGCACCTGGTTTTTTATTCGCGCATAGCTTCAGAGACGAATGACTTTAACATTACCGGTGTGTTAAACGGCATTTGCGATAAACTGATAAACCGCCACCCGCATATTTACAGCGACACTGAAGTAAGCAACGAAGACGATGTTAAACGCAATTGGGAACAAATAAAACTTAAAGAAGGCAACCGGTCTGTTTTAGGTGGTGTACCGGCTTCGTTACCTGCATTGGTAAAGGCCTCGCGCATACAGGAAAAAGCACGAGGGGTTGGGTTCGACTGGGATAACAAGGAGCAGGTTTGGGCTAAGGTTGAAGAAGAACTGCAGGAATTTAAGGATGAGTACAATGTTGTTAATGAAAGCGCTATTGACCACGACAAGGCCGAAGGCGAATTTGGCGACCTGCTGTTCTCGCTGATAAACTACGCCCGTTTTATTGGCATAAACCCTGAAGACGCCCTGGAAAAGACCAACCGCAAATTTATTAAGCGTTTTCAGTACCTGGAAAATAAGGCAAAAGAAAGCGGTAAGCAGCTGCAAAATATGAATCTTGCCGAAATGGACGTGTTTTGGGAAGAGGCCAAAAAAGTAAAATAATTATAGCTTTATTGTAGCGTTTTCAAATTATATACGTAATGTAAGATGTAATTCTGATGATATGAAAAGACTGATTTATTTATTGCCCCTTTTGGTAACCCTTGCGGGTTGTTTTAATAACAACAACCAACCCGTTCCGGAGCCGTCAGGCTCTTATACGGGCGAGTTCAGGCGTGTTTCACGTGAAAAAAATGCGACAACCATTGATACCGTAAAAACAAACTTAACAGTAGTGATTGAACCGGGTGTTGGGTATCATGTGCTGGGCGATACTACAACTGTACATGCAGGCAGCAAAGGCCACTATGGCATTAATAGCAGCAGCATGTTGTTTATGGATAGCACCTATCCAAAAACCGGGGTACCTGTAAAAAACCATCTTAACGGCGAGTACCTTTACATTTACGATGGCAAGATCTTGCAGATGGTAAGAAACAGCGGTGATACGTTAAGCTTACAGTACGATCTGAAAAAGGCTAATTAATATTGTTTTAACTTTTCAGGCACCCATGGTTTGGCATAGCTAAAGCTATTGGTATTTTGTTAAAATTTGCAGGGTTTGTAACGTTTAGGGTTTTGGCGCGTATTGTATAAATCAGCTTAAGCAGTATTAACATAATTAATGCATTTACTTCACCGCGTTACTGAAGATGAAATAATCAGTAAGTGTAAATCAGGCAGCATAAAACACCAGGAATTACTATATAAACAGTTTTATGGCTATGCTATGGGTGTAAGTATGCGTTACAGTTTAAACGAGGACGATGCTTTAGAGGTTGTAAACGATGCTTTTATCAAGATATTTAATAATATAAATTCTTATTCTGCCGGCAAACCGTTTAGGGCTTGGCTGCGCACAATTGTAGTGAACACCGCTATCGACCGTCGCCGTAAAGAATTAAAGCATCAAAGCAACACAGATATAGAAGATGCCTATGGCGTTGGTAATAACGCCGCTATAATTGAAAACTTAAATGCACAGGATATTTTAAAGCTGATGAAGCAATTGCCTCAAATACAGCTTACAATTTTTAACATGTACGAAATAGATGGTTATAACCACGATGAGATAGGCAAAATATTGAATTTACCGGCAAGCTCATCAAGGGTTTATTTAAGCCGGGCTAAAGATAAATTAAGGCACCTGTTAACAACTGAAACACGAAACCATGGATGAGCAGTTTGATAATAAACTAACCAACCACATCAGGAAGGTGTTTGATGACTATGAACACCCCGGTGCTGAGCATGGTTGGGCGCAGTTGAAAAATAGATTTCCGGTGGAAGAAAAAGGCCGGAAAATAACCTGGCTATGGTGGGGCAGTGCCGCGGCCGTTATTTTGGTGTTTTTAGGTATCGGCCTGTGGTACAATAATGGTGGTACCGATGGAAATAGTATTGCCGTAAAGTCCGCCGTAAAACATCAAAACGGGCAACCTTTTAGCACTGACACTGCCGGGGAGCAGACCGCGCCTATCATAAACAACCCTGAACCTGTTATTGCGGGCAACAACCCTACGCCAGTTACTCATAAAAACATTGGTAACCCAGCAAACAATGGGCATTTTGCAGTTAAATCTTATCCAAATAATACGGGCATCACGCAAGCGGGGCAAACTTCAAATGTATTAATTGACCACCCCCAACCGGCGTTTATTGCAGCACAACCTGTGCAAACCGTACAAACAAACCCTGCAACAACAAGTAATAAGGGGCTTGCTTCTGATAGCCAAAAGGTTATAAATAACGTTACAAACCAGCCGCAAATGGCCAGCGCTCAGCCAGCTACCGTAAACGGTGCAACGCAGTTAGCAGCTGCTGCCACCAACAATAACGGGGCTTCGCCCTCAGCCAAAAAAACCATGGCCGATATGTTTAATGAGGACAAACGCCAAATTATAAAGCAGAAAGACGACGATAACGAACATAGTAAAAAGGTAAACTTCAGCATTTATGCCGCTACCTATTTTAACTATGCCGAGGGCAGCACAAACCAGATAAACGCCGGTGCAGGGTTTACATCCGATTTTAAGCTGAGTAAAAACCTTAAATTATCTACAGGTATAGCGTTGGCTCAAAATTCTTTAAATTACAATAACGCTGCGCCGCAAGCAGCGAAAGGCGAGGTATTTGCGGCTGCGCCGCCGTTAAAGCAAGCAAGTCTGTTCGCTGCGGCCGCGCTTGTGCCCGTGTTTAAAAATTATAATGCAAGCCTGGTAGGGCTTGATATCCCGATCAATATAAAGTATGAGTTTAATCCGCAAAAAACAGATGCCTATATATTGGCAGGGGTAAGCTCGGGCACTTTTATTGACGAAAGTTATACGTATCGTTATAATTACAGCAACGGTACTTCTATTGCACCCAATAGCCAGACCGAGCAAACGGCCCACAATAGCTTCAACAGTTTCTATTTTGCTAAAACACTCAATTTATCGTTTGGAGTTGGGTATCCTTTGGGCAAAAACAGGCTGATAGTAGAACCCTTTGTAAAATATCCGCTTGGCGGCCTTGGTGCCCAGGACATCCGTTTTGGCGCTGGTGGTGTTAACCTTAAGTTCAGCTTTAAGGGAAAGAAATAATTACCTTGTAACAGCATTGTTTCTGTTATTTAATTACACTGCCAGTTTTTTTGCCGTTATTAGGGGCATATTACCTATCAATTATCACGATTAATGAAGAGGATTTTACTTGTTGCAGTGCTGGTTGCATTTGCGCTGCAGCTATCTGCCCAAAAGATCGAGGTTAGCATTTATGCAAGTGCGGGCCTTTCTCACTACGTTGGAAACTACGTAACAACCACCACTTACATCGGGCCATCTGCAAGTCCAACTAACACTATAGATAAAAGAGATAACAACCCTTATGGTAACAAAAGTGGGTTTAGCAATAGTTTTGGGTTGCAAGCGCAATATGTTTCAAAACCAGGTATTATTGGCGGTTTACAGGCAGGTATTGAAAATTTGCGAAGCCAGGTACATATCGACGAGTTGAAAGGCACTTACCCTACAACTTATCATTACGATGGTACAAGCACACTGATCAAACAATTTTTTAATTTAAACCCTTACCTGGGTTATCGTCTTTCATTAAATAATATAAAGATAGACCTTATGCCCGGATTAGATTTTGGCGTGAAGTTAAGCAGTCGTCAAAAAATACGCACAAATAGCGAAATTAAATATACGGCTGGCAATGATAAGGTAGAAGATATATCTGTTGATCGTCGCGTTAGGTTTGGTTCAGCGATCTATTATAAAAGGATAGGCCTTACCGCCAGTTATTCGCGCGGGTTAAACAACTATGTAGAAACTACTAAAGGCGCACAGAACACCGCACGCAGTGAAATAATGAGGTTGGGCCTAATTTTCCGCGCCTATTAAGAATAAACATTGAATAACACACATGAAGAAACTACTATTTTCTGTTCTATTTTATTTTATCACTACCCAGCTTTTCGCCCAGGCTACTGAATTTTCGTTCGGTGTCAATGGCGGGCTAATGCATTTTTCAGGCTCCACTGCTACCTCAACTTCCGCAATAAACGAAGGAGTGGTTAATTATACCAATAATCCTTACGGCAGTAAAAATGGGTTAGGTTATGGCATTTATATCCAGGGGCAATATATTACAGTATCGAAATTTATTTTAGGCTTACAACTTGGCACCGATAACCTAAACAGTAAGGTTACCATCACCGAAATAAACCGGAGTGCTGTACCATTCCCTATAAAAGCAACAGGTTCATCAGCAGTAAATGCCCATTATCTTAATGCCAACCCATACGCGGGCATGCGTTTCGTTTTATCAAACATAAAGCTTGATATTACGGCAGGTTTAGAATTCGCTTATGTTGCGGATGCTTACGACGAAGGTGAGGCTAAAAATTCGTACGGTACAAAATATAAGACAAACAACGATATCAAAAATATCAATATGGATACCCGATTGAAACTCGGTGTTGCTGCTCACTACGATCGTTTAGGTATTACACTTAGTTACGCCCATGGCCTTAGTAATTATTTAAACGGCAGTTTGGGTACTATGGCTGGCGGCACCGGCAATACAACATTTAGCGCTCATACCGAAGTGATACGCCTGGGCATCAATTGCATTGTTTTTTAACGACAAAAACTTTTTTGAGACAGGCTGCTTAGCAAATAGCGGCCTTTTACTTAAACCTGATGGCTTTTACCGGAGTTATGCGGGTTACCAGCATTGATGGTATAATAAGCACCAGCAAACAGACGATAAGTGTGCCTAAATTAAGCATCAAAACATCCGTCCAAACTATTTTTATGGGTACAAACCGCATGTAGTAGGATCCCTCCTCGAGTTTGAAAAAGTGCGTGTGTTGCTGGAAGTACCCAAGTCCAAGGCCCAAAATATTGCCCAATACCAGGCCTAAACCTATCAGGTAGGCAGCATTGTATAAAAACACTTTCTGTATCACCCAGTTGCCGGCGCCCATAGCTTTAAAAATACCTATCATGGCGGTACGCTCCAGTATCATGATCAACAACGCCGATATCATGTTAATCACCGCTACTGCTGTCATCAGCACCAGCATTACTACCGCGTTCACATCCAGCATATCCAGCCACTCAAATATGGTGGGGTAGTTCTCTAAAATGGTGTGCGATTTCAATTTAATCGGCAGTTTATCATCAATCGAATCGGCAGTGGCGTTTAGTTTGTCAAAATCCTTTATTCTAACCTCATAGCCGCCAATTTCGCCGTTATTCCAGTCATTCAAACGTTTTATCAGGGCCAGGTCGCCAATTACAAAGGTTCTGTCAACCTCGTCAACACCAAGGTTAAATATGCCTACTATCTTTAGCTTACGCTGGCGTAAAGGCTCCTGTACAAAATACATTTTCAGGTCGTCCCCCACTTTCAGCTTCAGCCGGCTGGCAGTCAACTGCGAGATCATTATCTGCAGCTGCACATCGGTTGTATCGGTAAAATTAATTACTGTACCCGCTACAAGGGCTTTTTTCAGATAATCCCAATTGTAATGTTTGTCCACCCCTTTTAGTACCACACCCTCAATTTCATTATTGGCCTTTATAATGCCCGGCTTGGTAGCATACGGATAGATCGCGTCAACCTGTTTAACCTGCCTGATATTTTTAACCACGTCGGCGCTATCGGTAAAGCTCGATTTTTCATACGAGGTATTGTTATCTGTTTTAACAATTTGAATATCCCCACCAAATCCCCTAACCTTTTCGCGTATCTCTTGTTTAAACCCTTTTATAACAGCTAATGATAGTATCATTACACCAAGGCCAAGCATAATACCAATAATGGCTATGCGCACAATTAATTTGGAGAAAGTGCGCTTGCTCTTGAATGTGATACGACTTGATATAAACCTGGCGAAATTCAATGCTGAAATGATTTTTGTAACTTCGCAAAGATGCGTTTTTACACTAAACATACTGCTTTTAAATTTGCTTTAACATCAAAAAACTATGATAGGCATCAAATTATATACCCCACTGATAGCAGTAAGCCTGCTGTTTTTTAAATGCGATAATTTTGCGCAATCGCCTAAGGCAACGCAAAATACCGCCAAAAAGATCGCGGTAAAAAAGATAGTGGCGCCTATACTGCCTGCGGCCGACAGGCTGGACGCCTACCTGGATTATCTTAAGGGCCGTAAAATAGGTATGCTGATAAACCAGACATCTGTTATCGGCATCAATAAAACCCCACTTGTTGACAGCCTTTTGAAACTGGGCGTAAACATAAAAAAGATATATGGCCCAGAGCATGGCTTTAGAGGGAATGCCAGTGATGGCGCCGAGATCGATAACACGATTGATAAAGTTACCGGGCTGCCTGCTATATCGCTTTACGGCAAACACAACAAACCAACTCCTGAGGATCTGAAAGGCATCGACCTGATGATATTTGATGTTCAGGATGTAGGCACTCGCTTTTATACATACATTTCAACCCTGCATTATGTAATGGAGGCCTGTGCCGAAAACAATATCGAGCTGATGATATTGGACAGGCCAAACCCCAACGGTGTTTATGTGGATGGCCCCGTGCTGGACACGGCGGGCTATCGGTCGTTTGTAGGTATGCACCCCATACCCGTATTGCACGGCATGACCATAGCGGAATACGCGCAGATGATAAATGGAGAAGGCTGGTTAAAAAACAAGGTACAATGCAAGCTTAAAATTATTAAAGTAGCCAATTATCAACGCGATATGGATTATACGCTGCCTGTCAGCCCGTCGCCAAACTTAAACAGCGCACAGTCTATATTATTGTATCCGCATATATGCTTTTTTGAGGGCACGGCGCTTAGTTTGGGCAGGGGCACGCTGTTCCCTTTCCAGGTTATTGGCAGTCCGATGCTTAAGGGGAAGTATAGCTTTTCGTTTAAACCGGTGAGCATACCCGGCATGAGTGATAACCCACCGCTTAAAGACAAGGTATGTTATGGCCTTGACCTTAAAAATTACAATATGCAAACCATCCGCAAAAGCGGAAAGCTTAATTTAGCCTGGGTTATTGATATGTACAAAATTTACCCCGATAAGGAGCATTTTTTTATCCCTTATTTTGCCCGGCTTGCCGGTAACGATGAGTTAAGAAAACAAATTATTGCAGGTAAAAGCGAAGCTGAGATACGCCAAAGCTGGGAACCGGCATTAACCAAATTTAAAGCTACACGCAGCAAATATTTATTATACAAATAGTACTGTTAAATTAAACTGAGCAAGCCAACATGAGGATCATATTTATGGGCACCCCTGCCTTTGCCGTTGCATCGCTTGATGCTTTGATACAAGCAGGTTGTAATGTTGTGGCGGTTGTTACCGCGCCGGATAAACCCGCCGGGCGTGGCCAAAAGGTTAACCAGTCGGCAGTTAAGGTATATGCCGAAGAAAAGGGCATAAAGGTGTTGCAGCCCGAAAAGCTTAAAAATCCGGAGTTTTTAGCGGAATTAGCCGCCCTTAAAGCTGATTTGCAAGTGGTTGTTGCATTCAGGATGCTGCCGGAGGCAGTTTGGAACATGCCGCCAAAGGGTACCATTAACCTCCATGCTTCCCTATTGCCGCAATACCGGGGCGCCGCCCCCATCAACTGGGTGATCATTAATGGCGAAAAGGAAAGCGGCGTTACCACCTTCTTTTTAAAACATGAGATTGATACGGGCGACATCCTGTTTACCGAAAAGGTTACCCTTACCGGCACTGAAACAGCCGGAGAGTTGCACGACCGCCTGATGAACAAGGGTGCTGGCCTGTTAGTTAAAACTGTAAAAGGGATTGAAAGCGGCAAATATAACGAGCACCCGCAGGAACAATTAGCCGCTGGCACAGAGCTGAAACACGCGCCCAAAATATTTAAGACCGATTGCCTGATAGATTTTACCCAGCCGGTTGAACGCGTTTATAATTTAATACGCGGGTTAAGCCCATCCCCTGCGGCCTACACCATTTTAAACGATAAAGTGCTGAAGATATATAACGCTACCTATGAGCCCGGCGAACCCGGCATCGCGGCGGGCGGTTTTGTAACCGATAACAAAACACGGTTAAAATTTGCCGCCAGGGATGGTTTTATCAGCGTAACGGATGTGCAGTTAGAGGGCAAAAAACGTATGGGTATAGAGGAGTTTTTGAGGGGTGTAAAATTGTAAAAATGAACAAGTTTTGCCTGACGATACTACTATTCATCGTAATGATAGCAAATGTCAAAGCATCTGCCGATACATTGATAGCTAAATTGATCAATACGGTTTATAAACAAGTTGTAGACCCTAAAGCAAAATTTTATTATCTGCATGAATTTGGAGAAGTGCCAAAGTTCGATAAATATGATTTAAATGAGCTAAAAGGTATTTCCAAAGCGCAAGAAATACCATTAAGCGATTTTGTTAAAAACGTAGCAAATGATACAGGAAGAATAATATGGAGCGATTATAATATTATTAAAGCTAAAATCGCTCTGGAAGCCCCGGTGAAATACACTAATAGCTATAGAATAATCCGTCGTTTGCCGTTTAAAACTCCCGATGCGGTAATGCGAAGTTATCGAAACAAAGGAATAATACCTGTTAGACAAAAAACCGGCTATTCTGCCCAACAGCTAAAAATAGAGGAAGCAAAAGCCATTGAACAATACGAAAAGAGCTTTTCCATTGAGGAAAAGCATTTCTATCATTTCACAAAACCAGTTTTCTCCAGCGATAGAACTTTTGTATTGATAGGCTTAAATGATAGCGATAGAGGATGCCTGTATATTTTTAAATTAGTAAATGGCGAGTGGGTAAAAGTGCTTCGGTACAAATGCTGGGTGGCCTAACTACCAAAAAATTGAATAAGCAACCCGTTAATAGCCTGCGTATTCGCTTTCCTACACCTTATTTAACTCATCCATCAGCGCTTTGCTGATGCGGTTAAAATAGCGTTTTACCCCATAACCCATTACCCATTGTATGCCTTTCGTGGCATTGGTTAAAAATACTTCGTCGGCCTGGTTTAGTATCTCGGGGTTTATCTGGGCTTCGGTAACCGGGATGTTATTCTCGCGGGCCAGTTTCATTACTACCTGTCGCATTACCCCTTCTACACAGCCTTCGCTTAAGGCCGGCGTGTACAAATGATTTTGATACCACACAAATATATTAGCGCTATTGGCTTCGCACAGGTAGCGGTTCTGGTTTATTAAAAATACTTCATCCAGCTTATTTTGCTGTTTAAATATCCCCGCCATTACATACAAAAGCGAATTACAGGTTTTGATGTTTGATAACCAGTTTAACGGCTTGGGCAGTTCGGTATATACATCCATGATCAGGCCGCGCTCGTTCAAAAAATATCGCGGCTCATCTACCGGCTGTATCTCCAAACAATACGCCATTTTGTTTTGAGTGGGCGTGTAAAGCCCCCCTGCGTCCCGAAACACAGTGAGGCGCAGGCGGCCATGCTTTATTTTATTGCGGCGGGCAAGCTCTTCTGCCTTTTCTTTTAAAAACCAGCTATCGGCTTGCGAGTAGCCATCCATCTTCAAAGCTTTCATGCCTTTTTGCAGGCGCTCGGCGTGCAGTTCGGGGAATTTGAGTTTTCCCTTCATCAGCCGCATGCTTTCAAACAAGCCGTCGCCGTACCTGAATGCCCTGTTGGCAATACTAAGCAATAAGCTGTCGGCAGGCAGTATCTCTCCGTTAAAATTTATATACAGCGGCGGCATTTATGAATGTACTGATTTTGGTGTGCAAATTTGCGGATTTCAAACGGTTAATATCAGTGCTATTAACGTTATTTGGGCAATTAAGATTGCAAAAATATTTAATTGTTTTCTGTTTGTATGTCTCCCGGCACATTGGCGCTGGTATACTTACGCCACTTTTCTAATACTGCTGTAAAATCAGCCGGTAACGGTGCTTCAAAATAAATATTCTTTTTAAGCGACGGGTGTAAAAACCCGAGCGAAGCTGCATGCAGGGCCTGACGTGGCATTATCTCAAAGCAATTTTCGACAAACTGGCGGTACTTGCTAAATACGGTACCTTTCAAAATTTTATCTCCGCCGTACATAGCATCGCTAAACAGCGGGTGGCCAATATGCTTCATGTGCGCACGGATCTGGTGCGTGCGGCCGGTTTCAAGTTTGCACTCAATAAGGGTGACATAACCCATACGCTCAAGCACCTTATAATGCGTTACAGCCCACTTACCTTTCTCCGGGTCGTCGTATATCGACATTACCCTTCGGTCGTTCACGCTGCGGCCTATATAGCCTGTAACGGTGCCGTCCTGCTCAATATCACCCCAGGCCAGCGCAATATATTTACGATTGATGGTATGGTCGTAAAACTGCCTGGCCAGGTAGTTCATACTGCGCTCATTTTTGCTGATGAGCAACAAGCCGCTGGTATCCTTGTCAATGCGATGCACCAGCCCCGGGCGGCCATCGTTACCCGGCAGGGTCGGCAATTGCTGAAAATGATACACCAGCGCATTTACCAGCGTACCCGTATAGTTATTATAACCCGGGTGCACTACCATACCGGCAGGTTTGTTCACTATCAGTACATCATCGTCCTCGTAAACAATATCAATGGGAATGTTCTCGGGGTAAACTTCGGTATCGCGCGGCGGGTGCGGCAACACTACAGATATTATATCCTGGGGCTTTACCTTATAACTTGATTTGGCAAGCTTGTCATTCACCAGCACGTTGCCCGCTTCTATCGCATTCTGGATCCGGTTGCGCGACGCGTTCTCCACCCGGTGCATTAAAAACTTATCTATCCGTAACAACGACTGGCCCTTATCAACAACCACGCGCAGGTGCTCAAATAGGTCCTGTTCATCGCTCTCGGTTATGGCGGTCTCGTCGATCATGTGGCAAAAGTAACGTTATTAAGGTTAAGCCCAAAGGCGCTATAACAATATGTCAGCTTTACTTTATAAGTTTGCAATGTGGATATCAGCCTCGACATATACAGCCCCGTTCAGCAAATCAACAATACGCTGTTTATTGATAAAGGGCTTAAGGTTTTTATCAAACGCGACGACCTTATCCATCCCATGATATCGGGCAACAAATGGCGCAAGCTAAAGTACGTACTGCGAAGTGCGCGGGCGCAAAACAAAACCCACCTGGTAACATTTGGCGGGGCGTTTTCCAATCACTTACTGGCAACAGCAGCGGCGGCAGCTAAATTTGGTTTTAAAGCCACGGGCTTTGTGCGCGGCGAAGACGTGCAAAACGATACCTTGTTCTTGTGCAAACTGCACGGCATGCAGTTGATATATACCAATCGCGACAGTTATCGTGATAAAAAAGCTTTGTTTGACGACGTTTTCGGTAGTGATGAAAACGCTTTTTTTATTGACGAGGGTGGTGCATCTGCCGAAGGCGCGCAAGGCTGCAGCGAACTGGTTAACGAGCTTACGGAAACTTACGATCATATTTTTTGTGCATGCGGCACCGGTACAACAGCGGCGGGCATTATAAATGGCATAACCTTAAATGTTTTACTTACCCATTTTAACGCAGTTCCGGTCTTTAAAAATGGTGAGTTTATTCGAGATGAGATCGACCGCTTTTTGAGCGTTCCCGCAAAATATACATTGCACACTGGTTACCATTTTGGCGGATATGCTAAAACCGATCCGCAGCTTATTCAATTTATTAAACAGTTTGTTGCTGATACCGGGGTGCTGATAGAACCTGTTTACACCGGCAAAATGCTTTATGCGATATATGATCTTGCCGCTAAAAATCACTTTGCACCCGGCAGTAAAATACTGGCCATCCACAGTGGAGGCATTTGGGGTTTGCTGGGTATGAAGGATAAATTTGTGTAAATGTGCAGATTTCAGATGTGCAGATATGCAGATATTTTGTCTTCCAACGTCACAATTCATATTACATAACTGTGCCTTTTTGCGCTCATTTGCACATCTAAAATCTGCACATCTGCACATCGTTATCGGTATACCAATAAGCTGTTCAGTACAAAAAATAGGTTTAGTTCGTTTAAAGTTACTTTTTAGTCAATCGGTATAAAAACCTTTAAATTATTGTTATTTAGGCCTTTTTGTTAGCTTTGTATAACCAATTTTCATCCTTTATGCACAAATTGCACGTAACTCCGCAAAACGTTTTGGCTACCCTTAGCAAACATATCCTGGCCGATGGTTTCGACCTTACCTTCGATATGGAAAAAAGCCAGGGCGTCCATATTTACGATTCAAAGAACAACCGCACCCTTTTAGATTTTTTTACTTGCTTCGCCTCGGTACCGCTGGGTTATAATCACCCTAAAATGCTGAACGACGAAAACTTTAAAAAAAACCTGATGCTGGCGGCATTAACCAACCCGTCGAATTCTGATATATATACCGAGCAATACGCCCAGTTTGTAGAAACATTTGACCGTGTTGGTATCCCCGATTATTTACCGCACGCTTTTTTTATAGCAGGAGGCTCGCTGGCTATCGAGAACGCGCTTAAAGTAGCTATGGACTGGAAGGTTCAGAAAAATTTTGCTAAAGGCATCACTACCGAAAAAGGCTTTAAGGTAATACACTTTGAAAATGCCTTTCACGGCCGGTCAGGCTATACTTTAAGTTTAACCAATACACAGCCCGTTAAAACCAAGTGGTTTGCCAAGTTCGACTGGCCGCGGGTATCGTTACCCGAGATACACTTCCCGCTTACTGATAGCAACATGGGCGACCTGCTGGCCCGCGAAGCAAGGTCGATAGCGCAGATCAAGCAAGCCTTTGCGGATAATCCCGACGATGTTTGCGCCATAATTATAGAGCCTGTATTATCCGAAGGCGGTGATAAACATGTAAGGCAGGAGTTTCTGGAACAGTTAAGGGTGCTTGCAAACGAGAACGAAGCGATGCTGATATACGACGAGGTGCAAACCGGGGTTGGCCTTAGCGGCAAATTTTGGCTGCATCAGCACTTTGGTGAAAACGCCCGCCCCGATATACTGGCCTTTGGCAAAAAGATGCAGGTGTGCGGCATACTGGCCGGCAAAAAAGTAGATGAGGTAGAAAACAATGTGTTCCGGGTTTCATCGCGCATTAACTCAACCTGGGGCGGCAGCTTGGTTGATATGGTACGATCGGCAAAGATAATGGAGATCATTGAAGAGGACGGCCTTTGCGATAATGCCGCCCGAACCGGCGAGTATTTGCAAACCAGCTTAAAAAACATCGCGCAGAAAAACAGCATGATCAGTAACGTGCGCGGTAAGGGTTTATTAACCGCGTTCGATTTTCCTGATAGCAATACGCGTAATATGTTCATCAACATAGGTTTGCAAAATAATATTATGTACCTGGGCTGCGGCAACAAAAGCATACGTTTCAGGCCGGCGCTGATCATGGAAAACAAACATATTGACGAGGGTATGAATATGCTTGAAAAAATATTAACTCAACTATAATAAAAGTGTAATAATATTGCTACAAGCGCCGGTTTTAACACAAACCGGCGCTTTTTTTATTTATCAAATACTATAATTGCGCAAACGCGTTAATATTATATCAAATGATGTTACATATATACATTTGAGAACGTAGATATAGTAGAAGGGGATATTTAATATAATGAGCAGACAAATTGAAAAATTAAAAAAACAACTTACAGAAATTGCTGAGGTTGTTAATTCTTTCCAGTCTGAAGCCGTGCAAGTTAGAGTTGTAGACAGGCTATTAGACGAGATTATGGAAACAGAGCGGGTGGATACGGAAGGAACTGAAATTTTCAATAAGAGGGGCCGCAGGCCATCGAGGGGAAACGAGGTAAATGAACTGACACAGAGCCGCAAAAAGCCAGGCGCTACCAAGGTTTTGAACCAATTGCTATCAAGCGATTACTTTAAAACACCGCATTCGATATCATCCATAGCAGATTATTGCAAGGAGAAATTCGATTCGGACTTTAAAACATCCGAACTATCGGGCATACTGTTAAAGCTTGCGAAAGAAAACAAGCTGAAGCGCGAAAGAAGCAACGAAAATAACCGCTTCGAATACGTAGGGGTTTAAGTTCAAACTATTAAACAAAAAAAGGCCGCTCAATTGAGCGGCCTTTTTGGTTTATGTTATTTGATTTAATCTCCTATAATCAGAAACCCATCCTTAACCTTGCAAAGGTATTTATTAAGTTGCATCAAAGAATCTTTTTTAATCTTTTCATTCCCAAAGTCCTTTAGTTCGCTCGCGATATTTTGAATGTATGTAGAGAGCACCTGGACCTGTTGACTGTAAATTCTTGTCGTTCCATAATAATCGATGTTAAAACCACTTAACTTTTTCAGTTCCAATAGAGCATCGTTAAGAAATTGAAAGTCATTCTCAGAAACAGAAAATAGCCGCAGCGTTCTTTTGTTATCACCAATATCGTAAAAATCTAAAGCCATTTACTTCCAAACTACCTCAAATCAAGCAAATTATCTACACCCAAGATCTTTCTTGAGGTAAAACCTTCGCCGTATTTGGCGTTAATGCTTTTGCCAAATTCGCGACCCCGGCCTTGTATTTGTTCAATAAAATCGGGCGATGAGATGTACGTTTGGGGCTCATCTTCATTCCATTCAGGATTGTGAAACTGCGAGCCGTAAGCGTAAATACTTTCAATCTTCTTTTCCCAGAATTCGGTAACGTCAACAATTATATCGGGTTTAATGTAACGGTCTTGTATAAAATGCAGCACCTGCGTCGGGCGCCACGGCTCCTGCAATTCGCCCCGCTCAAAAGTTTCTATACGTCGTAAGCCCGATAAAAAGGCCGATGCCTCTACCAATTCGTTGGCCCGGCCATGGTCGGGGTGGCGGTCGTGGTAGGCGTTAGTAATAATTATTTCGGGTTGGTAACGGCGTATGGCCTCAATTACCTTTAACTGGTACTGTTTGGTGTTCTCAAAAAACCCATCGGGAAGTTCCAGGTTTTCGCGAATGGTTAGGCCTAATATTTCAGCTGCCTTTGCAGCCTCCTGGTCGCGTATCTCAGCAGTACCGCGGGTACCTAATTCGCCGCGGGTTAAGTCGGCAATGCCAACTTTGTGGCCAAGTTGCACATGTTTTAAAATGGTACCGGCGCAGCCCAGTTCGGCGTCGTCGGGATGTACCGGTAAAACTAAAATATCTAATTTAAGCATAAAAAAGCGTAATTATTTAGGTTCGGTAGCCAGCAGGCGCTGTATCCGTTTTCTTATTTTAGAGGTTGTAGGTTTGGTAAAGGGGTAAAAAAAATCAACTACATGGCCATTGCGGTCAATAAGATATTTATGAAAGTTCCATCGTGGTTTTGAGTTGATATTGCCGTTCTCTTTTTTATCAGCCAAAAACTTAAACAACGGGTGCGCATATGGTCCCCTCACCCTTATTTTTTCAAATATGGGGAAGTTGTTGCCATAATTGGCGCAAAAGGCAGATATTTCCTGGCCCTCCAGCGGCTCCTGCCCGCCAAAATCATTTGATGGAAAAGCCAGTATCTCAAAATCCTTACCGGCAAATTCGGTTTTCAGGTTTGCAAGATCCTGAAGCTGTGGTGTAAAGCCGCATTGCGATGCAGTGTTCACTATAAGCAGTACTTTATTGCTGTAATCCGCCAGGGTAATAGGTTCGCCGTCCAGTTTTTCAACTGTAAAGCTGTAAATGTTGCTTTTATCCATTTAATTTGAACTGGAAACATAGCCTGCTTCAAGCAGGATAGCTTCGATATCGCGTTGCTCAGCGGGGTCGTAAGTTTCTTTAAGATTGTGCCCAAACAAACGGGCTACAGACTGGAAAAGGAAAGCATTAAACCCACCCTTCAACTCTTTCGCTAAAGCATAGCTGGTGTTGCCGGTTTCGCGGCTCACCAGTTTTATAAGCACCTCGCCCTGACTAATTGACAGGTTCTTTATATCCTTATTAAACAGGTCTTTTATTTCCTTTTCGCAGGCCTTCATTAATTCCTTTTGCTTCTTTTTGTCGCCGGTAAGGGCAAGGTCGCGCTGCAACTGCCGATAGCGCTGGCCTGCAAAACGCGCATAAGGAAGCACTTTTATAACATTATAGCGCAACCGCCTGTAATTAAGCCTGTCTTGCTCGCTGGCAAAAATGCGGGTATCAACAATGCGTACCTCCGGCTCCACAATCCAGGGCACCATCTCGCCGTCGAGCTTGGTCATGTACACCTTAATGGTATCATTTTTGCCAAGTATAACCGGTGGTGCGGGTCGCTCATCCTGGGCCTTTAAGCCACCGGCCACGCAACAAAACAACAATAGCGAAACAATTAATTTCATATTTTTACCAGATACAAAATTAACGCATTTTATTTTGTTATTTTATAATAACCTGCAATAATAAATATTGTTACAGGTTTATGATAGTAGGAGATACACACTGATACATGAAAGATTTAGTGATTGACCTGGAAGCTGAGAAAAAGGAGATACTGAAAAGGTATCGGGCATTGCTGCGCGCCAGTAAATCTACCTTGCAAAAGGGCGATAAGCGGATGATACGCAAGGCGTTTGAAATGTCGTTGGAGAGCCACAAAGATATGCGCCGTAAAAGCGGCGAGCCGTATATATACCACCCAATTGCCGTGGCGCAGATAGCCGCCGAAGAAATTGGCCTGGGCACTACATCTATAGTATGTGCATTGCTGCACGATGTGGTTGAAGATACCGATGTTACGCTGGAAGATATTGAGCTTGAGTTTGGTAAAAAGGTTGCCAAGATCATTGACGGCCTTACCAAAATATCGGGTGTATTTGATACCAACAGTTCGTTACAGGCCGAAAACTTTCGAAAAATGTTGCTTACCCTTGCCGATGATGTAAGGGTGATATTGATAAAACTGGCCGATAGGCTGCACAATATGCGCACCATGGAGTTTATGCCGCGCGATAAGCAGCTTAAACTCTCGTCAGAAACGGTATACCTGTACGCACCGCTTGCCCACCGCCTGGGTTTATATGCTATAAAATCTGAACTGGAAGACCTTTCTATGAAATACATGGAACGCGAGACCTACCAGTTCATTAAAAACAAGCTGAACGAAAAGAAGGCCGAACGCGAAAAATTTATCCGCGATTTTATTGAGCCGGTACAAAAGGTACTGGAGGGACAGGACCTGCACGGCGAATTATTCGGCCGCCCAAAATCCATCCACTCCATCTGGAACAAGATGAAGAAAAAGGCGATCCCGTTTGAGGAGGTTTACGACCTTTTTGCCATCAGGATAATTTTGGACAGTACACCAGAAAATGAAAAAGCCGATTGCTGGAAAGCTTACTCGATAGTTACCGACCTTTACCGCCCTAACCCCGACAGGCTGCGCGACTGGATATCATCGCCGAAGGCAAACGGTTACGAATCGTTACATACTACGGTTATGGGCCCCCGGGGGCAATGGGTTGAAGTGCAGATACGTACTAAACGCATGAACGAGATTGCTGAAAAAGGCTTTGCGGCGCACTGGAAATACAAAGAATCATCAACCGATAGCGGTTTGGACCTTTGGGTGCAAAAGGTTAGGGATATGCTGAAGAATCCCGACTCTAACGCGCTCGACTTCCTTGACGATTTTAAAATGAACCTGTTTAGCGACGAGATTTTCATTTTTACACCAAAGGGCGCTTTGATACAATTACCGCTGAACGCCACGGCGCTTGATTTCGCGTTTGAGATACATACCGATGTTGGCGCAAGCTGCATCGGCGCTAAGGTTAATCATAAACTGGTGCCGCTAAGCTATAAATTGCAGAACGGCGACCAGGTAGAGATCATAACCTCCGGAAAGCAAACCCCTAAAGAGGATTGGCTGAACTTTGTGGTTACGGCAAAAGCCAAGGCCAAAATCAAATCGGCACTTAAAGAAGAACGACGCAAAATTGCTGAGGACGGTAAGGAGATACTGGAGCGTAAGCTTAAATCGTTAAAAATAACTTACAACTCAGAGAATATACATAAGCTGAGCTACTATTTTAAGCTGCCATCAACACAGGACCTTTTTTACAATGTAGCCAAGGGGCTCATTGATATGAAGGACCTGAAGGAGTACCAGGCATCTGAAAAAACCATTGAGAACAAGCCGCAGGATAAAATTGAGCACGAGCAGTTACAAAGCCTGGTAAAAAATATAAAAACCAAGGATAGCGATGTGTTGCTTTTTGGCGAGGACCTGCAGAAGATAGATTATAAGCTCTCAAATTGCTGTAACCCTATCCCCGGCGACGATGTGTTTGGCTTTGTAACGGTGAGCGACGGCATTAAAATACACCGTACCAATTGCCCTAATGCCGCTAAATTAATGGCTAATTATGGCTACCGCATTGTTAAGGCCCGTTGGACCAACCAGCAGGAGCTGGCTTTCTTAACCGGCTTGCGTATTACCGGTATTGACGATGTAGGCCTGATAAACAAGCTTACCACCGTAATATCGCAGGATTTTAAGGTTAATATCCGTTCGATAACAGTGGATAGCGATAACGGGATATTTGAGGGATCATTAATGGTGTATGTAAACGACACGCAACACCTGGATAACCTGATACGTAACTTAAAAATGGTAAAAGGTATTACCGGTGTTACCCGGTTTGATTCGGCTATAGAAAAAGCATCATAAAAGAGGTAAGATATTAGAAACTAGCGCCAAGACCGAATGTCATTTTCTTGGCTCTTGACTCTTGTTTTTTGACTCTATATTATATTTTATTATACCTTTGCTTTGTTAATTTAACATTATGCCTGTACAGGAAACCATTGCGTTGGTAAAAAAGATTTTTGAGGCCTACCTTGAAAATAAAAGCCTGAGGAAAACCCCCGAGCGCTTTGCCATACTCGAAGAAATTTACTCGAGGAGCGATCATTTCGATGTGGAATCGTTATACATCCACATGAAAAATAAAAAATACCGTGTTAGCCGTGCTACCGTTTATAACACCCTTGAATTGCTGGTATCGTGCGACCTGGTAACCAAGCACCAGTTTGGCAAAAACATGGCCCAGTTCGAAAAATCGTACGGCTACAAACAGCACGACCATATTATCTGTATCGATTGCGGCAAGGTAGTTGAGTTTTGCGATCCGCGTATCCAGCAGATCCAGAGCATGATGGGCGATATCTTAAAGTTCGATATTAAACACCACTCACTAAATTTATACGGTAACTGCATAAAGCTTCGCAATGGTTTTTGCGACAGAAAGGTATCGTAATCACACAAATCTCATTTAAAACTTATTTCAAGAAAAGTATCATTTAATGGCTGTTGACGTATTATTAGGCCTCCAGTGGGGCGACGAAGGTAAAGGTAAAATTGTTGATGTGTTAAGTGCGGGTTACGACCTGATAGCACGTTTTCAGGGCGGGCCAAATGCCGGCCACACCTTAGAGTTTGAAGGCAAAAAGTTTGTTTTAAACACCATCCCTTCGGGCATTTTCTTTGATAACACCATGAACCTGATAGGTAACGGTGTTGTTATTGACCCCATCACCTTAAAAAAAGAGCTTGATAAACTGAAAGACGCAGGCCACGATCTGCTGGCGAAAAAAAACCTGCAGATAGCAAAAAAGGCTCACCTGATATTACCAACGCACCAGTTGCTTGACGCGGCCTCTGAAAAGAAAATGGGCGATGGCAAAATTGGATCGACCTTAAAAGGTATAGGCCCAACTTATATGGATAAAACCGGCCGCAATGGTTTACGTATTGGTGATATTACCCTGCCCGATTTTAAAGATCGCTACCAGAAACTGGTTGATAAACACACCTCGATGCTGCAAGCCATGTATGGCGAAGTGGCTGATTTTAGCGAGCGCGAAGCGGCATTTTTTGAAGCAGTTGAACTGATCAAGCAATTCCCGCTGGTTGATAGCGAACACCTGGTAAACAACTATATTAAACAGGGCAAAAAAGTGTTGGCCGAAGGCGCACAGGGCGCTATGCTTGATATTGATTTCGGCTCGTACCCGTTTGTTACATCGTCAAACACTACCGCGGCCGGCGCTTGTACCGGTTTAGGTATCGCCCCGAGCAAAATTGGCGATGTGATTGGCATTTTTAAGGCGTATTGTACCCGTGTAGGCGGCGGCCCCTTCCCTACCGAACTTAACGACGAAATGGGCGAAGAACTGCGCCGTATAGGGCACGAGTTTGGCGCTACTACAGGCAGGCCGCGCCGTACCGGCTGGATAGACCTGCCGGCACTTAAATACGCCATTATGCTTAACGGTGTAACACAACTGGTAATGACCAAGGCCGATGTACTAAGCGGATTTGATAAGATATATGCCTGCACCCACTACAACTACCTGGGCGAGCAAATTGACTATATGCCTTACGATATTTGCTCGGTTGACGCACACCCGGTGCTGAAAGAAATTGACGGCTGGAACGAAGACCTTACCGGCATTACCGAACTAAACGAAATCCCTGAAAAACTACAAGCCTATATTAAATTTCTGGAGGCTGAACTTGAAGTGCCTGTAAAATGGCTATCTGTTGGCCCGGACAGGAAACAGACTTTGGTATTGCAATAAGCACACCTTATAAAACAATACAAAAGGCCTCGATTTTATCGGGGCTTTTTGTTGAAAATCTATTATATTTAAAAACTAAACCAACCATCATGTTTAAGCCATCCACACTTAAGATCGCTTCATATATTTCTTTAGTATGCTGTTTGTTAGGGGTTTTATTGCTGTTGTTTACATTGACTTATAACAACGGTTACCAAATTTATTTAATGCTTATATCGTGGGCATTGCTACTTTACTGTTCTTTTTTAGGCATCAAACTATCCGGTTATGAATTATACGATGAAGACCGGAAACGCCTTGGCTATTGTATCTATGGTGTGATGATATTATTTGTTTTATTTTTACTTTTCAACTTTTCTTTAGGTTTGCTACCTGCCATATTCATAACCATAACTCTTCACAATCAAAAAAAGGGATTTGACACCTGGATGAAAGAGAAAGAAGGTTTATAACTATTAAATTTGCCATGTGATAACCGAGGTAACCGACATAGCATTATTTAAACAAAAAGCGCTTGCCTGGGCCTCAAACTTTGACACCCTGTGTTACCTTGATAGCAACAGTTTTACCGACCCCTATGGTAAATTCGATACGCTGATAGCCGTTGGTGCCAGAGCCGAACTTATGGCAAATTCCGGTAACGCTTTTGAGCGACTTTCGGCATTTAAGAATAACAACCCCGGCTGGTTAACAGGCTTTTTTGGTTACGACCTGAAGAACGAAATAGAAGGCCTTCAGTCAGACAATCCCGATCGGCTTCAATTTCCGGATATGTACTTTTTCGCGCCGGAAATCCTCATCAGCATCAAAGGAAATACTGTTGAGATAATTGGCGAAAACGAAAACCAAATATTGGAGGCATGTACGAGATTCGAACTCGTAAATGGTAAGCAGCAGCCGACTATTAACCTGCAGCCGCGTTTCAGCAGGCCGGAATACGTGGAAACTGTTGACAAGATAAAACAACATATTATCCGCGGTGATATGTATGTAACCAATTTTTGCCAGGAATTTTACGCGGATAATACAGTGATAGAGCCATTGTCTATCTTTAATAATTTAAATGACCTATCGCCTACGCCCTTCTCTGCCTTTTTCAAATGGAAGGGCAATTATATCATGTGCGCTTCCCCAGAGCGTTTTTTGGCGAAGCGGGGCAGCAAGCTAATCTCCCAACCAATAAAGGGTACCGCCAGACGTGATGATGACGAGGTTATAGATAAAACCATCATCGAAGAGTTGCGCAACCACCCCAAAGAACTGCAGGAAAATGTAATGGTAGTAGACCTTGTACGGAATGACCTGACCCATTCGGCTAAACCCGGCACCGTTAAAACCGAAAACCTTTACAATATTCAAAGCTTTAAGCAGGTGCACCAGATGGTATCAACTGTAGTGTGCGAATTGAGGAATGAAGTAACGTCTGTGGATGCCATCAAAAACACCTTCCCTATGGGCAGCATGACGGGTGCGCCAAAAATAAGCGCCATGCGGCTAATGGAACAGTACGAACGCAGTAAACGCGGTGTATATTCCGGAGCGATAGGTTATTTCAGTCCGGATGGTGATTTTGATTTTAACGTAGTGATACGTACGCTGCTTTATAATTCCACGAAAAAGTATCTATCCCTTCATGTAGGCAGCGCCATTACGTATCACGCCAATGCAGAGCAAGAATACGAGGAATGTTTACTTAAAGCGAAAGCTGTTTTGGAAGTACTGGGGGTAGCGGGTAAAAGTTAATAGTAATGGCGAATTGCAGAACCATTCGCAAAGCGTTTAGGTCTTCGACAAGCTCAGACTGACAAAGTTACTTATCCCGGCAACACCGGATCCAACAATAACTTATCCGCTATCCTAACGGCTATTTCGGACCCATTTGCCCAAAAGACCGAAAAGGGCTTTACGCTCAGGTACGGCACAAAGGCATCACCATACAACTCCTTGATATCCGCTTCGAAAATAAAATCCTTTACTTCGGCAATTTGCCAGGCAATGTGCTCTACCTGGTACTGCATGGTTTTGCGGTCGGTAAGGCGGTTATAACCCCAGTAATGTTCAAAAATAAATTCTTCGGCACTGCCTGCATTTATCTGGGTAAGGCTGTTGCGCACCGTAGCGCCAAGTTTATTCCATTTGCCTTTAAGTTTCCATTCATATAAAAACTGGGTATGACTGGCTCCATCTTTAGTGATCGCATGCCGCATAGGTAGTGCCCGGTAGTGCTCTTTATACAGGTTGTTGGCAATAAGCACGATCATGCTTTTTGGCACTATTTCGCTGATAAATACTGCGCCGCGTTTCCATTGCTTTCCATCAAAATGGCGTACGTAAAAGCGCAGGTTCACTTCCTCGAAATTTACATGGAACGGCCACTTAATACCGAGCACCCGGGTATCTTTAAACATAAAGCCTACCATGCTTACCAGCGCTTTCCCCTCCCACAGGTCTATCTCTGTGGCGGCAGGTAAGTAGGGTTTCAATATCTCGGGGTCAACCTCATAATTAAGCATTACCAGGTTGCGCCATTGGGCAGTAAGAAAGCGGGATTTAGAGGTGGGCATGATGTTAAAACGGTGAAAGACAAGGTTTGTTTATGATCTATTGCCTATTTCTACTCACCCCGCGGCACTGCGTGCGCGGTCCTCTCTGCTGCGCAAAGAGGGTGAGGAGAGATTTTATTTTACCCTCTTGCACAGCACAGAGGGTGGTCGAGCGAAGCAGAGACCGGGTGAGTAAATTTGCGCTTCGCAATTTACATAGCTAAAACACAAAAGGCCGCAAAGTATAAATCTCTGCGACCTTTTGAATGTTTATACTGTAACTTCTTATCTTCCTTTGTAATACTTCAGTGCCTCAGGTATCAGCCTTTGAATATTGGCAATACGGGTAGCATCGCTGGGGTGTGTGCTTAAAAACTCTGGCGGGGCGCCTTGATTTTGGGCGGCCATGCGCTGCCAAAAGCTAACCGCCTGGCGCGGGTCGTAACCGGCCATAGCCATAAAGGTTAAACCTAATCTATCGGCCTCATTTTCTTTATCCCTTGAGTATTTTAATGTTGCTAACTGGCCACCAACGCCATACAGTGTACCTATAATGGCTTGTGTAGTTTGCGATTTATTGCCCGTTGCAGCGCTAACTGCGGCACCGCCCGCCTGCACAGCCATTTGCTGCGAAAGCGCTTCGGCCGAGTGGTGAGCAATGGCGTGTCCAATTTCGTGGCCCATAACAGTGGCCAAACCCGCATCGGTTTGTGTTAAAGGTAATATACCGCTATACACAGCAACTTTACCGCCAGGCATGCACCAGGCGTTTACCTCTTTACTTTGTATCAGGTTAAACTCCCATTGATAATTGTACTGGTCGCCGTAACCGTTGGCCTTTAAATAATTGTCAATTGCCGCGGCAAGCTGGTTGCCAATGCGCTTTACACGCTGGGCATCAGTACCGGTATTGATTACTTTTGTGCTGGGGTCTGATAATAACTGTCGGTAGCTTTGCGCCGCGGCCGGATTAATCTGATCATCGCTTACTAAACTGAGTTGTGAACGGCCTGTTAACGGCACGGTGGAACAGGCATAAACAGCAACGGCAATAATTGCCATCGCCAAAATTGGTTTGAGTTTTTTCATGGTAAGTCAGGCAGTTTTCTTTTTAAATAAATTAACTTTCGACTCTTTGCCTTTTAGTAACCGTTCTATATTTTTTTGATGCGTAACCAGGATCAATATACATATACACATTCCGTATATTATGACCGATTTAATATACACCGGGAAAATAAAAGTTACACCGATGGGATACATAAAACCGGCTAATATAGACGATAACGATACATACCTGGTTATAAGCAACGTAACAATAAAAACCAGCACGCAAAGTAAAGCAGCCGGTAAATTAATAGCTAATATCATTCCAAAAAGGGTAGCAATGCCTTTGCCGCCCCTAAAACCCGCAAAAACCGGAAACAAATGGCCCATAACCGCGGCTATACCCAAAGCTAATTCGTAATTGGTAAACGCTATAGAGTGGAAAGCGCCGGTGGTGGTTACCCCGATAACATAAGCCAGGTTGGTGGCGGTCCATCCTTTTAAAATATCAAGCAGCATAACCGGTATGCCGGCCTTTTTACCAAGCACCCTAAACGTGTTGGTTGCGCCTGCGTTACCACTGCCGTACTCGCGTACGTCAACATTGTAAAACGCCTGCCCTATCCATACTGCAGTAGGAATTGATCCGAATAGGTAAGCCAGAATAAGCGCTGAAATCGAGTAGACTGATAGCATCTGCCTGCAATATTATTAAATTGATGTTAATACTACGCAATATATCATTATAATTTTACACGGCTCCCCAAAATCCCCGGCAACACAAAGCCCTTTAAAAAAGCATTTATACAATCCGGTTGAAAGGCAAGCCTGGACTACGCTTTTACAGCTTTCAGGCTAAGGTCTAAACTCTTTACAGAGTGTGTAAGTGCGCCAACCGATATGTAATCTACGCCGCAATCGGCATAATCGCGTATGTTATCGATGGTTATACCGCCTGATGCTTCGGTGATATACCGGCCCTGTATCATATTTACTGCCTGCCTCAGGTCATCAAAATTAAAATTATCTATTAAAATACGGTTTACATTACCGGTTTGCAATACCTGCTCTAATTCCTCAAGGTTGCGCACCTCAATCTCTATGGCAAGTTTTTTCCCGGTATCGGTAAGATATTTATTGGCATTTTCAATGGCCTGGCGTATCCCGCCCGAATAATCCACGTGGTTGTCTTTGATCAGGATCATATCGTACAATCCAAAACGGTGGTTAACACCGCCGCCTATGCGTACGGCCCACTTTTCCAGGTAGCGAAGTCCCGGGGTTGTTTTACGCGTATCTAATACCTTGGTATTAGTACCCTGTAACAGGCGTACGATATGGTTGGTATTGGTGGCAATGCCGCTCATACGCTGCATGCAGTTAAGCACCAGCCGCTCGGCTTTTAGTATGCTCCGGGCATCGCCTTCTACCTCAAAGGCAATATCTTTGGGCTTTACTTCTGCGCCGTCGTTTAAAAAAACATTCAGCCTAAGGTTAGGGTCAACCTCTCGAAATATCTCCCGGGCAAGTTCTACCCCTGCAAGTATGCCGGTATCTTTAACTAATAATTTGGCTTTGCCTTGTGTGCCTGCTTCTATGGTCGAGAGCGAAGTATGGTCGCCATCGCCTACGTCCTCAATTAAAGCATTAACAATAAACTGGTGTATAATTTCTTTATCCAAACCTTTGATTTTTGAGCTTCAAAAGTAAGAACATTTGACAATTAATTAGGTTTTTCGGTCTCAATTCTCAACTCAATAATTTCCATATCCTTATTGATATCTTTGAGCGTGTACGACACCCTGAACTTGCCCTTATCTGTAGTTAATATAAGCACGCCAAAGTTGTAATTAGGATTTGAGCTTACACGGTGCAGTATTTTTACCGAATGCGGTTTATTCTCTCTGAAAAATTTATCCAATATCATTTCCGATTGCGCCTTCGCATATACATTGCTTTCGTCTAAAATGCTGATATCTACATTTACAGCAAAAAACTTCGCTATTTCGTGGGCGTTACCTTGTTTAAAAAAATCGGCGATTTTTTCAATAGTGCCCCCGGTAGCTACCAGCGGCAACAGGTAAAAAAGGGAGAGCATCGGCAGATATCTTAGTTTCATAATGATATGACCATTAAACTAAAGAATTGTTGCACAAAAATAAACAGGTATTTAAATTATAATGTTTAAACGTTGCTTTTATATTTGCATTGTGGAAAACGAAAAAAAAGTTGTATTAATTATACTCGACGGCTGGGGATACGGCCGTAACGATAAATCGAACGCTATTGCGGCAGCAAACACGCCGTTTTTCGACTCGATGATTGCTCAATATCCAAACTCAAGGCTGGAGGCATCGGGCCTTGCCGTAGGATTGCCTGAAGGACAAATGGGCAACTCCGAAGTGGGGCACATGAATTTAGGCGCTGGCCGGGTGGTTTACCAGGAACTGGGCCGTATAAACAAAGCGGTTACAGACAATGAGTTTGTACAGAACGAAACTATACTGGAAGCATTTAAGTATGCTAAGGATAACGATAAAGACCTGCACCTGATAGGTTTAGTGAGTGATGGCGGAGTGCATGCACACATTAACCACTTAAAAGGGTTAACTGATGCCACCAATGCGTTAGGCCTGGAAAAAGTATTTGTACACGCCTTTTTAGATGGCCGCGATACCGACCCAAACTCGGGCTTAAAATTCATTACCGACCTGGAACAGCACATAGCCGACTCGCCGGTAAGATTGGCGTCGGCTATTGGCAGGTATTACGCCATGGACCGTGATAACCGCTGGGAGCGGGTAAAGCTGGCTTACGACCTGATGGTTAAAGGCGAGGGCGAACCTACTGACGACGTATTAGCCGCCATAGAAACATCGTATGCTGAAGGCGTTACCGATGAATTTATTAAACCCATTGTTAAGGTTGATGAAAACGGCCAACCTGTTGCGGTTATTAAAGACGGCGATGTGGTGATCTGTTTTAACTTCCGTACAGACAGGGGCCGCGAGATCTCGCAGGCGCTTACTCAAAAAGAGTTTCCGGAGTACGGTATGAAACCGCTAAACATCCATTATGTCACCATGACATCCTATGATGAAACCTTTAAAAACGTAAAGGTGGTTTTCCGCAAAGACGACCTGGATAAAACCTTGGGCGAGGTTTTAGAAAGCGCGGGTAAAAAACAGATACGCATAGCCGAAACAGAGAAATATCCACATGTAACGTTTTTCTTTTCGGGCGGGCGCGAAACGGAGTTTAAAGATGAGAAGCGCCTGTTAGTACCATCGCCAAAGGTTGCAACTTACGATTTGCAGCCCGAAATGAGTGCCGAAGGCATCCGCGATGCCATAATCCCAGAGCTGGAAGCCGGCTGGCCCGATTTTGTGTGCCTTAACTTTGCCAATACCGATATGGTGGGCCACACAGGTGTTTTTAGCGCGGTTATGAAGGCTGCCGAAACCGCCGACGCCTGTACAAACGCAGTGGTTGAAACAGGCTTAAAAAACGGGTACTCGTTCATCATCATTGCCGACCATGGTAATGCCGATTATATGATAAATGAGGATGGATCGCCAAATACGGCACACACAACCAACCTGGTTCCCTGCATTATTATTGATGCTGATGTTAAACAGGTAAAGGATGGCAAGCTGGGCGATATAGCGCCAACTGTGCTGCAAATTTTAGGTGTACCTATCCCTCAAGAAATGACAGGTAATGTATTGGTGTAATCCGGTTAAAAAATATACAATTTATATTGGTCTGCTGCTGCTTTTAAGCGGCAGCTATGCCTGTAACAAACCCGAAATTAAAGAAACAGGCGCCCGGCTAAGTTACTTTGACCTAAAGGGATATTTTAACAGCGAAGCAGCACGCCTTACCAGGCAAAACCCGCAGGTTTATAAAACAGTTGCCCATAACGATGAAGCTGAAAGCCATAAATTGCATATTGGCAGCTGGCCCAAAGAACTTGAGCTTTTTACAGAAAGCGATATCAACAAGCCTGCCTGGAAACTAAGCTACACCGTACAAGCAAATGAAGATAGCCTGGTTTACAAAGCCAAATACCCCGACCTTAAAACGCGAAAAATAGTTATCACTAAAAAAGCAGGGAAGGTAACCGCTATAGCTATTATCAATAACGCCCGCAATATATTGTACAATACTACCGAAAAGCTTGTTTACAACCCTAACTTGTATTACTCCATCGAAAAAATGCAGCGGGTAAAAATAATGGGCGCCAACAGCTACCGCATTAAAGGGATATTTAATGATGGCCAAGCGCTGTAGCTAACTTCTCTTTCGAAAGCTCTATCAGCGACGATATATCGGCCCGTCCGGGGTTATCGTTAAGCACTTTCTCCAGATCGGCTATTGATGCTTTAAGGGCGTTAATGCCCCGGGCCTTATCGTAGGTATGCTGACTGTTTTGCTGTAATTTAAATTCGCCGTATTCGCGGTATGCTATGCCGCGGGTCTGGTAGCATTTTCCGTGATCGTCCGGGTCTATGGCTAATGCTTTAGTGAGGTCGAAAATTGCCCCCAGCAGGTACTTTTCACGCTCTGTCGGCGACAGGAAGGTGTCCTTCCCCAGATATCCCTTTGCACGTGCGCGGTAATAATAGGCGGTGGCATCAATCGGGTTTATAAAGATAACCTTGGTATAGGCAGCTATTGATTTACGGTAGCTTTGGCTGTGATAATAAGAATAACCCAGCATCCAGTATGCGTTGGCATTGGTCGAATCGACCATACAGGCCTTTTCAAGCTGCTTAACCGCCGATTTAAAATTGCCATCCATAAACGCCTGCTGCCCCAACTTTACATAGGCGTTCTGGGCCGATGAAGTTTCGAGCGAGGTAAGTATGAAAAAAGAAATTATAGCCGACAGCCTCATTAATTCTTGGGATTTATCCGATAACAATAATAACTAACAATACCGCAAATTATTATGTGATGCCCGCAATTTGTTAATAATTTGTTAAGCTATATAATTATCAACTAATATAGTTACATGCGGTATGCGCACTGTAATAACGCTCATGACTAAAGAGGAGCCGGTTGTATCTTAAAAAGGTGAAGAACCAACATCTCTCAAAGTCATCCAAATGTTAACCTTATAATTATGGTTGCTGTGTTGCCGGGGGCTATAATTTACATGTTGTTTGCGGCTGAATAAGCAGATAAATACCTAAATCTACCGGGAATGTTCTGTTTTTTTTCGAGGGGCTGGTAACTCTAGGGGACTTTGCCGTTATCTGTGTAAATCCTCCCTCAGCATGACTTTTTTTCCGCTTTATCCAAATCTAACACCCTCACTTATCAGCAGCCCTGTAATCCTAAGGCGCAATAAGTCAGTTAATTAAGCTAAAACTACCTTTCATAGCCCGGATAAATTTATATTGGCACAGCTCTTGAAACTGTATATTTGAATATATAACTACCGGTAATAACCCTGTATGTGTATGCCCGGCGTATCTGAGCCTGCCATTATGACGTTATTACCATACATAACAGGTGATTGATGAGTTTTGATCCATTCGATTTTAAGAATACCATGCCTTCTATTAACGAAGATTCCGAGTTTTTCCCCCTGATGTCGTCAGAGGATGAGGAGGAGATGAATAATGAGCAGGTACCCGATATTATTTCTATCCTTCCGCTGCGCAACACCGTGTTATTCCCGGGTGTTGTTATCCCTATTACTGTTGGTCGCGATAAATCCATCAAACTGATACGCGATGCCAATAAAGGCAGCCGCCTGATAGGTGTTGTTGCCCAGCAGGATGTAAGTATTGAAGACCCTACCTTTAACCAGCTTAACAAGGTTGGTACCATTGCACTTATCATAAAAATGCTGCAAATGCCCGATGGTAACACTACCGTGATACTGCAAGGCAAAAAGCGTTTTGTGTTGAAGGAAGAGGTACAAAGCGAGCCTTACATTAAGGCAACTATAGAACCTTTTAAAGAAGTTAAGGCCAAAGAAGATAAAGAATTTAAAGCCATGGTATCGTCCGTTAAAGACATGGCCATGAACATTATACAGCTATCGCCGAATATCCCCAGCGAGGCCGGCATAGCTATCCGTAATATCGAAAGCACATCTTTTCTGATCAATTTCATATCATCAAATATGAACGCTGATATGGCGGCTAAGCAGGCGTTATTACAAACTGCCAGCCTGCGCGACAGGATAAATATGGTGCTTGAACACCTTACGCTCGACCTGCAGATGCTGGAACTAAAAAACCAGATACAAACCAAGGTAAGGGTTGACCTTGACAAGCAGCAGCGAGATTATTTCCTTAACCAGCAGCTGAAAACCATACAGGAGGAACTTGGTGGCACATCGCCCGACCTGGAGATAGAAAACCTGCGCCAGCGCGCGCTAAAAAAGAAATGGGGCAAGGAAGTTAAAACCCATTTTGCCAAAGAGCTGGAAAAACTTACCCGCACCAATCCTGCCGCGGCAGATTATTCGGTGCAGATAAACTACCTTGAACTGTTGTTAGACCTGCCCTGGAACGAGTTCACTAAAGACAACTTTGACCTTAAACGCGCCCAAAAAATTTTAGATAAGGACCACTTTGGCCTTGATAAGGTCAAACAGCGCATAATTGAATACCTGGCTGTATTAAAGCTGAAGCATAATATGAAAGCCCCTATTCTTTGTTTGGTAGGCCCCCCGGGTGTTGGTAAAACATCGCTGGGCAAATCGATAGCAAAGGCATTGGGCCGTAAATATGTGCGTATGGCGCTTGGCGGCGTACGCGACGAAGCAGAGATCCGCGGGCACCGTAAAACTTATATTGGCGCTATGCCGGGCCGTATCATTCAATCGGTTAAAAAGGCCGGTGCGGCAAACCCCGTATTTATTTTAGATGAGATAGATAAAGTAAGCACCGATTTCCGTGGCGATCCTTCATCGGCTTTGCTTGAAGTGCTTGACCCTGAACAGAACAGTACTTTTTACGATAACTACGTTGAGGTTGATTTCGATCTCTCGAACGTAATGTTCATCGCTACTGCAAACTCGCTGAGCACCATACAGCCTGCTCTTTTGGACCGTATGGAGATTATCGAGGTGAACGGTTATACCATCGAAGAAAAAACAGAGATAGCAAAACGGCATTTATTACCCAAACAGCGCGAGGCCCACGGCCTTACCGCAAAAGATGTGGTCATAAAAAGCGATGTTATTGAAAAGCTGATAGAAGATTACACCCGCGAATCGGGGGTGCGCGCCCTGGAGAAAAGGATAGGTTCGGTTATACGGGGTGTGGCTAAAAATATAGCCATGGAAGAGCCGTACAACACCCTCGTCACCAAAAAGGAAGTTGAAAAGATACTTGGCCCGCCATTTTACGATAAAGACCTGTACGAAGGCAACGATACCGCGGGCGTGGTAACCGGCCTTGCGTGGACATCAGTTGGCGGAGACATTCTGTTTATTGAAGCCAGCTTGAGTCCGGGTAATGGCAAATTAACCCTTACCGGCAGTTTGGGCGATGTAATGAAGGAATCGGTGACAATTGCATTAGCTTATTTAAGGGCGCATGCCGCTGAATTTAACATTAATCCAAAGCTGTTTGAACAATGGGATGTGCATGTGCACGTACCGGCAGGCGCTACCCCAAAAGATGGCCCATCGGCAGGTGTTACCATGCTTACCGCGCTGGTATCGGCATTTACGCAACGTAAGGTAAAACCACACCTGGCCATGACGGGTGAGATAACCCTGCGCGGCCGTGTGTTGCCTGTTGGGGGTATAAAAGAAAAGATCCTGGCTGCAAAGCGTGCCAATATTAAAGAGATCATCCTGTGCAAATCAAACCAAAAGGATATCCTGGAAATCAAGGAAGATTATATTACCGATCTTAAATTCCATTACGTTACCGATATGCGCGAGGTGATAAACTTGGCACTGCTTGACGAAAAGGTTGCCGGTGCACTTGACTTAACGGTTAAGGAAAAAGATGCGCCAATCGTAGTTGTAAATTAAGCCATCCGCAACACCATAAAACAATAGCCGGCAGACCATTCTGCCGGCTATTTTGTTTAATATATTTTAAAGGATTTAACTTATAAATTAGTTTAACTTAAAATTTTATCTTCGGGCCAATTTTACACCCTTATATGTTTAAACCTTTCCGATTAAGCCTACTCGCATTACTATGCGCCGGCACCTTTACAGCCAGCGCTCAAAAAATATCACAGACAGATTCCGTTCAATCTGCTTACTTTACCAGACAAGCCAAAACCTTCTTTTTTGAGTTGCTCGGTCCCGGCGCTATCTATTCGGTTAACTATGATGTACGTTTCAAGAAGGAGCAGGACGGCTGGGGCGGACGAGCCGGAATAAGCTACTATGCCGATAATGGCGACCACCTGTTTACTTTACCTGTGGCAATAAATTACCTGGCAGGTAAACGCGGTAAATATTTTGAAGTTGGCGCAGGTGTCACTTACTATAACGTGAACACCAACGATGTTTTTTTCAGCACACAGTATGAAGATGTTTATTTTAGCGACGGCACTTATTACACCAAAAGCAAAAACCACAACGGAATAATCGGAACGCTAAATTTCGGTTACCGTTATCAACCTGTGGACGGAGGCTTTTCGTTCAGGGCGGGTGTGAGCCCGGTTATTACATCCGAGCAGTTCTTACCCTACTGGCCGTATGTGAGCTTTGGCTACGCGTTTTAAAAAAAAGCAGCGATAATATCGCTGCTTTTTTTACATTAGCGCACCTTTAATCCTAAAATGAAGAAAAAATTTCTTTTGTTAGCCGCTGCTGTTTTAACCGGCATTGGCTCATACGCCCAAAACCGCAGCAACGAAATTGGCTTTCAATCAGACAACGATTCTTTCCTGGGCCAGGGGTCTGACAGGTATTACACCAATGGCTTTTTTCTTAATTATCGCCACGCGATTGATTTTAGCAAAATGAAGCGCCACGACGATATTGCGAATTACATAGCCGGGTATGAGATCGGTCAAAAGATCTATAATGCGCAATCAGGCCAATTACCTTCCGCGAGCGAAATAGACAGGCCAGTTGCAGGTTACCTATACTTTGGTATATCCGGAAATATCATCTATAAAAACGAAACCTCGATAAAATTAACTGCGCGGGTGGGTATTGTAGGTCCGGCAGCAGGCGGCTACGCTATCCAGAAATTCATCCACAATACCTTTGGTTTTTACGAGCTTAATACCTGGCAGTATCAGGTTCGTAACGCCCCGCAACTGAACCTTAATTTCGAGGTTAATAAATTACTTGCACGCAACTCATGGGCCGATATTAGTTATGCGGGCTATGTTAATGTAGGTACAGGTTTTAATGCTGCAGGCATTGGGCCAATGCTGCGTTTGGGTAATTTTAACCAGCTGTTTCAATCGGTTAGTACGCAAAGCACGGTTAGCAAAAACACCAGTACCCCGCTTTTGCATAACAACGAATTGTTTTTTTACTACAAACCGCAAATTAACGGCGTTTTATACGATGCTACCGTACAAGGCAACATATTTAAGGACCACCCCGAACCAGGCACCCAGGAGATAGTGGGCGATATTAACCACGTTGTTTTTAGCAATCAATTGGGTGTGGCATTTACCACCAGCAGGTTTGTGTTTGATATCGGTGCGGTCATTAATACCCGCGAGGTGAAGCAGATGGTTAAAAGCACCCACCAGTGGGGTTCGGTAAGTGTGTTGTACCGCTTTAATTAGTCCATAGTCAATGGTTGATAGTCCATAGTTAAGGGCATAAATTCACACTATGGACTATCGACTATGACAATTATATTCTCACCAATAATCAAAATCCCTTTTACGGTCAGCTTTTTTGGCTGATTGTATCTTTTTGTTGCCAAGCCGGGCAAGCTTTGCCGCCTTGCTGATCTTTGATGCCTTGCGCGCTTTGGGTTTGTGCAGCGCGTTGGTTAGCAATATTACCAGCCGTTCAATGGCTATCTCTTTATTAAGGTACTGGCTGCGCTCTTCATCGCATATCACCTGCACCAGGCCATCCTTGTTAAAACGTGTTTGCAGCTTTTCGTTCAGTAATAACTTTTCTTCATCACTAAACAAGGCCGAGCTGTTGATATCAAAAAGCAACTCCACCTTGGTAGAAACCTTGTTTACGTTTTGCCCGCCCTTGCCCCCGCTGCGCGATGTTTTGTAGGAAACCTCCTTTTGCAGGTCGGCCTTATTTAAGTTCATGGCGGCAAAGATAGTGAATGGTTGATTGGGTTGATTGGTGAGTAGTTAATTTTCAACTCAATCAACCACTTAACCATTCGTCAAAAAACCGTAACTTCGTTACCTGATGAGCAACAATATCATAGTAGCCATTGATGGCTATTCATCATGCGGTAAAAGCACCCTGGCCAAGGCATTGGCTAAAAAGTTACAATACATATATGTGGATAGCGGCGCCATGTACCGTGCAGTAGCCCTGTATTTTTTACGGAACAACATTGATACGCATAACCACGCGCAGATAGAGGAAGCATTGAACAATATCCATCTTAATTTCCACTCGCGCGATTACGAAACCCACATTACACTGAACGGCGAGGAAGTTTCGGACGAGATACGCCAGATGCCTGTATCAGAAAAGGTAAGCGAGGTATCGGCGCTTAAAGAAGTGCGCCGCGAAATGGTAAAGCAGCAGCAGCGTATGGGTAAATCAAAAAACATTGTGATGGACGGCCGCGACATTGGCACCGCCGTTTTCCCCGATGCGCCTATAAAAATATTTATGACCGCCGACCCGGCCGTACGCGCCAAACGCCGTTATGACGAGATCCATACAAAAAACCCAGGGATCACATTAGAAGAAATATTTGAGAACATCGCCCACCGCGATTACCAGGATACCACCCGCGAGGAAAGCCCTCTGGTACGTGCCAGGGATGCCATTATACTGGATAATACCAACCTTACCCCCGATGAGCAGCTGCAGTTTGCACTGGATAAGGTGGAGAAGTTGAAGTCGTAAGTTTTTAGTCTAAAGTCACAAAAAGAACGTCCTTAAAAGACACGAAACAATCTCTTCAGAACAATTGTACACTTTGCATAAAGGATTTGCTTGAAGAGATTGCTTCGTACCTCGCAATGACGCGTGGCGAAGTCACTCTCCCGATCTTACTGCTTTCACGCCAAACCTGTTTAAAAAGTCAACACCTTCGTCGCTGGCGAGGCCTTTGTATTGGGCGTAAGATTTGTCGAAATAAACTTGTTTTATCCCTGCAGAAAATATAAGTCTTGCGCATGGCAGGCATGGCGATAATGTGGTGTATAATGTAGCGCCTTCAAGGTTAGCGCCATTTTTTACAGCATACAGAATAGCGTTCTCCTCGGCATGCAGGGCAAGCGAGCAGCTGCCCTTAGAATCGCGTGCGCAACCCTGACCAGGCCATTCTTCATCGCAGTTGTGGGTACCCGCAGGCGGGCCGTTATACCCTATGGATATAATGCGGGTGTCTTTAGCCAAAACGGCACCGACCTGTGCCTTAACGCAGTGCGAGCGTTTGGCCAGGTCGGTTGCCAGGTTCATGAAGATATTTTCGAAACTTGGTTTATCCATAGTTAATTAGAGATAAGAGATTAGAGGTTAGTGAAGAAAACTAATCTCTGATCACTAATCTCTAATCACTAATATTAGTGTCCTCCTGATGCTTCCATATTATCTACATCAATACCTTGTTTCTTTAACTCAGATCCGGCCTTCCATGCGAAGAACGCAAGGTAAGCAAAGCCTATAACAGGGATAATGTACGATTGGTGAATGCCGCTGGTATCTGCAAGAATACCTTGTACCGGGGGAATTATGGAGCCGCCCAGGATCATCATAATTAAAAATGCCGAACCCTGGCTGGTGTATTTACCTAAGCCGGTAACTGACAACGAGAAGATAGATGGCCACATGATAGAGCAGCATAAGCCACCGCTGATAAACGCAAAGATGGCCACCATGCCAGTTGTTAGTAAACCTGTTATCATAAATATAGCGCCCAGTATGCCAAACAGGGCCAATGTGCGTACCGGCTTTTGGTTGCCAATAAGGAAGCCTATTACCAATACAGCAACACAACCCGCATAAGGTAATAAGGTGGTTACATCTGTACCTCCAATATGATTAACGATCATAACCACTGCAAACGCTATAAACGGAACAATTACAGTAAGAACAAACTTAACGGTTTTTGTAAGCTGAAAAGCAGCTATAGCGCCTGTCCATCGGCCAATCATCAGGCTACCCCAATAAAGCGATATGAACGGTGCAATAGTATCCGGTGTGTAGTTACCAAACGCGGGGGTTTCCAGTAAGGCACCCATATTACTCTGGATGGTAACTTCGACGCCTACATAGGTAAATATGGCAAGCATACCTAATATTAACTGTGGGTATTGCATAGCGCCCCAACCCTCTTTGTGCTTGCTACTTACAGATACGGTAGTAAACAGGGTTATGAGGATGATGGCCAGCGAGGCATACACAAAGTAAGATTTTGCAATGCCGGTAGCATCTGTAAGCGGCTGCGCGGCCAATATCAGCAGGAAAGCGATAAATATGATTCCCAATGGCCTGTTAGCTTTACTGCTCGATTCGATTTTTTCATCGCTGGTTACGCTTGGTAACTTTGATACCCAAAAGAATATAGCTACGGCAATAAACAGTCCTGCAAGTATATAATAAAGATTATTTACTGATGATATTTTAACATCCGCAGCGGGGATTTTAGCTGTAGCCGATCCAAACAGCACAAAGCCGACGATAATTGGGCCTAAAATACTACCGAAGTTATTTACACCACCGGCAAAGTTTAAACGGTGGGTACCGGTTTCGGCACTGCCTAAGGCTACCACAAAAGGGTTGGCAGCGGTTTGCTGTAAAGAGAAACCCAAAGCAATTACAAAGAAAGTGAACAATATGAAGGCGAATGAGCCTGAATTAATTGCCGGGATCATGATCAATGCGCCAACGGCCGAAATCAACAACCCATAAATGATACCGTTTTTGTACCCTATCTTGTTCAGGATATCTACCTTAGTTGCCGAAGACGCAAAATAAAGTATCAACGAGCCGATGAAATAGCCACCGTAAAAAGTAAAATCGATCAATTGCGATTCGAATTGTGTTAAGCTAAAATGCGCTTTACAAAAAGGTATGAATATTCCGTTCGAAGCTGCTAAAAAGCCCCAAAAGAAAAATACTGTTACCAGCGTATACAACGCCGATCCATTACTCTTCGAGTGTGTTTTTTCCATCGTTTAATTAAGATTATACTATTGGTGTGTTTGAAGCACTAAACATAAATCAAATTTTATAATTATGGCTATAATTTTTTCAAAATATAAATCACAACATTAAGTTTTTGTTGTTTAACAGATAAAAGTTGCATATTAGTGTCCTGATTTTTTACCTGTATGATTTACGCAGGACATATAAGCCTATATAATGATAGAAGCCATTATTTCGGGAATTGGATTTGGATTAGTGCTCACGTTTATAACAGGCCCGGTCTTTTTTGCTTTAATAAAAACCAGTATAGAAAAAGGCTTTCATGCCGGCATATCGCTTGCCCTTGGTGTGGTAATGAGCGATATGGTGTTTGTTGGCGCCATACTTTACGGTTCGCAATATTTTGAGGTTTCCGCTCATGATAAAACCATTGCAGGCATTATCGGTAGTGTCATCTTATTCACTATCGGCATTTATTACATCTTTAAAAAGGCCGATGTTGATTACAAAAACACTATTCCAAAGAAAATAAACCATGCGGGTTACTTTTTTAAAGGTTTTGTGATGTGCATTTTCAACCCTACCGTGCTGCTACACTGGACGGTGGTTATCGGTGTGGCCAGTACGCAGTTTCATGCGGGTGTGCACCACCGTACCGCTAAAATAGCGATAATGTTTCTTACCATATTGATTATCCAATTCGGCCTTGATACAGTAAAAGCCTTCTACGCAAACAAACTTCGCGAAAAAATATCGCCGAAATTTATACATCGCTTAAATGAGGTTGCCGGCATAGCGCTTATCATCGCCTCGCTGGTGTTGATAGACAGGTTGGTTACCCATTTCATATTTTCGGCACCGGCGGTTAGTTGAGCAACCATTCCGGAGCTAAAGACGAGAAGTATCGCATCTCTACGGAAAGCATCTAGCAAACAAAAAAGAGCGATAGAAAACCCATCGCTCTTTATATTGATTAGATCGGGACTGCTCTCCAATCTCTATTCTCTAATCACCAGATTTACATATATGCCCTCTGGTTATTCCCTTCCATCCAGTTAACAAAGGCGCGGTTTACCACCTTATTACCACCCGGGGTTGGGTAATTACCGCTAAAGTACCAGTCGCCGGTATGGTCGGGGCAAGCTATGTGCAGGTTATCAAGCGTTTGATAAAGCACCTCTACTTTGGCCTTAATATTTGGCGGGGTGATGATCTTAGCAATACGGTCGGATATTTCCTGGTCGGTAAATGGCGCGTAGATAGCCTTTACGTAGTTCTCTACTTCCTCTTTGGCAAGCTTAGAGCTATCCTTACATTTTTGGTAAACCTCAACAATGATATTTTCCTTACCCTGCTCTTTTAACAGGCTTATAGCAGCCTCAAAAGCCACAAATTCGCCCATGCGCGACATATCAATGCCATAGCAATCCGGGTAACGAATTTGCGGTGCCGACGATACCACTACAACCTTTTTAGGGCCAAGGCGGTCAAGTATTTTTAATATGCTTTGTTTTAACGTAGTACCACGCACTATCGAATCATCTAACACCACCAGGGTATCGGCGTCTTTATTAATAAGGCCGTAAGTGGTGTCATAAACGTGGGCAACCATTTCGCTGCGGTCGGCATCCTGGGTAATAAAGGTTCGCAGCTTAACGTCTTTTATGGCTATCTTTTCAACCCTCGGGGCAAGCGCCAAAACTTCAGAAAGTTCTTCTTCGCTTATCTTATCCTCGCGGTTCAGCAGCCTGTCGCGCTGGTATTGCTTTATGTACTTGTGCACCCCCTCTACCATCCCGTAAAAAGCAACTTCGGCGGTGTTTGGTATGTAAGAGAATACGGTATTTTTAACATCGTTATTTACCGAATCCAATATTTGCGGGCAAAGCAGCCTGCCTAATTGTTTACGCTCTTTATAAATAGAAGCATCGCTGCCGCGCGAAAAATAGATCCGTTCGAATGAGCATGATTTTTTTTCCAACGGTTCGCTAAACATGCTCTCGGTTATCGTACCGTTCTTTTTTACAATAAGGGCGTGGCCGGGCTTTATCTCACGAATATCCTCAATAGGGATATTGAACGCGGTTTGAATAGCGGGGCGCTCAGATGCGGCAACCACTATCTCATCATTATAATAATAAAACGCAGGGCGTATGCCAACCGGGTCGCGCATTACAAATGCGTCGCCGTGGCCCATTATACCGGCAATGGTATAACCGCCATCCCAGTTCTTAGCCGATTTGGTAAGTATCTTGGCTACGTCAAGGTCGTTGGCTATCATTTTACTGATCTCCATGTTGTCATTCACACCCTCGCGTTTGTACTGGTCAAACAACCCCTGATTTTCAGTATCAAGGAAGTGTCCGATCTTCTCAAGCACGGTAACGGTGTCAGCCTTTTCTTTAGGATGCTGCCCCAGGTCGTAAAGTTGCTGCAACAGTTCATCAACATTTGTCATGTTGAAGTTACCGGCAATAACCAGGTTGCGGGTCATCCAGTTGTTCTGCCTTAGAAAAGGGTGGCAGTTCTCGATACTGTTTTTACCATGCGTACCATAACGCAAATGGCCCAATAACACTTCGCCGGTAAAGCTTATATGTTCTTTGAGCCATTCGGTGTCAGCCATTTTTTCAGGCGTTTCCTTTTGTATCTCAGCAAATTTTTTCTGAATATACTCAAAGATGTCGGCCACAGCGTTCGACGCCATTGACCGGTGCCTGCTAATGTACCGTTTGCCAGGCTCGATATCCAGTTTAATGGTGGCAACACCCGCGCCGTCTTGCCCGCGATTGTGCTGTTTTTCCATTAAAAGGTAAAGCTTGTTTAAACCGTACAGCGCAGTGCCGTACTTTTTCTGATAGTAAGAGAGTGGCTTTAGTAAGCGGATAAATGCCACACCGCATTCATGTTTAATCTGATCGCTCATGATTGGTAATGAGCATGCAAAGGTAAAATTTTATCTTATATTGTGTTTAAACATATTGTCATTAGTTAGTATTTTTTGCGATGTGGAAAATCAGCGCGTACCTGATACAATTTTAACATTTTATAATGCCCAGGCATCTCAAATTTTGACACTATTGCAGAAACCTTAAATTTGAACAGATCAATTATCTGCATTATGAAAAAATTGTTTTTTGGCGTAGCTACGCTTTACGCCTTAGCTACCGTTTCCTGCTCGTCTCAAAAGGCAAAGCCGCTGTTTGACATGCCGATGGGTGTTCAGGCATATACTTACCGCGCCAGTTTCCCTAATGGCGTTGCTACCACACTTGATACCGTTAAAGCTTTGGGCATTACCGAAATGGAAGGCCCAAACCCTAAAAATATCAGTCCCGGGGAGTTTAAAAAAATGCTTGACGACCGCGGCATCAGTATGCCGTCCATCGGGCTTGATTATAATATTATTGCCACCAACCCGCAGGAAGCTGTACGGCTTGCCAAAATATTCGGATCTAAATACGTAATGGTGGCCTGGATACCTCATGGCGATACTTTTACTATTGATGACGCCAAAAAAGCCGTTGCAGACTTTAACGCCGGCGGCAAAGTGCTGCAGGAAAACGGCATCACCTTATGCTACCATAATCATGGCTATGAATTTGGAAAGTATGAAGACGGTACCCTGTTTGATTATATCGCCAAAAATACAGACCCAAAATATGTATCGTTTGAACTGGATATGCTTTGGGCATTCCATGGAGGTGCAGACCCGGCCGCGCTGCTGCTGAAATACCCAACCCGCTGGAAGCTAATGCACCTGAAAGATATCCGCAAGGGTATAGCTAACGACCTGACCGGCGGCACCGATATTAAAAACGATGTAGCTTTGGGAACAGGCCAGATAAACGTACCCGAAGTGATAAAAACGGCAAAAAAAGTAGGCGTTGAACATTATTTTATTGAAGACGAAAGCCCGGACCACGCCGCGCAAATCCCCGAGACTATTAAATACCTTAAAAGTTTGTAATAAAATGTAACGAAAAGCTGGCTAACTGTTAAATTTACGTGCATGAAAATAGCACTTGCCTCTCCCCCGTTCCCAACATCAATAGCTGATGGATTAGCCGTTACCGAAAAGTTGGTTAAGGACGCGGCACAGCGAGGCGCGGCAATAATTTGCTTCCCCGAAACATTTATACCAGGCTATCCGCTGGCAGATGTTGAAGTGCCAAAAGCTTCGCCCGATGAATTGCAGGCTGCTTTAAATAACGTTTGCCAAATAGCTGCTGATAACCATATAGCTGTAATTATGCCGATGGATTGGTATGATAACGGCAAATTTTTAAACGTTGCGCAAGTAATATCCGCAGAAGGCAAAGTATTGGGCTATCAAACAAAAAACCAGTTGGACCCATCTGAAGACGCGGTTTGGACACCCGGCACAGAACGAAAGCTGTTTGAAGTGGGCGGCTTAAGGTTTGGTATCACCATTTGCCATGAAGGTTTCCGCTATCCCGAATCGGTTCGCTGGGCCGCACGCGAAGGCGCACAGGTAGTTTTTCACCCGCACCTTACCGGCAGCGATATAAAAGGCAAACAAATATCCCAATGGTGCCACAGCAGCAGCCCGTATTACGAAAAGGCCATGATGATGCGTGCATTAGAAAACACTATTTATTTTGCCAGTGTGGGCTATACCATGAAATATCAGGAGTCAACCAGTTCCATCATAGCGCCGGATGGCGTATGCGCTGCCTATCAGCCTTACGGCGAAGCCGGCGTTATTGTGGCGGATATTGATACTGAAAAAGCTACCGGTTATTTAGCAAAAAGATTTAAGCCGGAATTGTATGATTAATCTCTAACCACGTCATTGCGAGGAACGAAGCAATCTTCGATAGCAAGTCGCGAATCCTTCTTTAAATCATCTTAAGAAATTCATAAAGCTGAATTCTGATGCTTGGCTGCATAAACCATTCCATATATTATATAACATATTACAGAAAGTACTGCGTGAGTAATAGTTAGGATGATTAGCCATATTGCGATCTCCTCACTTTCGCCGCCGGCCAAACTGCTAATATAGACCCATCCAAATAAATTGTAAAGCGACATGATAGCAGTGCTGATTAAAAACACTTTGCTTCCCCTCATGTCGCGGGTTACATAGCCTATAACAGTAACCATAAGGAAAATCACCAATAAAATTATAGCTAACATCATTCCTTATTTACTAAATCCAACCATTTTGTGCAGCATATCCGGGTCATAGACCTTGCCACCTTTTATCACTACCTTGACGTTACGTACACTGCTGATGTTGGTTAAAGGGTTGCCGTCTACAATAATAATATCAGCATTTTTGCCCACTGTTACTGATCCTGTTTGCTTATCAAGCCCCATCACGGTTGCCGGAGTAATAGTACCGGTTTTAAGCGCTTGTGCGGGGGTTAGGCCTGCTTCTACGTACAATTCCAACTCGCGGTCAACACTAAACCCCGGGAACCCCATATCGGTACCTGCTACTATCGGAACACCGGCATCATAAAGTTTTTTTACTATCATTTTCATGCTTTTAAGCATGGGCGCGATCCTTTCAACCGTAGCCGAGTCTTCGCCGTACGTCCTGAACTGGGTTTGTAATGGCAGGGGCAGGGTATTAAACGCAGGCTCCAGCTTAGTTATATCTTCCTTAACATTGCGGTACGCCAGTTCATAAACGCCAACGGTTGGGTCAATAACGGTGTTATGGTCTTTTATAAATTTAATTGCCGCTATGCTTACGCTGTCGTCAAAATTCACCGAGCGGTCTTTGTTCTTTTTCATGATGCTGTACACATATTGTACGTGGTTCACCATGTTCATACCCGAATCAACACCAGCCATCAGGGTCATACCGTTAGGGATATGCCCGGTAACGGTCAGCCCTAATTTGTGCGCTTCGTCGCATATTGCCTTAACAATAGCAGGCTTGGTTGAGCTGTAAATTTTTATCTGTGAAAAACCTTTTGCCTTGTAAATATCCACCGCCTTTATAGCCTCCTCTTTTGTATCTGCCTGGATGATACCCAAAGCCATAGGGCCCTTGCCATCGATAATACCGGCCATCAATATCTTGGGGCCAATACCTTTGCCGCTGTCTATAGCTTGTTGTATAGCATCAATAAACCCAAGTTCGTTACCACAATCGCGTACGGTAGTTACACCTGCCGCCAGGTAGGCCGGCCCCCATTCGGTTTGTTCAAAGTGAGCATGCATATCCCATAAACCTGGCATAATAGTTTTGCCCGCTGCATTAATAACCTGTGCGCCTTTAGGTATTGGCGCAGCGGCCGATCTGTTGATGCTGACGATCTTACCGTTACGTATTATTAGAACGCCATTAGGAATAGCCCGTCCGGTTTCCACATCAATTATATTGCCACCCTTAATGGCTATCGTTCCTGCCGGTGTGTTATTGGAAGGTGCTGCCTTGGCAAAAGCTTCCATTCCATATCCTGCTGCGCGTTTTATTAGTTCGGGCAACAGTGGCTCATACTGCTCGCGCATCATTTCGGTTTTATCACCCTCGGCGTCTATAGTAAGGATGCAAACCAACTTGCCGGCGTTATCCGTCCACACCAGTTCGTTGCCCCATATCAACCCGCTGATCGTATAGCGTTTAAAGGCAATCGGTTTCCCGTTGAACATGAGCTGATCAACTCCTGTGTTTTTGATCTGTAAAGCTCCAAAAGGCAGGGTATTGATGCTTGCTGGCTGCTTTTTGTTGTTCCAGTATTGCAGCAAGACCTGTTGTACAGTGGCAGGCGAATAGCCCGTTACGGGAAACGTGAAGCCGCTGATGTTTTTTTTGTAGATTGAATCGCTGACCCGGATATCAGCTACATTCCCCCTGATCTTTATAGAATCGTTTATAACCGAAAACCTGGAAGTATTGCCTTTAACAAATAGTTCAATAGGGTCGGCAACGGGGTTTACCGTTAGTGTAGCTTTTAGAGGTACAGGGCTGCCCCTGTCGATAAATTTAAAATCAACCACATACTTCTTAGCGTCCTTATAATTATAAACCTTGTACGTTTCCTTGCCAATATGCTGCTCGAATTTATGCAGCAGGAATACGCCACTATCGGCAGGCATATCCTGGGCGTGAACTTGTGTTAGGGCAATAAAAAAAACGATACAGGTTAAAATACGTTTCATGATGCGGGTTTATGTTATTCAAATATAAAATAAATTGCACCGCGAAAAACCGGTATTATATTATCCTTTACACCTTATTTTACTGCAACAGGACGCAGCCCGGTTTATTGATTGCTTTGTCATCTACAACTTTTCCCCGTGCTGGCTGATATCTAACCCTAATTCTTCTTCTTCTTTTGATACCCGTAACGGCGATATCATGTCGGTGATCTTTAGCAATAATACCGATCCAAAAAACGAGAATAGGGATGTAGCCACCAGTGCCAGTAACTGTACCAGGAACAAATGCGTGTGACCGAAAAACAGGCCTTCGCCGGTTGTATTGTTGGGGTTAACATTTTGGCTGGCAAAAACACCGGTTAGCAGCATGCCCACCATACCGCCCACACCGTGGCACGGAAATACATCTAAGGTATCATCAATTGAGGTACGCGTGCGCCACTCAACCACCAGGTTACTAACCACTGCCGATATAATACCTATGGCCAACGAGTGCGGCACACTTACAAAACCTGCTGCCGGTGTTATGGCAACCAAACCAACCACCGCGCCGATACAGGTACCCATAGCCGATGGCTTGCGGCCCCGAAGCATATCAAAAAATATCCAGGTAACACCCGCTGCTGCAGATGCGGTTGTGCTGGTGGCCAGCGCAGTAACCGCTAAATGGTTGGCTCCGAATGCTGAGCCCGCGTTAAAACCGAACCAGCCAAACCATAATAAGCCGGTGCCTATCATTACATAAGTGATTCGCGCCGGGGCGTGGTTAGCCTCGTTACGTCGCTTTAAAAATAAGGCCGATGCCAGCGCCGCCCATCCGGCCGACATGTGTACTACCGTACCACCTGCAAAATCCAGCACGCCTAATTTGGATAATATGCCATCGGGGTGCCAGGTTGCATGGGCAAGCGGCGAAAAAATGAATATGGAAAACAGTACCAAAAATATAATGTACGAGTTGAACCGGATACGCTCTGCAAAGGCGCCGGTTATCAGCGCAGGGGTAATAATGGCAAACTTTAACTGGTACATTGCAAACAGCAATAAGGGGATGGTAGGCGCTAACTTCCAGCTGGCGTTGCCCAGCATGCCCTTCATCATAAAATAGGTAGATGGATTGCCTATTACCCCTCCTATGCTATCGCCGAAGGCTAAACTAAAGCCAAATATTCCCCAAAGCACCGTAATGATCACCATACAAACAATACTTTGCAACATTGTAGAAATAACGTTCTTTTTATTGACCATTCCGCCGTAAAAAAAGGCAAGTCCGGGTGTCATTATCAAAACAAGGGCAGTTGACATCAGCATCCATGCAATATCACCTGTATTAAAGTTGGTTTTTACTGTTTTATCGTACTCAACAGAAGGGAAAACAAATGTTAATGTTAAAATAACCAGAATTACAAAAAAGGGAACGTAGCGTTTCATATCAAATTAAAACCATTTAGTTTAAACGGGTTTAATTTATAAATTTTTTATCCGAAAATTTTATAAAAATTGAATGTATTACAATAATTTAATCAACAAATCAGGAAATATGCCTAATATTATTAACAAAATTGCAATTATTGAAGAAATCACGAGCAGATTGTTGGAATATGAAGAGTTTTTTTTGTCAATCTCGGCGCTTTTTAAGAATAAGTTGAGGGGTATTTTAATATAGTAAAATAAACCGACCACAGTTGTTACCGCTCCGGTAATTAGCAAAGCCATCAACCATACATCGTTCGCTTGCTGATAAATGTCATACACAGCCGAGAATATATACACTTTGCCTATAAAGCCTGCGCTAACAGGTATCCCTGTTAAAGATATCAATACGATAACAAAGCAAACCGAGGCCAGCGGATATTTAAAGCCCAGGCCTTTATAATCGCTCATATTGGTTATACCTTCGTTATTTTCAAAGTAATTGGCCAGCATAAGGGCAGCAATGTTGGCCAAACTGTAAGCCAGCAGGTAATAGCTTAAGGCGGTAAGGCCCTCGCCGCTAAAGGTAATTACTGCCATTAAGGCAAACCCGGTATGCCCAATTCCCGAATACGCGAGCATCCGTTTAACACTGTTTTGCCAAACCGCAGCAAAATTACCCGTTACCATGGTGACTATACCAATCGCCGCCAGCACAGTCCTGAAATTAAGTCCGGTCCAATTGATGTACATTCCGCTGGAACTAATGAACGGTGTGATGAAATTCACCAGTAAGGCAAAGGCGGCTATTTTTGGCAAGGTAGAAAGGTAAGCGGTAACCGGTGTAGCGGCGCCTTCATAAACATCGGGCACGTAAAAGTGCGCGGGTACAAGCGATAGCTTAAACCCGATACCAAGTAATAATAGCACCAGAGCAAACGACACACTTAAATGGTTGGTTTGTATCAGACCCTGCTGCATCTCGCGCGAAAAGATATCCAGCGAGCCACTGAAAGCATAAAGCAGCGAAATGCCATACAACATTACCGCAGACGCTGCCGCCCCAAAAAGCACATATTTTAAACCTGCCTCGGTACTTTTAGCATTACCGGTATGGTATGCAGCCAGCAGGTATGAGGCTATAGAGACCATTTCGATAGCCAAGTAGACTGACAGCAGGTTCACAGCCATTACCATTAAATGCAGGCCCAGTACCGAACCTATTACAATGCTGTACAGGTCTGACAAGCCTTTTTTATGCTGCTTAAGCTTATCGTCCCAGGCAAAAAACAACAGTAATATGAAGGCCAGCGCGTCAATGATCAGCTTAAATATAATACCGGGATGGTGCAGCAACAGCATATCGCCAAAAAACCGCGCGGTTTCGTTTGTCTGGAGGCTTACGTTCTGACTAACCACCTGCACAAACACCAGCGCCATCCCGCCGATCGCTATTATACGGCACAACGTTGCCGACCTCTTACCAAATAAAAGATCTGTTACCAGCACCACAATAAACAATGCGGTTAAATACAGCTCGGGCACAAAAAAGTGCAAGCCGCGTAATACATCATTTAACTGGGTAGTAATATCGGGTAACAGATCCTTCATTTATTATTGTTAACGTAAAACGTTTTGAGTGTAAGCAACCACGGCCAATACCGAATCGTTTATTTTACCCAGCACCAGCGATGGCATAATGCCCAGGGCCAGCGCAATAAGCGCCAGCGGCAGTAAAGTTGCCGTTTCGCGCAGGTTGATATCGGTTAATGCAGCCTTCCAGCTATCACCGCCTTTTAGGGATAGGCCGCCAAAGAACATGCGCTGCAATGTCCACAGGAAATAAGCGGCACTCAACAAAATACCTACCGAACCGCAAACCGCCATCCAGTAAGGCAGCAGGCCATTAACCGAGTGTGATTTGAACGCACCAGCCAGCGAGAAGGCTTCGGCTACAAAAGCAGAAAAACCCGGTAAACCCAGCGATGCGAAAAATGCTATCATGATATAAACCGTATAGCGCGGCATTAATGTGCCTAATCCACGGAAATTGTAGATATCCCTGTCGTGCACGCGGTTGTATATAATGCCCACCAGGAAGAACAGCATGGTTGATAAAAACCCGTGACTAACCATTTGCAGCACTGCGCCGCTGATGCCCTCGGCGGTGTTAGAGGCAATGCCCAATAACACAAACCCCATGTGCGATACCGAGGAATAAGCTATCATACGTTTCAGATCGCGCTGGGCAAGGGCGTTGAATGCACCGTATAAAATGGATATTACTCCAAGCAACCCAAGCCAAAATGCGCTGGTAAAGGCAACATCAGGAAAGATACCGATGCAAATGCGGATAATACCATAACCACCTATTTTTAACAAGATCCCGGCAAGGATAATAGATACAGGGGTAGGCGCCTCTACGTGGGCATCGGGCAGCCAGGTGTGCAGGGGCACAACCGGTACTTTAATGGCAAAGGCTATAAACAATACCACAAAGCCGACCGTACGCGCGGGCATCCCCAATATGGTAGCGTGACTTAACACCGAGAACACCGAACCTTCGATATAGTTAGCCGGGTTCATCATGTGGATGATGTTGAAGGTGTGGTTACCCGTGGCCGGGTCAGTAACCGACAGGTATAAACCCACCATTACCAACAGCATAAATACGGAGCCGAACAGCGTGTAGAGGAAAAATTTGATTGCTGCGTATTCGCGCCTTACGCCGCCCCACATTCCTATCAGGAAGTATAAGGGTAGCAGCATCAGCTCGTAAAAGGTATAAAAGAGGAAGAAATCCAACGCGCAGAATACGCCAATTACGGCCATATCCAATAGCAGGAATAGCGCGAAAAACCCTTTCAAATTACTTTTTATTTCCCAGGACGCTATGGCGGCTATCACCATCACCAGCGATGTCATCACCAATAACGTAACCGATATACCATCAATCCCCACAAAATATTCTATCTGCATTTTGCCTATACTGCCCAGGTTAAGGCTTATCCACGGCAGTTTCTGCACAAACTGAAACTGCCCCTCGTTGCTGATGCCCGCATGCGCCGCCCCGGTTTGGAAGTGCATATAAATGTATATGCTGAAACACAGCTGCAAAAAGGTTGCAAATAGGGTAATGTATTTGAAACTCGCGCGCAGCGATGATGGCAGCAGCAAAATTACCAGGCCAAATAAAATAGGTGTAAAAATGAGCAGGGTTAATATATTCATCAGGTCCAGATCAGTTTTAATATAAATACGGTGATAAGCACTAACAACATGCTGTATAAATAATATTGAATTTTACCTCCCTGAAACCGACGCGCAAAACCGCCAATGCCGTATACAATATCGGCAATCAGGTGCAATATGCCATCAACTATATACCTGTCGAGCCAGGCGGCGATAGCGGCAAGGGCGATACCTGCTTTTTCCAGCAGAGCAACCAAGCCATCCACCACTTTCCGGTCGAACCAGTACGAAGCCTTGCTGAGCCACATCACAAAGCGAACGATAACACGGTTATAAAATACATCTATATACCACTCGTTGAACGAGATGCGGAACAGTAGCCCCGTTTGCGGGAATGACCAGGTATTGCGTTTTACATAAATAGCATAAGCTGCATAAATTACCACCACGCTTAAAATATTTACCAGTACGGGAATAATGTAATGGTACATGTTTTCGCGGGCTAAAAAGTTTGCCTGCAAAAACCCTTTGTATAGCCAGGCGTCTTCATAAAAAACCGGGCTGTATGAAAACACCGGGAATAAGCAGCAAATGGCTAAAAATACCAACGGCAGTTTGTATTGCCAGCCACCATCGCCCATGTGGATATGGATATGCGGATTCATTTTTTGCAGGCGGAACTCTCCGAAGAAAACTTTCACAATAAGCCTCGCCACGTAAAACGCGGTTAGCCAACTGGTGAACAGCGCCGCGTAAGGCACTAGCTTTAAAACGCCGGATTTGTTATCCGCCCAATCAAAAGCCTGTATCAGGATACCATCTTTTGACAGATATCCCGAGGTAAGCGGCAACCCTACAAGCGCCAGGCCGCCAATCAGGGCAGCGATAAAGGTTAAGGGCAATTTTTTGCGCAGGCCGCCCATATGCAGGATATTTTGCGGATCGATATCGAGGTTGTTATCGTCCTTGATATGTTTTACCTGGTGGATAACGATACCCGCTACCAGGAACAGCAAGCATTTAAAGAAAGCATGCGTTGCTAAGTGGAACAGCGATGAAGAATAAGCCCCAACACCCATTGCCATCACCATAAAGCCAAGCTGCGAAATGGTAGAATATGCCAGGATGCGCTTTAGATCGTTTTGTGTTAGGGCGATAGTTGCCGCCATGAAAGCGGTAAAGCAGCCAACTATAGCCAGTATAGTTAGTTCGGTTCCGTTAAACATGGGGTAAAACCTGCCTAACAAAAATACGCCTGCCGCCACCATGGTTGCTGCGTGGATAAGCGCCGATACCGATGTAGGGCCTTCCATCGCGTCGGGCAGCCAGGTGTGTAAGGGGAACTGCGCTGACTTAGCTGCAACAGCTAAAAATATTCCACCAACTGCGATATACTGCCACAGGGCCGGGATGCTGCCGATGGCAGACGTCCATTCGCCATTGGTAATATTGGATAAGGAGATCAATCCTTTGTTGCCAAACAGGGTTTCAAGGTCAAATGTATCGAACTGGGTGTACAGGATGATAATGGCTACCAGCAAACCGATATCCCCTATCCTGTTCATGATAAAGGCTTTTTTATTGGCGATGATGGCACTCTGGCGGGTAAACCAAAAACCAATGAGCAGGTACGAGGAAAAGCCCACCAGCTCCCAAAAGGCATATAGCAGTATCAGGTTATCAACCACCACTAAAGCCAGCATACTAAAGCAAAACAGACTTAAATAACGGAAGTAACGGCTGTATCCGTCGTCATCCTTCATGTAAGCGGTAGAGTAAATGTGCACCGGCAACGCGATAACCGATACCAGCAACAGCATCAACACCGAAAGGTTATTGAGCAATATACCTGCCTGTACCTTAGTAGCGCCGATGGTAAACCAAACCTGTTGCGCATGGATGGTAGGGTTATTCCAAACATTAAAAAACACACTACCGGCCAGTACCGTGCTTGCCAGTATGGCCACCGTAGATATCCAGCCCGAAGCCTTGCTTTTACCTAACAGTAAAAAATTTACCACAAAGGCAGTAAAAGGCAACACCACTGCAATAATTGCAAGGGTTACGGTTTGCGCATCTTTATATGGCAGGGTTGGGTTCAATTTTCCGATTGGTTTAGTTCAATGGTTACTTTGGCAGGCGTACGGTTTTTGCGTTTACCGCCCGGCGGAGTAAAACTTACCGATTTAACACCTGCGTTGTACACATTTAGTAATTTGATCAGGTCTTCTTCTTTACCGCCAGTCAGCGTTGTGCCATCGCCCAATAGATAAAGCACACCGTTATCATTCCCCCTGCGGCTCCTGATATAGGTTTTGTAGGCTTTTGACAGGGTGCCGAATTTCCATTGGTAGAGCTTTTTGCCGTAGACTTTAGTAGTTACGCTTATGGTGGTGTCATTGTCTTTAGCGCCTGAAAATTTAGGCTCTATCAGCGTATCAATACTCAATATCTTTTTAGGGTCAAGGTCCTCAACATTTCCATAGGTAACTTCCTCGTTAAACAGGAAAGATTTTTTTACAGTCGGCGGCTTGGGTAATGGCAAGGCGTTGTTACTCAAATTAGCAGGCAGCTGCTGTCTTGTTTTAATAATAATAGCGCCCGCAGCGGCTTTAGGCCCATACATTATCCTGGCGCCTTTACGCTTTATTACCGATACATCTATAATATCGTCTACATTCAGGTCTTGCAGCCTGCCGTTGTAAACGGTGTCGTTTATCAGCACAAAAGGTTTTTCGAGTTCTTCGGGCGGGTCGGTAAATACAATTCTTTTGTCGGCCCCCATAGCTACATATTGAAAATCAGGTTCCGTCTTCTCAATCGCTCTATGCCGTACCGAGCGCTTAGCCGTACGCCTAACCTTCTTTTTCGTACGCTTTTTATGTTGGGCAAACGCACCAACAGAAAGCAGTATAAGCAGTATTAAAAGGAGCTTTTTCATTGATCTTTTAACTGGTTTATCCTGTCGGGATCGATGGTTTTGTACCGCCGGTATACATTTAGTATAATAGCCAGCGCTACCGCTGTTGTAGCAGCGGCAAGCACAATGGCAAACAGCGCGAACATTTGGCCGCCATTGTTGGTACGGTCATATTTGCCAAAAGCCACCAGGTTTAATATGGCGGCATTCAGCATCAGTTCAATCCCTATCAAAATTTGTATGGTGTTTTTTTTTGATACGATAATGAACAGGCCCGTGCAAAACAGCACCACGCTCACTATCATAAAATCGCTTAGGTTGATCATGCTTCGGCTGCCTCCTTTCGCGACAGGTGGGCTGCACCCACAAGGGCTATCATCAACAATATAGATACTACCTCAAAAGGCAGCAAATAGCGTGTCATTAAATTTACGCCGATGTTATTAATACCGCTACCATTAACGGGCACTACATTTTTACCGGCTATGGCAGCCTTTACCCAGGGCAGGTTATTTACATCGGCTTTAAATATTACGTTTAGCATCACTATCAAAAACAAGGAGGCCAAAAATAAGGCAGGTATATTTTTCAGGCTGATGAACTTACCCGGATGTTTTTCGGCGGCAACCAGCGCTTCCCTGCCCGATAGCATAAAAGCGAATAATATCAGTACCAAAATACCCCCAACGTATATTACTATCTGGGTAACAGCCACAAAATCGGCCAGGGCCAGCACATATAAGCCAGCCAAGCCAAACAGCGTTACAAAAAACATAAATATACTGCGCACCAGGTTTTTGCCGGCGGCAACTACCAGCGCCGAACCCAATGTTATAAATGCCATTACATAAAACATCACCTGCAACAAACTCATGCCCCGCCCTCCTTCGCCTTCATGGCGGCTAATTTCGCGGCCTGTTTTTCGGCGGTTTGTTTTTCAAGCAGCATACGCTTTTCAGCAGCCTCCTGCGGCGACATATCCGAAAATTGATAAGTAAGCTTACCCAGGTCAAAAACCGTTTTATCGTACTGGTTGGTCATTACAATACACTCGGTTGGGCATACAATGGTACAAAGGCCGCAATACATGCATTTGGCCATATCAATATCAAACTTAGCGGCGTACAACAGTTTTTTCGACCCATCGGATGTTTCACCGATGCTACCTTCAGTCGACTTTATCGACTCGATATCGATGCAGTTTACCGGGCAAATCTTGGCGCACAGGTCGCACACTATGCAATCGTCAATCTCTACATCCAACTGGTAGCGGCCCACTTCGGGCACCGGCAGTTCCTGTTTAGGATACTGTATGGTATTGGTGTTATTTTGCTGATGAAAATAGTTATCGTTAGTAATAGGCGTAACGTTACGTTTCGCGTTTGAGGCAAACAAAGCCTTTACGGTAAGGGATAGCCCCTTCCATGCCGTTGTAAAACCGTTTATTGCTCTTTTAATCAAATCCTAAACCCTAAACCCTAAATTCTAAATTCTAAACCCTAAATTCTAAACTTAAATACTAAATCATAAAAATCCGAAATCGAAAATCTGAAATCCGAAATCAACCTTACATTACCCACAGCCGCCATACACCCGATATCAGCATACATACAAACGCAAGCGGGGTCAATACCTTCCAGCACAGGTTCATCAGTTGGTCTACCCGTAAACGTGGAAGTGTCCACCTGATCCACATTTGCACGCCTACCAGCAGCAGCGTTTTCACCAGCATCCAAAAAATGCCCCATAAGGTGCCAGTGGTCCATGTTGCCAAAGTTACCGAACCTATGTTTGGTAAAGGCGTGTTCCATGCACCTAAAAACAATATTACGCCAACCATCGATACCAGGAACATCATGGAATATTCGGCCAGGAACACCAGCGCGAACTGTAACCCGGTAAATTCGGTATGGAAGCCGGCCACCAGCTCCGATTCCGCCTCGGGGATATCAAATGGCGCGCGGTTACTTTCGGCCAGCGATGCGATAAAATATATGGCGAAGGCCACCAGTAAATGCGGCGCCTGGAAAACATTCCATGAAAGCATACCCCCTATTTGGGATACATCCCAAAAGCCAAAAAACTTTGCTTTATCAGCGGATAGTACACCCTGCTGAACAGCGATATCCTGCAAGTTTAATGTCTGCGCTATCATTATTACGGATATCAGCGCGAAGCCGGCAGGTATCTCGTAAGAGATGATCTGAGCCGCCGAACGCATAGCGCCTAATATTGAATATTTGTTGCTTGAACCCCAACCGGCCATGAGTATGCCAAGAGTTTCGATCGAGATGATCGCGAAGACATAATACAGGCCTATATTAATATTCGCGGGCACCAATCCGGGTGCCCACGGCAGGGCCGCAAAACCCAGGTAAACGCCTATAAATATGATAACGGGTGCCGCCAGGAACAATATCTTATCAGCCGCCGCCGGAATGATCATTTCCTTTTGCACCATTTTTATCATATCGGCCAACACCTGAAGGGTACCATATTTACCGGTTTCGGTAGGCCCCAGACGATGTTGTATAAAGGCGCTCACCTTACGCTCGGCGTATACGCCAAACATGGTGAATAACCCCACAAAAGCAAATAATCCTGCTGCTACAATAAAATATGTGAGGTAAAAATTCAAGGGCGCTTGCTTTGGGTGCAAACTTAATAAATGATGGGGATAGTTGACTGGTTTAGTAGTTGTTTTTTACAGTGTTAAGGTTGCTGGAATCATGGCGATCGTACGTTGGTACTTCGTGAGGACAGGTAGTGTGCTGTATGAGCCGTCAGTGGATGTTACTTTCTTTTCTCTCAAAAGAAAGTAATCAAAAAAAATCGCGGCTGCGTCCTGTTCTGTGAAAGGGTGTGCTTTCGCACTGCCTGTACTATCCGAACAGGCCAATGCCGCATTTTGAGGTTACGTTCCGTTCATCAGGCTCGAAATTATAACAAAGAGCGCGGGGTTCCGTCAGAGTGAGCGGGCCGGGCGTATGGCGGGAATGCCGGTTTAGCTTTTTTCGATGGATTGGAGCAAAACGAACAATCGGGAAAAAAGCGTTAAGAACCGGCAGGGCGGGCGGAAGCATCGCTCTGACTTGATTTTTTGCTACTTTTTGATCAAGCAAAAAGTAGTAGCCCTCCGCGGCAATGAGCGGCTAACGTTCATTCAAAGCACAACACTTTAACAGTGCGTGAGGGATGGTAGTGAGTTATTGAGCCGTTAGTGGATGTCACTTTCTTTTCTCTCAAAAGAAAAAGTACCAAAAAGAAAAATCGCGGCTGCGTCCTGTTCGTGAAAGGTTGTGCTGAGGCAATGCCTGCTACCCGATCAACAACCTTCTCTTACATCAACAAAGCTGCTTTTAATTTCGCTGCCAAAAAATTGCGATGCGTGGCTGTTAAATTCAGGCGTGTCATCCATTGTAGTGTAAAACCGGCGGTCGCTGGTTTTGCTGAGCCGTTGTTCCATTTCCGGATGGCGGTGCAGGTAATCTGTTAAACTGGCGGCCACAATATCGCCCTGGGCCACCACCTTTATATTGGCCGGCAGGTGGGCCTTTATCTTATCCTGCAAAAGGGGGTAATGGGTACATGCCAGCAAAATGGTATCTATACCGGCTGATTGCTGCATCAACTGATCGAGGTATAGCTGTACGTAATAGTCGGCACCGGGCTTGTTGTATTCGCCGTTCTCAATCAAAGGCACCCAAAGCGGGCATGCCTGTTGAAAGACTTCAAGATGAGGGAAAAAACGCGCTATCTCTAACAGGTATGAGCCTGACTGTACGGTGCCCTTGGTGCCCAGTACGCCGATTTTTTTTGTTTGGGTATAGGTGCCGATTACTTCGGCCGTGGGCCGGATAACACCAAGCACACGCTTATCAGCATGGCTGCCGGGCATGTCCTGCTGCTGAATAGTACGCAATGCTTTTGCCGATGCTGTGTTGCAGGCCAATATTACCAGCGGGCAGCCCTGTTTAAACATCCACTGCACACACTCCCAGGTATATTGATGTATGGTATTAAAAGACCGGTTACCGTACGGCGCCCTGCCATTATCGCCTAAATACAAATAATCGTACTCCGGCAGCTGCTCTACTATTGAGCGGAACACGGTTAATCCGCCGATACCCGAATCAAATACGCCGATAGGGCTCCCTGTTAACATATCTCAAAAATAAAAAAAGCGCCCCGGAATGGAGGCGCTTTATAAATAATTTAATTTTCAGATTACTTCAATCCTAATTTAAGCTTTACTGCAGCCATCAGGTCATCGGCAGCCGGCGATACCACTAAATATTCGCTGGTTGTATCTAATACATACGAGTAACCTTTTTCCTTCGCAACAGCTTCAACCGCCCCGCGCGCTTTGTCGATAAGTGGTTTACCTAACTCACCGCGTTTGGTCTCAACCTTTTGCTGTGAAGACTGTTGGTAATCCTGTAAACGCTTAGCCAGATCCTGCAACTCGGTTTCTGCAGCTCCGCGCGCCGCATCGGTCATTTTATCCCTGCCGGTTTGGTAGGCCTGGCCCTTGGTTTGGTATTCGTTATTCATTGCGGTTAACTGGTCAATGAACTGTTTTTGATAAATTTCAAGCTGAGATTTTACTGTTTTGGTCTCAGGCATCATGTCAATCAATTGCGAAAAATTGATGTGACCAATTTTTGACTGCGCCTGGGCAAAGTTGCCTGCAAATAACATTCCTGCTGCAACTAAAGCAACTTTAAATAGTTTTTTCATTTCTGTTCTTCTGTGTTTAATAATAGTTCTGATTTTAAATATAAAATTTTTATTTGGCAAATACACCCGGCTTTAACCCCAAGCGGGTTATTACCGCATCGCTTTTGTTATAACGCGGATTTGCGTACAGCATTATAACTTCGCTGTTTTTGTCAAATATCATGTCCAGGTTTTCGCTTTCGGCAACAGCCTGTACAGCTTTAGACACTCTATCCTGTATTGGTTTAATTAGGGCATTGCTTTTTTTAGAAAGCTCGCCATCCGGCCCAAATATCTGGCGCTGGTAATCTTTGGCCTGCTTCTCTTTATCCACTATTTCCGCTTCGCGGCGTTTACGCATTTCGGGGGTCATTAAAACCTGATCGGCCTGGTAAGCTTTATACAAACGGTCAATCTCCTGGAAACGGCCGTCGACATCCTTTTGCCATGACTCTGATAAAGAAGCCAGCTGCTTTTGTGATGATGTGTACTCGGGCATGTGCTTTAATATGTAATCCGAATCAACATACGCAAATCGTTGTGCCAGCGCCGCTGTGCAGGCTGTAAACGTAATAAAAAGTACTAATATTATCTTTTTCATAAACTGCTATGCAAATTTAGTTAAATCCTCCGCTTAAGCTCTGTGAAATTGTAAAATGGAAATGGCCTTTGTTAGCATCAGGCTGGCCCGGGATTTTATCAAAACCATAACCATAATCTAAGCCCAATAAGCCAAATATCGGTAAAAATATCCTTGCACCCACACCAACCGAGCGCCTAACATTGAACGGATTAAACTGGTTAAAATTATCCCAAACGTTACCACCTTCGGCAAAACCGAGCAGGAATATTGTGGCCGACTGCCCAGTAATTACCGGGTGCCTTAACTCAAACGTATATTTATTGTAAATGGCGCTGCCTTGGTTTGTATTGGCATTTAAGTTTGAGCCTACTGGCACTATCGAGAAGTTTTCGTAACCACGCAAACCTACCACATCGGTACCTTGTAAAAACTGGTAACTTTGCATACCATCGCCGCCCAGTTTAAACCGCTCGAATGGTGACGGGCCTACCAGCTTGTTATACTGGCCCAGGTAACCAAAACGCACCTGCGACATCAGCACCAGTTTACCGGTTATCCTCTGGAACCACTGCGCGTCAAATTTCCATTTATAATACTCAACAAAGTGATACCTTTCTTCAGGGGTAGCTACCTTATAATTGATATTGTTAAACAATGAATACGGCGGCGTTGCCTGTATGGTAAGCTTAATATTTGAACCTGATGTTGGATAAAGCGGCATATCAATAGAGTTGCGGCTTAGCTCCTGGGTCAGTTTAATGTTATACGATGTACCGTTCTGGAAAAGGTAACCGCCGTAATTATCCAGGTCATAGTGATCTACGTTTAACGAGTAGTTTAACTGGAAATAGTTATCGGGCCAGTTTAAACGTTTACCTAAAGTTACACCAATACCATTTATACGCAGTTTATTGTAATAAGGGCTCGATTTAGGGTAATATTGCCCCGTTGAGCTGCCTTGCGTGTAAGCAGATAAAGCAAAGTAAATTGGTTTTTTACCACCCAGCCACGGTTCAGAGAACGTAAACGAGAAGTTTTGATAAGTACGCCCGCTGGATTGACCTCTTAAACTTAGTTTTTGGCCATCGCCTTTTGGCAGTGGTTTGTAGGCTTTAAGATTGAATATGTTACGCAGGGCAAAGTTGTTAAACGTTAAACCCAGGGTACCTACCAGCTGGCCGCCCCCAAAACCACCCGAAAGCTCAATCTGATCTGACGGCTTTTCAACCACGTTGTAAACCAAGTCTACCGTACCATCTGCCGGGTTAATGTTGGTTGGCCTTGGTTCGGTTTTTTGCTCATCAAAATTGCCTAGCTGGCCAATTTCGCGCGCGCTGCGTATCAATAATTCCTTGTTAAATTTCTGGCCGGGTTTAGTCCTTATTTCGCGCATCACTACTTTATCATTGGTAACATCGTTACCTTTAAGCAGTACGCGGTTAATGGTGTATTGCGGGCCCTCGTATATCCTGATATCCAGATCAACGGTATCGTTATAGATACGTGTTTGCACTGGGTCGGCCTGGAAAGTTAAATAACCGTCATTTAAATACAACGATGAAACATCATCGTTATTTGGCGTTGGGCCGGTTAAACGCTTATTCAGTTCTTCTTCGCTGAATACCTGTCCTTTTTCAATCTGTAGTATCCTTGTTAAAGCTTCTGTAGGATAACGGGCGTTGCCTGAAAATTTGATATTACCGAAGTAATATCGAGGCCCCTCGTAAACTTTAATTTTTACATCAACAGATTTTTCATCGTGTTTGGTAACCGTATCGCTTAAAACTTCGGCATCACGGTAGCCTTTGCCCTGCATTTTTTCTACAAGGGTTTGTTTGTCTTCCTCGTATTTATCCTGCTTAAACTTTTTGTTGCCGAAAATGTGCCAAAACTTTTTCTCGCGTGTGTTTTTAAGAAACTTGCGAAGCTTAGCGTCAGAGAAAGCTTTGTTTCCCTCAAATGTTACGCTGTTTATTTTAACTTTGGATCCCTTATTTACAGCTACGTCCAATATAACGCTGTTAGGGTCGCCGGGATCTTTTGTCTGCTTTATATTAACGGTTGTATTCAGGTAACCCTTTTCGTTAAAATGCTTTTTAATGATAGCGGTGGTAGTGCTCAGCAGGTTTTCGTTTACAATTTTGCCCGTTTTATCGTTCAGTTTTTTGTTAACGTCCTCAATTTCGCCCTTCCGGATACCGGTAATATGTAAACGTGACAAACGCGGACGCTCCACAACAGCTATTTGCAGGTATATGGTATCCATATTTATCCGGGTAACATTTAGCTGCACATCGTCAAAAAGGCCCTGCTTATACAGGTCCTTAATAACGTTGGCGTTTGCTTCGCCCGGCAAATTGATCCTGTCGCCTTTATTTAATTTAGATATGGTAAGCAGTATATCTTTGTCTACATATTTGGCACCCGATACGGTAATATCGCCTATGATATAATCTTTAGGGTTAAGGTAACTTAAGCTATCGGCTGATATGGATTGAGACAACGGAGATTGCCTTGAACCATTAACCTGTGCCAGTGCTGCGGTGCTTATAATAGAGAAGAAAAGGGCAAAAAAAACTTTATTCATCCGAATATTTTAGTGGGCTAAAAATAATTTATACAGTTGTTAAAAAGTGTTAAAAGTAAAAATTTAGTTTACCTGCTCACTTGTCATCCCAAAACGACGCTCGCGTTTCTGGAAATCGAGTATAGCCTCATACAGGTCTTCGCGCCTGAAATCAGGCCAAAGTTTTGTAGTAAAGTATAGCTCGGCATAGGCAATTTGCCACAGTAAATAATTACTTATGCGGTATTCGCCGCTCGTTCTGATCAACAGTTCGGGGTTTGGCATACCGCCGGTATATAAATTATCTTCAAACATTTTTTCGTCAATATCGGCGGGCTGCAATTCCCCGCTTTGTACTTTAGCAGCCAGATTTTTAGCGGCGTTCACAATTTCGCCCCTCGAGCTGTAGCTTAAAGCAAGCGTAAGTACCAGCCCGGTGTTATCAGCTGTGTGGTTAATGGCGTTTTGCAACTCCTTATGGCATTTGCCCGGCAGCATGCTCAGGTCGCCAATAGCATTCAAACGTACATTGTTCTTCATCAGCTTGGCAATCTCCTTATTAAGAGTACTGATAAGGAGTTCCATAATAGCGGTTACCTCAAATTTTGGCCGGCTCCAGTTTTCGGTGCTAAAGGTATATAAGGTTAGGTACTCGATGCCTAACTCACCGGCACCCTCAACAATATCTCTTACAGACAGCACCCCGTTATGATGGCCAAACACCCTTAACTTGCCTTTGCCCTTGGCCCACCGCCCGTTACCGTCCATAATAACGGCTATATGCCGGGGTAATTTCTGAAGATCTATCTGGTCCTTATAACTCATTTCCCGAAGGGCTTTAACAGCTTGGTTTGGGCTGCTGCACCTGTTGCATTGTAAAATTTAAAACCTTTTTTAGCAAAGCTTTCAATTACTTATGCTATTTTTTTCAGGTGACAAAGGTAAAACTTAATTGTATTTATTTTAGTATGCGGTAAAAAGAAATAATTGCAGGGTGAGTATATAAAAACTCCACGAGGTGAGACCCCAGCCTCTCTCCGGCAGAAGAGGACTTTAAAATCTACCTGCCGGAGGAGGTGCGGTTGCTATCGATCAGAAGGGGTATCAATCGGAAGTTTTCTGAAAAAAATTTTGCGTTGCAGCCCAAAGCTTTTTCGTTCAGATCCTTCAAAAAAAGCCAGAAAAAAGTCGGATAAATTCAAGTTTTTTCGATGTTATCACAAAGCCTGCATCTTCTTTAGCAAACTAACATCCTTTGGCGCTATATCGGCAATAGCGTATTGCTGTACACCGGTTATGTTCAATTCATCGATCGTGTTTACCAGGTTGCCGTAAACAGCTTTTTCAGACGGTTTGATGATCACTATCATACTTTTACCGGTGCTTTGCATTACGCGTCTCCGGGTTTCAAGTATAGCATGGCGCAGGCCGCTCCGGCTATAGTTGGTTATCGCCGGCGCGATAGCTGGCTTATCTGCAATGCCTAAATAATACATGGCTTTATTATCTTTACCAAGACAGATGGTCATGGTACGCGACTCCGCCGCACCCGCCGGCTCATCGCCCACCGGCATAGCTACATCCATTGCTTTTGGTTTTGTTAACGATGTGGTAAGCATAAAAAATGTAATAAGCAGGAATGCAAGATCTACCATCGCGGTAAGATCTACCCTTAATGCAGGTTTTTTTGAACGATTTTTATTTCCTGATTTTTCGGAGGGTGAATTTAATTCGGCCATGGCAATACAGTTTAAGGTAAAACAATAGGTTACTAATTATTAAACGTATAAATGTACTGCTTTGTTCCATTAAACAAAATTAAATTTTGTTTAATTCATTTATATAGAATAATATTCTATTTCGCGCCGTTTTAGTAATAGCACGCAGATGTTACAAATGTGTAAGAAAGCGTGAAGCCAACAAACATGTAATAATCCCGGGGCTTAAAATCGCCCCGCTGGGTACCGGGAGCCCCTATGTAAACATGTGTTTTTTCGCCCGAACGGTCGGCCAGTTTTACTGCCGTGGCACTCGATAACCGGGACGGATCTGCATACAGGCCGCTTACATCGTCAAGGTAATCTGTGGTGGTGTACCTATATCCCAGGTCGGCAGCTACCGTCCACTTACCCGAAAAATTGTACTTAAAGCCGGCGCCAAAAGGAATTACAATAGTGGTGGTTGCATAAGGGTTGCTTTGCCCCTCGGTGCGCAGGGGCCTTAAGCCCACAACCTTATCATCTAACACAGCCCTTGGGGCGTACGATGTAACACCCGCGCCAAGGTATATATATGGTGTGTATTTGTTTTTGCCGGCGTCGGGTATATAGCTCATGAAATTAAACTCGCCCATCAGGCTAAGTTCATTCAAAGGGGTTTTAAAACTGAGGTTCCGATCACGAAACTGCTGGCTGGACGACGTACTATCGGCACCACTTATCTGCGCGAAACTGTAGCTTAGCTTTACCCCCAAATAACGGTTAAAGTTTCCTTTCACAAACAAACCGGCAAATCCGCCGCTGGGTTTAACGGGGTTATTTACATTCAGGTCGCCAATGTAGCCTGCGGCGCCTATTGCCCCTCCTATTTCCCAGGTTTGGGCCTGTACCTTAATAGTGATAAACAATAGTAAAAAAGCTGCAAGAAATTTACGCATTAAAGGCAATTTAATAATTGTTTAGCCTCACCTAAATCCTCTCCAAAGGAGAGGACTTTAATCTCTCTTTTTTGAACCCTCTTCATTGGAGAGGGCAGGGTGAGGCTAAGCATCAAAAGGCAATTTAATAATTACGGGCATCTAAACCCCATAATAGCTTTTTCCTTAACGTAGACAGGTAACTTTCATTATTAAGGCGTACCAAATTAAGCTTAAAGCCAGCCTTATACACTTTAAACTGCATGGGCTTATTAACTATTACGGTTCGGCTATCGCACGATACAATATAGTTATTGCCCCGGTAGTCAATATCCAGCGTAAGTGTGCTGGTATCGGGCAATACTACCGGCCTTACATTTAAATTATGCGGCGCAACGGGCGTAAGTGCAATACTGTTTGACTGCGGAAAAATGATAGGCCCGTTACAACTTAACGAATAAGCGGTTGACCCCGTTGGGGTTGATATAATGATACCATCGCCCCAATACGAGTTTAAAAACTCGCCGTCAAGGGATACGTGGGTGGTTATCATAGCACTATCGTCGCGCTTATGAATGGTTACATCGTTCAGTGCAAAGTTATTGTCGCCAAACAGGTTTTGTTCTGAATCGATAACCAGCAGTTCGCGGCTGTCTAATGAAAATTCGTGGTTGACAACCGCGTGTATAGCAGCCGCTATATCGCTTTTGTTGATACTTGCCAAAAAGCCCAGTCTGCCAAAATTGATACCGATAACCGGTACGCCCGAATCGCGGATAAGGGTCACCACATCCAACAGGGTACCATCACCGCCAAGCGTTAAAAAAATATCGATATGGTTTTTTATAGGTTCTTCGCAATTAAGGGTGGCACACGCAGATATATCAACATTTCCCTGTAAGTAATCGCTTAGCGCAGGATGTACATAAACGTCAACCTTATGCTGTGCCAGACTATCGAAGACCTGGCGGATATACGGAAACACCGATGGATCATTAAACTGTCTGCCGTAAACTGCTATCTTCATATGGTAAGGTTACAAATTCAGGTAGTTCATGAACGAATCAAACCTATCCATGGAGTTGTCATTATGGTCGGTGAAGTTAAAGGTGGCTTTAACATCGTAATTATATCGTAAAAACGTTGCCAGTATATTTGAAATATCCTGCTTGTTAACCTTCAGGGTTACTTCGATGCGGGTGCTATCGGGGAAAGTGCGGACATACGAGCTCAATACCTGCGCGTTATCAGACTCAACAACCTGCGACATGTGTGCCAGGGAGTTGTTTTTATTATCAACTTCTAAAACGATGATGCCGCCCGGCTCGGATACCGAAGTAAGCTTGGCAAAATACTCGTTCATGGCGTTAATGGAGATCATGCCCTGGTAATCCTTTTTTGTGTTAAGCACCGGCACAACGGTCAGTTGTCGTTCATAAAACAATCTGATCACATCATAAACATGTTGTTCTTCCAGTACATACGGGTTAACCAGCGATAAAGCAAGCGAGCCGATGGGCGCGTTAAAGTCGCTTTCTTCCACCAGGTCGTCTTCGCTTATAAGACCCAGAAACTGCTCCTCGTTAACAATTGGCAAATGGCGAACTTTAAACTCTGCCATACGGTCAAAGACCTTCTGTATACTATCAGAAGTATGTACCGGTGGCATAGCGTTAGATATCAGCTCAATTGCATACATGGTTATTTTTTTATTTTATTTAAAAACATTGCAAGATACCTGTTAAACTCTTCGGGCCGTTCCATCATGGGCGCGTGGCCGCATTTATCTATCCAATGCAGTTCGGCATTGGGCAACGACTCGTTGAATTCCACAGCCACCTCCGGCGGGGTGATCTTATCATCGCGGCCCCATATCAACGATACCGGCATGGTAATTTTGCGCAACTCGGTTTTCATGTTGTGCCGTATGGCCGATTTTGCCATAGCCAATATCCTGATCACCTTATGGCGGTCATTTATCATTTGATATACTTCGTGCACCAGTTCGTCCGTAGCTATCGCGGGGTCATAAAAAGTGTATTGTACTTTCTCTCTCACAAAATCGATACTTTCGCGTCGCGGGAAGGAACCGCCGAATGCGTTCTCGTACAACCCCGAACTGCCGGTTAAAACAAGCGCCTTTACATACCCCGGATGTGCCAGTACATAGATGAGCCCAACATGCCCTCCCAGCGAATTACCCAGCAAAATAACGTTGCTAAGTTTTTTGAATTTTATGAATTTATGTACAAACTTTGAAAGGCTGCGTACCCCGGTTGTCAGCAAAGGCATATCATAAATAGGCAAAACAGGAATAATGACCCTATAGTTCGGGCTAAATGCTTTTATCACCTCGTCCCAATTGCTTAAAGCGCCCATTAACCCATGAAGCAGCAACAGCGTTTCGCCTTCGCCTTCTTCAATGTAACTGAAACCTTTTTCTTCTTTAAGCGCAAAATTCATATATGAAGGATGTGAGTTATCATGTAAATATATCAGGCCGCGCCTGGTTTTGGTCTCAAATGTTGTAAAATTATAATTATAATACCGTTTACAAGGCTTTGTTTGATAATAATTACGCTAAAACTAACCCAATAGTTGTTTTACCACTTCTGATACGGTTTTACCATCAGCACGGCCGGCAAGCTCTTTATTGGCTACTCCCATTACACGTCCCATATCTTTTACCGAAGTTACACCCAGCCTTTCTATAACATTCTGTACAAAACCTTCTATCTCAAACCGGGTCATCTGCTTGGGCAGGTATGGCTCAATTACATACATTTCGGCCATTTCTATATCATAAAGATCATCGCGGCCCTGAGTTTTGTAGATGTCTGCAGACTCTTTGCGCTGTTTAATAAGCCTTTGCAAAACTTTGATCTCGGCATCCTGAGTTAACTCTTCAGCAGCACCTTTTTCTGTTTTGGCCAGCAGCAATGCCGACTTAATGGCGCGTAAGCCCCTCAGCCTGTCGGCTTGCTTACTTAACATGGCTTGCTTTATATCCTGGTCTATCTGCGTTATTAATGACATGGTTTTAAGTTTTAAGTCCGACGGTCCGGTACGTCCGAACGACGGAAAGTATTTATATTATTATCCGTTCTTGCAATTCTTCTTTCGGACTACCCGACAGCCGGGGTATCCGACTTATTACTTCCTGAATATATTAGTTGCTGTGGCCTGCGCCGTTGGCATAATAACCAGGTCGTTAATGTTTACATGCGCCGGGCGCGATATTGCAAACCAAATTGTTTCCGCTATATCATTGGCTACAAGTGGCTCAAAACCCTCATATACTTTTTTTGCGCGCTCTTTATCGCCCTTAAACCGTACCTCTGAAAATTCCGTTTCTACAGCGCCGGGATGTATGCCGGTAACCCTGATACCATAGCCATTCAGATCTATACGCATACCTTTGTTAAGGGCATCCACGGCATGCTTGGTAGCACAATAAACATTCCCGTTAGGGTAAACCTCTTTCCCGGCTATCGATCCTAAGTTAACAATATGCCCGTAGCCGTTTTTTATCATCCAGTTAGATACTACGCGACTTACATAAAGCAACCCTTTTATATTGGTATCTATCATGGTTTCCCAATCTTCGTAACTACCGTTTTGAATAGGGTCTAACCCCTGACTAAGGCCGGCGTTGTTAACTAATACATCAACTTTTTTCCAGTGGGCGGGCAGGCCTTCAAGGCTTTGAATAACCTGTTCGCGGTTGCGTACGTCAAATGACGATACAGCTACCTCTACATTGTATTTATGATTCAGTTGCTGCGCTATTTTTTCCAGGCGCTCCATACGCCTACCGGTAAGTATCAGGTTGTATCCCTCGCGCGCAAATGTGTGGGCACAGGCCTCGCCAATCCCTGCGGTGGCGCCTGTTATCAGTGCTATCTTTGCCATAGATATGAATAACTATCGGCAACGAAATTATGTTTTTATGTTGACTTTATTTGTCTTTTTACCGTAAGGATAGTTTGGCTACGTTACTGCCGGCTTATCTACCGGGTTAAGCCGTTTTATAAACGACAGGCTTATCAGCAATAATACAACAAGCGTATTATATAAAACCAGCTTTTGCACCATTAGGCCAAACCTGCCGGCAAGCGTTATCATTATCATATTCAACATAACCAGGGCAACTATAATTGCCTGCATTTTGGTAACGGCTTTTACCTGTATTATAGCGTACCCAAAGCATACAAATGCCGCTATGGCAAAGGCATTGGTAAATATAATATCGTACCGCGAAGCAATAATTGCAACTGCAGCAAAAACCATCCCCGCTATGTTGTATATATTATATGTATGCGCATCTATAATAGTGGGCTTTACCGATGATGCCCGTTTAGGGTTTACCAATATTTTTAATTTATGCCAATCATAAATAAGTAAAAGCACATTTAACAGGGTGAAGAAACCATTAACATACGGTGTGCCCTGCCAATTAAGGGAGATGGTTACAGCAAAGATAGATAAATTCATAGGCACAAGCATAATTGCACCAATGGTACTAAACCGTTGCGATAGCAGCAGTATACCGCACACTACCTGCAAAGTAGCCACTACCCGGGCAAATAAAGCTAAACCATATTTTGCCAGCATAGCCTCAAACAATGGCGGGCCAATTATTTGCCCGAAATGCCCGTTGGTTAGCTTACATAAACCTGACGACAAAAAAATGTAGCCCAGGAACAAACGAATGAGTACAATGAAAAAATCTTTATGGTGGATCATAATGCTGGTTTAGATTTTACAAAGGAACCTGCATTTTAAAAACAGCTGAAATCTATTAGACAAACAAGCAACGATGGTAGACAAATTTGAGGGCAATGTAACACTTGCCAGACGAACAGGGTTCGATAATCGACGAAATAAAAAAGGCCTGTCGATTGACAAGCCTTTTCAGATAATTAATGCTGATGCTTAGTTCCTTACAACCGCCTTATTTTGATATTACGGTAGTAAGCCTTATGACCGTGATCCTGTAAAGCGATACGGCCAATTTTAGCCATGCCATATTCAGGATGGTCTTTCCATTTACCTTCGGCTTTTTTCTTTTGCCAGTCGGCATCCCATGCGGTAAACTCAACTATTTTCTTTCCGTTTAGCCAATGCTCAACATGCCCGTTTTTAAATATAATGCGGCTGGTGTTCCACTGCCCAACCGGCATTATCTTTTTTTGCGAATTGGGGATGTGCATAGCGTAATCGGCGCCGGTTTTTTGCCATTCCTCCAGTTTATCAGGAACCCAGCCTATATCATCTATGATCTGGTACTCGGGGCCGGTAAGGTACGATGCCTCGTATTTAGGCGATTCTACAACATGGTATAATACGCCGCTATTACTTCCCTTGTCAATCTTCCATTCCCAGGTAAGTTCAAAATTAGCAAACTGCTTGTCGCTAACAATATCGCCCCCTGTGTCGGTACCTTTCACCGCGCCAAGGCAAACCAAAGCGCCATTCTCGATCTCCCAGTTCTTAACCTCGCCCTTTTTATTATAACCATGCCATCCTTGCAGGTCCTTTCCGTTAAATAAACTTATCCAACCAGCCTTTTTTACCTGGCCAAAACTTTGCATGCTGCCAAAGCTTATGGCTGCTGCAAGCCCTAATACCTTAAAATTTGTTTTCATCATCATAAGTATTGTTATGATTTAACCATCTTCATTTTCTCAGGATCCCAAAACATGGGGCTGTTTTTATAATAGCTATCGTTACACAATAACGCGGGTGCGGCAGCGCGGTAACCAAAAACAGCATCTTCGGTAACTTTACCGTTGTTACGGATAGCCGTTATCCAATTGTTCATATGGTCGTAAGGGCCACCCAGATAGCCTTTTTCGGCGTTAAAGGTAATTTCTTCAGGAGGTAGAATATGCTTCCGGCCCGAGTCGGTTTGCCCCGCTTTGCGCATCTTTTCGATATAAAAGGGATCGTCCGACTGGATAACCTTATTCCGCTTCAGGGTAACGCTGTCCCAGGTGATATCCATTGAGCCCTCGCTCCCAACCAGTTTAAGATAAGTGGTACCGCTTGTGCCATCAACAAAATTACACCGTAACGACAGGTTGAACGCCGGGTGGGCAACAGTTTTACCATAATCAAAGGTACCTAACAAAACATCAGGCACTTCGCGGCCATCGTTCCAGTAACGCAACCCGCCGGATGCATATATTTTATTTGGCCCCATTGAGCCGGTAATAAAGTGCAGACTGCTAAACAGATGAACAAATAAATCACCCGCCATACCGGTACCATAATCGGTATAATTTCTCCAGCGGAAGAACCTTTTGGAGTCGTACGGCCGTTTTTGGGTATTGGCCACATACGTTTCCCAATCAACCGTTTGCGGCGATGCATCATCGGGTATAGGGTATTGCCACACTTCAACCGGCGCCCGGCGCGCCCAAAAGCCTTCGGCATAATTTAATTCGCCAATTGCCCCGCTTTTTAATAGCTCATGTGCTTTTTCGTTACCTAACGATGATACCCCTTGACTGCCTACCTGGAATACCTTGCCCGTTTCCTGCTGTGCCTTAATCACCGCGGGGCCCTCGGTAACTGAGTGTACCATTGGTTTTTCGCAGTATACGTGCTTGCCCGCGTGCATAGCATCTACAGAAATCTGCTGGTGCCAATGATCGGGCGTGGCTATAATTACCGCGTCAACATCCTTGCGGTTCAATATTTCTTTATAAACTTTAGTGGTATAAATATCAGCTCCCCAGCGTGTTTTGGCATCCTTTAAACGGCCATCATACAAATCGCAAACAGCAACAAGTTTTACACCCGGCACCTGCAAGGCCACTATGGTATCCTGCGTACCCATGCCCCCCGCGCCTATCAGCGCTATATTAACCTGGTCGTTAGGGCCGTACTGGTTATACTTTTGTTTAAGGTAATGAAAACTGTGCTTATCCGCAGCTATTAAGCTGCTTCCGGCGGTAACAGCAGCGGCGGTGGTAGCCAGCTTTTTTATAAAGCCCCTGCGGGATGCTTCAGAATTTTCTTTCATGGTTTACGCGTTAAGGTTATTTAATTGTTATGAACTTATAAGGAAGCTTTGATGCTTAAAGGCGAAAGGTATAGTTTTTTATAAAACATTTCAAGTGCAATATCCACCAATAGCAATATTAGGCTTTTTAAGCTAATTTTTTGTTTATTAGGTTATTTATACTAATTTTATAAAAATTAGGTAATTAAGCCCAATATGAATGCAGTAATTACAGCAGATATAGTTAACTCTACCATTTTAGATAAAGCGTCATTTAAAAAATTGATAAGCGCCCTAACCGCCCTTTTCGGAAAGGATAATTTAGAGATCTATCGCGGGGACAGTTTCCAGGCATTTGTTAAACAAGCCGACGATGCTTTATTGGATTGTATAAAAAGCAGGTTATTGGCTATACAATACAGCCGCAAACAGCGCATTGATATAAGGATGAGCATTAGCATTGGTTTATTGAATACTGATACGGGTAAACTGGGCTCAAATATGGATGAGCTGTTCATAAGTTCGGGCAGATATTTTGATAAATTTCAAAACACGTCTCATAAATTGTATATTGTAAGTGGTATAAAAGAGGCTGATTTTACTTACGAAATTATGGCCCAATATTTAGATAGTATACTGGAACGGGTTACCGCGCGGCAGGCCGAGGTTGTGTATCAGTTACTGTGTGGTAAAACCCAGGTTGAAACCGCCCGACTGTTAAATAAAACAACAGCTACTATAAGCCAGCATGTAAAAACAGCCCGGTATGACGAGATTGAAAACATCCTTAATAAATTTGATATACTAACCAACCAGTTGCAACATGGATGAAAGCATTATATGGTTAATAAAACTTATACTGGCGCATTTGATAAGCGATTTTGCCCTGCAGCCCACAAAGTGGGTTACCGGTATGGAGCAGCATAAAATTAGATCGAAGTATTTGTATTGGCATACCCTGGTTACCGGCCTTGCAGCATTGTTGCTTATTGGATTTAATTATTGGGCGGTAGTTTTAATTATTACCATAAGCCATTATATAATTGCTGTGCTAAAATTATATACCAAAAATAACTTCGTAACTTTTACAATAAGCCAGTTGTTACACCTTGCGGTAATAATAGCCTGCTGGCTTGTTGTTTTTGAGCAGCACCGGCCGGGTGCCGGTGCAATTGCAGCCTTTTATAGCGGCAGTCGGTTTTGGACATTTGCTGCCGCCGCGTTTTTCTTAACCTTACCCTCGTCAATTATTATTGGTCAGGCCACCAGGCAATGGGCAGTACCTGCCGGGTTAAAAAATGCCGGTAAGTACATTGGAATAATCGAACGGATTTTAATATGCCTGTTGGTATACCAGGGTCATTATGAAGCTATAGGCCTATTAATAACCGGAAAAAGCATCCTCCGTTACAATAGCTCGAACGAAGAAGTTAAAACTGAATATCTATTGATTGGAACCTTGTTAAGTATATTTATAGCTTTTGCCGTAGGATTAGCGCTTAAAATGGTGGTTTAAACTGATGAAAATTATTCATAACAAAATCAAATTTGTGGAGCCGTACGCCAACCGTTAATTATGAACCATAACTATGCGCCTCAATACTTATCTTTGCCCGCATAGTCATGAGCAAAACCGTAACACCATACCAAAACCAGCAAGTCGCTAAAAAAGAGCAGGTAGCCGATATGTTTAACAACATTTCAAAAACCTACGATTTTCTGAATCACTTTTTGTCGCTTGGGATAGATATTATCTGGCGTAAAAAGGCAATTAACGAGCTAAAAAAGGACCAGCCCCAGCTGATCCTTGATGTAGCTACAGGTACCGGTGATTTTGCTTTTGAGGCGTTATCTATCCTAAAGCCCAAAAAAATAATCGGCGTGGATATTTCGCAGGGTATGCTGGATATCGCGAAGCAAAAGATAGCCAAGCGTGGCTTAGGCAACAAATTTGAAGTTAAGCTGGGCGATTCGGAAAAACTGCCTTTTAATGCTGATGAGTTTGACGCGGTTACGGTAGCCTATGGCGTACGTAATTTTGAAAACCTGGAAACCGGCCTTGCCGACATTCACAGGGTGCTTAAACCGGGCGGTAAAGCAGTTGTACTGGAGTTTTCGAAACCAAAGGGTTTCCCTATAAAACAGCTTTACGCCTTTTATTTTAATTACGTTACTCCGGGCATCGGTAAGCTATTTTCAAAGGATGCAAGGGCGTACACATATTTGCCCGAGTCGGTAGCAGCCTTTCCTGACGGCGAAGCTTTTACTAACCTGATGCAAAAAGCAGGCTTTAAAAATACCAAAAGTCGCCCTTTGGCGTTTGGTATCTGTTCTATTTACACCGGTATTAAATGATAAAAGCCCGCCTTTTCATAACCATCATATTGATGGGCTGCAGCAAACTTTTATTTGCGCAGGCGTGGGGCGGCGGTGCCGATAGCAAGGATCTTAGCTTCGGATTCTCCTTTTCATACATCCAGAGCAGCTTTAAGATAATTAAGCAACCATACTGGCGCGATGCCTTTTTTGATACAGGGTTAAACCAATATGCTACCAGTAAATTAACTGGCATAAGTTCTAAGCCGATGCCGGGTTTTGCTGTTGGCTTTTTAACGCGTTACCGTATTACCGACCACCTGGAGACACGTATTACACCGTCGCTGGTATTTGCCGACAGGGCCGTAAGCTATACTTATGAGCAACCGGAGCAGGATGTTACCAAGCCCGTACAAACTACTACGGTTGATTTTCCGTTACAGCTAAAATTAAAATCTGACCGGATAGGCAACTTTAGGGCTTACCTGTTGGGTGGCTTAAAATATTCGGGGGCGATAGGTTCCAAAAAAAATGATGTCAACACTGCCCCTACCGAACTTTTGCTAAGGAATATAAAAGGGTACTCTTCTTACGAAGCGGGCGTTGGGTTTGATATTTATTTTGAGTATTTTAAACTATCACCGGAAATTAAACTCAGCAACAGCTTTGGCAATATCCTGTTGTCAGAAAACACGCCTTATGCAAACCCCATCAGCCGGCTATCCCTGCATACTTTTACATTTAGTCTGCATTTTGAATAGACGCTTGGTCCAACCTCTTTTCAAAACAAACAAAGCTTAAACCAGGCCTAAACTCTAAGGTTATTTCGCCTTTTAAACTATATCCCATTTTTGGGAAGAGCTGCCGTGTTGCATGGTTCTGGGTGTTAGTATCTATGCGTAAAATATGTATACCACGCTCAATGGCTACAAGTTCCGCCTGGTACAGCAGGTCGGCAGCAAGGCCCCTGCCCCTAAAATGAGGGCTTACCGCCAGCCGGTGCGTTACGATAGCTTCTTCGCTGGTATCAAGCCCCACCTGTGCGTACTCGGGGTATTGATCGGTAGTAATTGCGGTTACACCGGCAATTTGGCCTTCAACTTCGGCCACCCAAAGCTGGCCAGCTTTAATATCGTCCTCAAATACCTGCGGGTTGGGGTATGTATCATCCCATTGCAAATTGCCTGCTGCGCGCATAATGGGTACAACATCGGCTACAACCTCCATAATAGCGGGTATGTCTTGTAAAGTGGCAAGGCGGACGGGAGATTGATTTTCCATTAAGATTTAAAAAATGTAAGATGTTTGCATATCTGCATTCTGCACATATGTATATTTATTAATGGTTATGCTTTTTGTGAATATCTTTTACCAGGCATAACTTCTTTATTTCATCTATGCGGATGGGAAACGGCGCATATTTTAGACGTCCTGCAACCATTTCTGTTACATTATCCGAGTGAGCGATCACTTCTTCCGGGTTATCGCTGGCCAGCAGTCGCTTATACATGCGGTAATCGCCCCACTCAATATAATATACTTCTCCGGGCAATATCTTTTTATCGCTGATGATCTTGAGGGCCACCCAGCAGCCATTCTCTAAATACGGGTACATGGAGTGCCCCCAAACAGGCAGGGCAAAATCGCACTCCTCTATCCCCGGGAAATTCATACGACCCACCGGGCGCGAATCATTTATATCATTATAAACCTCGACACCAGATGCCGTGGCGGTAATTTCGTACATCGGTATCCCCTCCTCACTTCGTGCGGCTACAGTTTTCTCGGTATTTTTTTTTCCTCCTAAATGCTCCGCATATTTTTCTTTAAATACCTTCAATTTTTCGGGATCAATGTTTTGGCGGCTTTTAATGATCTCGGTAATGGAACTGGCCGAGTTGAAGTTTAAAGCTTCAGCCAGTTCGGTATTATTGTTAAATGCCTTACCCCTTAGTTGATTGTAAAGTATAATAAACTCCAGTGTTTCAGGTCGTACTGTTTTTATTTTGTTGGGTTTCGACAGGTCATCCATAACAATAAAAAATAATTAAAGATTTTTCTTGATTTTAATAAAGATATTTCTTTATATTTGTTTGTTCAATAATTGCTAATTTAAAACTAAAAATCAGTAAAACAAATAATCGCTTTACAGAACTTACAGAATATACTTTAGCTATCCGCAACAATATGTTTACAAGTCATTTAAAATCAATAGCTCAATAACCTATGTATATCGCATACTCTGCCCTGCGCACTAAACAAAAAAACGGCAAGCACATGTCAACTAGTCGGGAACTAACCAAACGCGCTGCGGGCTATATAGCTGCCTGCGATAAGTACCGTCATGAGATCGCCGCAATACAAAAATATATACCTGGGTGGATGCCGCCTTTTGAGGCGAATGCGTGAGTGACTTACTTTTCTATGAATATTAACCATTATTAAATAAAACAATGATAAAAATCGCACAAAAACTTAAGGACCAGCTATGGTGGCTTATTATTACCGTTGATTATAATTACAGCCGAATAAGCATTGCCGACCACGACCTGACGGATGACACGCTTACCCTTTGGCTGGAGGATAAACAGGATTTTAAAAATTCCCTTGATGATTGCCTCCAGCTGGACATCTCCGTTAAAAACTTTGCCAGGATAATTAAGGATGAAAACCTAAACAGTTATGAAGGCCAGCGCCTGCACCCTAATAAGCAGTTTGTTTACAAAACACGTGTGCAAATAAACGAAGCGATAGCCTGGTACAAACAGGATGCTACGCTTATAGAGCAGCAATGGGCACGGGAAGCAATGCTAAAAGCGATATTAACGCAATTAGTAGAGACCGAGGCCGCGATGGATAAAAATTGGTAGCGATTATGCCATTTAGCATTTAGAGCATATTTGGTCTATACTGCTCATATTTAGCCTACCGAATTGTGATTTACTTAGCTTTAACCAATTGTTCCTGGTCTGCCTGCACCAGCTCTTCAACTTCGCTTATCGTTTCTGCAGGGGCGGTGGCGTAGTTAAGCTTGCGGAAACGCCAGATGGCGAAGGCCGGTTCCTGATAGCGATTTATCAATTTAAAAAATTTGGGGAAGTTATGGACCTCATCAAGCAGCACCCCGGTTACAATACCGTTGTTATCTAATATTTCGCGAATGGTATATTCTTTATCTTCGGTGATCCAGATCTCAAAATCGCGCCTTATTTCGGTGCTTTTGTCGGCGTCGATCTTATCATTTATACATATCACTTTATCACCCGGTCTCATAGTAAGTCAAAATTAAACTCAAAAGTAAAAACAGCTTTACAAATTATCACAATCTTTTTCGACTTTTGAATTAACTGCCGGCCGGCATCGATACGAAAAAAGCGGCCCCGTGGTCGGGCGAGCTCTCTACCCAGATGTGCCCCCCTTGCATTTCTGTAAATTCTTTGCAGAGCAATAAGCCAAGCCCTACCCCTTTTTCGTTATCGGTACCAAAAGTAGATTGCGCTTGTAAAGAAAACAGTTCTGCCTGCTTTTCGGCAGACATGCCGATACCATTATCACGAACAATAAGCCAGCACTCGCCACCGATCTGTTTTGCTTTAAAACTTACTTGCCCACCGGGCGGAGTAAACTTAATAGCGTTACTTATAAGGTTGCGTATAACCAATTGCAGCATATCAATATCGGCTACAATGCGGATATCCCAATCTATTTCGTCAATAAGGCTAATATTTTTTTTAAGGGCGATGGCTTTTTCCAGCTCCACGGTATTGAAGAGCGCGTCGCGAAGGTTAACATAACCAAGTTTTACATTAACCCCGTCCATTTGAGTTTTTGACCATATAAGCAGCTTGCCAAGCATATCAATGGTCCGGCGGGTAACTTTAAGCAAATCACCTTCTACCATCCGGCGTTCAGCTGTATCCAATTCGTACTCTGTAACCAGTTCAAGGTAATTTTGGATATTACTTAAAGGCGAACGCAGATCATGCGCTATTATCGACATCAGCTTATTCTTCTCGGAGTTAATGCGGGCTAATTCCTGGTTTTGCTGAGTAATGTGGTGATTTTGCAGTTCAATGGCATTTGCCTTATCAGATGCGGAGCGTTTTTCGTAATCATAATTACGTCTGAAATAAGTTACTGTATAATACAGCACTATAACCACCACAACGTAAGCAGATGTTAGGTCGAGATACCGGCTGGAGCGGTTTACGTAGGTATTTGGCACCCATGCCGGATGATAATACTCCACCAGGTGCAATCCAACAATGATGATCATATTAAGGGCAATCCAAAATTTCTGCTGATTTTTAGGCACAACGCATAACACCAATAAAATACACAGGCCCATTAGCAGGTCCGTTGGCCCATAAGTGCCCGAGTTGTATATAAAATTCGTTGCGAACAGCAGGTTCCCGATGACAGTGAATATGGTAACCGTTACTTTGAAGCTGCCACGGAAACGCGACAAGTAATAAAGTGCTGAAAATATAATAAGGGTTAAAAGACTAAGCAAGGACACAAAGGGCAGCCCTATAAGGTAATTAAAGGGCACGTTATAAGCCAGTGCAAGTATCGAAATGAGGCAAAGGGAGTGAAATATCCTGATCTCTAAAGAGAACTCGGTAGTAGAGCCCGTAAGCCTGAGCCATAGCCTGTTTATGTTTCCAAAAAGGCGCAAAATTTGTTACGTGTTTAGGTTATCCAAGGTACAAATAAATATTGGCAGCACAAGTACTAAAGGACGTTTCTTAAAAATAAAATTAATTACACGGAACAGCACAAAAAAAGCCCTGCAAAAGCAGGGCTCATGATATTTTAAGAAATTATATAGGGCTTAGTTACGGCTAAAACCGCCTCTGTTACCGCCGCCGCTAAAACCGGGGCCTTTATCCTCTGCTATATTAACGGTTATGCGTTTGCCATAATAGCTTTGGCCGTTCATACACCTGATGGCTTCTTTAGCTTCTGCTTCGTTAACCATTTCAACAAATCCAAAGCCTCTGCTTTCTTTTGTTTCACGATCTTTAACGATCCTGAGGGACTTAACAGGCCCAAAATCACCAAAAACCGCATTTAGTTCGGCCTCACTTACTTCTAACGGAAGGCCTCCAATAAATACTTTCATTAATCTCCTTTTGTTTTTCTGTAAAGATACGCAAAAAAGGCCGGTTTTTGGCCGCCTTGAGGCGAAGGATGGGGTGTGTAAAGCGTTTTTTACAATAAGGTGTCAATACTGGGGATGGCTACTTTTGTTGTTTCTTCAACTTCAGTTCAAAGGTTCCTTCTACCCTGTAAAGTGAGGAGTTGGGTTCGTCATCCTTAGATAGAAACGTAAAAAAATTGCCTTTTGCAAGCACATCTTTGGTGCGATACTGCAGCAGATGTATCACACCGGCATCGCCAGGTTCTGCATATTGTGTTAAGGTATACTGCCTGGTATGCATTACATCGGCCATCATTAGTAGCTGGCCGCCCGCTACAGGCTTGATCAGACTATCCGCGGCAGCGCCTTTTGAGCTTACACCAAAACTTATAGTATGTTCTTTATTAATGGCGGTGATACCAAAGTACCGGTTGTCGCCCGCGCTCATATTTACAAAAGCGACAGAATCTTTAGCGGCATCAAAGGTGTAAACAGAATCCTGCATTTTCAAGGTAAGCGTGCCTGCAACGGCAAGGAAATTATCAGGAGATGCAGCGCTTAAAGCGCTATCGGCATTTAAGGCGATCTTCTTTTCATCAACAGCCTGTTCGCCGGTATCTTTTTGGCAAGACACCGCCATAACCGAAAGGAGCATGACAAGTGAAAAATACCAATTAGTAAACCGTTTTTTGCGCATAGGTACGTGGATGTTATAAAAATATAAATTTTTTATTTAAAAATGGCATCTACAACTTTTAAGCCAAAAATTTAACATTTTTTAACGGTAATTTATCCTTTTAATGGATGAAGAACTACTGTCGGTACCTGCTACCCTCCCCTCCTGATATAATAAAGAATTTTCTGTATTTACTTGTTTAATTAAAGATTTATTCGTACATTTGTATATGTCAATTCCAAAAGGCATACCAATCATACTCATTTTCTTATATGACTCATTTTTATTCTATTGCTGAACTCAGCGATCGTGTGGAAAAATATTTCCTGTCCGTGGCCGGCCAACCGGTACCCGAGGCAAAACCGCCGTCAAAATATATAAAAAAAACATCGCCACTGGCAATGTATACGCCAAAAACCGATAAACCCCAAGTGCCCCTGCTCACCGGTTTGGCCTTATTTCTCGGGTTTCCGAGCCTGGCTGATTTTGAGGCTTACGAGCAAACCGGGCTGTTCAAAAAAACCCTGCGGGAAGCCCGCCTGCGTATTGAATGTGAATATGAAAAAAAGTTGCACCAGCCTGCACCAACCGGGGCGATTTTTGCTTTGCGCTGCATGGGGTGGACAGAAAAGTCGTCGGCACGATCAGTAAAGGCTGCACCTTCAAAATTAAAGATAAGCGTTATCAATACCGGCCCTCAAATTGCCGGAACCGAAAAAGAGGTAGACATTTAATTTAAAGGGCATGACTACCTTGTTAACACCATTTCTGATAAAAAGCTTTTTCGATTAACGCCGGCCGTAATATGATTCATAACAGACAATACAATTTACGCCTAAAGATGATAATAAATTTTGTACTGCTATTTATAAAATTGCCCTTATACGCTTTTAAATCATCCAACATCGCTATTAAATGTTCAATCTATCCTAAATGTCAATAATGAAGGCCTCAATATTATTCGGGTGTAATTATTTTGCCGCTACTGATATCATTGTAAACCAGGGTGGTACAAGCTCGGGTAAAACCTATGCTATTTTACAGGCGCTTTTTTGCTTTGCAGCAAATAACCACAAACAAATAATAACCGTAGTTGGGCAAGACATACCTAACCTTAAATCGGGCGCGCTACGTGACGCCCACGCCATACATGATCAATCGGATATATTTAAAAGTTTAGTTAAAAGCTTTAATAAGACCGATCGAATATTCGAGTTTATTAACGGCAGCATGATAGAGTTTAAAAGCTACGCTAACGCGCAGGATGCAAAGAGCGGAAAGCGCGATTATTTGTTTGTAAATGAAGCTAACGGCATTGAATGGGATGTTTACACCGAGCTGGCGCTGCGTACCAAAAAGAAGGTGTATATCGACTATAACCCCAATACCGGTTTTTGGGTACACCAAAAACTGATTGGTAAACCTGGCGTACAACTGTTTATATCAGATCACCGGCACAACCCGTTTATTGAACCAGCCCTTCGCGCCAAGATTGAATCATTGAAAACGGAGGACCTGGAGCTATGGAAAGTATACGCACGCGGGGTTACCGGTAAAATAAGCGGGCTGGTATTTGATAACTGGCACATTTGCGAAACTATCCCTACAGATGCGACATTGATTGCGGCGGGGCTCGATTTCGGCTTTACCAACGATGAAACCGGCTGCCTGTTGGTTTATAAACAAAACGGGGAGCTTTGGGTAGATGAGATACTTTATCAAACCGGCCTTACCAATACGGATATATCGCAAAAGCTACCAGAGTCTGGTATAAGTAAAACAACGTCAATAATAGCCGACAGCGCCGAACCAAAATCTATTGAAGAGCTTAAACGTTTAGGCTGGCATATCACCGGCGCAAAAAAAGGCGCTGACAGTATAAAAAACTCTATAGACATTCTTAAACGGTATAAAATTAACGTTACCCGCAATAGTGTTAACCTGCGTAAAGAATTAGGCAGGTATAAATGGAAAACAGACAAAAGCGGGAATACCATAAACCAGCCTGTTGATACCTATAATCACCTGATAGACCCCTTACGCTATGTAGCGCTGAACAAATTGAATACCAAAGGTAACGGCAGCATAAAAACCAGACTGCCTGCGCCCGAACCGCCGAAAGCACGAACCATTGAAGGGCTGATAGGCCTTGCTTAAATACACCCATCCCTGTAACTCACATGCATTAATAGCTCCCCCTTCAGGGGGTTGGGGGGCTCCTTTTTTATGATAGAAAGAACACTTGCTACAACACATGGCCAATTGCCGGTTAAGATACCATCGCAATTAAATGAAGTTACCCTTGGGCAAATGATAGCCTTACAGGATAACCCTGAACTTGGTGACCTGGATGCCATTAGTATATTATCGGGCATACCTGTTACCGACCTGCAATCGGTACGTAACGCAAATGATTTTATACAATTCGCGGATGCTGTACTCTCTTTATCGCACCAAATAAAACATTTGTACAACAGCGATGATATACCCCAAAAAATAACTTTAATGGTGGGTGATAAGCCAGTTATTGTAAAGGTTGTAAACAACCTTTCGGTTGAACCGGCAGGGGCATTTATGGCTGCGCGGGATGTTATTGCCGACGAGATAACCGAACATATTAAAATATACGGCGAAGATAACTGGAAAGAGTATTTTAATCCCTCGCTTACTGCTTGCTGCAAAATATTGGCCTTTTACTTTTATTGCCTAGCCACAGGAAATGTATATGATGAATATGCCGCGGCGGCATTTACCGAAACCATAAAAAACATACGGGTAACGGAGGCACTGCCCATAGCAAAACATTTTTTTATGAGCTATCCCAACTTATCGAAGCCGAGAACAGGCTTCTGGCATCGGCTGCTACGGCTTTAGAAAAAAGGGCGGGCATACACGCCTTCGAAAAGTTCAGGTACATCAACACCATAAACTCGTTGGCGGGAGGCGACATCACCAAGTGGAGCCTGGTGCTGGCCATGCCTTACGAGCGCGTGCTTACCAAACTGCTGCTTAACAAAACCGAAGCTGAATACCAGAAACGTTATAGCGAGATGATGTAAAGCCAGTAGGCAGTTAACTGTTGGCAGTTGGCAGTTTCCGATAACTAATCTCTAATCAACCAATCACTATTCTCTAACAAATGCGTAATCAAATACAAGCCGTAACACAAAGCCTTACCGCTAATCCGTCATTCTTATATGGTACCGAAAAAGAGTTGAACACCCTGGCAGATGATGCTGCCTTTCCGTGTGTATTTATGTATCCCATGCAACCCATTTTGGTATCGCCGCAGGTAAATGGTTCGGTAGATAATACTTTTACCGTTTACCTGGAATTTTTGTACAAAACAGAATTCGGGCAGTTTACCGCGGAGAACGAAACCTATATACAGCAAGCCCTGCAAATGGCCAACGAGTTTATAGTAAAGGCGGCCAAATATCGCGATGGCAACGGCCGTTATTTTCGCATTAAAGCGGGCGAAAAAGCAAAGTGCCTGCCGGTTTACAACAAGTTTGACGTGAACACCACGGGTGTAGGCCTCACCATAACCCTTAATACCATGTATTACAACGCCTATTAAGTCTGCCTTTTTTAAGCCTTTAATTTTAACCATCACCAAAATGAATTTGATAGCCAATATCGAAACCTATAACCTGCCGTCAGTAATATTGGATAGTAACAATAGCAGGTCGCAGCAGGCCCGTGTATCTATAGCCATTTACGACCCTGTAACCGGAAACCCTACAAATGGCAACAACTGTAAGGTTACCTACAAATTAACCGACGAGTTTAACAATACATCAACCCTAAGCGCGTTTGTTCCCGGTTTAAGCGTGGTGATCTACGAAGGAGAAGTTGGACGCGTTATTTTTGACAGGCCCTACCATGTGGTTTCCTCCGCTGCAAAAAAATTTGAGATAGTTTCTATTACCGGCGGCGAGGTGCCCTTGCCCCCGCCCCCACCCGGCGATATCCAGATCATCAGCTTAGATATTAGCCCGGAAACATCTTCAGGAGCTCACAACGGCCAAGTTACGATAAATGCAAGTGCTACCTACTTACCCTTGGGTTATGCAATTGATGGGATCACTTCGCAGGCCTCGCCAATATTTACCGGCCTTGCGGGCGGGACGCATACAATTGTTATAACAGATGCAAACGGACAAACATCAAGCAAAACGTTTTATATACCTACGGTTAACAACCTACTTGTTTCAGATCCGTCGGTTACATTGCCGGGCGGTAATATATCCCGCTGGAACGCTGCTTTCAACCCGGTTGTATTCACCTATCAGCGTAAGGACTTTTACGTTACCGACTTGCAATTGCACACTATAAACGGTAAAACACGTGTAGTTATCAGTGATGATGCATCGGCTGTTACAGCAGGGGATTTGATCTATATAGAAACGCCCGCCTGCACAGGCACATTTAAGGTTACCGAAAAATACGCCAATAATATACTGGTTATTGATACACCCTTTACAGCGGGCAGCACGGGCTTTATCAACATAAACCGTTTAAGGCCATATTATAAAATACTTACCCGTGTTACTTTTTTTGACAAACTAACAGGGACGGAGAGCAGCATCATATCCACCAACCGCCCCAATAATAAAGGCATAACAAAGGCAGATATTTCGAACTTTTTACAAAGCCTATTGCGCGCTAAGGACGCAAGTGATTATACCCAAAGTAATTACAGGGACGATAACCTGAGCGCCAGCTATAAAATAGCCTACGCCGAAGAATGGGAAGGCCATACACCGGTGTTTAATTTTATCGACCACCCTTACTATGTGGTATATGCAGCCAAACAATTAGGCGAGCGTTATGGCGGCAACCTGGCGGCTTACGTACCTTTTAGCACGGCACCTAATGGTGCGGATAAAGCCCGATGGATAACCGATTTTGCCGAACCGGCCTACAGTAATAACTACCCTTTTGATATCAGCTTTATTTACAGTGAAGACATGGTAGGCCGCGACTTGTACGGTGAGTTTACCCTGTTGGATATTAACCGTAACCCATTGCCAGGTGGCCCGCAAATACAGCACCTGCTTAACGATGACGGCTCGTGGCTGCTTACCGAGGACGGCAGCAAATTTGTAATTGCCGATCAAAACCAGCTGATAGTACAGCTGCCCGAACAGCTCGGCCTTAATCGCTTGCTTATCCCGGGTCCGTTTGCTGAAGATGTTTATTACCTGGACGTAGCCCTTAAGTATGATGATTCTGACGATGTTACGCACACTGTTACCCAAAAGCAAACCATACGGGTTGACGACGCGATTGACGACCAATCGGTTTACCTGCGGTGGATCGGCCTAAGCGGGAGCTGGAATTACTACCGGTTTATTTACAACCAGGAAGTAAGCCTCGACGTGCAAAATGCTGTGATCATTAAAAACTACGTAAGCGACTGGGAACACCAGGACAGCATTGAAGAAGTAATAAGTAAAACCGCCGGCCAAAAGGTAAAGGTAGTGGCCGAGGACCTTTCTGTCGCCGATATTAAAGGTTTACAGTCCATCAAGTACTCGCCTAAGGTGCAAATGCTGGTAAACAAAAACCCGGTTAAATGGCAAACCATTGTCATCAACACAGCAACTTACAGCGAGTACGAAACCCGCAATGGCCAGGCGCCATTCAGCGTTACGTTTAACATGCCGGCCATTAATATACAGGTGCAGTAATGCCTGTTGTAATGTTGAATTTAAAGTATTAAAAGTTATCAAACTTTACTTATCAACACATAAACAACAAACCTTTTGATACCCGTTAGCCAGCGGGTCATTTACTTAAACTCAGCACTTGCAAAGTATGTGAGCCGTCTGTATTATTGTTCTTTATGGTAAGCGTTATCTCACTGTCAGACAGTTTGGTTACAGTAAAAGTGTTATGATTTACAAGGAAGAACATGGGCTTAACGGTCAATACAGAATTTTCAAGGGTATAATTGAAGCTAACCAGATTCGCGTAAATTGGGTCAGCGGGGTGTTGCATTCCAGTGCCATTATCATAAAAAGTAAAATGGGTACTTGGGTCCGCGGGATCATACTTTGTATCCGATGATACCTGTTCCGCGCCATTAACAACCGTAGCAACTTTATATGCTGTTGCATGCCATTCGCCTTCAATTGAAGCGGCAACATTCTTACTTTCCTTTTTGCAGGCTGTTAAGCCTGCTGTAAATAGGGTTAGCAATAAAAGAACTTTAAATTTCATGTAATGAGGCGTTTAATGGTTAAGTAACCAAACATATTAATTTTTCTATTATCATTTTTTAAATAAATGAACCAACTCCAACTATACATAAACGACGAACTTGTTGACCTGGCCGACGATAGCCCCGTTGCGCTCACCTTCCAGATAAATAACCTGGCCGAGGTAAAAAACCAGCAAGGAAATACCAGCAACCAGTTTAAGCTGCCGCTTACGCAGCGCAACCGGCAAATATTAGGTTTTCCGGATGATGTGGCTTTTACCACTTCTCTCCCGTACGATAACTACCAGGCCAGGATCATTCAGGACGGGCTGGAAATTGTACCCGCCGGGCTGGCCGTTTTAAACAGCGTTGATAACGATACCGCGGCCATCACAGTACTAAGCGGCAACGTTGATTTTTTTGACGCACTGGATGTAAAGATCTATGACATGGGCGATAGCACTACCACCACAGGTGCACGCAAAGCCTTTGAGCAATACATGCACACGTGGAAGGTAGCCAGCGTTGTTAATTCGCAAACGAACACCGATGGCTGGATATGGCCTGTGGTTGATTATGGGCTTATCCCCGCCGATTTTGTAAACAACCCGCAAATAGATGTGCGCTACATGCGGCCGGGTTTCTTCCTGAAAACCGCTATCGATAAGTTTGTTGCCCTGGCCGGGTACAAGGTTAACCCCGATTCGTTTTTACTGAAGCAGCCCATGTACGAAAAGCTGATCGTGCAGTTTGCAGGTGATAGCTTTGAGCATGGTACCGATTATCAGAAGTCGCCGGATGAGCAGGGGGTACTGGCTACGCTGGGTCGTAATTTTCAGGCATCGCATCCCAACACCCACAAGGCAACAGGTATAATCCCCTTTGTAAATGTGGTGAATAATAAGAATGGCAACTACAACCCATCCACGGGCGTCTATACGGCTACATCTGTTGTTAAAGTTAATATGACCTTAAAAATACCCTCGTTTTATTTTCATGGTCGCCTTTCAAGTGATTACAAATCCAATGTGGAGATCAGGCTATTTTTCCATGACCCTATAAATGGCGATACAGATTTAACAGCAACACAATTCGACTTGACAGATGCTATTCTTGACCAACCGATCAACTATGCTAATATCACCGGCTCAAAAAAAACTACCGAGTTGGTTACCCTCTCTGCCCCTGCCGAACTTGTCCCGGGTTGCCAGTTAATGGTTGTTTATGTGTTTCAGGGATACACCGGCTCTGATTTCAGCATGCCGGCAAATTGCGAATTATCCATCACTGCCGATAATCACGATGTGCTGTACGGCCAACAAGTGCAGTGCGAGCGCATCTTCCCCGATATCACCCAAAAAGATCTGCTGAAAGATACCCTGCAGCGTTTCGGCATTATCTGCCAAACCGATAACACCAACCGCATGGTAACCTTTTCATCCTTCAGGGATATTGTAGAAAACATACCCAGGGCGCTCAACTGGACCGGCAAATGCCTGGACCAGGGTAAAACTGTTACCTTCCAGTTAGGTAATTATGCGCAGATAAATAATTTGCTGTATAAAGAGGACGAGGGCATTTTTCCGCAAAAGTTTGGCAACAGTCAAATTAAAATTGCCGATAAAACCCTGCCCCTGAACGCCGATTTATTTGAGAGCCAGTTTGCCGCCACCCTTAACCGCCCCTACCTTAACGGCAGCATAGCGCAGATACTAAAGGTTGACACCAGGGATGACCCTGAAACGATTGATTTTAGTATAAGCACCCAGCCGCGTATACTGATCAATGAACATTACGACCTGAAACAATACAGTAAACAAATTACCTTTACCGATGGTGCCGTAACCCGGGTGTATAACGATGTGATATCCGTACCATACTTTTATAAAAGCGGCGGCACACACAGCCTGCAATGGGAAGACCTGCGACTTAAATACTACCCCGAACTGGAGAAAATACTGCAGCAAACCAAAAAAGTTGAACGCTATTTTATGCTTACCCCGCGTGATATCCTGGAGCTTGACCTGCTCATCCCCATTTACCTGGAGCAGGACAGCGCATACTATTACATTAACAAGATAGACAGCTGGCGCAAAGGCCAGCCGGTGAAGGTGGAGTTGGTGAAATTGGGGTAAAGGATGCTGTTAAGCAGCTAATAATTTAAAAAAAATGTTTTTGAATTGTTAAAAACTATCAATACATTTACCAATAAAATTAGCAAAACCTTATTATTACCAAAACCTTATTATGAAAAAGTATTACTTTTTGGTGCTTCCATTTTTCTTGAGTGCTTGTACACAGAAAACAAATTCAAAATACACCTACACTGCAATGCCCAAAAATGAGTTGGAGTTTATTAAAGAATTAAACCTAATAGACTCTGCTTTTCAGCGACAAAACAATGAGATCACTAAAAAGGAGTTTCTTGAAAAGGGAAAGAAAGATGTATCCAACTATGTTTTAAACCATCTGAAGATTGATAATTGGGTAGCAATAGTAAATGAGATTGAAGTTGGAGAAACTGATTTAGCTAAGTATATAAAAGTTGAGCTAATGGTACCTAATGCTAATTGGCGTGAAGACAAATACCCCGAATTTAATTCCTTAATACTTGTAAATACTATTTTGGATAAAGATAGTAAAATTAAAGATCAGTTAAGAGCCATAAAAAAAGGTGACGAGGTTCTAATTTCTGGAAATATTGTTAAAAGTTTATCCGATGGCATAAATGTAATAACGCATAGCCCTTCTGGTGACGAAGAGTCTACTTTTAGCAACCTGGAACTATCTGTTGATTTAACTGACATTAAAGGGACACATTGAAAATAAACGTATTAACCAATTTGTAATAAACCGCATTGCGGCTTATATTTTCCATTAAATTATGCCAATAGGCATTTAATACATAATAATATATCAGATCAAAAATTACTGTTGATATTAATATCAACGCCGACAGTTTAAATCAAATCCCTCAATACAAAGCAGCCTTTGGACTATTATTTACCCACCCAGCGTACTATTCTATGTAATAAAAAATCACTATATCTCCTGCAAGTGTCCGATATATAACATTTAAAATATCTTTTTGCTGAATGTTATTCTCGTTAACAAAATTTGCAAGTTTCTCTTCTTTCGACCAACCTGAAAACTCTTTAAATATTAATTTTCTCATAACTTTTTTATTTATCAATAATAATAAATGACATGGCAGACGACGACAAAATTTCTATTAATATTAGCATTGACGTCAAAACAATGTTAACAAATACATAAATTCATTTAATGCTTTGCGAAGTGCTGTCAATAGCCTATCTCAGCTTTTAAATTCATTTTCAGGTAACATAAACACTTTGAATAAGAATTTGTCCCCCCACTGGTCGAAGTTTGCAACTTCGTCCTAAAACCGGGCAATAGTTTTCTTTGCAACCTATCTAAAAATGCTGTTGTCTTATTGATGTTTCCCTTTTTTCCAAATATCACTAACCATAAGGTCAATATTCCATGGAAGGTCTTGGTCATAAAAGGTTGCAAAATCTATCTTCCCTTTATTATTAAAGTGAGTAACTGCGCCAGATACTATTATGGTGTCGCCCTTGTTCAAGTCTTTAATAAGTGTTAATTGCTTTTTTAGCGGCGCGCCTTTGGGCAACTTTGGAATAGTATAGGTGAAGTTAACCCTGTTATCAATAGCGATAGTGTCAACAGAATTGTCAACTTTTATAGGGGAAACCACTTTCAAGTTATAAATGGGATTTTCATCCCACCCAAATATTTGACTTATAGTGTTTGCATCAGACCTATTATCATTAACTTCATCAACAATAAACTCCCAGTTTTTAAATTCTTTGAGGGTATCTTTTGCATACTTATTAAAATCTTCTATATGTGCATCCTTTTTTATTGAGTTTGAAGTGATACTATAATCAGATTCGGCACGAACCTTATTTAAAAAATAGATCTGATCTTTCGGACGCAAATCAGAGTCAGCTTTAGTATCCTGGGTCTGAACATTTTTATTTGCGTTTATGGCTTTTTCTTTAGTTTGATTTTGGCATCCAAATAGTGTGATACTTAATACAACAGCTAAAAGTGGTTTAATACATCTCATCTGATAAGGTTTATTTCTTTTAAAAATGCTAATATAATTGGCATATACCTAATCATACTAAAACTAATATTCCAAATAACATAATTAACATATAATATGAATACAGATTCACAAAATATTGGTATTACTAACGATGATATTGAGAGAGCCAAAAAATATAAAGAAGCGCTCGATAATTTAAAGAGTTCGGTGATTGGCCTTAACATAAGCTACCGGAATTTGCCGATAGTTTAAAGGCACATCTGGAGATTAACAACTACGTTAAATAGTTTGATAGCTTACGCAGCTCAATAAATAGCTTATCACACCTACAACTTCATTTTCAAGTTATGCATAATACCATAGTGTCGGCCCACCTAATGCTTCGGTAATAATTAAAATATCTTCTCTTTTAATATTAAACTCCTTAACAAATTCTATCAGATCTTGTCGGATACGAAAAGCTTTTACGTTTAATTCTTTCATAATTTTTTCTTTAAATATTAATATGGCCAATGATAATAAAATTTCTGTCGATGTTACCGTATCTGGTGATGGACAGAAACAAATAGATACTACGTTAAATCATTTTGATAGCTTACGTAACCCGATAAGTGGGCTATCGCAGCTATTTAAAGCCAATTAAATGCCATTTGGCACAAATTTCAACATCTGATACTAAAGAACAGTTAGATAAAGATTACTATTCTTTGGTATAGTAAAAGAGGCTAAAATCACCGTTCCCGGTTTTACATACAATTTGAAGTATATCTTCCTGTTTGATATTATTTTCGTTAATAAAATCTGCAAGTTTCTCATCCTTCGAAATTCCACCAAAAGTTTTAAATCTCAATTTTCTCATATTCTTCTTTTAAATAAAACAATTATACTAACATGGCGAACGATAACAAAATGTCAGTTGATGTGATAATCAACGATGACGGGCAAAAACAAATAGACAAATACACTCATTCTTTTGATTCTTTCCGTAATTCAGTTAATAACTTGTCACAACCACTGAATTCATTTTCAAACAATCTAAACGCACTTGATAAAAATTTATCCAAATACACAGATTCATTAAGTAAACTTAATAGTCAAAATAAGGAGGCCACAACTATTGGTGAAGATATAGATGAAAAATTCACTAAGACCTTAAACGTTTTCTCAACTGGGATAGGCATTCTTAAAGCATTTAAAATAGAATTAAAAGCATTAGCTGTAAGCTTAACAGGGGCCTTGCTATTATTACCGCTTTCCTTCCCGAAATATTAAACTTTGCCAAAGCATTATTTACCGGTAAAGACTCCTTAAACGCAACGGTTTTAAACTTTAAAAATCAATTTTTAAAAATGCCAAAACCAAATCTCGCATAATCAAAAACTTATTTGCTTTTACTAAATCGCATCTTTATATTTACCAATAAAATTAGCAAAAACTAAATTATGGTATTAAATAATCTATTGTGATGAATAACTCTAAAAATTCTAAGCTCCTTTTAAGATCGGTATATATCTCTCTTATTGTTTTGGCAATAGGGTTGCTTATCTATCTTAATTTCCAAAGGCTTTACGCCGTTTATATTTATACATTTAAAACAGAAGGATTTGAACGGGGAGATAAAGTGTATGCCTCAAATGCCTCAATAGGCTCAAAAAATAAAGAAACCGCAATTGCGGCCTTGCGAATGATAAGGCCCATGACAGAAGAAGAAGTCAAGGATATTATTATGATGTCGCCGGATCAACGTATGCTTTTTTTAAAAGTTGCCCGAAACCCAAATTCAAAGCCATATCTAACATACCTTATGTCGTATTTTGATACCAAGGAAATTTTAAAAAGCAAAGTTACAGTTCTTGGAGAATATCAAGCTGCCTTGATAACACGTTTAAAGCCGCTTAACCAGGATAAATTATATTATGCTACATTTTATGCACTTAAGCCTAATAAAAAGATTTATCGCTTCGAATTTAGCAACACTGAACTACCTGATGGTTACACTTTAGCTGATAGCCTGGTGTATGTAGATCCATTTTTTGCAAGCAATAAAATAACGTCTATTAAATAAGAAGCACTTGCTTTTTACTTAATAATTATGCCAAATAGAATATAAATCATAAATACATGTCAGATCAAAAAATCAATGTTGATATTAATATCAACGCCGACAGTTTAAATCAAATCCCGCAATACAAAGCTGCCTTTGATAGTTTAAAATCTTCAATAGATAATGTTAATAAGGAAATAATAAAATACAATAATCAAAATAGGGAAAGTGTAACTTGGGGCACAAAAATTAAAGGGGTAGTTAAAGAATTATACGAAACTTACGATACCTGTAAAAAGGTTATCAAAACGGCAAGCGACGTATTTAAAAGCTGGACAAATGTTGCCTCAGTAGCTTTTACCCTCATAACAACATACGGTCCGCAGGTGCTTGACTTTTTAAGCGATATGTTTCAATCAGATAAAACGAAAGAAGCCGCTGAAGCATTAAGAACTTACAAAGATGTAATGGCCTCGTATATAACCAACGTATCTGATGAAATATCCCAATTAGGGATGTTGGTTAATATTGCCAATAGTGATACACTATCTAAAGAAAACAAATTAGAGGCCGTTAAACAACTGAATAACCTTTCACCTCAATACTTAAACAACCTGACACTTGAAAACATCAAAACAAAGGAAGGAATTGGTTTATTAAATGAGTATACGGCTTCTTTAAATAGAAAGGCAATGGAAGAAGCAATCCAATCTCAAAGAGTTGATTTAGTGAAACAGCGACTGACATTAAAACCCGAATATGATGAAAAGAAGCGATTAGTAGAAGATTTCAGAACGGGAAAGAGAAAAAGCAAAGAACCTTTCAAACAATTAGGTTATAGCACAGGAGCCGGCTATGTTGAAGGAAGCGAAGGTTATATTGATGTGCGAAAGCCCGCAGAAAAAGCCTTTACAGAAGTTGCCAAAAAAGATGCAGACATTCTGAAAAAGATAAGTTTACTTGATAAAACTTTATCTGAGTCCCTCGTAAGATATGCACCAAAACCTGATTTGAATAAGGCTCGCGATAAATCATATTGGGAAATACAGTTAGCCAATCAACAAAAAGAACTTGATAAATTGGATGCAGGTTCTAAAGATTTTGAAGCTAAAGCAAAACCTATTATCAAACGAATAAATGAAACTAAGAAAACCTTAAACATGTATTCTGTTAACGAGATTAAAATATCCGTTCCGTCAAAACGCAACGAACCTAAATCGCCCAAACCGGATGCGCCCAGTGGCGAACAACTAATGGCTGCACATGCCAAAACGTTAACGGAAACTATTCAGTCCGATAAAAAAGCTTACGACCAGGAAATGGCCTTGCTGGATAAGCAAATCAATAAGAAACTTATTAACCAGGCCGAATACAATAAAAAAAGCCGCGAACTGCAGGAACAATATCATCAGTCTATAGGCAAGATGACCAATGAGTTTATCAAACGGGACATGCAGGCTACTTTGGAACATTCAAAACAAGTAGCAGAAGCTGAAAGCCGGAAAAAGGGTATTGAACAGGACGAGAAAAATGTAAAAAAAGCCATACTACCATGGAAACAGTTTGAGGCCGAGAAAAAGCTGATAGAGGATAAATTTGCTTTCGAGATTTTCCAGGCCCAGGGTAACGAAGAAAAAATAAAAGAAATAAAGGAAAAAAGCCAACAGGCCCAAACGGAGTTAGCTCAAAAGTACGAGCAGCAGCGCAAGGATTTTGCCCTGAACACTGCCCAGCAGGTGGCAGATAAAGCTTTCTCTATCATTGGTAACAACATCAAATCCGCAAGCGATGCCAAAATAAAGGGGCTGGAAAAAGACAAGGCCGGCGAGCTAAGCAATAAAAACCTCACCGAAACGCAGCGCAAAGCCATTGAGGATAAATACCAAAAAAAAGAGGCCCAGGAAAAGGTAAAGGCATTCAAGGCTGAGCAGCGCATGTCGGTACTGCAGGCAGTAGTGAACGGCGCGCTGGCGGTTACCAAGGCAACCGCGCAAACGGGCGTGTTGGCGCCATTTGTTATCCCCGGCATTATAGCCTCAACCGCTTTGCAGATAGCCACCATTGTAGCCCAAAAACCACCGGCGTTTGCCAAAGGCGGCCGGTTCGTATCTGATGGTCGTGGTGCGTTGCTGCCCGGTTATAGCCGTACCGATAACACCAACGCCTACCTGCGCAGCGGCGAGGCGGTGGTAGTGTCGGAAGCGATGCGTAACCCCTGGGCTCGTAATTTGGTAAGCGCTATAAACGTGGCGCATGGCGGCAGGGATTTTTCGGTACCTAACACCGGCCGCGGCTATGCCATAGGCGGCATATTTACCGACGGCGGCAACGCCAACCGCTACTATAGCCAACCTGTTAACGATGTAAAAGAGCTGGCCAACACCATGGCCTACCAGATGATCAATAACTTCCCCCCTATTTATGTGGATGTGAAAGACGTTAACAACCAGCAGAATATACTGGCCCAAACGGTTAACAGGGTGAATTTGTAGACGAAGCCCCCTAACCCCCTGAAGGGGGAACAAAATTTTAAAAATATGAGCGAAACTAATAAAACTACCTCTCAAAAACTCCCCCTTCAGGGGGCTGGGGGGCTAAATATCCAAACAGCAAACACACTTTTCGACGAGGGGATCTTCTCGGCTATGTATAAGGCCGGGTTTATCACCACTAAAGTATTCACCTACCGCGAAATTTACCTGTGGGTAAACGCCCAAGTACAAACCCGCGGCATCAGCAAAAACCAGGCGGTGTTGGAGGCCGAAGTAAAGTTTGAAAAAGACGAGCGTACCATTTGGCGGGCATTGAATTGCTTTTCGGAGTAAGAGAGTGCGGCGATTAGGGTGCCTGTTGCGAAAATGTTAAGTACTGACAAAGTACTGTCACCATTGCAATCAATAATAGTCCCGATATTTGTATAGTTCGGTCGTCACAAATTTTGTCAGTTTGAGCCTGTCGAAGACTTAGCAAAGCGACTAATGGTTCGGCAAGCTCACCATGACAAGAACTACTGACAAAGTACTGTCACCACTTCAATCAATTATAGTCCCGATATTTGTATAGTTCGGTTCATCACATTTGTCAGTCTGAGCCTGTCGAAGACTTAGTAAAGCGACTAATGGTTCGGCAAGCTCACCATGACAAGAACTACTGACAAAGTAATGTCACCATCGCAATCGATAATAGTGCCGATATTTGTATAGTTCTAACGCCAGGTCATGCTGAACTTGTTTCAGCAGCTCTCTTGAAAAAGTTAACGTCGTACGGATTACTCGTACTATGAGATCCCGAAACAAGTTCGGGATGACGATAAAAAACACCACTGACAAACTACTGTGACCAAAACAAAAAACAATTATCCCGACCTTTGAATATGCCAACCGGCATTTAAAACCAATCGGGCTTCATACTGCTTCTAATGATCTTCCGGACGTTCGGACATCCCGACTTCCCGCGACTAAAAACAAAACATGAAAATATACTTATACGATACCGAAACGGATTGCATTGGCTCGGGTAGCCTGTCGTCCGCCTATGTAAAATCACAATTAGATGCTGCTGCCGGCGCCGATGTAGCGGTGCACATCAGTTCGGTAGGTGGTTCGGCCTTTGATGCCATAGCCATTTACGATCTGCTGAAAAAGTACCCCGGTAATGTCACCACCTACATAGATGCCCTGGCGGCGTCGGCAGCGTCGGTAGTAGCCATGGCGGGCAGCAAAATTGTGATGAGCAAATATGCCCTGCTGATGATACACAAACCAATGGTAGGCAGCGGCGGTAATGCCGATGAGCTTTTAAAAGATGTGCAGATGTTAAATGTAGTGCAATCGCGCCTGGCGCAGATCTACATGGACAGATCCGGGTTGGACGGGGTTACCGTTAATAGTTTGATCAACTCCGTCACCTGGATGACTGCCGACCAGGCGCTTAATATGGGTTTTGTAGATAGCATTGAAGATTACAGCGAAACCATCATCAACAGCGCACTAATCAAAAAATACACTGATACGGCACCGGCAGTTTACCAGCGCTGCATCAACAAGATCTTAACAAACAAAAGCAATATGAACATGGACAACAGAGAACTTATTGAACGCACCACCACCGTTCTGGATAAGATCATGAACTTTTTTAAGCGGGTGGTAAACAAACAAACCATCACAGACAAAGGCACTCTGCACCACGCCGGTGACATGACCGAAGGAACCGAGGTTTACCAGGACGAGGAGTTAAGCGAACCCGCAGTTACCGACACCTACACCACCCCCGAAGGCAAGCAGCTGGCCATAAAAGAAGGCAAGGTGCAAACGGTAAGCCCCGCCCCTGACGGCCAGGACGATGATGAGCAAGAAGAAGCGCCTGCATCAAAATTTAAGCTAACCAAAAAGCCTGGCGAAGTACAAAATAAACTACAGGAAATAAAAGCCCGCCTGCATGCTCAAAACGCATTGCTTAATGAGGCGAAGGCTGCCCTTGAAGATGCGCAAACCCGCCTCAACAAAACCCGCGAAGAAGTGAAGAACGAAATAAAAAGCGACTTCACCCCCGAAGGATCTAAACGCAGTAGCAAAGCAAAAACCGAAACCCAACCCTTTTTTGCCCCGCAAAGCACGCTGGCCCAAAACGCGGTGAAAAGAGCGGTGGGGAAATAACAGTAGCGAGTATTTAGTATCAAGTATCGGGATAAACCTCATTCCAAAATACTTGATACATGATACTTACTACTTGATACTAACTAAAAATACTAAAATCAACAAATGGCTCAATTTACATTTACAAACAACACCTATGCCGGCGAAGCGCTGGCAGGATTTATGGCAAGCACGCTGCTGGAGGCCGACTCCGTAAAGCGAGGGCTGCTAACCGTTATTAACGACGTAAAACAACGCAAGATCATCCTGGATGTGGACGACGACGTGGTATTGCAAGATCCATCGGGCATATTTGCCGATCAGGGCACCACGGCCCAGCAAACCGAAAGCTACCTTGACCCTGTTGTGTACGAATTTATGAAACAGGAACAATGGGACAAACTGGTACAATCATGGGAGAGCCAGCAGCTAAAACCCGGCGCGTTCCTTGATTACGAAGGCGTGGTAGACCTTAGCGACTTTATGGTGCAGCGTTACTTAACCAAAATACAAATAGCTAACGAGCGCTTGTACTGGCTGGGTAAGGGTTCTACCAAAGAAGCGGCCTTTACAGCACCTTTCACCGGTTTATTACCATCTATCGCGGCAGCAAGCGGTGTCTACAAAGTAGGCCTGGGCAAATCAGAAACCTCTATGGCAGCTACGGCAATCAGCGCATCCGGCGTAGTAACCGTAAGCAGTACCGCAGCCTTAAGGGATGGCGATGTGGTAACCATAACCGCGGTAACCGGCACAAGTAAAGATACTACCAACGGCGGAAGCGGTGTGGATGTTCAGGGCCAATCGTACTTTATACAGGTTATCAGTTCAACTACCTTTAAACTGGTACGTAACTACAACGAGGTAAATACCCGCAAGGCAGCAACTTTCAGCGGCACATCTACTGCGGCCACCGTTAGCTACATCAACGCGAGCAACGTGTTAGGTGTATTAACCGGCATCTACGCACAACTTGATCCGGCAGACCGCAGTCAGGAAGATTTTAACCTGCAAATACCTTTACACGTTGGCTATGCCTATGCGCAGGCACAGGCAGATAAAGCGGTGAACGTGTTAAACGCCTTTACCGATCCTAAAAAGATGGACTACCTGGGTGTACCACTACAACTGATGAACCACTGGCAGGCCAACACCATCTTAGGCGCGCGCTCGTCAAACCTGTTCCTTGGAGTGGACCTTTTGGGGGATGCTTCAGAACTGTCTACCGTTTACATGAAGCCTTATACCAACGATAACGTGGTGCGCATGAAGGCCCGGATGAAAGCGGCTGTAAACTTCAAATTTGCAAACGAGCTGTTCTACTTATCAGCTTAACTGCTGTGAATGGTGATTGGTTGATTATGTGAATAGGTAATACGCTTCATTATCAGCCATACAACCAATCAATTAAATCAACTACTTAACTTAATCAACTAATAATGTCAATTTACAATAAAATAAATGCAGGGTTTAGCCTGGGCACAAACGGGCCAATTACTTCGGGCATCGAAGATGTAGTGTACATATTTAACCAGGATGATATGGTGCTTACCTATGATGTGGCAAACCCGCTTATCATCACAGACCTTACCCCTGTTGCTACCGCCAAGGTTTACAAATTTGAAGGCACCAACAACAGTTTTAATACCATGAGCAAACTGGCTAAAACCCAGGTTGGCCCCCGCTATACCGAGGAGATAGATTTTAATATCGCCGGCTTGTCTACCGATGTTAAAGCCCAGTTAATGGCAATGGGTTATGGCCGCGTAAGAGCCATAGCGGTGAATAACTATAAGGACAGCGACTCGGCCGTAGAATTGTTTGGCGCGGTGAACGGCCTAATTGTTACCGAAGCAGAACGCAACGCAGCCGACGAAACTTTAGACGGCGGCTACAAAATCAAATTAACCAATCCGGATAAGTTGAAAGAACCATACCCTCCCCGTGCTGTATCTATCGCTCCCGAAAGCGGAGCAGCTACCTACGCCAGCACAATTGCAGCGCTTGAGGCATTGGTTGCGGTTTAAGTTTAGCTGATGGTTCACTGGTCATAGCATTTGATCGTGAACCATATAACCCACTGTGACCTATGAATCAAGAACTAAACTCATGAAAAAATATATTCTTAAACCCGGCACGCACCAGTTTGCCCCCGGCTCACCGGCAGTACATTGCAATAACAACTTGACCGATAAGGAAGCTGAATGGTATTTGCAGCGATACCCTCATATAGCAAAGCTGTTTACCCCCCAGCCCCCTGGAGGGGGAGTTTTCGAAATAAAGGAGGAAAAACCTAAAATGAAAAGACGTAGAATAAAAAGAGCTGGAGTTTCGGCTCCCTGTTCAGGGGGTGAGGGGAGCTTATGAAAACCTACTTACCACAAATTGAACGGCGTATACTGGTAAGGCCCAATCAAACCTTCGGCATACTCAACTACGATATGGATAATGCCTATCCGCAGCGTATGCTGGAGTTGGTTGGCCAATCCCCTACCGCCAAAGATTGCTGGAACAAGCGGGCAAAGTTTATTGCCGGCAACGGTTTTGAAGAAGCACCCGTCGGTAAGCAGATCATCAATGGGAAGGGACTAACGGTAGCTAAGCTATTAAAAGCTATCGCAACCGACAAGGCGCTATTTCGAGGGTTCGGCATTCATGTAAATTACAATGCAAATTTCAAAATAGCATCTGTTAACTACGTGAAGTTCGAGGACATCCGCATGGGTGATACCGATAATGCAGAAACTGCTGATAAGTTTGCGATCTATAACGATTGGGGGCGCAAGACCTGGAAAAACATCATGCGCAGCAAGATAATTTTCCTGGACGCGTATAATGCCAATGAAACGGTGATTGCACAGCAAGTTAACGCTGCCGGTGGCTGGGACAAATATAAAGGTCAGTTATATTATTTTAACCCCGAGGTTTGCGATTACCCGCTGATAGAAGCCGACTCGGTATGGGAGGATTTTGAAACCGAAGCCGGTATCAAGATCTTCAACAACCGCGAAGTAACTACCGGCTTTTTACCATCTACCATGCTGTTTATGCAATCGCGCCGCGAGGAAGCTGATAACAGTGCAGATAACGGCAATTCAAATACACCTTCGCAACTAGAAAAAGATCTGGGCACGTTCCAGGGTGCGAAAAGCGCGCAAAAAATAATTGTGATAGAGTATGAGGACGAAAACGCAAAACCCGAGTTTCAACCTTACGCTATCCAAAACAATGATAAGCTTTTTGAAACTACCGAACGATCTGTAGAAGCGCGGATCATTAAAGGCTTTTCGGTTCCAAAGGAACTGGTTAATGCCGAAAAAGCATCGGGCCTTAGTAACGGTGGCGAAAAAAAAGAAGCTATCCGCGAGTTTAACGACAACACTGCTCCCGACAGGCAGGAACTGAGCGAAGTATTTGAAGAATTGTTCAGCCATTTCTGCAGCAATATCAACCCAACTGCTAACTGGAATATTACCCCGGTACCCGCTAATGTGGCTGATGATATGATCGGCATAAGAGCGGGTGCAAACATTAACCAGCTTTTACAAGCTGCCATTCCCGCCAAAAGCAAAATAGCCGCCCTTGTATATGCTTATGGCTTTAAACAGGACGAAGCAGAGGCGATGTGCATCTAACATGCCGGCCGGCAAATTATTCACGATTATCAAAATATTAAACCTACCCGCCGGCTGGCGGAGATTGGAGGACTATGTTATGTTAAATTTAATTACCCCCGAAGCCTTGCAGCGTTATGCAGATATTGCTGCAAACATAAAACCGGAACGTATAAAAGTATTTATACAAAAAGCCCAGGAGCTGGACTTGAAGCCTTTTTTAGGCTACATCTTATATTATGATCTGATCAAGAACCTTGATACCGACGGCCTGTTAAAGGACGACGCCCCGCAACATTATAAAGACCTTGTGAATGGCTGCGAATATCTGGACGATAATGGTTACATTGTTTTATACCAGGGGCTGCTCCCGGTACTCTCCTATTTTGCTTTTGCCCGCTTTATTGAGGCAGACAGCGTACACTACACTGCAACCGGTCCCGTAACTAAACGTTACGATAATGCCGATGCTTTGCCTGCAAAAGATATTATAAAACTGGTACAGCAACAACGGAGCACGGCCAATGCCTATGCTAACGAAACCGAACGCTTCCTGTTAGATCATAGAGAAGATTTTCCGGTATGGCATTATAACCAGAAAAATAAAAGCAGCAGACAGGCCGGTCCGCGCATTCGCTCCGTTGACATCACAGATTTCAACTTTCCGGCTGACAACTTTAGTACGAATCAACTACTAACCGAATTTTTAAACTGATGGCGATAGATAAAAAATTAAGTGATCTGCCGCTTATAAGCACTATCACAGCGGCTGATAAATCTATACTTATACAAAACAACGCCGATTATCAGTTCAGCTTTAATAGTCTCCTTGAGTTTATCAATTCGGGATTAAACACAGGTGCGACTGTTTCATTTGGTATTTCCTTACCTCAAAATACCATCGGCAAAAACGGCGACCTGTTTATCAATACCGCCAATGGTACGTTCGCGCAAAAAACATCCGGTGCCTGGTTAGTAAAATATACCCTGCCATCGGCAGATGCCGCGAAAGATGGAACCGTTTTGTATGGATCGGGCGCGCCGGGCACAGGCATCGGCGTTAATAATGATACCTATATCGATACAAATACAGGCATCTTTTATCGTAAAGCATTAGGTGCGTGGTCGCAGGTATTTTCTATGCAAAACGGGCCGCAAGGGCCGCAAGGCGAAAAAGGCGACGCAGGAACTGCGGGGCCGGCGGGCAAAACAGTTTTAAATGGCACATCTAATCCATCAAACTCGCTTACCGGCAATGACGGGGATTTTTACCTCAATACAAGCACATATATACTGTTTGGGCCTAAAACAGGAGGCATGTGGGGCACCGGCACATCATTAATTGGCTTACAGGGCGAGGTAGGAGATACAGGCCCGGAAGGTGAAAAAGGAGATCCGGGCCACGGTATACCTACAGGTGGTGCCACGGGGCAAATATTAGGAAAGATTGACGATGATGATTATAACACCGGCTGGCTGGAAAACTCTTTCTCTAATTTGGCTGGCCAGCCAGAGGACAATGCTGCGCTCGGCGACGCATTGGGCACTAAGGTGGATAAGTTAACAGGCTATGGTTTAAGCCAGGAAAATTATACCACAGCTGAAAAAGGCAAACTTGCAGCGTTATCTCAGCATTTTAAAGGTAATTACACCACCCTTTCGGAACTTTCAACCGCTAACCCTGCCGGAGAATCAGGGGATTATGCTTTTGTGGATGCCGGGATAGGCAACGAAGCCAAAATGTACATCTGGGACGGCGACGACAATGTTTGGCTGCTTAGCTCCGGCGGAGGCAGTTCTCCTGATGCAACCGAAACCTTACCCGGAATAGTCGAACTTGCTACCATCGCAGAAGCCCTGGCACGTACCGACGACCAGCGGGCAATGACTGCCTTGAAGACAATAACGTTGATACTCGACGAGAAAAAGAAGGTAAGTTACCAGATCAATCCGTATGGATTAAATGAGGTTTCGGTGTTGATGGAAAATGGGGGGCAGGTAAACAGCATCCTTATTTCGGGCGCTACATCCCCCAAACTGAAAATTGGCACCGCAGGTTCTTACCCTGCCGGTTCGCAAACATTTCCATTTGCCTATGCTGCAAATGATAGGGTTTTTATAACATATAATTACAGCGACTTGGGTAACGCGAGCTGTAATATCAAACTTAAATGTCAGGATAATTAACGGCCTAGCCCTCCTGAACGCTTTTTAAAAATTGAACAATCAAAAATTATGAGTGCAACATATAATTGGGCCTACCGGCCCGGAGTAGCAAATAAATATGGGATAACTATACCCGCAGGGGCGGACAACGTAAGGCCTGCCGGGTATTGCTATATAGCATTATTCGGTAGCGACATCAGCGGTAACGGCAGCAGGCTTTTGCCTTACAAAACGTTTGCCAAAGCTTATTCTGTTTGCGGAACCGTAAGCTACATTTTCGGTAGTGGCGTATATAGGGAAATAATTTCAGATCCAATTGTTATTTGTATAGGTGACGGTGATGTTATTTTCAACGGGACACAGCTCACATCGATGGAAATGATGACATGCTATAACATCAAATTTGTTAACTGGACCAATAGTTTTTCAAATTTACATTGGCCTTTAACCGACGTTACGTTTGAAAATTGCGTAAACTGCTTTGGCTCTATGACAAGTTTTGGTCAGGCATCGAGAAGTTGGAAAAACGTTACAATAAACAGCTGTACAGGTATTTTAAGAATCGGAAATACATCAGGTTTGATGGTTGGTTATCAAAATCAAGTAACCTTTTATAACTGTTCTAACCTTGGTATTATTGGTGATGATGTTTTGAACAACAATATCAATATGATTTTCCATAGCTGTAATATTTGGTTTGATAAAGCTTCCTGCCTTTCGTATTCTCTATTCTTTAATTGTAGGTTTGCTTTCGCCGGGGCACGCCCTACGTTATCCACTGGCTTTACATATTATGGAGCTATTGCAGATTTACGTGCAGCCCATCTAATAGCTTTTCCAGCTCTAGTGACCAATTTCATCGGATGTTCGATAGCCGACCCTAAATTTAATAATCCGACAATCGGGGATTTCTCCTTAAGATTTGATAGCCCGGCAAAAAATCTTTCCTATTTTGGGACATATGTAGGCGCAAGAAGCATAGCACAGGGTTTAAGAGTCAGAGCAATTGAAGGTGATGGCGATTTTGATTTCTCTACAGCGGTAAATTGTACGATAGCTGATGATAGCATCATACCAACTGATCCAAATATAGATGCTATTATCGAAACAAAAACAATAGAAAACACTTTGGGCAGGCAGATTAAATCCATTCCACTTCAATACTTTAATGCCGACAGAAATGGTCAATACGTTGATAGTATCCCTGATTTAGATATCATAACCAAGGCTGCCGGTGACACTCTTACGATACCGGCAAGCTATCTTGTTGAAGGAGGTTCAATAAGTTACAATTCGGCGACTTATACCGCTGGTCAAAGATTTACGACTGTCACCGGACATACTAACTTTACAACCGGCACATCCGGTGTAGTCAGAGAGATCTTAGAAGCCCCACAAAGGCATACTATAGAGATGAAATTAAGCGATGTTCAGCCTTTTACAACCGAAGCCTTTAATCATTTTGAGCCAGGTATTACACCCACAACCAACAATCTAGGAGATAGCCGCACAGGAGCAATTATCAGGGGAAACGGCGACCCGGCTTTTGTAAGGGGCGCCACCGTGGAATTCCCTGTAAATAGCAGGTTTATCAAGCTTAGATTTACAATACGAGTCAATAATTTAAAACCTTAAAGATGGCCTACAAAGTATTAAGCGGCGAGCTAGTCCTAGGTGTGCTATATTATATATCTGGATCTCAATCAGTGATTTATGACTCTTCAATATACAATTCAGGTCTGTATTTTAGAGCCGGAACCCTTAAAACATACTCATATACCGGAGTCGGATCGCAAGAAGTAAACGAAGTAGCCGAAATTAGAGGATTAGCACTTGAGTATTTTGAAATAAGGAGCGACCAGCCGAATTATAATGAAAGTACGATATTTAAGGGTTTTAGTTTAGAGTATGATTTGAACGAAGCCGAGAAAACGGTAAATGAAACAACAAAAATTCAGAGTTGTGCAATTGAGTTAACCGATTATCCTTTTTTTGCTCTTTCCATAACAGAAAAACGTCTATAGCTGATGCTTGTTCATGTAGACGTTATTTGAATAATGTAATTTAGTTCTAACGTTATAAATTGGGCTCAATTCGTAAATATTGAATATTTCAAAGTCGTTTTTCTCCATGAAAATATCCATATCTGAAAAGTGCGTTTTTGTAGCTGTCCTTTGATACCCAACCTCTGTAACTATATATCTCACTTTTTTTAAGTAATCGCCCATACCCTTTAAAACTTCGAGCTCATAACCCTCTACATCAATTTTTAATATATCAATGACACCGGTAATTTTCTGTTCTGACAAAAAATTATCTAGCCTTAAAACGGTAACTTTTTGTGTGGATTGGGCTATTTCGTCATAGCAAGCTTCTTTTAGGGTGTTGATTGTTGCGCTATTATAAACGGGGATTTCTAGGGTTTCAAATTTATCTCCTAATGCAATATTAAAAGAGCTTATATTTTTAAAACGCTTAGTTGACTGCTGTAATTTATCAAACGATTCGTTTATAGGTTCAAAAGCAAAAATCTTAGCTGATGGAAACCATTTACTAAATTGTATGGCCACGTCGCCAACATACGCTCCTACATCTAGAATTACATTTGCATCTCCAATGGTTCGTTTTAAATCAAATATGCAGTTTCGCCTATATGGGTAATTTTTTTTAACAAAACTCAGACGTGAATTTATTAATAGGTTTTCGGCCTTGTCAATCGCCTGTCCAATAAATAGTTTCCAATTCATTTGAGCACTTTATAAGAATTCTAAAGTTAGTAACAAAACTGTACAAATCATTTTGTATTATATCAAATCGATCGATGACATATTCCAACCTTAGTTTACGCTGCTTTCCTATGGCCTATCTATATAATTATCATTCTTATGGAAAAAAAATACACCTTTTGGGAACGCCTAAAAAGCGACACCCCAACGTTTTTTAAGCGGATGCAGGTTTTCGGAATCGGCCTGGCCGGTATGGGTACCTCGCTTTCGCAAATCACCGGAATGCCGGTAAAACTTACAACCATCATAATTGCTATTGGCAGTACAATTGCAGTGTTGGCGCAGTTTGCTGTTAAACAATATGAGCCTTTAAATGATTAAAGCCTCGATTTACAATTCATCTACACAATACCGCGTATAAGGCGCGATTATCTTTACTTAAATGACATCTATTGAACATCGACAGTTAAAAGGCATTACTATAAAAAATATTGTTGTGACGATATTGGGCACTGCCAGCATTGTGACTTCAGTTTTAACAACTTTTTTTCAATTGAAGGGGGAAATAAGCGAAGTCAAGATTCAGCAGGAGGCCCAAAATCGAATAAACGAAGTGCGCCTGAAGGTGCTTGAAGAGCAGGTAGCCGTGTTACAAAATAAAATAGAAGAGATCAGGCCTGCAACCCTCAAATAGCCACTCGCCGTTTAAGCTGCAGCTAAATCCAGGTATCATCATACAGTGCCCGGAACGAGATTCGAACTCGTACATCCTTACGAATGCCACCCCCTCAAGATGGTGCGTCTACCAATTTCGCCACCCGGGCTTTATCAAGTAAAAGTCTTAAGTCGAAAGTCCGCCTAACAGCTTCGGACTTTAAACTTAAGACTTCAATGGATGTGCCCGAAGAGAGACTCGAACTCTCAAGAGACAATTCTCAACGGCTTCTGAGACCGCAACGTTTACCAATTTCGCCATCCGGGCATTTATGAGGTTGCAAATATAATTGTTTTATGCAATGCCAATAAAATAAATGTAAAATAAGCGCCGATTTTGCAAAACACGATTCAAAAAGTAACTTCGGTAAAACTTATAGCATGGGTATCAAAAAATATATCTTACTAGTAGTATTATTATCCGCGGGTATTTGCCTAAAAGCCCAGAAGATAACACCGATTGAGCAAAACAGGCCCAACAGCTTTCGCGGCCTTTCTGTAGTAAACGACAACATTGCCTGGGTTAGTGGTACAGCCGGAACTATTGGGGTTACCAGGGATGGTGGCTTTACCTGGACATGGCAGCAGGTAAAAGGATTTGAAAAATGTGACTTTAGAGACATCGAAGCGTTTTCTGACACGGAAGCTATAGTTATTTCCTCCGGGTCGCCGGCCTATATTCTTAAAACAACAGATGGAGGAACAAGCTGGACGATAAAATACCAAAAAACTGACACCGCATATTTTTTGGATGCAATGGATTTTTCTGACAAACAGCATGGTTTTGTTTTAGGCGATCCTATCAACAATAAATTCCTGTTGTTACAAACCCTGGACGGGGGCGAAACGTGGAGTACTGTTGTTAATGCGCCCCTTGCTTTAAAAAATGAAGCCGCATTTGCCGCAAGTGGTACCTGTTTGCGGGTAACTAACAAAATAACGATAGTTACCGGTGGAAGCAACAGTCGAATTTTGACTTCGCCGCTTATAAATCAAATGTGGACGGCCACAAGCTTACCGTTAACTGACGGCACCGCAAGCAGAGGGGCTTTCTCGGTAGCGTTTGGTAACGGCAGGGCAATTATTGTAGGCGGTAATTATGCGAAAGACCAGCACACCGATTCTGTAGCTTACTTGTTTCGGATAAACCATACAAGTTATACGGGCAGTACCCCTGCATCCGGGCCTGCTGGATATCAGTCGTGTGTTGAATATATTAAAGGGAATACCTTTCTATCAACCGGCACCCCCGGGACCAACGTAAGCACTGATGGTGGTAACACATGGCATAAAATTGACAGCGATAGTTACAATGTATGCAAAAAGGCGAAAAACGGCAGTCTTGTTTTAATGGCCGGCGACAAAGGAAAATTGGCAATAGTTAAATTTTAAAATTTTGTGTTTGAAGCACTTATTGTAAACTTTACAATTTATTAAAAATAGGCTTGCGGGATATATCAATAAACCCTATATTTGCACCACTTTAAACGGAAACGGTATAACAGCCGAAAGTTAAAAGTTGATTCCGTAGCTCAGCCGGTAGAGCATAACACTTTTAATGTTGGGGTCCTGGGTTCGAGTCCCAGCGGGATCACTGAATAGCTAGATACAATGTATCTGGCTATTTTTGTTATATATTGCAGTAATCCGTAATCCAATTTTAATCAATCGAATGTAAGGTCCTAATTTTCAGAACTGATGAAATACATTTTTTGCATCCTTTTGACTTATATATATATTTTAACGGCCTCTGGTCAAGATAAATATCTAAAACCCTCAGAATTAAATTCGGAAACCGGAATTTTAAAAGACTACTATATCGGGTTATTCCCATTGCTTTATAAAGATTTTTCTGACAAGCCATCGGCTCGGTATACATTGATTCCTTCTTTCTCTTCAGAATTTGCTTTCTCTGTTGAAGAAAAAGCCAATCACTTTTTTATCAATTCTAACCATCTATCTACAAGCTATTGGTATTCAAAAAATAAAAGTAAAGTAAAAGTGAAACATGCTTCTACTGAAATTACCAAAGATTTTTATAATAGAATTTTGACCTTATTTAATATAGCTCTCAAACAGACTCGTCAACCAGAAGAAAAGACAATGGGGTTCGACGGCGAGACAAGTTATTTAAGCGCGGTTGTAGATGGTCATATTATAAATGCGGAGACTTGGTCGCCTGATCAAACTTCACACATGGGACTACTTGTTGAAATATGCAAAAAATTGTATTTAATAGGATTGGGAAAAAGCACTTCTCAAACTGAGGTTTCGAAAGAAATTGATCAGTTGTTGATAGAGTTGCAAAAATGAGTTAACGCTATTTTATAAATCACTAGGTTACCATAAAATCGGCTATTTTTCTTAGCTTCTCAATAAACTGGTTCGAAGTAGATACCATAGCGTTCACGGAGTATAGCCAGATATAATATATTTTGCTATTTTATTTTATATTACGCTAAATTCCTCAAACCCATTTTTAATCTGTATGCAAGATGAGCTCTTTTTCTAATGCTGCTGGTTCTACCACTGATTTTCACCCTGCTCCTTTCGGGCATATCAACTATTTTTCGCTCAGATATTTTGAATAAATTTAGTGAACATGAACAGGGGATTTTATTATTCATAAAAATGGTTTTGATCGCTGTTGGAGTTTTTGTGGGAAGTTTGATAGTAAGTTTTTTTTGTTCTTTCCCTTTTCTTTGTTGGACATTGACCATAAAAATTTGACTTGAAGCTATTACTCGTCCTTCTTTTCGTTTTTTATCTGCCCAATCTTTTTCATTTTCTCAATAAATCGGTTCGATATAGGTACCACAGGGATCACCTCTAGGGACAAATCAAGTAAAATTGATTTGTCCCTTTTTATTTCTATATCTTCTTTGATTGCCTACGAGGTTTGTAAACCTAAATATCTTACTCATTTACAAAGGGAGTTAGAAACCCTCAAGAGTGCCGACTGATTTTATTGATCCCAAATACCGTTCTGCCCAGTAAGTATTACCGGCTGGCCACCTGTAACCATAATGGTATGTTCATGCTGGGCCACAAAACCTCCCCTGTTGCCGATAAGTGTCCAGCCGTCTGCTTGTGTATCGGCAATGGTCGACCGGGTTGATATAAAAGTTTCTATTGCTACTACCGAATTCTTCTTAAACCGCGTTGTATTATATTTATCGCAATAGTTTGCTATCTCATGCGGCTCTTCGTGCAAACTGCGGCCCACACCATGGCCTGTAAGGTTTTTTATTACTGTATACCCGGCTTTCTTCGCCTCGGTTTCTATTAGCCTGCCTATCTCTGAAACCCTTACACCACCTTTGATATTACTGATGGCTTTTCGCAATATCTCTTTCGATGTGTCAACGAGTTTGCCATGCCCATGAATATCCTCGCCCAACACAAATGAACCGCCGTTGTCGGCCCAATAGCCGTTTAATTCTGCTGATACATCGATATTTACCAGGTCACCCTCTTTTAATATCTTATTTGCCGATGGTATGCCATGCGCAGCCTCTTCGTTGATGCTAATACATGTATAGCCAGGGAAGTCATAAGTTAACTTAGGTGCGGAGTATGCGCCCATTTGTGCCAGCAACTCACCGCCGTACTCGTCGAGTTCCTTTGTTGAAATACCAGGCCTGGCAAATTCGCGCATCTTTCTAAGGGCGATCGCAACAGCGTCGCTTGCTTGTTGCATCCCTATTCTTTCGTCCTCTGTAGTTATTGACATCTCAAATTTTTATCTACGTCAAAATTAACGATTAAGATTCATTTCGATGCGCTGACAACGCTTTCCTGACATTCTATAAAAAAAGCGGCGCCCTCATTTTGAAGACGCCGCCGCATAAACCAATCAACCAATCTTAATAACCCGGATTTTGCTTTAATTGCGGGTTTATATTAAGAATATCTCTGCCTATAGGGAAAATCTCCGTATGGTTATCAGCATCAGGTTGCTTATCCCACCAGGTACCGGTGGAAAACACACCCCAGCGTATCAGGTCGGTACGACGGCGGTTTTCCCCCAGGAACTCCCTGCCCCACTCATCCAGCATTTCCTGATCGGTTAACTGGCTGCCATCCGCTTTGTACAAGCTTGGAGACCCCTCCGGATAGTTACGCTTCCTTACCTGGTTCAGCAACTGTGCTGCCCCTGCCTTATCGCCTTTACGATAAAGGCATTCGGCCAGTGTGTAGTAGATCTCCGTAAGCCTTATTTCTGCATAAGCTGATGTAATACGGTTAGGATCTGGCGTAGGGTAAATGGGATATTTAACTAAAAACACACCCGAGTTATGATCGGCGTGATTCATGTTCGATTCTTTATCAGCGATCTTTGTACCGGGTTTAGCACCAAGGAATTGGCCTACCTGGTCGCGAATGAACAATGGATATGGCCCTTTGTTGCCACGTACGGTGTCTTGCACTGTTTTACCATCCACTACACGTGTAAACGGCAGATAACCGTATAAGAACATGCCTTCGCGGGTACTATTGCCCAGGTTTTTATACTTTTTTAAGCGAAGATCATCCGGGTATCTTTGAAACTTAACAAATGGCTTGCCCAGTTGAAAGTTATATTCAACGCTGTCTACATCGCGGCCGGGCTGCAGTGCAAAACGGGGATTAGCACCACCCCAATCAGAAAATCCTAAATATAGAGGAGCATCATAGGTAATACTCCACCAAAACATGCCGCCGTCATACTGCCAGTGCGTACGGGCTAAAGTACCGGGGAAACCATAAATAGTTTCAGAGTTAACCGTTTTGTTTGTATAGTCAAACGGTGCATCCCAACGCGTATCTAACTGGTAGCTACCGTACTTACCGGTGATAATATCACGGCATACCGCTTCGCATTCAGTGAATTTTTCAGTGCCAGTGTACACCTTAGCGTTTAAATATAATCTTGCCAAAAGAGCCGCCGCACCTGCCTTTGTCCAGCGGCCTATACCATTGGCGCCAAGCTGGTCGCGGGTTGGCAGATCCGGTATTGACTCGGTTAATTCCTTTTCGATATAAGCGAAAGTTTCCTGAGGGGTTGATTGCGGGTTACCTTGAGTCGAGCTTTTAACATCGGTAACAATTTCTATATTCCGGTAAAAGTCAAACGCCCTTAGGTAGAACCAGGCACGTAGCGTACGCAGTTCAGATTTAAAATCCGCAAGCTCTTCAGGAGTAACACTTAATTTCGCAGGGTCTGATATAGCTTCCATATCCTGCAATGAATTGGTAGCTAAAACAATCCCCTGGTAGAAATTTTTCCATGCACCGCTTGTAAAACCATCGTTAATGTTCCATGTGTGATAGTGCATACGCTGATAGTACCCCCCGTCCTGCCAGTCGCCCTGGCGGTTATAGGTACCTATCTCATCACTGGCATTTTCACCTGCCGCATACACGTCGTTACCTTGTATACTCCAGTAACCGTGCTCAAAGGGGCGAAGAAAATCGCGAATAACATCGTCACGACGGGTTAAGAAACCTGCGGCATCTACCTTATCGTAAACGTGCTCATCCAGTTTTGTACAACTGCCGCCAACAAGTGCCGTTAGCAACAATCCTGTTATATATAATTTGTGCTTTTTCATGTTATTAAGATTAGAATGTTGCCTGCAGACCAAATATTAGTTGAAGGGTTGAAGGGTAATAGTTCAGCGACGTATTAACCCCCGGAGTAAGGCCGTTTATCTGTATCAGGTCAGGGTCGCCACCTGTGTATTTGGTAAACGTGTGGATGTTCCTTCCGGCTGCGTATAACCTTACAGATTTAAGATATTTTGATCTTAGCGGTTGTGTGTAACCCATAGATACATTATCGATCTTTACAAACGAGCCTGATTCAAGGAAGTAATCAGATGCAATTGATGTAGTAGAGTTGTTGGTCAGTTTTGAATATTTGCTTTTACCATCATATGCCGATTTAAGCACGTTTGCGTCAGGTTGGCTTGACGGTGTACCGAGGTAAAACGCGGGGGTGTTGAATATTTTATATCCAAATGCTCCTCGCAGAAAGATATTTAAATCAAAGCGTTTATACTGAAAACTGTTATTCATTGACGCTACGAATTTTGGCAAACCATTACCTACAAATTGTCTGTCCTGATCGGACGCCTGATTAGCTACTACAATTGTTCCGTCATTTTTGTATACAAGTAATTCGCCGTTATCATTTACACCGGCAGAACGCAAAGTATAAAACTCGCCTATGCTATGCCCTTCCTGTATCCGTTGGATTGCCCCTGGCGAACCGGGTGCCGGTAAGCCTGCAACATCCTGAAACGGCGCTCCTTTATAAAGATTATTAGAAAAAGAAATGAATTTGTTTTTATTATAAGAAAAAGCAACACTGGCGTTATAGTTAAATTGACTGCCCCTCACAATGTGACCAGTCAAAGTTGCCTCGATACCGTTGTTGCGCATTGTACCCACATTGGTGAAAGTATTATCTTGCGGGTTTGGCGGAAGAGGGACTTGATAAGAGCCCAGCAAATCTTTATTGGTGCGTACATAGTAATCAATAGAACCGCTTAAACGGCTGTTTAGCATTGTGAAGTCGACACCTACGTTGATGTTTGTAGAACGCTCCCAGCTTAGGTTAGGGTTTACGTTCTGAGCCGGACCATACACCTGGTATTGCACGCCATTAAACGGGAAATATCCGGCACCACCATATAACAGCAACGAAAGGTAGTTACCAAAGTCCTGGTTACCGGTTATACCATAATCAGCCCTTATTTTTAAATCGTTGATCCATGACACGCTGTTCTTCAAAAACTCCTCCTCAGATATGCGCCAGGCACCGGAAACCGCAGGAAAATCGCCCCATTTGTTATTTGCACCAAACTTTGATGAACCTTCGTGACGTAAACTTGCAGTAAGGATGTATTTGCTGTCAAAATCATAGTTTAACCGCCCGAAAAAAGCTATAAGTGTTGAGCCGTTTTGGGTTGATCCAACAGCCGACTGCCCCTGGCCGGCCGCCCCGCCATTGTACAAGCCCGAGCCCAGGTTATTCCAAAGATAGATGTCGAAAGGGAAGTCGTAGTTCTGTGCAGAAAACTGTTTATAGTTATATATCGAATACGAGTAACCACCCAATAATTTAAAATGATTGCGCCCCAGGTTAAGCGAGTAGTTACCCGTCCACTCTACGTTCTTTTGATCATTTTCCTCCTGGCTTTGCGATGCATAGTTGGTTTGAGTGGTTTTGTTTGCGTGAACGATACTCGACAGTGTCGACGGCGCAAAGTTCATGCTGCGGGCAGAACGGCTTATCTCAGAAATAGTAACCGTGGTGCTCAGGTTTTTCAGGATGTTGGCTTTTAATGATGCATTCATGTCCAACTCCTTAATGTCACCTTCTGATTTAATGAGCCGGCCGTTCTCAACAGGGTTGTTTGAGAAGAAACCCGTGTTGATGTAGCTATACTTACCCTTATCATCGTAGATGGAATAAGTTGGGTTAAGCGTTAAAGCGTTGTTAAAGTTGCCCTGGTCTGCGTTACTGGTCGTCATGAAACGGGGTGCAACGTTCAGCGTGGCGGTAAGGAAGTTATCGTCGGTAGTATGCGTAATATTGATACGTGCTCCATATTCTTTTTTATGCGCCCTAAGGTCGATACCATCCGCATTCCGATAATCTGCCGAAGCAAAATAATTTGTTTTGTCTGAACCGCCAGACATCTGTACAGTATGTTTCTGGCTAAACGCAGGAGAATTGGTAACAGCTTTCAACCAGTCGGTACGGGCGCCGTAATCCTGGCCTTGCTTGGCTGATACCCGGTACTTCACAAAGTCGTCAGCCGAAAGGTTTTCAAGGCGGTTTGTCACATAGTCGAACGCTGCGTAACCATCATAAAAAAAACGCGATTGTGACGTGCCTTTCTTGGTGGTAATAATAATAACGCCATTGCTGCCGCGGGTACCGTAAATCGCTGCCGCTGCCCCGCCCTTCAGTACGTCGATACTTTCAATATCATTTTGATTAATGTTATCAATATTACCACCCGGGATACCGTTAACTACGTAAAGCGGGCCCAACCCGGCATTACGGGATGATATACCACGCAATTGTACGTTTGGTGATGAATTAGGGTCGCCGCTGGCTGTGTTGGTGATGGTTAAGCCTGCAACTTTTCCCTGTAAAGACATCAAGGGGTTGTTTGCCGATACCGGTAAAAGGTCTTTGCCTGATACGTGGGCAATGGCGCTTGATACCTCGCGTTTATCAAGCGTGCCGTACCCTACGCTTACTACCGTTACCTCGCTAAGGGCATTGCTGGATTGGGTTAAAGTAATGTTTAATGTTGTAGCACCCGTTAACGGTACTTGTTTGGTGGTGTAACCTATAAATGTTAAGGTAAGGCTCTTTGCCGTTGATGGTATGCTCAGGCTATATCGGCCGTTGGCATCGGTAGTGGTACCAATAGTGGTACCTGTTACAACAACGCTTACACCAGGCATTGTCGAGCCATCAGCGCTGTCAGTTATTTTGCCGCTTATGGTGGTGTTTTGAGCCATCGCCGTGCCGCCAAGCATCAGCAGCAGCACAATCGCGCTTATACTAAGTAAAAATTGTTTATACATAAAATTGATTTAGTGGGTAAATGGATGGTTTGCCGGCACGATGCCCCGGCCAGGCAATGCACGGCGCATTAAGGAGGCGCCTTCTCGCAAACAGCGTTTCTCATGATCAAAAAGATTTTGTAGGTAGTAAAACCGGATGTCTCCGGGATGTATTGGTTTACAGTGCAAGTACGCCCTGTTAATTGGCAAATACAAGCCGCAGTAACGCCCGCCGCGAAAAATCTAAATTGTAAAAAAAATAACTGTTTGTTTTACAGGTATTTAAAAAAGCGCAAGGAGAGAAAAATCAAAGTAGGATAAGCCTATTCGGTGGCAATTTCTATACCCATAATGCGTTGTTCAAAGTCATCACCCGGAATAAGGGCCTTAGTACGCAGGCGAAAACGGTAGGTATAAACGGTATTTACGGTGTATTCTAAAATATTTGCGATCATCTCGTTGTTGTTGATGCCCAAACGCATTAGGGCGAGTATCCGCAGTTGGGTAGTAAGCGTACCTGCAGCCTTTGGCTTAAACTGGTCCTCTTCGGGCAGCATGGCGTTTACCGCCTCAATAAAATCGGGGAATAATTTTAAAAATACCTGGTCAAAAGTATTGAACAGCCGCTGGCGTTCCTCGTGTATGTCTACGTTTTCCAACTGGCGCAGTGCCTCGTCAAAACTGCCCGACTTTACCTTTCTATGCACCTGGTTCTTCAGCTTATCAAGCTTAACAATATGCCGCGATAGCTCACTGAAAAAAAAACCGATGTATTCTTCTTTTATTCGCCCCTCTTCCCATAACATATTATTCTGTTTGGCCAAAAGCCGATTGGTCTCGCGTATCACACGTTCGCCTGCCCGTACTTTTTTTAGCTGCACAAAAATAATAAAGCCCACAAGACCGGTAATTATCGTTATCACCACTACCGATGCCAGGAATATCAGGAAGTGCTGCCGCTCGCGTTTGGCACTCATGTCGCGCTCGGCGGCTACTACCGGCAATGCACGCGCAACCTGGTAACGTTGCATACGCGCTCCAAATTTGTTGGCCTGGTCAAGCGCCTGTTGTAAAAAGAAGTAGGCATCATCAAGCCTTCCCCGGTCAAAAAGGGCGTTACCTAATTCGAGCATGGCCTGTGCCCTATAGGTAGAGGTACGCACATCATTTATAGCGGCTATGGCCAGCAGCCTCAGTTTTTCGTCGCCGGTACGATACCGGCTTAAGCCGGTAACTACCATCGCTTCCTCGTGTGCCGAAAGTTTGCGGTTCATCAGCTCCATATAATACCGCGACGGGTGAGGCCCTATGTTTGGTTGTTGCTGCGCCTTTAATATCAATTGCTCAAAGGACCCGCTATCTGCTAACGCGATGGCCGAGTCGAGGTAACGATACTTCCTTTCGCGGTCCTCGGGTGCATAAAAACGATCGGCATTGTACTTCGACAGATCAGACCATGCCCAGGAATAAAGTACATAGTATGATTTTTTCAGTTGCTTGTCTAACCACCTGCGTTTTACTTCGCGCAGGCAATCAAATGTTTCCTTAAACATGCCCGATGTTATAAGCGTTGTGCCTAAACGCAGGCGGTTCTCCGCAAGTTTACTGTTATCATGCAGCTGTACGCTGATATCTACCAGTTGTTGGGCGTAATGAAACGTAGAATCAAAACGGTAATCTTTAAAAGCCTCGAACAGGCCCAAAGTGGCGTTATATTTCGCCATCAGATCCGACGGTTGTTTTGCATAAAGCTTTTGCCTTAGCGCGGCAATCTGTTCGTCTTTTTGCTTGTCATATATACTTTTACGGGCTATCTCAGCCCTGAGCACCTTCAGCAAACTGTCGGACGGCGACGGTGATGCCGCATTAGCGATAAGGGGCAAACCTACCAGAACGAATAGCAAAAGCTTTTTCATAGTTACGCTTTTTGATAAGCAATTCGCAAAGCTAACCGAATAACTGTTTATTTGACGGTGTTTAAAACGGAAATTTATTTTTGTTTATTTTCGCGCGCTTTTATAACAACTCAATATAGCCGTCTGTACCGTTTACACGAATGCGCTGCCCGTCTTTAATGGTTTTGGCAACATTTTCTACACCCACAACTGCCGGCAAGCCGTATTCACGTGCTATTACCGCACCATGGGTCATCAGTCCGCCCACTTCGGTTACCAGCCCTTTTACAGATACAAATAGAGGCGTCCAGCTGGGGTCGGTAAAAGGGGTTACCAAAATGTCCCCTTCTTGTATATCCGCATCTTCCATTTTTAAGATAACCCTGGCGCGCCCCTCTATCACACCGGATGAAACAGCCAGGCCCGCAATGGCCCCTGCCGGCAGGTTTTCAGGCCCGTAGCTGCTGGTTATGATTTCACCGTCGGATGTCATTACACGCGGCGGACTGAGCTTTTTGTACAATTCATAGTCCTCTTTTCGTTGGGTGATCAATTCGTAATCCGGTTTGCCGGTGGTTACTACTTCCCGCAATTCGTTAAAAGTAAGGTAGTATATATCTTCTTTCTCGCGTATAACTTTTATCTGCACTAGTCGGGCAGTTTCTTTTAGTAAAGCCTGCTTATAAATAAAATAGCGGCTGATGATGCTGTATTTCGGATACTCGCGATAGCCTGCATAATTTCGTACCAGGTCTGTCATGCGTTTAAACTCGCGGGCTTTCTCCTCTCCATCCGGTAATTGTTTTAACCTGTGTAATAACTCCTGCTCTTTTTCCAGGGCTTCGCGCCGCCCTTGTTCAAACTTCCTGGCCCGGGCGCCGGGTTCAAAATTTTTGATATTGCTTAATATCAGGGGCACCAATGTTGCCGGCTTTTCGCTCCAACGATCTCTCGTGATATCAATTTCGCCGGCACAACGCATCCCGTATTTATTTAGATAAGTATCAAACGCGTCACGGGTTTCCTGTCCGCCATCAAATCGAAGCAGTCCGTCCAAAAATTGATCGTCCTTTATGTGTTGCAAATACTCAATTACCTGCGGGTATGGGCGAATCACATCCGCAACTTCGAGCAAATCCAGGCCCATTTCCGAAGTGATGTTATCAGGTACCGATTGCGAAAGCTTATCGGCCACGTTCTTCTCGCCCAGCCACAACTCTATTTTCTCATTGATCCACGATGCCGCATTCATAGCCGTCATAATAACGCCCATACTTTGGGGCTCTGCAATGCCCTTTTTTAATTCCCCAATATTTTCCAGGATAAAGTCAAACAAGGCCGGGCCCGATTTTGACAAGATATTTTGTTCCAACGCATTTATTGCTGCCCGGCTGCGGTTTATCAAACCGGAAACCATTGTCGGGTCGTATTCGTTCAGGGCCTGGTAATTAGGCAGTGGCGCCGGTTTACCGTCTTTAGCCGGTACCGGGTTTGTGTTATCATCCAATATCGTTTTTATAAAATCGCCGCGGTCTACAACGGTTGTTAACGCCTCTTTTACCAGCGGGTCGAATTTTCCCAGCGTATTTATTATCGTGTTCCTGGTGCCGGGCGAAGCCAGCATTTGAGTAACATCTGCAAATAAGCGCCCCCCGGCTACACGCATATGTGCAGGGGTTGTTAACAGCCAAAACGACAATCCCAATGGTTTAATGGCATCGGTCATCATTTGCTGGTGACCTACGGATATATACACATGGTTTTCAGTGTCGTTCACTTCCGGGATGGGGTATAAAGTAGTAATGGGGCGGCTTTGTACAATATAAAAGGTATCACCGGCCAAACACCATTCTATATCCTGCGGGCAGCCGAAGTATTGTTCTATCAATCTGCCTGTACTTGCAAGCTCCAATATCTGCGCGTCTGTAAGTGCTTGCCTGCTTTGCTGCGCGTCTTCTATCGTCTCTTGCTTAACACCGCCATTTTTCACCGCGTATATAGCCAGTTTTTTTGCTGATACCTTCTTATCTGTTAGTTCGCCGTTGCATACTTTATAATTATCAGCATTCACCAGGCCGGATACAAGGGCCTCGCCCAAACCAAAACCGGCATCAATAGATACTACTTTTCTGTTCGAGGTGACCGGATCGGCGGTGAACATGATCCCTGCCGCACCGGGGAAGATCATTTTTTGGATCACAACGGCCAGGTAAACCTTACGATGATCGAAACCGTTTTGCATGCGATAAAATATGGCCCGCTCAGTAAACAACGATGCCCAGCACTTGCTGATATGCTTTAGTATCTCCTCTTTGCCAATAACATTCAGGTACGTATCCTGCTGGCCGGCAAATGATGCTGTTGGCAGGTCCTCGGCCGTAGCGCTCGACCGCACCGCATACGCATGCCCTTCGCCAAATTTTAAAAGTGAGTTACTAACCTCATCCTGTATATCTGCGGGTATAGCTATAGCCTCGATAACACGGCGTATCTCCCCGCTCATATCAGCTATCCTATCCCTGTCAGTAATTTTTAAAAGCGCCAATGCGTCAAGTAATTGCTTAAACTGCGGTGATGTGCTCAAGGCCTTAATAAAAGCCGCGGTGGTAACACAAAAACCACCGGGCACTTGTATGCCATCAAGCCTGCTAAGTTCTCCGAGATTGGTGCCTTTGCCACCAGCCAGCGCAAGCTGCGCGCTATCTATTTCCTGAAAATCAAGTACGTAATCACCCATATTTACTTATTTTTTTATTGCCAATAGTTCAAATATATCTATGCTTTTACACCTGAAACCCTTTTTCAAACTATATTTTTTTGTGCGAACTATATGCCCGTTTTTTACGTTTACCAATTATAAACCACCATTTAAAGCTTCTCTCCTATATCCAAAAAGCCTATATTTCTTAACAGCCTGATTACCCACCCGGCAACCTTGTTGTCAGCAAAAATTTGCTTTAATAAAATATAATCCGTTACTTTGAAACACAAAGTACTTTTAATAATGCTTAAGTTAAATAAAGTGTACTTCTTTTTAGCGTTGATATTTTTGGCGGCGGAGGTCCTGATCGGCCTGTGCCTGAACGATGCATTTATACGCCCCTACGGCGGCGACTTTTTGGTGGTGATATTGCTTTATTGCGGTATCCGCAGCTTTGCTGATTTTAACAGCAACTATACGGCAATCTGCGTGTTGCTGTTTGCCTACCTTATGGAGTTTAGCCAACGGCTGCACCTGATCAACCGGCTTGGGCTGCACAACTCGGCTATGGCGCGCCTGATACTGGGCACCAGTTTTTCATGGAATGATATACTGATGTACACTTTGGGCATATTGTTCGTTTGGTTGATAGAAAGGTTATGGAGAGCGATATAAGATATTTTGTTGGGGAAGGCTCCATTGTACGGAAAATTTGGGCTAACGCCGACACGGTTTTGTTTATTTTCGCCGGAGCGGCCGCCGAGTTCGCGCTTAACAAAGCGGTAGACTGGCTATACTTTACCGGGAAGCTGCCTGCCGACCCGCTGGGGCGCCTGTTCTCAACCGTTACTTACTCGCACCGCATCCTGTTTTCTACGGATGACGGCGCGCATGCGGCCATCGACCAGATAAACGCCATACATCAACATGTTGAAACCGCCCGGGGCGACAGGATACCCGACTGGGCCTACCTGGATGTATTGGATATGCTGATAGATTATTCTGTACGTTCTTATGAACTGCTTGAAAGGAAGCTGACCAACGAGGAAAAGGCGGAAGTATTTCGCATATTTTACAAAGTAGGCACGCGCATGAACCTGAAAGGCTTAGCTCTTAATTACGAAGATTGGGCAGCACAGCGGGCCTTACGTTTAAAACTCAATCTGCAATATAGCGATCTGACGCAGGACCTTTATAAGCAATACCGAAAGCATTTGGGCAACCCGCGGTATTGGCTGTTAAGAATGGTGCAGGCGCTGCTTGTACCAACGCCGGTAAAAAACATGCTTGGCCTTAAAGGCGGCACCCTGCTAAAACCATTACTCTTTATGTACAAACTATCGGGCATAATAAAGTTAAAATATCTTTTAAGAGATGCCCTTTTGCCCGTCGCATATAAAAGCCGGATAAGGGCGTTGGATAAGGGTGCTTTATGATCATCACCGAAAAATATCTCGGGCCTTATAATTAAACAGCTAAAAACACCCTGTTAATAGGTGAAAAAAGCCTTTTATGCAGATACGTCATATAGTTACATTTATTGAAACCTTATTATTCAATAAATGGACCCTAACGCCGCTGTTTTATCTGAAGGACAGACCGACATTTTCGGTTTATCAGTTCGGGGCCAGTTTTTAACAGAGCGTATCAGTCAGCCCGGAATGTACGGTTTGCCTGTTGCCGGGGATGAAACTACCGAACAGCGTTTAACAAAATGGGCGCAAACAGCTGCCCGGGGCAAAGCAGATTTATTTTTGAAGCGTTTAAGCTGGGATGGCCTTGACGAGGATGCTGCCCGACGGTTATTGACCGACGATAACTTTTACCCCGATCATGACACAGGCGACTGGACAACATTGCTTAATAATTGCATGGAAGCCCTGGTGTCGTTTTTGCCCGATACACTTGACGCTACTATACGCGAAAGCTTACTTACACATGTGCCGTTTTGGGAACTTTGCTATCCCTTCGCACAATATGCCCGTAAACAACTTGATGAACACCTAAGCAGACAGCAGGATATATTTGTTACAGAAAAAATATCACCCGCGGTTTTAGATCAGTATCAGGCCGCTTTGCTTGCTCAACTGGCAGAAGATATGGGCCCGTGCCTGTATGGCGAATTTAAAGCGTTCCGCCCGCCTGCCATCAATATGCTGAATACCTTATTGCAGGAACCTGTCTTCACCGCGCAAAAAGATAACCATTACCAGGCGTTTATCGCCCGCGAAAAAACCGACGGGCTGGCGGGGTTCTTTGCCAAATACACCGCCCTGGCCAGGGTAATTGCACAACGAATATCGGGGTGGCTGGAAACCACCATCGAGTTCATTACCCGCTTACAAGATGACTGGACATCTATTCAAACAACGTTCGGACCCGGCGTTGATAAGTTGGTAAACATTGATACTGGTTTGTCTGATTACCACAACAGAAGCAGAACGGTAGTAGCGGTACACTTTGCATCGGGCAGCAAGCTGATATATAAGCCTAAAAATGGCGGCGTCGAAGCCGCTTATTATAATTTTTTGAACTGGTGCAACAACCGAATGCAGGGTGAATGCCCGGCTTTTCATGTATCTAAAATACTGGATGCGGGCTCGCATTGCTGGGTTGAATACATAGCGCACAATAGTTGCACCGCTCCCGAACAGATCGACCGTTTTTACGAGCGTTCGGGGATATTGTTAGCGGCGATATATTTATTGGGCGGTGTTGATTGCCATTACGAGAACATTATCGCGATGGGCGAATACCCTGTATTGGTTGATACCGAAACCCTATTGCATCCATATGTAAACAAAGCAGTTTTTGGTCAGCAGGAAACAAAGATTGCGCGCGATATGGAAGAACATTTCTGGGATTCGGTATTACGTACCGGCATGCTGCCCCGCTGGGAATTTGGCAAAGATCCTAAAATGTCGGTTGATATTAGCGGCTTTGGCAGCGAAGACCAGGGGCAGGAGCGCACCAAACGACTGGAATGGACCGGCATCAATACAGATTCTATGTCGCGAAAGTATAAAGCATATGAGCGCCCCCAAAAACAAAACATGCCTTTACTCAACGGAGAGGCAATATCTTTTCAGCCTTACACCGATAATATCATTGCCGGGTTTGAGCGGTTCTATCAGTTTATCTATGATCTGTCGCCGATGGAAAAGGAAACTGCTTTTGGCATTTTCAAAAACCAACATATCCGTTATGTGTACCGGTCTACCAACATTTATTCAACCATTTTACGCAATGCCATGCAGCCGGATGCGTTGCAAAGCGGCATGGATTTTAGTATAGAGATCGACGCGCTGGCGGTGGCCTATTTGTCGGAAAAAGAACAGCCTAAAAGCTGGCCGATATTTGAAGAAGAGCAAACCGACCTGCTGAGCATGGATATCCCTTATTTTTCCTGTTCAACCGGCGGTACTGCGCTTATCCTTAAATCCGGCAAGGTAATACCAAATTTTTTCAGGTCGACAAGCTTCGACGACCTGGCTGAGCGGGTCGGCGCGATGAACTCCGAAAAGCTTGCGCAGCAGGTGACCATTATCCGCGGGGCGTTCCACGCGCGCTTTTCGCAAAACTATGAGCGGCTGGATGCCTTGAAGGAAAAAAAGCCCGGGTTGAATGATATCCCCGCTAAACTAAGCCCCGATGAATTGCTGGCCGAAGCCGTCAGGATCGGCGATGCAATAGCGGATACAGCTATTATTGGCGCTGGAAATAGCTTAAACTGGATAGGGCTTGCCCACTTCCCTGAAGCCGACCGCTACCAGTTGCAGCCGCTTGACGATAGCATGTACAGTGGCCGTTGCGGCATCGCGCTGTTCTTAGCTACCTTATATCAGATCAGCGGAACAGCTAAATACAAAACGCTTGCGCTAAACGCGCTGTCAACCTTACGCAGCCAGTTACAAGTGGAAAACGAAGCCGAAAGGGAAGAATACGCCCGGCTTTTGAAAATAGGCGCGGCATCAGGCATTGGCTCTTTTATATATGCACTCACCCGCATGGCTGACCTGTTAGGTGAGCCCGATCTGCTAAATGATGCTTACGCGGCATCAACCTTTATCACAAAAAAAGTTATCGATCAGGACAAGCACTTGGATATCATCAGCGGTAGCTCGGGCGCGATATTAGGCCTGCTGGCAATATACAGGGCCGCTAAAAACCCCGATGTTTTGCAGCGCGCTATCTGGTGCGGCGAACATTTGACCACACAAATTACCAACTATAACGGCCACGAGGCCTGGCTTACCTTTGAGGATACCCCGCTTTGCGGTTTCGCGCACGGGGCGGCAGGTATTGCCTATGCATTATTAAGGCTATATACCATTACCGGGAACACCGCCTATTTAGAAACGGCTAATAAGGGAATAGCTTTTGAGGATGCGATGTATTCGGCAGAACATAAAAACTGGCCCGATCTGCGGTCGTTCTCATTTAAAGAAGGCAGCTATGGGTTTACCACCACATGGTGCCACGGGGCGCCGGGCATTGGCCTTGCAAGGCTGGCCACTTTTAACGTTAACACCTCAGCCATAACCGGCGAACACATTGATGCCGCGATAAACTGCACCCTTGAGTTTGGCACAGACCACCCCGACTACTTATGCTGCGGAAACTTTGGCCGTATGGATTTTTTGCTGGAAGCCTCGCGCAAATTAAACAGGCCCCAGCTTGCCCTACAGGTTGACGCCATGACTGCGCAGATACTTAAACAAGCCGCCGAAGAAGGCACCTACCAGTTATTTTGCAATACGCCCAGCACCGCGTTTAAGCCGGGGTTGTTCCTTGGGATGGCGGGCATTGGCTACCAGTTGCTGCGCTTGTATTCGCCGGCTGTTCCATCGGTGTTATTGTGGGAATCGTAAATTTTTAATATTAACCTAAAAACCAATAAAATCATGTCAAAAATCGAAAACTTCAGACAACAATTACTAACCGACACCAACCTGCAGCAAGAAGCGTTAGCCGCGGCAGCAAACGGCGATTTCGCTGAAAACATGGCGGCGCTTGGCGCAAAACACGGCCATTCTTTCACTGCCGATGATGTTAATGCAGAAATGGCAAAATTAAAAGGCGGCGATGTAGCTTCAGGTTCCGATATGTCGGCAGCGGCTATGAGCGTAAAAGCAGGGTGCGGAACTTCATCAACCCTGCCAAACCCTTCGTATACTATGGATTGCGGAGCCAGCACACAAAGATGCCTTTGCACACTGTAACCCCAACGCGGGATTCGGATGCGGTCAATGGTGTAAGAACCGTTGCCCCGTACCTGCCTCAATCGCTGGTGCCGGCTACGGCATTAGCTAAAATTTACGCATTGGTAGAAAAGTTACCTTTTTTGCCGTTTGCCGGATTTGAGTGCAGGCTTGATGCCGATGACCAGGTTGATTATTTTGCCAACATTTCAAGGTTTGAGGGGAGTATTCCGGCGGAATTCTTCCCTCAGGCCAATTGGCACTTGCTGCAAAATATCTATCGCCCGTGGCTAAACGACAAAACAGGCATTGGCAGGGATATGAACGAACTGGGGCTTGAAATAGATGTGGTATCGGCGTTTGAAGAACTGCCCGCGCCCGGGATCTTTATAGCCATAAACCCCGCTCTGGCCAACCCCTGCCCTGTACTGTTTGGCACGCTCGACCTGCTGTTTAACAGTGATGCCGCTGATCTGAAAGAGAACATCCGCAAATGTGTTAACGCGCTGCCGCAAGGGGGTACTGTTTCGCATATTGGCGCTTTGCTGTCGCGGAAAAGCCATGGCATACGACTCAACATTGCGGGGTTAGGCTTTGACAGGGTACGGGATTATCTGGCTGCCATAGGTTGGAATGAGCCTACGGAAGAACTGGAATTTCTCCTGAACCGCTATTCAACCTGCGTAGATCACTTTGTACTATGTATCGATTTGATGGGGAAAGCTGTTGGTCCGCGTGTTGGTTTTGAGTGTTATATTCATACCCCGCATGCCAACGGCCCGCAATGGGAGCGTTTGATGCAGCAATTGGTAAGGGATGACCTAAGTACACCCGAAAAGAAAACCGGCTTTTTAAGCTGGCCCGGCATAACCGAATACCGCTTCCACACCGATACGTGGCCTAAAAGCCAGCGAAACATCAGTGGATTATTAGGGAACTATGGGCTGGATGTGTGTAACCGCACATTAAACCATGTTAAACTATCTATCGTCCCCGGCAAGGGGATACAGGCAAAAGGCTATTTTTTATACCAATACCGATGGATCTGATCAACCGGACTATAAACGACAGGATTGAGTGGAAAGGCGACTTTTTTAAGGCTGACCTACCCATTATAATGAGCAGGCTGCAAAATTTCCAGGCTATCGCGCGTCCGTTCAGCCATACGGTTACCTTGTTCTATAAAAAGCCGGATGCTAATGATTACACCCATTATACGCTCAGGGTACGCGCTTATGCGAATTTGCATTGTATGGACCCTGCCGCGGTTTTGCACTACTTAAACCAGGGCATAACCGGCAAAATACAATTCAAAAAAAACCACGGCGAAAAAACAGAATTAGGCGATATATCAATTGCCTCTTACCCCGGCGAAAGTCTTAACCCCGCCTTACATCAGATCAGCATAGCCGGAAAAACGCTGGTGCTCGAATCGTTCCGGCTATCCCGGCGGGCGCACTGGTGTATTGAACCGGATGGCATTTGCGAAGAACGCGAACTCAACAGGATCACCCTGGACTTTGAACGTTATCTGTACGTTGTTAACCCGGATAAAGGATTAGTGTTTTTGGGAGAAATGGGACCGCGACTGGAAATAAAATCCCCTACAAACGTAGCGGTTGAACTGGTACTTGCCCTGATAAACCGCGACGGGTTGATGAAAGAAATGAACTATCGTTCGCTCGAATTATTGTTACAGCACAAGTTAACCAACATCATCCCGCAGGAAACCGGCAAGGCCTTCCCCGAGATTGAAGCTAAATTTGACATAGCTACCAACGCCTTAATTACTGCGGACGACCTGATGCTATGGCTGCAAGCTGAATTGCCTGCCGGATTGTTGCTTCCCTCGCCGTCTAAGGTGGTCAGGATGCGGCGCTACCACATTTGCCGCGACGCAAAGCATGCTTCAACAAGCTGCACACTAGTAGAAACCGCCGCGCAAAAGTATTCGCCCAAAATAAAAAACAATGCTTATTTAACCGGCCAGGTGTTGGTGCGCACTACGCAGGCTTCGCGCACAACCGATAGGAACGGCACGACAGGAACGATGCAAACAGTATTGGAAAGCTATCAATGGAAATTGCTCAATTCCTTTGAAAAAACGCAGGTGAAGATCCCCTTCCAACTAAGCGATGGATTTGCTTACCTGCTCAGCATCGACGATTGTATTGATACCACCGGCAACCGTTTACAACAACTTGAAATTGAGTTCATCGGCAGCGCCTTAAACGTGCCGCAATGCACCGAAGCCATATTTACCGATATTAACCGGGTAGTTACCTCACTCCTTACGTACCTGCCGTTCAGGGGTAAGATAACACCAAGCAAAACATCCAAGCACGAGTATTTTGCAAGATACGTGCCCGTGCCCAGAGTAGCTTTAGCCTGAGCTATCCCCTTACCTTATTTCAAACCTGTAAGCCCCGGCAGTAACGTTGTATTGCTGCGTTTTGCTAACCTGTTTTCCGTTTAAAAACACCTTTGACGAATTACCAACCGGAAACTTTATAGTGGCCGATGAATTAGCCGGAACCACTACGTTGTAAACAACTTTATTTCCTTCGCGTACCCATGATGATCTTATCAGGCCGAATGGCCCTTCATGACTGGCGTTAAAAAAGCTAAGCCCGGTAACAAAGTTTGGCTGCAGCAGCACATTCTTAAAACCGGGTTGCGTTTCATCCGCCTTAATACCACCCAGGCCTTTAAAGAACCAGCCCCCAATTTCGCCAAACATCATGTGGTTTAATGATATATCGCGCGCTGCGTTGATATCCCAGTTCTCGTACAGGGTTGTGGCACCATTCACTATCCACCAGCCCCATGATGGGTAGGTATCCTGCGCGGCCAGCTTGTAGGCGGTTTCTACCTGCCCGTTATCGCTTAATGCGTTTAAAATAGCCTTGGCGCCAAGCACACCCACATCCAGGTGCATACCGTCCTGCGCTACGCGTTTGGCAAGGTTTTGGGCCACCTTAAGCCTGTATTGCTCAGGCACAACCTTCCATTGCAAAGCCATGCTCAGTTCGGTTTGCACGCCCGAACCATAAATGCAGGTGGCGGGGTTAAAGTATTTATCGTTTATCGCTTTTCTGATCTTCGCGGCCAGCGCGCTGTAACGTGTAAAATCGGCCTGGTTACCCAGCAATTTAGCTGCCTTAGCCAATATGGTGGCATCCACATAATAATATACCGAAGACGTATATTCTAAAGACGACGATGATTTCACCGGCACCCAATCGCCGCGGCCAAATGTGGTTAACCCGTTAGGGCTTATCCCGGTCACGTAATTTACATATGCCTTAATGTTATTGTAGTTATCGGCCAGCGGCTTGCTATCACCATAAAACATATACAGGTTCCAGGGGATAATGGCTATGGTGCTTGTCCAGTCGGTACCGTTAGCCGTTCCGTAGCCCCAGCCGCCGGTGGGTATAATATCGGGCAGTACACCGTTTGGCTGTTGCTCGTCGCGGTGGTCGGCCATCCATTTTTCGTAAACAGTTATGCCGTCAAAATTATACAAACCGGTTTCCACCGCGAAATGTCCATCGCCCGTCCATCCGTTCTTTTCGCGCTGCGGGCAGTCGGTAGGGTACCCAAAAAGATTAGAGAGGTAAGAGTTATTGGTGGCCCTCCACAATTTATCTATCAGCGGGTTTGAGGAGCTGATATTACCCACGGCCTCTACATCGCTGTGCATAAAATACCCGGTAACATCTTCCTTTTGCAGCTGTATGGGCTTGCTGCTCAACACCTCTACATATTGGAAGCCCTTATAGTTAAACTTCGGCATAAAATCCACTTCGCCTTTACCGTTCAATATCACAATATCGGTTTGGTAGGGATCGGTGTCGTCTTTAGGGCGATAGTAAACATCAATGTTTGATAGGTCTACATGTCCTTTTACGGCCTTATCGCCGGGCTTTGTGCCCGTTACCCGGTACAGCCTTTCGCCATGTACTATCTTTACTATGGTGCCGCTGTCGCCCTTTAATTTCACCCTGGTTACCCCTGCTATATTGCGGCCAAGATCGATCACATAATCCTGGTCGGTAAACTTCACTATCGATTTTGCGGGGATCTCTTCCACATTCCGTATCGGCACCATTAGCTGGCTCACAATGTTTTTTGAAGGCGCGGCCCGCAGCATGGTTTCCTGCCATTTTGTATCGTCAAAATCGGGGGTGTTCCATCCCGGCATTTCCAGCCTGCTGTCGTAATGTTCGCCCGTGTAAATGCTGTTGAATACTATCGGACTAAGATGTGTTTTCCAGCTATCGTCGGTATAAATAGTGCTGGTGGTACCATCCTCGTAGGTTATGCGCAGGTCCAGGCAAAAGGTTGGGCGCTGCCGCCAGGGTGCGCGGTCAAAGTTCCAAACCGCCAGCGATTGATGGTTATACCAGCCGTTGCCCAATATTACGCCAATGGCATTTTTACCGCTTTGCACCTGGGCGGTAACATCATAGCTTACATACAGATTGCGCCTGTCGAACCGGGTGTACATAGGGTCTAACCGGTGGTTGCCAACTTTGTTACCATTAATGTACAATTCGTATAAACCGCCCACCGCGATGTATGCCCTGGCCGATCTTATTTTTTTAACCGCTGTAAACGTTTTACGGAAATATGGCGCAGGCAGGGTGTTGATACTGTGTTCATCGCTTATCCAGTTACCGCGCCAGTTGGCCATGCCCATCATGCCGGTTTCAAAAAAAGTGATGCGGCTATCAGGCATTAATTTACCGTCTTTATCCCAGGTACGTACCTTCCAGTAATACCGGGTAAAGGGTTCCAGTTTAGTGCCATTGTAGGTAATACTGCTCGCCGGTGAACTAAGCTTTCCTGAATCCCAGGCATATCCTTTCTTAGAAGAAAGGCCTACGGAATCTTTTGCGATCAAAACCTGGTAGGCCGATTGCCTGGCGCCCTGCCTGGTATCGCTTATTTGCCATGACAGGCGCGGATGGATGGCATCGACACCAATTGGCGAAGACAAGTGTTCGCATTTAAGAGATACAGCACCAACCTGGGCGTAAACGCTTGCAGCAGTTAGTACGTTTAACAGCAATAACAAGGTAACTATTTCAATTTTCAGCAGTCTTTTCATTTCGGTAATAAAGGGTATAAATTATAAGGCTTTTGTATCGGCCAGGTTTAGCGAAATTATATTCATTTGCGGCTTTAACCGTAGAACAGCGCCATTGCCAGGTTCAGAAAAAGTGCCTTTAGCGGCATTTAGCTTATAATCCATGCCATCAAAACTACAATTAACGTTTTTTAAGTTGACCTTATTGAACGGCAGTTTAGCGCCGGGGGCGGTGTCAAGGTCGAGATACCAGTTGCACGGTTTGTTACTAACCAATTTGATATTTATCGTCCGCTCGTTCAGGTCCATTTGCAAGGATCCGTTTATGGTGGTTAGCGGCCAGGAAATGTGCACCCCGGTTGTGCCAACGTTGGTAAATTGAGGATTGCCGCCTTTTAACAAAATCTCTTGCCCGTCAATCAATGCCTTAACACGCATGCCTGCAAATTGGCCGGGCTTGCTCCAGATGTAGCCATCCACTACCGGCAGGGTAAAAAAATCACATTCGTTTGATGTTGCCACCTGTTTGGTGTACTTATCCGGCTTATTCTCATCAAACAAATGGATATCGCGGATGCGCAGGGCACCACCCTCCCAAAGCATATTTATGCGGTAAAAGCGGCTGTTAAACCAAATAGTTTTCAGGTCGCTGCCTGCCACATCTTTAGTTACCGCGAAGGTGGTAGCGGGTGTTACCTTATATTTATTTTTGAACCACAAGCCGGATTGCTCCAGCGTTTCTACCCTCAGCTTACCTTCGGCCCTTAACCTGGCTATCAGGGGCATTTGAATCTCAAAACCTTTGGCCATAGCATCCCAGGTAAAAGAGTTTTCCTGCCCGGCCTGGGTGTAGTTAAACCCTAATGGCTCGTCGCCGGTAAAAGATCTGAAAAACCAATCTACCCATTCCTGGCTGCCGCCTGCCTTCGGGTAAACGGGTTCCAGCGTAATAACGCCCTGCCTGTCGTTACTTATGCCGGTATCATACTGCCTGATGGGGTCGCTGCCCAGCATCCTGAAAATAGGCACCGGGATTTGGTTTTGCGCATGCTGCGCGGGCATGTACGAGTTTATTTTGCTTGGATAATATGCCTGATTCCAATACCCGCCCCACAGGGTATACCCATCTGTACCATACTGGTCTTTGCAGTTTGCCGATGCTACGATATGGTATTTTTGGTACATATAGTTTAAGCTGTGCGCATCTATAAACCACGATGCTACCGACTTTGGATAATAACCGAACACCTTTTTAAAATCGGCCATATAAACATCTATCAGCTTTTCCCTTTCGGCAGGCGTATAACCTGTTGAAAAACCAATGTTTGCCCGCCAGTCCCAAGGGTAGCGCCCCCGCCATTTCAGGCCTGCCTTTTCAACCAGCGGCTGGGGTATTTCCCACCATCCGCCAATTTCAAACGAACCCCTGGGTAAGCCTGCCAGCAATTTTTGATACCGGGCATCCATCAGCGCATCGTATTGTAAAAGAAAAGTGCCGGGCAGCTTATATTTTTTCATGATGGCTACCTGCTTTACCACTGTTTCATATAAAACATCTTCGGTTATCGCGGCATCCCTCGGCTCCAGCAGGCGAATAAAATTTACAATGTTTACAATTTTAGGGCGCGGTGTACCCGGCTTTTTACCGGCAGCCATGGCAACACTAAAAGAGCAAAGCAGCAATATTAGCGCTATGCCGGCAGCAAAACCCACTGTTTTTTCCCCACCCATCTTATAATTGATTCTTTTATTACCGGGGGCTTTATGAACTTTAAAGATGGCAGATCTCATGTATTCTATTTGATTTTGGGTGTGGCAAATTGGCAATAATAAATCAGAACATAAAACATAAGCAACCGTTCAGCCGCATATAGCTACTTTGTGAAGGCTTGCTGCGCCGCAAACCGTAGCCGGATAAAGATTTATATCAATAACTGTTTAACAGACATTTCTTCAATATCAATTGCTTTATTATATTTGCGAAACTGTTACCCTCCCCAGGCAGCATTATTAGATACAACACATGGCAAAAAAGAAACCTGAGGCCGAACAAAAACCGGCTGTAGTAAACGAAACATCATTAGCATTTTTTGAAAAATATATCAATAATCCTTCGCCAACCGGGTTTGAATGGAAAGGCCAACAACTTTGGCTGGATTATTTAAAACCATATATCGACGATCATTTTGTAGACAATTACGGCACTGCTGTGGGCGTGATAAACCCGACGGCCGAATATAAGGTGGTTATTGAGGCGCACGCCGATGAAATATCGTGGTTTGTAAACTATATCACTAATGACGGTTTGATCTATGTAATCCGTAACGGGGGCAGCGACCACCAGATAGCGCCATCAAAACGGGTAGACATACACACCGATAACGGCATAGTGAAAGCTGTTTTTGGCTGGCCGGCCATACACACCCGCTTAGGCGGCGAAAAGGAAGAGGCGCCATCACTAAAGAACATCTTTTTAGATTGCGGTTGCACCAGTAAAGAAGAAGTTGAAGCGATGGGCATACATGTTGGCTGCGTAATAACTTACGAAGACGAGTTTATGGTGCTGAACAACCGCTACTATGTTGGCCGTGCTTTGGATAACCGCGCCGGTGGTTTCATGATAGCCGAGGTTGCCCGTTTGTTAAAAGAGAACAATGTAAAACTGCCGTTCGGCCTTTATATAGTAAACGCCGTACAGGAAGAAATTGGTTTGCGCGGCGCCGAGATGATAGCGCACCGTATAAAACCTAATGTGGCCATTGTTACTGATGTTACCCACGATACCGGCACCCCGATGATCAACAAGATAACCCAGGGCGACCTGGCTTGCGGCAAGGGCCCGGTTATATCATACGCCCCTGCAGTACAGAATAATTTGAACAAACTGCTGATAGAATCGGCACAGAAGGCGGGTATACCGTTTCAGCGTCAGGCCTCGAGCAGGTCAACCGGTACCGATACCGATGCTTTTGCATACTCAAACGATGGCGTTCCTTCAGCGCTGATATCGTTACCGCTGCGCTATATGCATACCACCGTTGAAATGATCCATAAGGACGATGTAGACAACGTGATCCGTTTGATATACGAATCGTTGCTGAACATTCAAAACGGGCAGGACTTCAGGTACATTAAATAATTTTGAAACATTTATACACATTTAACCTTGTGTATTACACAAACATCTATACCCTACTTTAAGCATGAAACCTACATTATTAATTTTGGCCGCAGGAATGGCCAGCCGCTACGGCAGTATGAAACAAGTTGACGGCTTTGGCCCCAACGGCGAAACCATTATCGATTATTCTATTTACGATGCTATAAAAGCGGGCTTCGGCAAGGTTAGCTTCATCATCCGCGAGGAATTTGCCGAAAACTTTAAAGCCATATTTGAGCCAAAATTAAAGGGCCGTATCGAAACGGATTATGTTTTTCAGAATTACGACCTGGAGCCATTCGGCATACCGGAAAAGATAGAGCGGGCAAAACCCTGGGGCACCGCGCATGCGGTATTGGCCGCACGCAACCAGGTAAACGAGCCTTTTTGCGTTATTAATGCTGACGATTATTACGGTTACGACGCCTTCGATAAAATGGCTAAGTTCCTGACTACCGAAGTTGCTGATGACAAATATGCCATTATCGGCTACCAGATAGATAAAACTTTATCAGACCACGGCACCGTATCGCGTGGTGTTTGCGCTGTTGACGAGAACGGTAACATGACCGAAGTAACCGAACGTACAGAGGTGTATTTCAAAGAAGACGGCACTGTAGCTTATAAAGATGCAACCGGCGAACACTCCTTAGCTAACGACACACGCGTATCCATGAATTTCTGGGGCTTTACGCCCGCGGTTTTTGAACAAAGCATGGAGCTTTTCAAAAAATTTGTTGAAACAAACAAAGCCAACCCAAAGGCAGAGTTCTTTATCCCTTTGGTTGCCGATGAGTTGATCAAGAGCGGTACTGCATCTTTTAAAGTTATACCAACGGCCACCAAATGGTTTGGGGTTACTTATAAGGAAGATAAGCCCATCGTTCAAAAATCAATATCAGAATTAGTACAAAACGGCACCTATCCCACCAACCTTTGGAGTTAATATCCTCATCAAAATAAAAAAGATCCCGTTAAAGCGGGACCTTTTTTATGGAAATTACTTTAATTTTTTCAAAAAAATTAAGGAATTTTCAAGAAACAAAATTACCGCTTAACATTTGGTTTACAATAATTTAACTTTGCAGCGTAGCGCTACGGGCCGTTGGCAATGGTGTTGAATATGCCGCCCACTGCAACTTTTTATATGCCGGTTTGGCTGTTTTTCGATATTTAATTGCATATTTGTACTCCCCCACTATTTTTAACAGCAAACCATACGATTATTTTTAACGTATCTACTATATCCCTATAGCAGCAGTAACAACTTGAATCATTCAGCCAAAATGCCCAGTACCCCCTGCCCTAAATGCGGCAATTTATTTCATCACCAGCTTCACAGAAATTGGTTCGTCAAAAATTTATTTTTCTTTTTACCTCTTAAGCGATATTTCTGCGCGAACTGTAAAAAATCAAGGTACATTTTAAAGAAGCCACATTAATTGCGCAAGAACGGCTTGTTTGGTATAAGTTTTGCTCCTGTAATTCGATATTATACAGATACTTACTTAAAATAAAACACAATGAGACGGATTTTAGCGGTGGATGATGATAAAGATATATTAGAGGTGTTGCAATTTATACTCGAAGATTCGGGTTATAAAGTAGACACATTAACAGATGGCCGGTTATTGATGGAAACAATACAAAATAAGCATCCCGACCTTATATTGCTTGATATTATGCTTGGCAATTTAGACGGCCGCGAGCTTTGCCAGGCGCTAAAAAAAGAAGCCGATACACACAATATACCTGTTATAATGATTTCGGCAAGCCATAATGTGGGCAGCAGCTTAAATCAGGAAAACGGCCCCAATGATTTTATAGAAAAGCCCTTCGATATCAACGTATTGCTTAATTCTATAAAAAGACATCTAACTACCACGGCAGCAGCTTAAAGCAATCCTGGTTTTATTCCAAGGTCAGCCAACTCTTTATCAATACGTTTATTCCATAACTGTTGCTGATAAGTATTTGCGCTATGCCCGGTTTCCGTATCGTATTGCTTTTGCAAATCTCCCATCTCTCTTAAGGCATCAATATAAGCCATATTTATAGTAGCCTCATAGTTATCCGGTGTCATATCCAAACCCTTGATTTTTTGTTTAAAATGTTCGGCAACCAGCCTGGCTATGTCAAAATGGTGTTGTTCGTGGGTTAAGTTATAGTCATTTAAAGCATCCGTATTTACCCAGCAGGCGCTTTTAGGTACGTATACCTTCATTGCCAAAGTAACATTTACTATACCGTTGACCAGTTTTGCATCCTGATCGTAACCAAGGCCTGCAAAAATCTCGGCGGCGTATTTGCTGCCTATTCGCTTTCTTCCCTTAAAATCAACCCATCGCAAGGGGCGGTCAACCTGGTAATAAATCGTATCCCCCTCTATAGGTTCGGTATATTCTGTAAAATTTACCTTCACTCCTTTAGCCAGTTTTATGTTCCCGGCAGCCTCCGTGTTGACCCAATTATTTAAGTACACAAGGCTATTGCCAAGCGCGCTGTTTATCAGGGGTTCTATTTGCTGTGCAGGGCCGGGCTTGCGCTGGTAGGTGGTTGTTGTATTATAATCAACAAGAAAAACCGGATCATCAGCTTTTTCCAGGTAAAAAGCAATTGAAAGTTTAATATCCCCTTTCACCATTCCTCCATTTACCGGCGCCTCGGTAACCTTCAGTGTTTTTAGCCTGGCAATTACCGCGCGATAATGCTTATTAGCAGGCAGCGCATTGCTTATAAAGTTTTTTAAAGCTGTAAAACCACCTTTTATATCTATACTATAAGGCCGAACAACATTGCCGCTAATATTATTTACTACCGGTTGCAAACTGCCGATGGTATTATTTTCCCTGCGTTCGTCAATAATATCGCTAATATAAAATTCAGTCGGGGTTAATTTAAGTGCCGGATTTTGCAGGGTAATATAAGTGATTGGCAGCGGGGCAGCCTTAAATGCTAACAGCCCCGTTATTAACAAAGGCAACCATAAAAAAGCAAGAATTTTCCTTAACATACTCTTGCAAAACGCTTTAAGTGATGCAATTATTTTTAACCGCGTAACGGGTTATATAATTATTACCGGGCTATTACATTGTTATATAAAGTTTTCCACAAGCATACCATTGCAATAAGTAACATCGTTTAAAAAAAGTGCTTATCCACACTTGTTAATTACTAATGTGGATTGCATTTTTGCGATTAGCTATTTTAGCATCATCATTATTGCGCTTTATGATCAAACTTAGATACATCACCTTTATTGCACCGGTATTTTTGGCCTTGCCTGCGCTGGCGCAGCAAAACCCATCCTTCCACACCAACCGCACTTACCAAAATGCGAATAACCTGATGGCCATGGGTAAGTATGCTGCCGCTGCCGAGCAGTTTCGCCTGGTTGAGCAAACAAAATTAAAAACCGGTCAGCAATCAAAATTTGAATCAGAATTATCCTTACTTAAGGAAAACGCGCAGTACTACGAAGCCCTTTGCGCCTTAGAGCTTGGCAACGACGATGCCGAAAGTATGTTAACCCGCTTTATAAAAGAGCACCCCGAAAACCCGCTTGCCAAACAGGCATACTTTCAGGTAGGCAAATCGTATTTTAAGCAGGGAAAGTATACCGAGGCGCTGGTTTGGTTTAACAAAGTCGACGCGGTTGACCTGAACGGCGCACAAAATACCGAGTATAAGTTCAGAAAAGGTTATGCCTACTTCATCACAAACGACTACAAGAACGCGCAACTTTTATTTGGTGAGGTAAAAAACAAGCGATCGCCGTTTACTGATGATGCCATTTATTACTTTGCTTATATAGCTTACTTAAATAAAGACTACCATTTGGCGCTGGTTAATTTCGAAAGGTTAAAAAATTCGAAAAAATACGAAAGCAGTTACCCTTATTACATTACCGCCGTTTATTTTTTAGATAAGCGATACGATGATGTACTTAACTATGCTATACCCATCATCAATAGCACAAAGCAACAAAACGAGACCGAAATGCTGCGTATTATTGCGGCATCGTATTTTGCAAAGGCTAACTATGATAAAGCCGTTGAGTACTACAGCCGCTTTGAAAACGCCGATAATGGCCGTACCCAAAACACCCAGGATAGCTACCAGATAGGTTATGCATATTATAAAGTGGGCAACTATGGTAAAGCCGCTACTGTTTTAGAAAAACTGGTGGCGCAAAATGATAATTACAGCCAAAGCGGCAGCTATACTTTAGGCGACGTGTTCCTGAAAATGAACAATAAGCAAAGCGCACGCAACGCTTTCCGTACCGCGTCAAAATTAAATTACGATGCCCAATTGCAAGAGGACGCCTTGTATGAATATGCCAAACTATCCTACGAGCTTGATTTTAATAACGAGGCACTGATAGCTACCCGCCAGTATTTGAAAAATTACCCCCGGTCAACCCGTACAGGAGACGTTAAAATACTATTGGGCGAAGCTTTGTTAAACTCTAAGAATTACAAAGAGGCTGTAGAAATATTAGAACCTATCCCCAACAAATCTGAAAGCGCACAGATAGCTTACCAAAAAGTGACTTATTTTCGCGGACTCGAGTTTTACAACGAGCGCGCCTTCGAAAACGCAATCGGCATTTTCCTACGGTCGTTACAAAACCCGGTTGATACAAAAATAAAGGCTTTAACCCTTTACTGGATGGCCGAATCGATGTATGAGGTACGCAAGTACACCGAGTCGGTAGAAAACTTCGAGGAGTTTTTAAGAATGCCGGAATCCAAAGAGACCGATGTAGCCAACTTTGCCAATTATGCCCTTGCTTACGCTGCTTTTTACGATGAGCAATACCGCAAGGCCGCCAACTACTTTGAGAAATTTTTGCGGGGCGATGTAAAAGACCAAAGCACCGAGAACGATGCTATAAGCCGTTTGGGTGATAGCTACTTTGCATTAAAGAGTTATGGTAACGCCTTAGAAAACTACGACCGCATTATTGCCCGCCACAGCCAGGGGCAGCAATACGCCTTATTTCAGCGCGGTATAATACAAGGATTGCAGGGTAACCCGGATGCTAAGATCAGCACGCTGAACAACCTGTTAAGCCAGTTCCCAAATTCGGATTACGCTGATGACGCTGCCTTTGAGATAGCCTATGCTTACTTTTTGAAAAACGACGGCGAGCGCGCCAAGGCCGACTTGAACGCTATGATACAAAAGTATCCGCGCAGCAGCTATATACCACGTGCTTATACCACCATCGGGTTAATAGACTATAATGCAGGGAACGACGATGCCGCAACCGAATCGTTCAAAAAGGTCGTATCGGATTACTCGTCTTCTGACGAAGCTAAACAGGCATTAAAACAGGTTGAAAAGATATATACTGATAAAGGTGATGCCTCGTCGTTCTTAAACTATGCCAACTCAACTGCAATAGGCAATTACACCACCGCCGAACAGGAAAGCATTTTATACACCGCGGCCAACAACCTTTATTTAAAAGGCGATTGGCAGGGTACTGTAAATGCGGTGAACGCTTATTTTGATAAATTCCCGACCAAGCAGATCTATGAAAAACAATCGCGGTTTATTCGTGCGCAAAGCCTGGCCAACCTGGGTAAAACCGACGAGGCTGTGGTTGATTATAACGTTATACTTAACGACTGGACAAGCGCTTACAGCGAAAAATCGCTTATCAGCATGGCCAAGTTGTACATGAACCAGAAGAAGTATAACGATGCAATTGTATTTTTGAAAAGGCTGGAAACAAACTCAGAGTACCAGGCAGATTACACCTTCGCGGTTAACAACCTATTGATATGCTACTCGCAGATAAACATGCCCGACGATGTTTTAAAATACGTAAAGCTGATACGTGATAATGAGAAATCATCGCAGGAAGAAAAATTCAAAACCGGGCTATACGCCGGTAAAGCTTACCTTCAAAGGGGCGATACCACTGCTGCCGTAAAAGAGTTGAACTACACCGTTAGCAATACCAAAACCGTGGCCGCAGCCGAAGCCAAATACAATATCGCAAACATTGAATACCTGCAGGGCAAATACAAGGCATCGCAAAAAACCTGTTTTGATCTGGTTAAGGACTTGCCTAATTATGATTACTGGGTAGCTAAAGCCTATATTTTACTGGCTGATAATTATGTAGGGCTGAAAGACATCTTCCAGGCTAAGGCAACCTTACAAAGTATTATTGATAACTACAAAGGCGATGATGATATTTTGAATACAGCCCGACAGAAAATGAATGTGCTGGAGCCGCAGAAGGCCGAACAGGCCAACCCTGCTAACGACAAACCTGCGGCTGCAGAACCAGCTGCAACCGAACAAACCAAACAGGAAAACAAAGAACAATAGAAAAAGACAAGCAATGACCAAGAGATACACCGTAACACTGCTTACCTTATTAATGGTATTATACTTTGTTCCTGCCGGCGCACAAACAAAGAAACCCACAACAAAAAAACAACCGGCGAAAAGTTCTTCTGCCAAAAAAGCGTACGCCAAAACTTTAGGTGATGCAGCTGCAAAAGTGCCCGCTGCCGATACCACTAAAAATGGCAACACACCTAATAGTGGCAGCAGCCTGGCCCAAGAAATTGTAGTGACTACATCGTACAAACCGGTATTGGCCGAAGCGGTGAAAATTCGGCGCAACCCGGATCTGGAGGATAAATCGCCGTACAAAGCGCCGTTAAGCTACTCTCCTATCGATAAAAAGCTTTCACAGGATAACAATATTCGCCAACTTGACGCGATGAAACGCCCGGCCGAGCAGGATTCGGCTTTGCTGAATAACTTTGCAAAGATCGGTTTCGGCAGCATGAAAACCACTTTTGCAGAAGGGTACTTTGGCAATGGCAGAGACCAGGCCCTGCAGGTTGGCGGATTTTTTAAACACTTTGCACAAGGCGGCAGCGCTATAAGCAAGCAGAACGATAGCAGGCAGGAAGTTGGTGTATTTGGTAAAAGCATAAATGCAGAAAACACGCTTACCGGCCGTTTAACCTATAACCGCCATCAAACGTACTTTTACGGGATAGATCAGGATAACCCGCCGGTTAACTTCGACCCTGCAAAGCAAACCTTTAACACCATAGGCGCCGAGGGCGAGATAGCAAAGAACTTTAAGGACGAAGAAAACGCCTTTACCTATGCGGCAAAGTTTAAGGGGTATATATTCAGCAATGCCTTTAGCGCTAAAGAAAACAGCGTTGTAGTGAGTGGTTTTTTAAACAAAACGGTTAAGCAGTTTTATGCCGGCTTAAGTGCCTCTTTAGATCTGGCTACACAAAAGGATGTGGCTTACTCAAACAACAACAGCATTATAAGGGCTAACCCCTATATCAAATTCCAGGGCGAAAACTATAAAATTGACGCGGGTGTAAATATAGCCAAGGAGTTTGGCGTATCATCGCGCTTTTACATATTCCCGGCAGCTAAGCTTGAGTTTCAGGTGGTGCCGAAATATGTTCGCCTTTTTGCCGAAGCCAAAGGGGATATTAACCGTGCGTCGCTCAAAGAATTTACCGATATAAACCCTTTTCTTGGCGAAAACATAGCCCTGGTAAATTCTGTAGATAAGCTTGATGTTACCGTTGGCTTAAAAGGCACATTGGCACCCGGCCTTGGCTTTAAAGCGGCTATATACCGCAACAGCATAAAAAACCTGCCGCTATTTGTAAACAACTTTGCGGCTACGTTTAACAAATACCAGGTAATATATGATAATGGCGATGCCCGGGTGAGCGGCTTTAATGGCGAACTTGATTTTAAAGCTACCGAAGATGTAAATATATACGGCCGTGTTGAGATCAAAGATTACAAAATGGCTACCGAGGCGCAGCCCTGGAACCTGCCTAAATTTATACTTACGGCCGGTACAAGCATCCACATAAACGATAAGGTTGATATTAACGGGTCGTTATTGTTCCGCGGCAGCACGCAGGACCCGCTATTGGTAACCGGCAGTACGCCTTCGGCCCCTGTTTACACCCAGGTTGCATCATTTGCCGACCTGAGCGGCGGCGCAACCTATAAGGTTAATAAACAGCTTTCGGTATTTATACAGGCAAACAATATCCTTAACGCCAGCAGCAAAACGTGGCTGTATTATCCAAATTACGGGTTTAATATATTTGGCGGCGTAGGCTACGCGTTTTAAGCTTTTTGATGTTTTATAATTATCCGTACTTTTAGCGAATGGATGTAGGCTATTTTATAAGCGAACTGCTGGCGCAACATGGCGACGTAAGTGTACCAGGGTTAGGTTATTTTGCGCATACACGCATAAACGGTTATTATAACGACGACGAGGGCAAGTTTTACCCGCCCGCCCACAACGTACAATTTGATCCGCAATCGATAGACGATGATACGTTGCCTCAATATATTGCAGATAAAAAGAACATTTCGCTGGCATCATCAAAATATTTCACCGAAAAATTTGTTAATAGCGTAAAGCTCCAGGCACAGATGGGTGAAGCGCCGCTGGCAGACCTGGGCTGGTTTTATACCAGCGACTCCAGGTTGCTATTCAGGCCGAACACTGATATGAGCACCGATCCTGATTTTTTTGCGTATCAGCCGGTAACCATTCATAAATTAGGAAGCGACCGTGCAGAACGGGCTACACCCGAACCATATGCCGCCGATACACCGGTGGAAGAAGAATACGCTGCTCCGGCAGCGCCGCAGCAGCAACAGAGTGAGCTGACATTTGAAACCGATGAGGAACACGAAGCTTACCTGGTAGCGTTATCCGGCAAAAAGCGCAGAAGGTCGAGAATAACTTTTGTGATACTGGCGCTGTTATTTGCCGCGTTGGTTGTGTTCCTGGTGAATAGATATGGCGGTGTATCTATATTTGATCAGGGTGAGTTTAAATCACAAACCCCGGTAAAAAAAGAAACCGTTGTAAATGCCAAGATTGAGCCTGTTGGCGATACGACCGCTAAGGATACCGGCAAAACAGCGCCAATAACAGATACGACCGCTGCGGCGAAAACAGCCACGGTAAAAGATACCTTAGCAAAAACGGATACCGCGGTAAACAATATTATCACCGGTCCGCGTTATGAAATATTAGCGGGCGCGTTTAAAACGCTGGCAAAAGCAAACGAGGAAATAAATAAAATTGAAGCAAAAGGATTTCAGGCGCATATTGCGAATGGCGTTCCCGGCAAAAAGTATAACATTTCGCTGGGCACATTTAAACTTAAAGCTGATGCTACCAGTGCTTATGATAAGATACTCAACACCGGTAAGTTCACACAAGACCAGATCTATATTACACGAATAAAAAAATAAAGAATATTCCTACCAGGATACATTGTTACACTAACGAATTAAACAAAAACTATGATGCTATTATTGCAGGTTGCCGCAGATACCACCCAAAAGCTAATTGATACCGCGCACCAGGCCACGCAACAGCTGGCCGCAATACCCGATGAAGAACTGCGCTTTGGCGATTTGCTGATAAAAGGTGGCTGGATTATGTTACCCATCGGCCTGTTACTTATACTTGCACTCGTTATATTTTTTGAACGCTATTTTACCATCCGCAAGGCATCAAAGGATGAATCGCATTTAATGACCCAGGTGCGCTCAAGCATCCATTCGGGCGATCTGCAATCGGCCATAGCCATTTGCCGTAACAGCAACTCGCCTCTGGGCCGTATGTTGCAGAAAGGCTTGCTGCGTATTGGCCGCCCTATAAAAGATATCGAGGGCGCTATCGAGAACGTAGGTAAACTGGAAGTATCCAAATTGGAAAAAAACATAGGTATCATCGGTATAGTTGCCGGTATAGCCCCCATGTTTGGTTTCCTGGGTACCATTGCAGGGGTTATCAAGATATTTTATGATATATCCAAAACCGATAACATCAGTATGGGTGTTATATCCGGTGGTTTATATGTAAAAATGGTAACATCGGCGGCAGGTTTATTTGTAGGTCTGCTTGCTTATGTATGCTACCATATTTTAAATATGATGGTTGACAAGGTGATACTGAAACTGGAGACCGACGCTATTGAATTTATAGACCTGTTAGAAGAACCAAGCAAATGAACTTAAGAAAAAGACATAAAGGCGCATCAGCAGAAGTGCATACTTCGGCCATGAACGATATCATGTTCTTCCTGCTTTTGTTTTTCCTGATCGCGTCTACGGTAACCAACCCCAACGTAATAAAGCTGATGCTGCCTAAATCATCAAGCGGGCAATCGGTATCAAAAAAAACCATCAATGTATCTATTGATAAGGATCTGAATTATACCATTGATAAAAAGCAGGTACCGGTAGACCAGTTGCAATCTACGCTGCAAAGTTATAAATCGCTGGCAACCGAGCTTACCATTGTTCTTTATGTAGACCGTACCGTTGCCATACAGGATGTGGTACAGGTAATGGATATAGCACAAAAACTGAATATAAAACTGGTACTGGCAACAGAACCTAAACCATAGATAGGAAGTTGGCAGTTATGCGTTTGCAGTTTACTTAAATTACAGAACTGCCAATTGCCAACCGCCAACTGCAAACTGAATAAAAATGGACTACAGGGAAGAAAATAATTATCCAAAAGCATTTGCCGCCACAGGCATTATACTTGGCGTGGTAATAGCCCTGTGCTATTTTATCGTTTTCCAAATGCCGGTAAAACAGGAGGACGGCACAGGCGGTATCCTGGTTAATTATGGCACTGTTGACGAAGGATCAGGCAGTGATTACATGAGTGTTGAAGAACCCTCAGCAGCCGAAAAGGCCAACAACACCAAACCCGACAAGGTAACCCCCGCCCCACCCACCGAAGAAAAACCACAGGTAGATAACAGCGATAAAAACGTAGTTACTCAAGACAACGAAGACGCACCCGAAGTAACAGCAAACAGTAAAAAGCCAAGTACAAATGTTGCCACACAGCCTACCACCAAAACCGAGCCCAAGCCAACTGTGAACCAAAACGCCCTTTATAAAGGTAAAACCAATAACGGCACCGGCGAAGGCGACGGTACCGGCAGCACACCGGGCAACCAGGGCAAAACAACAGGAACAACCTTAACCGATAATTATAACGGAACAGGTTCCGGAAATGGCGGTAATTCATTAACCGCGCGTAACTTTTCGCGCCCTCCCGCCAAACCTGATATCGGCAATGCTGAAGGTAAAGTAGTAATTGAGTTTAGAATTGACAAAAGTGGCAATGTTATTTATGCCAATGTAGGCCGTGGTTCTACGCTACTTGATGGCGACGTGGTAAATAAGTGTATACAAGCCGTTCTGAGTGCGAAGGTGAGCGCCTCGGCCAATGCCAGCGACGTACAAACCTACACACAAACTTTTGTGTTTAAACGACATTAAAATTAAGTCCATAGATAATGGACGATAGACCATAGTAAAAATGTTTTAATTTTGCATTACCAGCCAATAGCTATTGACTATGGACTATGGACCATGGACTACAAAGCCACCATCAATTATCTTTACACGCAATTACCCTTATTTACACGCGTAGGGGCATCCGCATATAAGGCCGACCTTACCAACACCATTGCTTTATTGAATTTTGTAAATAACCCGCAGCACAAGTTTAAAAGCGTACATGTGGGGGGTACCAACGGCAAAGGGTCAACATCGCATATGCTGGCGGCTATATTGCAGGTCGCTGGTTATAAAGCAGGGTTATACACTTCGCCGCATCTTAAAGATTTCCGCGAACGCATCCGGATAAATGGCGCGATGATCAGTGAGCAAGCCGTTATTGATTTCGTGGCGTTGCATAAACATGATTTCGAGCAGATACAGCCCTCATTTTTTGAAATGACCGTTGCCCTGGCATTTGATTTTTTCGCGAAGGAGCAGGTAGATATCGCCATTGTAGAGGTTGGTTTGGGGGGGCGGCTGGATTCTACCAATGTCATCAACCCGCTGTTGTCCGTTATCACGAATATCGGCTGGGACCACATGAATCTATTGGGCGATACATTGCCAAAAATAGCAGCGGAAAAAGCGGGTATCATCAAACCCTCTATCCCCGTAATTGTCGGGGAATATCAGCCCGAAGTGGCCGAAGTATTCATCAATAAAGCAAAAGAAGTAAACGCGGAATTGGTATTTGCCTCAGCTGTAAAAGATGCAGTCGGAAGCCGTGAGTCCGAAGTCCGAAATCTGGATTACATGGAGATCGATGCACCCTTTCACATCCAGCTCGACCTGCCCGGAAGCTATCAGTTAAAAAATGTACGCACGGTTTTAACCGCTGTGGATGAATTGCGCAAACAAGGCTTTATTATCACTGATGAACATATCGTCACCGCATTAAAACAAGTAAAAACATTAACAGGCCTGCACGGCCGCTGGGAGGTTTTATCACGCAGCCCGCTTACTATTTGCGATACCGGCCATAATCCGGAAGGTATAACTGAAGTGTTAAAAAATATCGCCGCTGTTAATTACGAACACCTTCATTTTGTTATAGGCATGGTAAACGATAAAGACAGCAGCAAAGTGTTAGCCATGCTACCAACAGAAGCTACCTATTATTTTTGCCGCCCGGATATACCACGCGGACTGGAAGCTGAAAGCCTGAGGCTTAAAGCAGAAAGCTTTAATTTGCATGGAAATACTTACCCCTCTGTAAAAGCAGCCCTGCAAGCCGCACAAGCGAATGCTACCGATAAAGACCTGGTTTTTGTAGGCGGCAGTACATTTGTAGTGGCAGAGGTAGTTTGATATTATGATATGACACTGCTGGAAACGTAGCGATGAGATATTATTTTTTTCGGTAAATCGTAAAAATCAGTTTAATCCCGGTTGAGAAACCCTATTTTAGCCTCAAACAAAACCATTATGACCTACCTACCCTCTAAAGAACGATATAACAAAATGCAATACCGCCGTTGCGGTAAAAGCGGTATAAAGCTGCCAGCCGTTTCATTAGGCCTTTGGCATAATTTCGGCCATGTAGATGTGATGGAAAACTTCCGTAGCATACTGCACCTGGCTTTTGATAGCGGCATCACCCACTTTGATCTCGCCAACAACTACGGCCCCCCTCCCGGCAGCGCCGAAACCAATTTTGGGAAGATATTAAAGGAAGATTTTAGCGGTTACCGCGATGAGATGATCATATCTACCAAGGCCGGCTATACCATGTGGGACGGCCCTTACGGCGACTGGGGCTCAAAAAAATACCTGGTATCCAGCCTGGATCAAAGCCTTAAACGCATGGGGTTGGATTATGTAGATATATTTTACCACCACCGCCCGGACCCTGAAACACCATTAGAGGAAACCATGAGTGCTTTAGACCTTATTGTTCGCCAGGGTAAGGCCTTGTATGCGGGTATTTCAAACTATAACGCCGAGGAAGCGGAAGCGGCAATTACTATACTTAAACGTTTGGGTACACCTTGCTTAATTCATCAGCCCAAATATTCCATGTTCGTGCGCGACCCCGAAGCAGGGCTGCTGGATATATTGGAAAAGGACGGCGTAGGCTGTATCCCGTTCTCGCCCCTGGCGCAGGGTTTATTAACCAATAAATACCTGCATGGCATCCCTGAAGATTCTCGCGCGGCAAAATCAACCGGTTTTTTACAGGAAAGCCAGGTTACCGACGAAGTAATAGCCAAAATAAAACAACTGAATACCTTAGCCGAACAACGCGGCCAAACGCTTGCGCAAATGGCATTAGCCTGGCTGCTGAAAGACGACAGGGTAACTTCTGTATTGATAGGCGCCAGCAAACCGGCACAACTGGCCGATTCTTTAAAAGCATTAGATAACATTGATTTTTCATCGGAGGAACTGGAAAAGATAGAGCAGATATTGAAATAAGCTAAAAGATGTGCCGTTAGGTACATGACATAAAAAAGGCGTGTTTAGAAATAAATACGCCTTTTTGTTTAACAAAATTTAACAACGCATATCTAAACTATTTACACAACTTAGCGTAAGCTTATTCACCCCTATGAGATCACCCCTTCTGCTCATCATATTTCTATTTTTTACATCTGCCATTTTCGCCCAGGATATTACCATCCGGGGCAAAATAACCGACGACGCCGGCAATGCCATCCCTTTTGCCACGGTGTATGTTCGCAATACTACCAAAGGCACATCGGCTAATAGCGATGGCAGCTACACCTTAAATTTAACACCCGGCCGATACGATGTGCAATACCGTGCGATGGGCTACCGGCAAGAGAGCCGACTGTTGGATCTGAAAACGACCCAAACCCTCAACATTACTTTAAAGGCCGAAGACTACCAGATAAAGGAAGTAACCATCCGCGCAGGTGCCGAGGACCCTGCATACGCCATTATACGTAAGGCTATAAAAAAACGAAAAACCTATTTGAATGAGGTACATGCTTATACCACCGAGGTTTATATAAAAGGAATGCAAAAGCTGCTGGCCGCACCAAAAAAATTCCTGGGGTTTGATGTTCAGAAAATGGCCCGCGAGAACGGCCTCGATTCTAACCGCACAGGTATAGTTTACTTGTCAGAGTCGCAATCCAGGTACACTTTTATGCGGCCCGACAAGGTACACGAAGAGATCATTTCTTCCAAATTCTCAGGCAGCAACCGGGCGTTCACTTTTAACCGCGCCTCGGATATGCAGGTAAACTTTTATGAAAACCTGCAAAACTGGGAAGGCCTTAGCAACCGCCCGCTGATATCGCCGATAGCGGATAACGCTTTATCTTACTACCGCTATAAATATGCGGGCACTACCATCGAAAACGGCGAGACCATCAACAAGATCCAGGTAATACCACGCAACGAATACGCCCCCTGCTTTAGCGGTTACATTTATATTTTAGAAGATAGCTGGCGCATTCAGGGCCTCGATCTGTTCATCACCAAAAAGGCCAACATCAATTTTGTAGATACGCTTAAGGTTAGCGAACAATTCTTCCCCGTTGGCGGCAATGCGTGGATGCCGGCCTCGCTAAAATTTGAATTTACCGGCGGCCTGTTCGGATTTAAACTTGGCGGATATTTTATTTCTGTTTATAAAGATTATGACATAAACCCGAAGCTTGATAAAACACAATTTACCGAAACATTACGGATCACAAAAGGCGTAAACAAAAAAGATTCGGTTTACTGGGAGCAGCAAAGACCTATCCCACTCACCGGCGAAGAGAAAACGGATTATCAAAAGAAAGCTGTACTGGCCGCCAAACGAGAATCGAAACCTTACCTGGACTCGCTTGATAAGGAAAACAACAAGGTTAGCATAGGCAAATTGCTGCTGGGCGGCTACCGCCACCGTAACAGGTACCAGCATGAAACTTACAACCTGAATTCCCTGATAAGTTCGGTATCCTACAATACTGTTGAAGGGCTGGCGCTTGGGTATGGCGGCTCGTTCACTAAACAGATAGACAGTGTAAACAACAGTTACCTTCGTATTTACGGTAAAGTGCGTTACGGTTTCTCTAACAAACTGTTTAATGCCAGCGGTGGTATAACCATGCCTGTCGGCTCGTTCAGGCTCAGCCTGGCCGGCGGAAGCGATGTGATAGACATGAACAACCATGAGCCTATAACGCAGTTAATGAACACCGCTTACACGTTGCTGAACCGGCAGAATTTTGAAAAGCTGTACCAAAAACAATATGCAGCGGCAACCCTGTCTAAACGTATTTACGGCGGCTGGCAGGCCAATGCCGGTGCCGAGTGGGCAAACCGCCGGTATCTTTCAAACACAACCAATTATAGTTTCTTCCATCCAAAAGGGCATGAGTTCACCTCAAACAACCCGCTTGTGCCGTATGGGGATGTACCTTTATTCGCCGAAAATCAGTCGTTTAAAATAAACGTGCGTACCACCTACGATTTTAGCAACCGGTACGAAACCTATCCTACCGGCAAACGCTATCTGCCATCAAAATATCCAACTATTGGCCTAAGCTTTACCAAAGCGGTTAAAAACGTATTTGGTTCTGATGCGGATTACAACCTGTTATCGTTAGATATTTCTAAAACAGATATCCCGATGGGCTTTTATGGCAAAACATCGTTCTATGTAGGCGCGGGTAAGTTTTTCAATGCCAAAAACATTTACTATACCGATTACAAGCATTTCAGCGGTAACCAGGTATTGTTTTACCAGGGCGGTATCAGCAGTTTTCTGCTGCTGGATTATTACCGGTTCAGTACCGGGGATAAGTACCTGGAAGGGCATTTAGAACACAATTTCAGCGGATTGATAATCAACCAGATCCCGCTTATCCGCAAGCTAAAACTGCAGGAGATCATCAATGTAAATTACCTGTCTACCCTTACCCTGAAAAATTACACCGAACTCGGCTTAGGCTTTCAAACCAATATCGGTTTAAGGGTGATGTATGGCACATCGTTTAATAACCCCGGCGGTGCTAATCAGGCAATAAGGGTTGGGGCAAGTTTTTAGGGGTACATGCTAAATTAAGTTTTCTTCATCTTCACTACGCCTAATAATTCTTTATCCGGCAGGATAACATCAATTCGTTCAGTTGCGGTGTATCCCATAGCTTCATAAAGAGGCACTCCGGGCAATGTAGCGCCAAGTTCAAAACTATTGAACCCGTAAGCTTTAGCCGCATCCTCGCACACATTAATAATTTTACGGCCTATACCCTGCCGCGCATAATTGGGGTGTACAAAAAATGCCCTTATCCTGGCGGCATCTTTCAAAGGGTTCAGCAGTGGATCTTCTGTATCTTTATGCTGGTCACCTCCATATAAAGTGTTGCGTTTGCTCCAGCCGCCGCACCCTACTTTTGTATTGCCCTTTTCAGCCACGTAATACGTACCATCCATTATCAATTGGCTGTCGATACCAAAAACATATTTGATAGCGCTTTCTATTTGCGGTTGTGAATAATAACTTGCACTTAAGCCCCGTACCGAAAGGCCAATTAATTGCTGCAATTCTTCAATATCATTAAATGTAGCTAAGCGTATCGTTATCATAACGGAATGTTTACTGGCGAATATAATTTTTTAGGCCAAGTATTAATTTCAAATCTGAATTTCCTTCCTCACTTTTCCGCTCAAAATCCTATCTTTGCCCATGCAAGAAAAAATCCTCATTCTTGACTTTGGTTCGCAATTTACCCAGCTTATCGCGCGCCGTGTCAGGGAGCTCAATATCTACTGTGAGATCCATCCCTTTAACAAAGTTCCTGAAGTTGACCAAAGCGTAAAAGGTATCATCCTTTCGGGTAGTCCGTATTCGGTGCGCCAGGAAGATGCACCGCATTTTGAGTTTATCAGGCACCACAAAACGCTCCCTATTTTGGGGGTTTGCTACGGGGCGCAGTATATCGCACATTTCCATGGCGGCGAAGTGCTGGCATCAAGTACACGCGAGTATGGCCGCGCCAACCTGGATTTTGTAAAGCAGGATAATCCCTTGTTTAAAGATGTTCCGACAGGTTCGCAGGTCTGGATGTCGCATGCAGATACCATTGCCCGCATAGCCGGTGATTTTGAGATCATTGCAAGTACCGATAGCGTAAAAGTAGCCGCCTACCAAATAACCGGCACACAAACCTACGGCATACAGTTCCACCCCGAGGTTACGCATAGCATAGATGGCAAGCAATTGCTGCAAAACTTTTTAGTTGATATTTGCCATTGCAGCCAGGACTGGACACCCGACTCTTTCATTGAAACTACCATTGCCGAATTGAAGGCTAAACTGGGCGATGATAAGGTGGTTTTAGGCTTATCTGGGGGCGTGGATTCATCTGTGGCGGCGGTATTGCTGCACCAGGCTATTGGCGCTAACCTGCATTGTATATTTGTTGATAACGGCCTGTTGCGTAAGGACGAGTACCAGTCGGTGCTTGATTCATACCAGCACATGGGCTTGAATATAAAGGGGATAGACGCCAAACAGCGCTTTTACGATGCGCTTGCAGGCGTAAGCGACCCGGAAAAGAAACGCAAGGCCATTGGCCGGGTTTTCATTGAAGTGTTTGATGATGCAGCACACGAGGTTCAAGGTGTAAGCTGGCTTGGCCAGGGCACTATTTATCCCGATGTTATCGAATCTGTTTCGGTGAAGGGTCCGTCGGCTACCATCAAATCTCACCATAACGTTGGCGGTTTGCCCGATTTTATGAAGCTGAAGGTAGTTGAACCGCTTAACACTTTATTTAAAGATGAAGTGCGCCGTGTAGGTAAGGCCCTGGGCATAGATCCTAATATTTTAGGCCGCCACCCTTTCCCCGGCCCGGGCCTGGCTATCAGGATATTAGGCGACATTACGCCTGAAAAAGTTGACATATTACAACAGGCTGATGCGATTTATATCAACAATTTGCGCTCTGCCGGTGTTTATGATAAAGTTTGGCAGGCAGGCGCTATTTACTTACCCGTACAATCGGTAGGTGTTATGGGCGATGAGCGCACTTACGAGAACGTGATTTGCCTGCGCGCGGTAGAATCATTAGACGGGATGACGGCAGATTGGTGCCACCTGCCTTATGACCTGCTTGCAAAGATCTCAAATGAGATCATCAACAACGTAAAAGGAATTAACCGGGTAGTATATGACATCAGTTCGAAACCACCGGCTACAATTGAGTGGGAATAAGTGGTTTATATTTGTTTTAACGGCGCTGATAATGGGTGCGTGTTCGCCCAAAGTGCGTACTGTACCTACACCGGTAGTAAAAACAAAAACTGAAAAAAATCCGAAAAAATCAGAGAAAATTGAAGAAAAACCGGTGAAAATACCGGAGATAAAAACCGCTGTCATATCACTGATACTTCCCCTGGGATTGGACCATGCTGCGGCCGGTCAGAAGTATACTTCTGCAGGTTTAAAATCGGCTAACATGTCGGTTGAATACTACCAAGGTTTCAAGCTGGCGCTTGATTCGATAACCGCTACAGGGGCCAACTTCAGGCTGCAGGTGTTCGACAGCAAGGCAGATGCCGCGCAGGCGCATAGCCTGGGCTTAAACCCGCAGGTTAAGGCAAGCGACCTGATCGTTGGCCCGGTTTTCCCTGATGATATCAAAAGCTTTACTTCGGCATTAACTGGCTGGCGCAAGCCCATCGTATCGCCGCTATCACCCGCATGGCCGGCCACATACAAAAACGAAAAGTTGGTTACCATTACGCCGCCATTGGTTTACCATGCAACAGGCGCGGCTACGTATATAGCCAAAGAGATCAAACCCAAAAAAGTATTTATACTCACCTCGGGCTTTAGCGAAGAAAAGCAATACACCTCGCCTTTTAAGCGCACTATTGACAGCCTGGGCAAACGGAAGATCCAGGTAGTTACCATCACGGTTTCGCGTGGCAATTTAGCGCCGATAATGGCTCAGCTATCGCCGGATAAGGAAAATATATTTGTGGTGCCCTCTACCAAACAGGCTTTTTTAACGGTAACGCTTAGGGCGTTGAGCAACCTTTCAAAAAGTTATCCCGTGGTGGTATTTGGCCACCCAAATTGGGATAAATTCGCGTTTTTAAAGGCCGCGCTTTTACAAAGCCTGAACACCCACATCACCTCTACCGATAAAATAGATTATAAAGGCGCTGAAACAAATAACTTTTTACGAAACTACCGCAGAGTTTACCACGCTGAACCTACCGAATTTGCCATAAAAGGCTTTGACCACGGCATGTATTTTGGCAAGCTTTTAGCCGATGGCGAAGACATGAACAAGCCCGATCTGGATGATTTTACCGGCATACACAACAGCTTTCATTTTGTAAAAAAACCCGGGCTGGGGTGGATTAATACCCACGTGGATATACTTAAATACGAAGACTTTGAGTTAAAGAAGGTACAATGAAAGCCACTAACCAGTTAAAGACGTTTCAGCGAATATTAGGGGACTACCCTGCCGATACGCCTTTAGGTAAGTTTTTACCCGGCTTTTATCGCCAGAACAAACAAATGGGGTCTACTGACCGGCGCGTAGCAGGCAGACTTATCTATAACTATTTTCGCCTGGGCCGTGCACTCCCCAATTTGCCTGCCGAAGACCGCTTGATGGTAGCCGAGTTTCTGTGCAACAGCCAATCAAACTCGTTCCTTCAACACTTTAAACCCGATTGGGCGGCCTGTGTTGGTTTTACTATCGACGACAAAATAAACCTGATAAAAGCCACTTATCCCGATTTTAACCTTGAAGATGTGTTCCCTTGGGTACCGCAGCTTTCCGCCGGAATTGATAAAGACGCTTTCCTCAAATCTTTTTTTATACAGCCTGATCTGTTTATCCGTGTAAACAAGGGCTTTGAAACACAGGTAAAGGCCGAACTGACCAAGGCCGGAATTACCTTCAAAGATGAAGGTAACGGCTGCTTATCTATGCCTAATGGTACGAGGCTCGAAAACATCTTCCCCAAACAGCACTTGTTTGAGGTTCAGGACCTGTCGTCGCAGCAAACGGCCAATTATTTTAAGCCCCAGAAATGGGATAGCTGGTGGGATGCCTGCGCAGCATCGGGTGGTAAATCGTTGTTGCTGCATAGCCTGCAACCCGATATAAAACTGGTGGTGTCTGATATCCGCGAATCTATCCTGGCCAACCTCGATGAACGTTTTCAAAACGCGGGCCTGCGCAAGTACCAGAAAAAGGTAATGGACCTTACCGAGAACAACGAGCAACTTTTATACAACTACGAATTTGACGGCATTATACTGGATGCGCCCTGTAGCGGCTCGGGCACCTGGGGCCGCACACCCGAGATGATCAGTCAGTTCGATCTGCATAAAACCGACTTTTTTAAACGCCTGCAGCAAGCTATTGTTACCAACGTTGCCAAACACCTTAAACCCGGCAAGCCGCTTATCTACATCACCTGTTCGGCCTTTAAAGCCGAAAATGAAGACGCGGTGAACTTCATCACCAAACAACTGGGCTTGCAGCTGGAAGAAATGAAAGTATTAACCGGTTATGAAAACAAGGCCGATACCATGTTTGTGGCAAGGATGATAGCCCCCTTGCGTGCAGAAGGGTAGTTTTAGAATAACATATCGTCATGCCGGATTTATTTCGGCATCTCTCATGCAAATCAAACACCGTGCTAACCTGTCCTGAGGTTCCTGAAACAAGTTCAGGACGACTTTGAACACGCCTTATTGCGAGGTACGAAGCGACCTTCCGGACTATACATAAACTTTGCATACGTCTTGTCTATCGGAAGATTGCTTCGTACCTCGCAATGACGGGCCGTTATGATTTGAGGCTTACAACCCGCTATTACTCCTGAACAGCTTTATCGCGATAGCTAATAGTATCACACCGAACGCTTTGCGCAGGATGTGCAGGCCGGTTTGGCCAAACAGCTTTTCGAGCCATTTTACGTTTTTGAGTACCAGGTAAACAAATATGGTGTTCAGCACAATGCCTACAATGATGTTCTGGGTTTGGTACTGCGATTTAAGGGATAACAGGGTGGTCATGGTACCGGCGCCGGCTATAAGGGGGAACGCGAGCGGAACGATTGATACCGATTCGGGCATCTCCTCTTTAAAAAAGTTTACGCCCAGCACCATCTCCAGCGCGATGATAAATATTACGATGGAGCCCGCTATTGCGAATGAGGAGATATCCAGCCCGATCACGGCCAGCAGTTCATCGCCCACAAATAAAAACGCAACCATCAGCACCAATACGGCAATGCTCGCCTTTTCCGATTCGATATGCCCCGCCTTTTGGCGCAGTTGTATAATTACAGGGATAGCGCCAAGTATATCAATAATGGCAAAAAGGATCATCGTAACAGATAACACCTCTTTAAAGATAATTGGATGCATAGGTTTAGCTTGTTTTTTCTTTTGAAATTAAACGAATACTAAACAAAAGTGCAATTAAAATATATAAAGATGATAAAAAGAATATACTATGTACAGAAATTGCTGTAACCAGCCCTGCCGTTACCGGCCCCAGCGTTTGCCCTATCGAGGCGTACGACTGATTGATACCCATTACCTCGCCGCGCTCGCTATCGTCGTTGTGGTCGGCTATAATGGCGTTTAACATAGGGTTGCGCAAGCCGTTAAACAACCCATAAATACCAATTGCTATGGCAAACAGCAACAGCGCTGTGGCAAACCCCGCCAAAATCATCATGCCCAGGCAGCAAATAGTTGATAGCAAAAGTATCACCGCCTGCGATGGTATTACTTTTTTTACCGCCGGAACCAGCATTTGCATCAGTATACCGCTTACTCCAAAACCGCCGTAAAAAAGGCCTATTTGGGTAGGGTTAAGTTTAAGTTGGTCAACGCTAAAGGTTTGGAAACCTATAAGCATGGTAAACTGCGCCATGGTGAGTAAAAACCCGGTAAATATAGCCGTGCCGATAACCGGCTTTTTTAATACCGTATAAAGCGATATAAAGCTAAAGCTATGTTTTTGCTTTGCTTTACTCCCTTTTTTCTGATTGGTTTCCTTTAGTAAGAACAGCGTGAGCAAAACGCCGATAATGGCAATACCCGCCGCAAAAAAGAACGGGACCTTTAACCCGAACTTGCTAAGCAGGCCGCCAATGGCCGGGCCTATTACAAAGCCGAACCCAAATGCCGAGCCCAGTATCCCAAAGTTTTTGGCCCGCTCTTTTGGCGTCGAAATGTCTGATATCATAGCCTGTGCTACCGAAATGTTACCGCCGGTTAAGCCATCCAGTATGCGGGCGGCAAAAAGCATAAAAATGCTGTTGGCCAATCCAAACAAAACAAATGACGCAGCAGTACCAATAAGGCTGAAAACCAGCAAAGGCTTGCGCCCCCACTTATCTGACAGCGAGCCTAGTACGGGGGTGGCAAAAAACTGCGCTACTGAAAATGCCGCCGTAAGCAGGCCGATGGTATGCTCTGTTATGCCAAACTTTTTTCCGTAAGGGTACAGCAACGGTATAATAATACCAAACCCCATAGAGTTGATAATAGCAATAACTACAAGTACCCAAATTATACGGTTGGCTTTCATCCCATACAAAAGGGTTCAAAACAAAAAAGGTTCTGCAATTGCAGAACCTTTTTGCTGATGTAATAAAATAATTACTGTTTTTCGAAATCTGAGGCTTTAGGCAATATATCGCCCGCGGTACCTAGTTTGCTATGTTTTTTGCTGTAGCCAAAGTAAATCAAAAGCCCGGCTATCATCCAAACCAAAGCGCTGATCTGCGTTTCGTGAGGTAAACCAATTATCATAGCCGCGCAAACAATAATACCTAAAATAGGCACCAATGGTACAAGCGGGGTTTTAAATGGCCTTGGCAGGTTCGGATCGGTTTTGCGGAGTAAAATTACACCCACACAAACCAGTATAAAGGCAAACAGAGTACCTATCGACGTTAAGTCGCCGGCTACACTGCCCGGCACAAATGCCGCGAAAGCACCAACAAATATGAACAGGATCATATTGCTTTTGTATGGGGTCCTGAATTTTGGGTGAAGGTCTGAAAATACTTTTGGCAATAAACCATCGGTAGACATGGTGTAGAACACCCTCGACTGACCCATCAGCATCACCAGGATAACTGACGAGAAACCGGCAAGGATAGCCACAGTAACCATGGTAGACAACCAATTGTAACCGTGCATGTAATTACTGATAGCATAGGCTACCGAAGCTTCTTTACCTGATTTCATGAAATCGGTATAAGGCGCAACGCCGGTTAATACCCATGAGAACAATATGTAAAGAATAGTACATACCACTAACGAACCTAATATACCTATAGGCATATCGCGCTTAGGGTTCTTAGCTTCCTGAGCGGCTGTTGATACGGCATCAAAACCGATAAAGGCAAAGAACACCACACCGGCACCGCTTATAATACCCCCCCAGCCGTGGTTAAAGAACGGCGCATAAGAATATGGCTTACCATTTTGTTGAATAATGTCCGGCGCATTATCAGGAATAAGGTATGGCGTGTGGTTAGCAGGGTTAATAAACTGCCAGCCTATAGCAATAAACACCAATACAATAGCCACTTTAATAAATACGATGATACCGTTTACGGTAGCAGACTCCTGCGTACCTTTTATTAATAACAGCGATAATATAACAAGTATCAATAAGGCAGGCAGGTTGGCAATACCATGCACACTGTGCCCGTTTACCATGATAGATTCCATTGGGGAGTGGCACCACTCATACGGTATCTTCCCGTCGAGGAGTTTATTGGCATACTCGCTCCAGCTTATGGATACCGTTGCCGCACCAAGTGCATACTCCAATATTAATGCCCATCCAATGATCCAGGCAACAATTTCGCCCATGGTTGCGTAGGCGTAAGTATACGCGCTACCTGCAATAGGGATAATAGAAGCAAATTCGGCGTAGCAAAGGCCCGCGAACGCGCAGCCGATAGCCGCCACGATAAATGACAGGGTAACTGCCGAACCGGCGTGTTCACCGGCAGCAGCAGCGGTCCGTACGAACAAACCTGCGCCAATAATTGCACCAATACCCAAAGCGATAAGGCTACCCGCGCCAAGCGTGCGCTTCAGGCTTCCTTCCGTATCAACCGTACTGGTTAGCTGTTCAATAGATTTTTTTACAAATACCTTCATGTTTTAATTAATAAGATCAGTTATGATAGTCTTGAAATCAGTTTCCCCCAAACGTACTTAAATTTATTGAAAAGTTAAAGAGCAGAATGTAACAACAGTATTGATGATTTATACAGAATAAAAGCTTGTGATTATGAGCAGTTTAAAGTTTGTTTTTTATCCGCAAACTATACTGGTTGAAAACACTAAGCAAGGTTTGTATGTCTGATAAAATCTCCGCTTAACAGGCAGTAATTAACAGATTACGAAAACAATTATAATTTTATTAAATTTACCTATCAAACAATTGTGCTATGCTTGATTTAGTGAAGCCCCAGTATATTACTGATGAGAATGGCAAGAAGATCTCAGTTATCCTGCCAGTGAGCGAATACGAACGCCTAATTCAGGAGTTAGAAGATGCTGAAGATGTTAAGCTTTACGACGAAGTAAAAAACCTGCACGAGCCATCCACCTCATTTGATGAATATGTTAAAAAACGCCGCGCAAAATAATGGCTGTTTATAACATTGCTATATCTAAGTCTGCACAAAAACAATTAAATAAATTACAGGAAGATATTGCAGACCGTATTATAGAATCCATTTATGAATTAGCCAATGATCCGCGCCCTACCGGCTGTAAAAAGCTAAAAGGCCGCGAAGCCTATCGCATCAGGGTTGGCAACTACAGGGTGATCTATGAAATATTCGATAAGGTTTTACAGATAGATATTATCGCCTTAGGGCATAGAAAAGATATTTATAACTAACCTACAGGCAACCCCCTTAATATAAACCACGGTGTCAGCACCAAATTCATCAATATCATAACCACACCTAAAGCCTTGTTGAACTTACCGCCGGTACGTATCAGCATAATGCCTGTCACTATCCCTCCTGCCAACAACATGGCGCCATCAAAGTAGAGCAGGTAGTCGGTTGTTGGCGGTTGGATATCCAGCTTAAATACGTCGAATATATCCGGCAGGTAAAGGTAGATATCATAGAGGCAAAGGGCGTAAAGGATGATCTGGCTAAAGGCTTTCATTTATGCTAATATAAATCTTTCCCCAAAACAAAAAAGCCCCCCGAAAATCGGGGGGCTTTCCATATACTTTAAAGATGCTTAGATTTTTTTATCTACATGTATCTGGTGTACATTCATTGATTGTACTTTCTCTTGTTTCTGCATCATTTTGCTGGTGTTATCGGCGCTGTTCAGGTGCGGCGCGATAACCAGCGATACGATTGACATTAGCTTGATCAGGATATTCATCGACGGGCCCGAGGTATCTTTAAACGGATCGCCCACGGTATCACCTGTTACCGATGCTTTGTGCGGCTCAGATTTTTTGTAGTAGATCTCGCCGTTTATCTCAACACCTTTTTCAAACGATTTTTTTGCGTTATCCCATGCACCGCCTGCGTTGCTCTGGAAGATCCCCATCAACACGCCCGATACGGTAACACCGGCTAGCAAACCACCCAATACTTCGGGACCGAATGCAAAACCGATGATGATAGGGGTAATTAAAGCGATAAGGCCCGGTGCAACCATCTCACGGATTGAAGCCTTGGTCGATATCTCCACGCATTTTTCATACTCAGGGCGTGCCTTGTACTCCATAATGCCCGGTATCTCGCGGAACTGGCGGCGAACTTCTTCAACCATGGCCATTGCCGCACGGCCTACTGCCGAGATACACAAGGCCGAGAAGATGAACGGTATCATACCGCCCACAAATAAACCTGCCAAAACGTTGGCTTTATAAATATCAATATGCTCGATACCGGCAACACCCACAAAAGCCGCAAATAAGGCCAGTGAGGTTAACGCGGCAGACGCGATAGCAAAACCCTTACCTGTTGCAGCGGTAGTGTTACCTACGGCATCCAGGTTATCTGTACGGCCACGCACTTCTTCGGGCAGGCGGCTCATCTCGGCAATACCACCGGCGTTATCGGCAATAGGGCCAAACGCGTCGATAGCTAATTGCATGGCCGTTGTTGCCATCATACCTGCAGCAGCGATAGCCACACCGTACAAGCCTGCAAAAAAGTAAGAACCATAAATACCCGCAGCCAATACCAGGATAGGCAACACGGTTGATTCCATACCAATAGCCAAACCACCAATAATATTGGTTGCATGGCCGGTTGATGATTGTTTAATGATGCTCAGCACCGGGCGTTTACCCATTGCGGTGTAATACTCGGTGATGATAGACATTAAGGTACCTACTACCAAACCTACCAGGATAGAACCAAAAACACCGTTTTTGGTGAACACTAACGAACCTGCTTTAATCGCGCCGTTCGCATCTTCGTCACGTAGCATGTGGAAACTATCTGCAGGCAGCATCCATTGTACCACAAAATAAGTAGCAACTGCTGTTAACACAATTGAAGCCCAGTTACCTATGTTAAGTGCCTTTTGTACGCTATCTGTTTCTTTTGATATTTTAACCATTGATGCACCTACTATCGAGAATATCAATCCCAGGCCTGCAATAACCATTGGTAACAATACCGGGGCAATACCACCAAAACTATCATGCGATACAATTTCGCGGCCCAGTACCATGGTAGCCAGCATAGTAGCCACGTACGAACCGAATAAATCGGCGCCCATACCGGCAACGTCACCTACGTTATCGCCTACGTTATCGGCAATGGTGGCAGGGTTACGCACATCATCCTCGGGGATACCGGCTTCAACCTTACCTACAAGGTCGGCGCCCACATCGGCAGCTTTGGTGTAGATACCACCGCCCACACGGGCGAAAAGCGCGATAGACTCGGCACCTAACGAGAAGCCCGCTAACACATCAAGCGCTTTAGCCATAGCCTCGCCGTTAACGGCTTCGCCCTTACTCGTTACGTACATGGTATAAAATACAATGAATAACGAGCCTAAACCTATGATAGCCAAACCTGCAACGCCAAGCCCCATAACTGTACCGCCGGTAAAGGATACTTTAAGCGCTTTGGCAAGGCTTGTTTTAGCTGCTTGTGTTGTACGTACGTTTGATTTTGTAGCGATGCGCATACCCAGGTAACCTGCAAACGCCGAAAGGAACGCGCCTATCAAAAACGAAACTGCAATTATCGGGCTCGAGGTAGCAACGGTGGTACCGCTCCAGGCAAGTAAAACACCGGCAACTATTACAAAGTAGCTTAGTATTTTCCACTCGGCACGCAAAAAGGCCATTGCGCCGTCGGCAATGTAACCGGCAAGCTGGTTCATCGAGGCATCGCCTGTTTCCTGACTGGTAACCCATGCCGATTTTATCGCCATCACAATGATCCCGATGAGGCCCATTACAGGTATTAAATAAATTAAGTAATTGTTCAGAAGATCCATATGTTAAATTTAGTGTTTAGTTAGTGCTTGATCAGTTTTTGCAAAAAGCTTGCAAATATAATTGGTTGCCGCAAAATATAAATTAATTTCTTTACAATAGTCTGTCATTTAAAGTTTTTGAATAGTTTAGTAGTTTAAACTAAACCCTAATGACTAAGGAAACTTCTAAACCTCATTTAAAGCACGAACTAAGCCTGCTGGATGGCACCATGCTGGTGGCAGGTTCTATGATCGGCTCAGGTATTTTTATTGTAAGTGCTGATATCACGCGTAATGTGGGCTCGGCAGGCTGGCTGATAGCCGTATGGCTGATAACCGGCTTCATGACACTTACTGCTGCATTAAGTTACGGCGAACTAAGCGCTATGTTCCCCAAGGCGGGTGGCCAGTACATTTACCTTAAAGAGGCTTATAATAAACTGATCGCTTTTTTATATGGCTGGAGCTTTTTCGCGGTAATACAAACCGGTACTATAGCCGCCGTGGGTGTGGCATTTTCCAAATTTACCGCCTATCTGATACCTGCGGTAAGCGAGGATAATATTTTGTTTGATGCAGGGTTTGTAAAGATCAGCGCGGCGCAGATAGTGTCTATCGTGCTGATATTCTTCCTTACATTTATCAACACAAGGGGCGTTAAAGGCGGCAAACTGATACAAACCACCTTTACCTTAACCAAGTTATTAAGCTTATTCGGATTGATCATTTTTGGTTTCCTGGCCTTTAAGAGCGATATCTGGACCGCCAACTGGGCCAACGCCTGGGATATGCACAAACTGGCCAAGGATGGCACCACAACTGATTATACCATGAGCGCCGCCCTGGGTGCTATCGCCATAGCGATGGTGGGTTCTATCTTCAGCAGCGATGCCTGGAACAATGTAACCTTTATAGCCGGCGAAATGAAGAACCCTAAGCGGGATGTTGCGCTAAGCCTTTTCTTCGGCACCATGATCGTAACCATCATTTATGTATGCGCCAACATAGTTTATACCGGTGTGCTTTCCCTGCATGATATTGTTAATGCCGATAAAGACCGTGTGGCCGTGGCTGCATCCTTTGTGATATTCGGCAGCAAGGGTGCCCTTGTTATTGCGGTGATGATCATGATCTCAACCTTTGGATGCAACAACGGGTTGATACTTGCCGGATCACGGGTGTATTATTCAATGGCTAAGGATGGCTTATTCTTTAAAAGGACAGGCACTTTAAACAAATTTGACGTACCCGAGTTTGGCTTATGGATACAGGCCGTTGTGGCCTCGATACTTTGCTTAAGCGGTAAATATGGCGATCTGCTGGATATGATATCGTTTGTGGTAGTATTATTTTATGTGCTTACCATCATCGGCATATTTATCCTGCGTAAAAAAATGCCAAATGCCGAAAGGCCTTACAAAGCATTTGGCTACCCTGTGCTGCCTTTGGTGTACATTATAATGGGATTGGCTTTTTGTACGTTATTAATTATTTACAAGCCAGATTTTACCTGGCCTGGTTTAGGCATCGTTTTAATCGGTATCCCTATTTATTATATATCACAACGAAACGTTACTAATGAGGATAAAACGGAAGTGGTTAGTTAGTATTTTATTTATAGCAAACGCTGCGGGGGCGCAAACCCTGCAGCAAAATTTACAAAAGGCATTTACCCGTTTTCAGCAGGACGACCAGTGCCGCTATGCATCTGTATCGTTAACCGTGCTGGATGCCAAAACCGGCGAACAGGTATTTGCTGTAAACCCTGATATGGGCCTTGCGCCCGGCTCAACGCTAAAAACGGTTACCAGTATAACCGCTTTTAATGTTTTAGGTAAAGATTTTCAGTTTCAAACGCAGGTGGGCTATACAGGCACCATCAGCGCCAACGGCACCCTTACCGGCGATATCATCATCAAAGGCGGCGGCGACCCTACCCTGGGCAGCTGGCGCTGGGCATCAACCCGCGAAGGCGTAGTTTTAAATACCATGGTTGCCGCGCTTAAAAAAGCTGGTATTAAAAAAATAAAGGGCTGCATTATCGGCGATAACGGCGTTTTTAAAAACCAGTCTATCCCCGATGCCTGGATCTGGCAAGACCTGGGCACCTACTACGGCGCGGGTATAGCCGGCCTTTGCTGGCGCGAAAACCAGTTTGATATTACCCTGCACACCGGCCCTGTGGGCAGCCCCGTTAGTGTATCCGGCACCATCCCAGCTACCAATTACCTGCAATATAAAAGCGAGCTAACCAACGGCGAACCAAAAACCGGCGACCTGGCTTACTCGTATTTACCCGCCTTTGGCAGCAAGGTAATGTACCTGCGCGGCACCTACGCGGTAGACCAGACCAAAAAGCGCATAGCCGCCGCTATACCCGACCCGGCATACGATGCAGCCCTGCGCCTGACTGATACACTTGAGCGTATTGGCATTACGGTAAGCGGCGAGCCTGCATCGTCGGTTATGCTGGCAGATAAGGGGAAAACTGTTGCCGAAGCAACAAAAAATGTTACTGCCATACAATCGCCCGAATTAAGCAAGATCGTTTACTGGCTCAATCAAAAAAGTATTAATCTGTATGCCGAGCAACTGCTGGCCACCATTGCCGTTAAAGCCGGCAAGCCCGCCTCTACCACCGACGGCGTGGACATAATGAAAGATTTTTGGGAACTGAAGGGCATTGACAAACGCTCGATGAATATTTTTGACGGCAGCGGTTTGTCCCCACAGGATAGGATCACCACATCAACCATGGCGCGCATCCTGCAATCAGCAAAAAAAGAGGCGTGGTTCAGCGATTTTTATGAGAGCCTGCCGGTATACAACGATATGAAAATGAAAAGCGGCAGCATCAACAGCGTGCAGGCCTACGCGGGCTTTCAAACGCACAATGGCCGCCAGCTTTGTTTCTCTATCATGGTAAACAATTATTATGGCCCTGGCAGCGGCATCAGGGCAAAAATGTTTAAGGTGCTGGATGAGTTGAAATAGATACCCCCTACCCCCTGAAGGGGGAATAGGAACAAAACGCGTCATTGCGAGGAGCGATAACGACGTGGCAATCTTCGACATGCTTGTAGCCGACTTTTCTATTGAAGAAAAACGCGTCATTGCGAGCGATAGCGTGGCAATCTTCGACACGCTTATAGCCGACCTTTCTATTGAAGATTGCTTCGTACCTCGCAATGACGTGGCCGGAAAGTGGTGTGGTAAAATACCGCAACTTTCGGGTTTCATCGGTGATGTTAGCGCACTACATTTGTTTCAAAACACAGCAGTATGGATCTACAGCAAATAATTTCAGGGGTTGACTGGGCCAGGGTAACCCAAAGCATGCACATCAGGGGTTATGCTAAAATACCGGGCATATTATCGGCTAACGAGTGCGATGAACTGGTTAGCCAATACGCGCAACCTGATCTTTACCGCAAAACCATCGTAATGGAGCACCATGGTTACGGGCTTGGCCAGTATAAATATTATAGCTACCCGTTGCCGGGCATAGTGCAGCAACTTAGGGAGCAGGTGTACCCGCACATTGCCCCCATCGCTAATAAGTGGATGGAGGTTCTAAATATCGATAAACGGTTCCCGGATACCTTATCCGAACTTACGCAGCTCTGCCATCAGCATAACCAGCTACGCCCAACGCCTTTAATATTAAAGTATAACCAGGGCGGCTACAACGCCCTCCACCAGGACCTGTACGGCGAGGTTTACTTCCCCATGCAGTTGGTAGTATGCCTTAACCAACACGGCAACGATTACGATGGCGGCGAGTTTGTATTGGTAGAACAGCGGCCAAGGATGCAATCGAAAGCGACAGTATTAAGCCCCAACAAAGGCGACATGTTGTTATTCACCACCAACTTTAGGCCGGTAATGGGCAGCAAGGGTTATTATCGCGTTAATATGAAACATGGGGTAAGCGAAGTAACCCGCGGCGACAGGCATACGCTGGGCGTTATTTTTCATGATGCCGCCTGATGGCTGTAGCGCAAAGCTTAGTGATACGGTTGAGAAAATAACGGCGTATTTAGGAAGGACTGCCTGTCCGCAACTAGCGATAAGTTCGAAATGATTACGTGATGGGCTATTTTACGTTTTAAATGGGGTGTTTTAACCCGTAATTAACGCCAGCAGCAATTTATTTTAGCAGTGTTACTAATTAAAGTAACTAACCTCATAACTAACCCGGGTAATCCAGTGTTTGATATGAGCAATGCCGTATTTTGCGGCATATTACAAAGCCCATATCCGGTAAGTTGGGGGATTTACCGGTATGGGCTTTATCGTTTTATCTTTAATATCTTAATAGGTCGCTATCTCCGCATCTATCCAGGCTATACGCTGCATCAGGAAATCCTTTGCATAAGCCACTTCCAGGTCGTAGTTACCCAACACCACAGCGTTCGGCCAAACATATTTATCCAATATAGGCCATTTGCTAAAATTTTGCTGCTGCGATAGCTTCAGGTAAGCCGCATTGTCGTCAATATCCTTAAAAATAGCTTCAACCGCCGTACTGCGTATCTCGTTCCAGCGTTTTTTAACCTTGCTCCTGAAGGTCACATCCTTAAACAGCCGTACCATCCACGTGGCATCGCGTATGTACCAGCTCTTAGGGTCTTTTGCTGGCGAGTAATCTACGTTACCGCTGCTAAGGTCAAAATCCCAAACGGGGCCCATGTGTAACTTGCCCTTGCGTTCTTTATAATAAAATATACTGCTAAAATCCCGGGCATCCTGATTTTTAACCACCTCTTCAACAAAAAACCAGTTCATGAACGAATTTACATCAATATATTTGGCATAACCGTTCACGGGGTCGTTAGCGTTATCTGCAAACAGGGCATCCTCAGTATCCTGGATATACTTTTTTATATATTTAAGTTGTGCGGGGGTAGTTTCTTCGGGCGATTTAAGGGTGAATGGCAGGTTCTTTTTTGTTACGAACCAAAATTTCTCGTCTTTACGCTGGTCCAGTTCCAACAAATAGCCGCCGGTCAGCGCATCGCCACTATTATCATTTTCGGTCATTTCAGTAATATTCACCCTGTTCTCGTGTACCTCAACCTGGCTGGTCAGCAGGTAATTACCCAAAAACTTCCCGTTCATAACCACCTCAACAAAACGGCTCTGCGGTGCAAAATCCGATCCTATGCGGCGGGCAAACTCAAATGCTATACGGGTACGCATTAAGGTCTTATCATCGTAGTTGGCCAGCAACACCCAATTTTTAGCGGCGGGCATCCCCAGCATGGCGGCCTTATCATTAAATTTTAAACGATATGGTTTTTTCGGGAATTCTGACCAGGTTGAGTTACCGCGGCCTTTTATTTTCAGTGGGATGCTCAATTTCTCCTGCTCAAAACTATTGTTGGGGTCAACGTCTACCTTACCGGTAACATAGTCATCTTTTGATACAACCGGGCCGTTGGTGGTAAGGTATAAAACAGGGATGCCTGTAAAAACCTTAACCGTAAAGCGGTAATTTCGTGTAGTGCCCTTGGCAGATGTAAGTGTATAAATTACAGGCTTGCGCAAGTCGACAGGGGTTTTTCCGCTTACCTGTAAAGTATCGTTTTTGGTGACTGTTGAGTTTTGAGTAGTAAAGGTTACCACCAGCTTTTTACTCAGCTTTTCCATCTGTGGTATAACCGCGGTTATCTGGTCGTCTGTAATGTCGCAAACAACGTCTTTGGTAATAATGCCGGGGTTTTTCTTTGCTTCCAGCTTTACCGATGTAAACGAAACACTATCGGGGGCAACAACCGGCGGCTTTGGCTGTGTTTTTATAGTTACCTCTTTTTTACAACCGGCTATAGCCGCGGCAATCAACAAAAACAATGCGTATTTTTTAATCATAATTTATTAGTGGGCCGCGAAGGTACTAATAAACAACAACTTATAATTAAAAAATTTTCACAAATCAGATGCATTGATTTTCCCGGGGTGTTCCCGCTACTTGTACTTAAACGTAACCCGGCATACAACCATAAACAAGCAAAGAGGGGCGCTGCCTGTTCTTAGCTTAAAAAGCTATTTTGCGCCTTAGCAGTATGCTGTCTATCCGTTTACCGATGGCGTTTACTACGTGCTCGTCTAAAAAGTCTTCGTTACGCTGCATCCATTCGCTTCCGATCTTAAAAAGCATAGCTACTTTACCATCGGCGAACTTAACGTTCCACACATGCCAGGTTTTAAAATACGCGCTTGTAATGTCGATGAGTTGCAAGGTCCCGTCGGGTAGTTTTATTTTGTGTCTCATAGCTTGTAGTTGTAGAGCGATGTTCTACATAGACGATGAAAAACATGCTGATATTGTTTAATGTTTGTTAACTGATTGTCTGATTTGGCACTTTTCGCCTAACACGTTAATTTTCAAACCAATAATTTTATACCACAGTATCACCACCCCTAGCGATAAGGAATGAATAAACATCCGGCAGAAGAAATAATTTGTAAATTATATAAAAATTATAACTTTGTATTTCAAAGTACTTTTATCAAACTCACAACAATGCTTTCATATCGTCTTGATCAGCTGCACGCCCGCGCAAAGGGTAATAAATGGTTGCGCTACTTTTCAGTTTTCAACCGGATAGCCCTGGCAGCAGGCTTTATCCCATCGGGATTTATTAAGATCATGGGCGAGCGGTTTACCTCGTTATCTAACAACCACCCCATGGGGCATTATTTAGAAGCCCTGCACCACACCGGCTATTATTATACATTTATTGGCGTTTTACAGGTTACAGCAGCCATACTACTACTTATCCCGCGTACTGCGGTGCTTGGTGCGCTGCTCTATTTCCCTATAATATTAAACATTTGCATTTTGTCGTTCGCGGTGCGGTTTGATGGGTCGCTCCTGTCGTCGCCTTTAATGGTGCTGGCAAATTTGTACCTCATAGGCTGGAATTACGATAAGATCAAATACATCCTGCCGTTTTATGAGCCGTCAAGCGCTAACCAACCACCGGTAAAACCCGTTATCAGCGAAAAATTCCCTGTCCGGTTTTTCGCCGGTGTATTTGCTACGGTTGTTATGGTAGCTGCCGTAGTTGGTAACTTGTATAGCATCAGGCCGCGTAATACACTGGCGGAATGTAATGCGCAATGCAACAACAGTAAAAACCCTGGCGCCTGCAACATTTTCTGCGATTGCATCCATCAAAAGGGCAAGCCGCTTGATAAATGCCTCGACGAATATAACAAGGCGTTAAAAAGCGGCGGCAAATGATTTGTACTTACCTTAATTTTTTACTACTTCCGGGTATTCAACCATTGTTTGCAACAGCGATTGTACCTGGTAAGGCGAGTAAATGTTGTAGTGTGCAAATGACGGGGTATCGCCTACTTTAATAGTGCAGGCCGCTTTTACCGTTGTAAGTATTTTAAACATATCCTCATCTGTCTGGTCGTCGCCGAGGCATAAAATATGGTCGTAGTTTTTTGTTTTAAGTATCTCCAATACAGCCATTCCCTTATTTATCATCCGGTTCCTCACTTCTATAACCTTATGCCCGTTCAGCACATCAAGCGGTAAAGGGCCTGTATAATTTACCAGTTCCTTATACAATTCGTCGGCCCTGATTTTGGCCTGAAACGGCTCGGCTTTGCGGTAGTGCCACGCCAGCGAAAATTCTTTATGCTCGATAAATGAATGCGGGCACTTATTCACATAGGTTGTCATCAGCTTTTCTACACCTAAAAGGTAATTGTTTTCCGGAACCGTAGTCTTGTTTGTCCATTCAGCGTTTTTCAGCTTCGTTTTTGCGCCATGTTCGGCAATTAGTCCCACAGGCAAATGCCCCAGCCATTTGGTCAGCGTTGTACCGTCCCTGCCGCTTATGATGTAAACGTCGTTACGCTCATCCCTGCCCAATTCTTCCAACACGCTCAATAACTCCGGGGTAGGTTGGGCAAGGTGCGGTTCGCTTGCAAAAGGCACCAGCGTGCCATCGTAGTCCAATAGTATCAACCGCTGTTTTGCGGCTGCATAATCATTTAAAAGCCGTGCGCGGCTAAAGGTATCCAATAATTGCACCGCGTATTTTTCCTGTAAGGTCTTCACTTTGGCCAACTGTTCAAAAAAATCTGCCGCCCAGGTGTTTACATCGTAACTGCCTATACGCTCCTGCATAGCGGTCATCCGTTCGCGTTGCTCTTCGGCAGGCATATTCAGCGCGGTTTTTATGGCAGCGCCAATTCCCTGCTCATCATTCGGGTTTATGAGCAGGGCCTCGGTGAGTTCTTTGGCGGCGCCTGCCATTTCACTAAGTATCAAAACGCCCTGCTGATCTGTACGGCTGGCTACAAACTCCTTGGCTACCAGGTTCATGCCATCGCGCATGGGTGTTATCAGGGCCACATCGCAAACAGTATAAAGCGCTACCAGGTCTTCAAATTCAAGGTGCTGGTATTGGTAAATAATAGGCTTCCAATCCAGCGTGCCAAGTGTACCATTTAAATCGCCTATATACTCATCTATCGCGCTTTTACGGTCCGTATAGGTTTTTATCCCATCCCTGGAAGGCACAATCACCAGCGTGAAAACGATCTTTCCCATATACTCCGGATGTTCCAGCAAAAAGTTTTTATATGCCCTTATACGGTTATAAATGCCTTTGGTATAATCCAGCCGGTCAACAGAAAATAACATTTTCTTATCTTCTTTCAGCTGTAGATAATTCTGACGTTTTGCTGCAACAGCCTCTTGCTCGGCCGCTTCCTGAAAATTTTTAAAATCGATACTGATAGGAAAGGCCTCCACTTTTACGTGACGATCATCCCAAAACACAACAGAGTCCTCTGATTTTAGCTTTAATTCTAGTTCTAATGCCGACAGGAAATACGCTGCATACTCCATAGTATGAAAGCCAATAAGGTCGGCTCCGAGCATGCCGGTGAGCAATTCTCGCTGCCATGTTTTCGGGATCACTCTAAACAATTCATAGGCTGGAAAAGGAATATGCAGGAAAAGGCCGATAGTAAGGTCGGGAAAACGTTTACGCAGCATGCCGGCCAGCGGTAGTAAATGATAGTCATGTATCCATACCACGTCGCCTATCCTTATTTGCGTGGACAGCATCTCTGCAAAGCTCCGGTTTACATCCATATAAGCTTCAAAAGTTTCGGGCTGATACTCTGCGTACGAGGGGAAATAATGAAACAGCGGCCAAAGCAACGAATTAGAAAAGCCATTGTAGTAAGCTTCGTATTGCTCAGCCTCAATAAACACCGGCTTGTATTGGTAATCTGATTGATGGGGTTTAGATGCCACACTCCAGTCTTCTGAAGAGCAGCCTGGCGCCCCTATCCATATTTTCTCGGTAAAGGCATCCTTACCGTCGTTACCTAAATATGCGCTTACCGCGGCAATAAGCCCCCCCGACGATTGACGGCAGGTTAACTCGTTACCGGTTTTTTCAATAGTTAATGGTAAACGGTTCGAAACAATTAAAAGTCTTTTATTCATAGTACTGATATTTAAAGGCGGCTATGCAAACTGCTAAAAGCGGCACATAGCCCTGACTCGCTCAGGCGATGTCATTTTTGTTTGGCGTCGCCGGGCATTAAACGTCGCGCTTGCAATAATCAGGGAATAACCCCGCGCCACTACGTAGTGTCGCGTTATTGCTACATTTTTAAGTGAAATAAGCCCGTTTTGTTTTAATTTGAGCGTAATTACTACAGGTTTTTTACATTGGGTTTAACCGGAAGATAAGTTATGATCAGCAGCGAAACGCCCAACATGATGGTAAACCGTAGTTATCGGCGAGGTTAAAATGGGCTTAGCCGGAAAAGGAAATGATGCAAAGGCGGCGTAAACAGCTTTTCTCCGTACGCTGAAATAATAAGGGCGGAACGGTTTAAAAAGGCAAGTCGCCCAAAAGTTTGTGAAGATAACGGCTGAATGTCATAGTCGAGCAGGCGCGGATTAAGGTATCTGTTGCGATAGCTACCTTTGCGGTCTTCATGCTCAACATTGTCTTTTACTGCATGATCGGAAAGCTTAGGCGGGCTGATATCAAAAAGGATCTCGCCTGAATTTTGAGGTGCGGTTTTACAGCAGGCATCAATAAAACCATCAGTTGCATTAAAGCAAACCAACGCATTTATAAACCATGCAGCAATAAATATGTAAAACCATTTTCTGAACACCATGCGGTGCAAAGGTAGTAAAAACGCGGGAAAGGGTTATTGAAGTGCAAATCAGCGGGATAATAGCATCAAAAACACATTAAATGAAAAAGCCTTTAATCTTTCGACTAAAGGCTTTCTGCTTTTTTGTGGTATCAGCTGGGATCGAACCAGCGACACAAGGATTTTCAGTCCTTTGCTCTACCGACTGAGCTATGATACCGCTCCGTTTAAGGTTTGCAAATGTAGCCTTTTTTTTATTTCTGTAAACATTTTTTTAAACTTTAGTTGTGCAGATCTATCGCCGCCGTGCTGTTCAATTGAATTTCAGGCAATTATAAAGGCAAATAAATCTTATATTTTTTTATTGGTCCACCCCTTCACCCGGTGTTATTTAAACAAATTCTAAGTTTAAAACATTTCGGCAATATCTACCTTTAGATTAAATCAAATACCTACTTTAGCTTTAAATTACTATGCACGCATAATATAATGATCGGACAAATCGTATTTATCATCATTTTGCTTGGGGCTGCTTACCTGTTTGGTAAAAACGTGGCTAAGGTACGCCGCAACATCCTTTTGGGCCGTGATACCGACCGCAGCGACCGCCCTGCCGAGCGGTGGGCCATTATGGCAAAGGTAGCCCTCGGCCAAACCAAAATGGTAAAACGCCCGGTTGCCGCGGTAATGCATTTCTTTATATATGTTGGGTTTATCATCATTAACCTGGAAGTGCTGGAGATAATGATAGATGGCATCTTTGGGTCGCACCGGGTGTTTTCAAAACCCCTGGGCAGCCTTTATGGTTTGCTAATAGGCGGCTTCGAGGTATTGGCGCTGCTGGTGCTGGTATCGTGCGTGGTATTCCTTATCCGTCGTAATGTTCTTAAATTAAAACGCTTTAGCGGCATCGAGATGACCGCCTGGCCAAAATCAGATGCTAATTACATCCTCATAACTGAAATTTTACTAATGACGGCCTTCCTTACCATGAACGCCGCCGATTATAAATTACAGGCCTTACATTTTGGCCATTACGTTACCGCGGGTAGCTTCCCGGTAAGTGAATTTATAGCACCCCTGCTGCCATCGGGCACGGGCGCGCTGGCCGGCATAGAGCGGGGCTGCTGGTGGTTCCATATTATTGGCATACTGGCATTTTTAAACTACCTGCCCTATTCAAAGCATTTCCATATACTGCTGGCATTCCCAAATGTGTATTACTCAAAACTGGAACCCAAAGGCGAGTTCACGAACATGGCAACCGTAACCAACGAGGTTAAGGCCATGCTTGATCCGTCATTTGTACCCGAACCCACCGAAGTAAGCCGTTTTGGGGCAAAGGACGTTACCGACCTAACATGGAAAAACCTGATGGAAGCCTACACCTGTACCGAGTGCGGCAGGTGCACTTCGGTTTGCCCGGCAAATATTACGGGTAAGCTGTTATCGCCCCGAAAAATCATGATGGATACCCGCGACAGGCTGGTGGAAGTGGGCAACAATATTGATAAGCATGGCAAGGATCATATCGATGATAAAACCTTGCTGGATAACTACATTACCCGCGAAGAACTTTGGGCCTGTACCACCTGCAATGCCTGTGTAGAGGCCTGCCCGGTAAACATTAACCCACTGGAGATCATCACCGAGATGCGCCGTTACATTGTGATGGAAGAATCACAGGCGCCTGCAAGCCTTAACAATATGTTCGGCAATATGGAAAACAACGGCGCGCCCTGGAAATACAGCCAGGCCGACAGGTTCAACTGGGCTGAAAAGGAATAAGATATGCAAGCAGAGTTAGAAGCAAAATATATAGCATTTATAGAAAAGGTAGCTGCAACCAAACAGGTTTGGGGCTTAAAAAGTAAAACAGGCTGGGCCAATGCAGAAGCTACAGGTGAAGAAGATACTGCCGTAATCCCATTTTGGAGCGACAGGCCGCTTGCCAAAATCTGCGCCCGCGACGATTGGAAAAGCTACCTGCCCACCGAAATACCGCTGGCCGTTTTTTTAGAAGACTGGTGCATGGGTATGGCCGAAAACGGAACCCTTGCCGGTATAAACTGGGATGCCAAAATGTTTGGGACGGAAGCCGGCGCATTAGTAGTGGCGGTTGATATTTTGAACAGGCTAAGCGCCATTAATTCGGCCATTACCTTTACCAATTACAGCAGCATAAACGAGTTTATAACCGAGATAAGCGAAGAAGAATAATGGAACAGAAGATACCAACAATGGCCGAAATGGCTGCCGAAGGCAAAGAACCCGAGATATTGTTCTGGGTTGGCTGTGCCGGCAGCTTTGACGAGCGCACTCAAAAAATCACCCGCGATATTTGTAAGATATTGCAGCATGTGGGTATCAGCTACGCTGTATTGGGTACCGAGGAGAGCTGCACAGGCGACCCTGCCAAACGCGCGGGTAACGAATTTTTGTTCCAGATGCAGGCCATGACCAATATTGAAGTGCTGAACGCCTACAATGTCAAAAAAATAGTAACCGGGTGCCCGCATTGTTTTAACACGATCCGTAACGAATACCCCGGGCTGGGCGGAACATACGAAGTGATCCATCACACCCAACTGATACAAAGCCTGATCGATGAAGGCAAGCTAAAAGCCGAAGGCGGCGAAAGTTTTAAGGGCCGTAAGATCACCTTTCATGACCCATGCTACCTGGGCCGCGGTAACAACGTATACGAAGCCCCGCGCGCGGCTTTAGAGATTTTAGATACCGAACTGGTTGAAATGAAACGCTGCCGGAGCAACGGCCTATGCTGCGGCGCAGGCGGCGCGCAAATGTTTAAAGAACCCGAACCCGGCAGAAAGGACATCAATGACGAACGCATGCTTGATGTTATTGAAGCCGGCGCCAATGTCATAGCATCCGGCTGCCCCTTTTGCATGACGATGCTTACCGATGGGGTGAAACATATGGAGAAAGAACAGGAAATAAAGGTGCTGGATATTGCAGAGATAACCGTAAGGGCAAACGGTTTGTAAAAGAACAAGGCAGAAGTAACCTCCGATTAAGTTAAAATAGGGGTGTTATAGGTAAGCAAATAGGGTAAAATTAGCTGCTTTAGAAATAAAGCAATAACTAATTTTAATAACCCTAAACCTTATCACTTATTTCACTTTTACAATATCCTTTCCCACATCATTTTACAAACCCCTCCCTTTTAAAAAAAGCAGTGCCTGTTTCAAGCTGTCCACCCTTTGAGGTGGTAACTTTTTCATGGGGATATCCCAACGGGTGGCCATCGAATCGATATCACCTGCAGGGTCTTCATAGGTTTGGTAAATGATATCATCGGCTTGGGTCTTTATTTCGAGGGTGTCGGTAGCAGCTTTGCCGGGCAGGTAATCCAGCGCTGCAAAACGCTGTATGTTAAATGAATAATACTCCTGTTTACCCTGTTGATAAGTTTTTCGGAGACGCATAAAATGATCCGGGGTAAGGATCATTTCGTACTTTTTCTATTTAGGTTCAGCAGTAGCGTCATAGCTTTCATTTAGCATGCGGTTGCCCCAGTTTAACCATTCCTGGTCAGTCATAACGGGCCTGAAACCACCAAAAAAAGGGCATAATAAGGAAATTACTGCAATTATCAGCGCTTTTTTCCCTACCGGCATAAGTGATGTTTGCATGACAACTTATAATAAACCTAAATTAATAAATTGGTAAATTTGCGGTATGGAATTTTCTTCACATTCACGGGTTTGGATATACCAGTCGGACAGAAAACTAACCGACGCGGAAGTGCTGCAGGCACAGGTTTTACTGGATAATTTTACCGCCGGCTGGGCAGCCCACGGCCATAAATTACTTACCAAAGCCGAAATAAGATATAACCGCTTTTTTATACTGATTGTTGACGAAAGCCAGGCCGGCGCAAGCGGCTGCTCGATCGACAGCTCGGTTAACTTTATGAAAAAACTGGAGCAGCAATTCGGCATCAGCCTTTTCGACAGGTTTAACCTGGCTTACCGCGATGGTGAAGAGATACGCTCGGCGCCCCGCCACCAGTTTGAAGAGCTGTTGAAAACCGGCCGGATAACTACCGAAACCATTGTGTTCAACAATCTGGCCCAAAACCTAACCGAACTGCAAACCAAATGGGAGGTGCCTTTTAAAGATAGCTGGCATATACAGCTGTTTGGAGATCTGGTTAATTAACTTATAGTTTCCAATCCCTGGTCATCAGTCACTAATCGCTAATCGGCATGTTCATCATCAACCTCAACTATATCGTACCGCTTGAAGAGCTTGACCTGCACATGGAAGCCCATGTAAAGTATTTGAAGAAGTATTATGCGGCTGACGTTTTCATCATGAGCGGCCGTAAAGTGCCGCGCACAGGCGGCATCATCATTGCCCAGGCCGACTCGAAAGAGATATTGGAGAAGATCATTGCCGACGATCCTTTTTATCAGCACAAACTGGCTGAATTTGAGATAACGGAGTTTATGGCGTCGCAATCGCACCCGGCGGTAAAAAAGGTTTTGCGGTAGCGACATCCATTGTCATCCTGAGGAACGAAGGATCTATCGGCAAGGCATATGTCGGCGATGAGATGCTTCACATACGTTCAGCATGACAATTCTTTGTAATTTATTTATATTGCATCATGGAACAGTACGACAGCCGTATTGATGCGTATATCGAAAAATCGGCAGACTTTGCAAAACCAATATTAACCCACCTGCGCGAACTAGTGCACCGTGCATCGCCCGGGATAACAGAAACCATAAAATGGAGCGCTCCGTTTTTTGAATACAAAGGTGTGCTATGCTTTATGATGGCCTTTAAACAGCACGCCGGCTTTGGCTTTTGGAAAGCCGATACCCTGCCCGACCCGCATGGCATAATACAGGATGAGGGCAATGCGGGCAGCATTGGCAAGCTCGTCACCCTTGCCGACCTGCCCCCAGACGATATATTGATCTGGTACATTCGCCAGGCCATGGAATTAAAAAACATGCCATCGGCCGCTGCGAAAGCTCCTATAAAAAAGCCAGCGCCCAAAGCAACTGTGCTAAACGATACACCCGGTTATCTTACTGAATTGCTCGATAAAAATCCGGATGCAAAGGCCTATTTTGAAAAATTTAGTCCGTCGCAAAAAAAGGAATACATAACCTGGTTTGAAGAAGCTAAAACAGAAGCAACACGCGATAAACGCTTGGCCGAGGGCCTTCAATGGATAAGCGAAGGCAAAACCCGCCATTGGAAGTATAAGTAACGCCCGCACATTACGCTTGGCTCCTACTATGCGGGTACATTAACCGTTACAGTAGTGCCCTTCCCCGGTGCCGAATCGTAAGTGATAGTTCCCCTTAAATACTCGATACGGGTAAGGATGTTTTTTAATCCTATGCCTGCAAAGCCGTCGGGTTTAGCGGCATCAAAGCCTATACCATTATCTTTTATAACGGCGCTGATATGGCCGGCATTACGCTTCAATATAATATCAAGCTGTGTAGCTTTGGCGTGTTTAATTACGTTGTTAACACTTTCTTGTATAATACGGTAAAGCATGGTCTCCACGTTGCTCTCCAGGCGGTCATTAAAACCGGTAGTTTCCAGCTTTATCTTCAGCCTGTCTGCATCAATTTTTTTGATGAAACTCTTCAGATCTGATGCGATGCCCGACCGCAACAGCATATTCGGCATCATCTGGTGCGATATTACGCGCACCTCCTTGCAGCTTTCGTCAACCAGGGCAAGGGTATTTTCCGCTAAAAACCTGTCTTCTTCCCGTGGTATAGTTATCCTGTCGAATAAGCCGTTAAGATTCATTTTAACCGCGGAGAATAACTGCCCAACCCCATCGTGCAGGTCGGCGCCTATGCGTTTGCGTTCATGCTCTTCAGCATCAATAACTGCTTTAGTCAGCATATCCTGATGATGCAGCATTTGCGCCTGCAACAGCGCTTTTTGCTTAAGTTTGTTACGGTTATATACCAGCCCTGCCACCAATAACGAGATCAGGAGCAGCCCCACAACAATGGCTATGGTAGTTTTTTGCTTGTTGATGGATAGTTTCTGAATAGTGTTCTCTTTATTAAGCAGATTTATCTTTTGCTCTTTTTTCTCAGTCTCAAATTTGGTTTGCATTAGGGCTATCTGCTTGTTACTATCCTCGTTAACCAGCGCCAGGCTTATGGCCTGATATTTTTGATGAGCCGCCAGCGCGTTCTTGTAATCGCCCAAGCTTTCGTATATCTGGCTTAATGATTGCCAACCCGATTTTTCGCCCTGTTTGTACTTACTTTCCTGGCTTAGCCGCAGGCCTTTCTTCATCCAGCTCAACGCTGTGTTAAACTCCTTTTTTTCGGTATAAATAGCGCTGATGTTCATGTAGGTATCACTAATTTGCTTTTTATCGCCAAAAAACTCATCCAATTTTAATACCTCCTGCTGATATTTAAGCCCCTTATCGTAATCTTTCATGGCAGTGTAGCAATTGGCCATGTTAGAGTAAACCTGCGATAGTCCCCGGGTATCGTTATGCTGTTTACAGATCAACAGGGCCTCCGCGTCCATCTTTAAGGCCTTTTCAAACTGGCCGCCCTGCCCGTAAACGTTAGCCAGCAATTGCAGGCAACTTACCGTTATGTTACTGTTATTTATTTTTTTGCCCAGCTTAAGGCCCATCAGCCCGTAGCGCTCTGCTTCCCCGGGGTTTTGGTTGTCAAAATAAACCAGGGCCAGATTACCTAATGATGCGCTGATACCCGTGGTATCCTTCATTTTTTCGCGGATAGCGAGGGCTGCAAGGTGGTTCTTAATAGCCTCGCTGTAATTTCCGGTTTGCCAGTAATATACACCCAGGCTGCTATGGCCTTTAGCAACTATTAGCGGCAAGTTATTTTTCCGGGCTAATTGTAAACACTTTTCGGCATATACCTTCATCGAGTCAAATTCGCCTTTAAACGAACTTTGCACAGCCATAAACGAATAAATATTGGCAAGGCCTTTCTGGTATTGTATTTTTTGGGAAATAGCCATCGACCGGTCTATCATTTTTTGGGATTCGGCCGGATCCATACGCTGCAGCTCGAGCGCTATTTTGTAGTAGGTATCGGCTTTTGCAGTATCGGCCTTTGCAGCTACCAATACACGTTTTAAACTGTCGATCTTTTGGTTTTGGGCGAGTGCAAAAACTGGCATGCACAGTAACATCAACAATAACTTTCTCATCAGGGGAATAAGATTTAGTTATTAAAGATATATTATTTACGGCTATTGGTAAAAAATATTTACTTGCAGAAAAATAATTTAATCGGGTAGTATTAGTCCTTCTTCATGGTTTGCTTCCGCAGCAGGTTTAACACCACATAAGCCCCTATCAGCGCGGGGAAAAACAGCAGGAACGACCGTTGAAGCAACGTAAAAATGGGTATTAAACCGGCGGGTACTATTTTGCCGAATAATGTAGATATAAAGCCTTCGGCAAAGCCGCTGCCGCCGGGGGTTGGCGCAAAATATATCATAAACTGTATTAGTATCTGTATTGATATCACCTGCACCAGGTTAGCGTTAACGCCTAAACCAAGTAACAACACCCATTGCAGGCAATACTTGTTCATATAAAGCGCTGTTGTGATAACAAGGCTCAACGGGAACAACAACGGATTTTTCCTGATAATAACACTGCACGTTTGCTGGTATTTGCTGATACTTGCGAAAGAACTATCTGCCCATCCGGCTAATTTTTCCCTCCTTTTAGGGAAAACGGCTGATAAGCCGTTAGCAATTTTTTTAATGATATTCCCTATCCAAAGCGGTTTCCAGAAGGCTAATAAAAAGGCCAGCAAAAACAACAGAAAAAAACTAAAACCATACTTAAGCATGGCCGGCACCATACTGCCAACTTCGGTAGTATCCATCAGCATAATGGCCACAAAGCCTGCCAGCGGCATAAATATCAGTGTAGCGCCCATATTTAATAAAGTCACGGCGAACGAATCGATAAAAGTTACGCCGTTGCTGGTGTACACAAATATTTGTGCCGGTCCTGCTCCGCCGTGCGCAGGCGTTACCGCCCCCATAAACATATTGGCCACGTTTGCCCTGAAGCTTACCCAATGCGATACGCCCGGAGCCATTTTACGGATATAGATATGGTTACGCCAGCTACCCAGCATCAGATCGATAAACAGCATTACAAAGCAAATGGCAATATACTTGTATGATATGTGTGATAAGGCCTTAACCGTATCGCCGGTATTATTGTAGAAAAATACCACAGCAATTGTAGCTATGGTAATTAAGGCAAACCAAAAGGCACCTTTTATAATAACCTTTTTGTTAAATACATTTTTTGCTTCCTGCTTTTCGGGTTCAGCGTTATGCGGCGTGGTTGGTGTCATTTATAATGGCAGATAATTAAAATAATGGTTCACCTTCCGAGCTTGCCGGCGTGATGCCTTTCCACTTCAGTATACTGTCGAATAAGTCTGCAGTTCGCATTGGGTCCGTGTTCCAGCCTTTTTGGTTGTATATCATGGGCACGTGCATGTGGTACCTGTGTAACGACCCATGCGAACCTTTATGTTCAGGATATTCCCAAAAATCACGCAGGTCGTGCCCTAAACTTGCACTGATCACAATATCTCCTGCCCTGCGGCTCTGAAACAACTGGTAGATCTGGAATACCGCATCCGGATAGTCGGTGTTAAACGTGGCCTTTAAGATGGCGCGATGGCCGGTAGCCTTTACCCTGCCTGCATATCTTAGTACATCGGCGGTAACGGGTTCATACGTAAACACATTATCTTTTACCGCAATTTTTGCTTTTCCCTGCTTATTGTGCACAATAAAGGTTTGTTCCTCGTCGCCGCGGTAAATGGCAAAATCAACGGCATCTTCGTTTAACAGCAGTTGTAAGCGTTCGGCACCCATAGCTTCCATGATTTCCGTTTCGCGCAGTACATAATCGCCGGGGTGGTTCAGGAAGTGGATGCTGCCGAATGAATTACCCGATATCATTACCGCGCATTTTGGGTTGCTTTTCCAGATCACCGGGTAGTAAACAGATTTTAGTCCGTGATCGGTCATCCAGTCGGCCAGGTCAAGATGTTTGGTGGTTGGGGTAAGGCCATGATCCGATGTCATCACAAAAAGCGTATCATCCCATTTGCCCTGCTCCTCTAATTTGGCACGCACTTCGCCCAGGCTGTTATCGGCAATTTTATAAGCTTCAACCGTGCGCGCGTCGCGGATATGGTGGTAATGCGAATCCCAGTCAACGCTCGGGAAAACCGCGAACAGGAAGTCAAAGTCCTTACCTGAATTAAGCATCTCCATAATACGCTGATGGCCCTGTACATCAACCGGGTGGTGGCGCAGCTTAAAATGCGCGCGCATATACATCAGCCCTTTTCCTTTTTTGCCCAGGTCATATTCATCCGGCACGTTGCGGGTAATCATATTATACACGTTGTACGATTCACCCATCAGTTCAAACAGCGTGGGTTTATCGGCAGGCATATCAGTATTAAACCACGCTGCCTCGGGCCCGCAATAACTGCGCATGGCCAGTTTATTGAAACGTGTACGTTTAAACTCCTTTTTATCGAACCAGCGTATGCCGGTAATATCCATAGTACCAGGGAAATGCCCGGTTAAAAACGGCAGGTATGCGGGTCCCGTTGTTGATGGGAAACAGGTAGTTGCCTTGCGGTAAGTACCTTCGTCAATTATTCGCTTTATGTTTGGCAGTAGGCCTTGTTCTATCAGTTCGGGTAAAACTTCGCTGTGGGCGCCGTCAACTAAATAAAAAAGCACTCGCTTTTTGCTTTGCATCAATAGTAAAAATATAAAAAAACGGCTTCTAAACACTCACAAGGCCGTTTTACATCCTGTTTGTAACCACAAAAATAAATAATAAATGTTAAACCAAGCGTAACGCCTTGTAACTATTATACTTGCTTTAATTTTGGCAGCGGTTGATGCTAAAATTTAAAAGTTTTAATTAAAATTGCAGATGACAGGGTTATCATAATTGAAAAAATTTTTTGCCATATTGTTACTGCTTATCCACTTTTTTAATTGGGGTGGCTACATGCTGCTGCAAAATTATATGCTGGAACTATCTGACAGGCGCATGAACGACCTGATAAGCCATAACCTGTATAATCCTAACGCACTGGTGGAGCTTAAAATAAAACAAAACCTTCCGGGTATTAACGAATGGCCGGATTATAAGAATGTAAGCGGATCTATCCAGTTAAAAAACGCATGCTATAATTACGTAAAGCTTAAATTTACAAAAGATACGCTATACGTAATGTGCGTACCCAACTACGAAAAAACCAAGTTGATAGATAATAACGTAATATACGCCAAACAGATAAACGATATCCCTACCGACAAGGGTAACGATACATCTGCAAAAAAAGGCGGACCGGATGTAAAATACGATCACCCTCAACTGGTAATCAGATTTTTAAATTTTGAAAACATCCAGCCACGGGGCATTAATAAAATATATAACCTTTCTGCCGATCCGTTTATCGGCACACCAGGGCAGCCACCCGAAACTTTGGGTTAACAACTCGTTTCCAGCATCATATATCGTATGGCAAGGCATTACTATGCTTTGTGCTGATGCTCCATTATTAAAATCTACATCAGTTAACTCTAAGAATCTATAATGAAATATTTATACAAAGGGCTGCTGCTTGCTGCATTTACAGCGGGCGTTTACAATGTGCAGGCCCAAAACACAAAAAAGGATACCCTTAAACTCGACAGTGTTATCATTAAAGAGTCGCGGGCTAAAAGCTTACCCGATGTAAGCGGCACTACTATTTTTGCTGGCAAAAAAACCAATATTATTTATGCCAACCCCGGCAAGGCTAACCTTGCAGCTAACCTGGCACGCACACTGTTTGCACAAACACCGGGTATTAACGCCTGGGAAATGGACGGCGCCGGTTTGCAGATAAACATTGGTACCCGCGGCACTGATATGCACCGCTCCATTGAAACCAACATGCGCCAAAACGGTTATAATACCAACTCGGATATATTTGGCTACCCCGAAAACCACTACAACCTGCCGTTTCAGGCTATTGGCGAGGTGCAATATGTGCGCGGCTCGGCAGCATTACAATTTGGCAGCCAGTTTGGCGGGATGGTGAACTTTAAGATAAAAGAACCCGATACCTCTAAGGCATTTACTTTTGAAAGCGAACAGACCGCCGGATCGAACCGCTTTTTTAACTCGTACAATGCCGTTGGCGGCAAGGTGAGCAAGATAAGCTATTACGCTTACTATGATATGCGGAGCGGCGATGGCTGGCGGCCCGACGCGGCATTTAATTACCGCGCTTATTACGCTAATATCAAATATCAGTTTAATGATAAAGGCAGCCTGGCGGTCCAGTTCTCGCGGTCGGACTACGTTCAGCAAATTGCCGGTGGTTTAACCGATGCGCAGTTTGAGGCCAACCACAGGCAATCTAACAGGTTCCGTAACTTTTTCAATCCCGAAATAAACATACCGGCTATTTTGTTCAACTATAATTTCAGTAAAAACACCCGGCTTGAAGTTACCTCGCATGCGCTGATAGGCCAGCGTAACAGCGTGCAGTTCATCGCGCCGTCAAACGTAAACGATACATTGAACACCACGCTCAAAACCTTTAACCCCCGCCAGGTCGACCGCGATTACTACGATGCCTTTACAACCGAAGCCCGTATTGCGCACACGTATAAATTGGGCAACCAGCAAAGCACCTTAAGCGCAGGGATACGCTACTTTACCCAGCTGACCAAGCGCCGCCAAAAAGGTGTTGGCACAACCGCTACAGATTTTGACCTTAGCCTGGTTAAAGATTACGGTATAGACCTTAGATTAAAGACCCGGAACTACGCTGTATTTGCCGAAAACCTTTTTAAAATAACCGACAAATTTTCGGTTACGCCGGGCGCACGCTTTGAGGTTATCAATACCGATATGGGCGGCCTTGTTGCCAACCGTGCAGTACCGGTATCATATAAAGACAATCGTAGTTTTCCGCTGTTTGGCACGGGCCTGCAGTACCAGGTAACCAATAGCAGCCAGCTATATGGTAACTTGTCCCAAGCTTACCGCCCGTACATTTACGCGGCAGTTACCCCGGCAGACCAGCTAACCATTGTTGACCCTAACATGAAGGATAGCAAAGGCTACGACGCCGACCTGGGTTACCGCGGCCACATCAAATCGGTATTCAGCTTTGATATTAATGCCTTTTATGTTTACTACGGCGACCGCCCGGGCACGCTTATCACTACCGATGCCTCAAACGTAAACCACCTGTATTTAACCAACATAGGCAACGCGGTAACCAAAGGTATCGAAGCTTATACCGAGGTATCGCTCATCAGGTCGTTCAACCCGCTATCAGGAAGCGATCTGCGCCTTTTTAATACATTGGCTTATACCCACGGCAGATACACCAGTGGTTCTATTAGTGTTAACGGCGTCAACAATAGCTTAAAAGGCAAAAAAATTGAAGGCACCCCCGAGTGGACCAACCGCACCGGCCTTACCTATTTAAGCGGGCATATTACCAGCAGCCTGATATTAAGCTACGTTGGCAACAACTTCAGTGATGCCAACAACACCACTTTTAACCCAACCGGTGCAAGTGGTATAGTACCCGCCTATAAGGTAGTAGATTGGGCGTTTAACTATAATTTTCTTAAAAACTACCACGTTACCTTTAATGTAAACAATATCCTGAACGAGAAATACTTTACCCGCAGGATAAATATGTACCCCGGCCCCGGTATTTTACCTGCCGACGGCACATCGTTTAATGTAGGATTGGGGTTAAAGCTGTAGACTCCACCCAGCCCCCTTGAAGGGCAGTAAATTTATATATAGAAAAGCCCAACTCATAAAAGTTGGGCTTTTCTTGTTTAAGCTTCTCAAAACTCCCCCTTTAGGGGGCCGGGAGTTAAATATGTTTCTTTACAATGGCGTTCAGTTCCTCCAGATCGAAAGGTTTTTTAAGATAACCATCAGACAAGCCGGCTTTTGCAATTTCGGCTACGTTGCTTACCGCAGACACAATGATTACAGGTATGTGGCTTGTTTTAGGATCAGATTTTAATTCGTAGCTTAATTGCTGGCCGCTGGCGTCGCTTTTCCATTCGGTAAGCCAGTTATCTAACAGTATCAGGTCGGGTTTATGCTGGTCTATAAATTTTAAAATCCTCGAATTTTCAGATGATATCACTTCATATCCCTCGCTTTCAAGAGCAAAGGTTACAGTGTCCCTGATATCCTTATCATCCTCAATAACTAAAATTTTCTTAGCCATAACGTTACCAATATACTATATCTGCTTATTAATATTATAACAGCAAAGCGATAGTATTGTTTATGTGCACATGCAGCCATTTTAAGGATATACCGCCACTATAACCGAACAACTTATATATTTGAGTCATGATAGAAAAACAACTGGAAATTATGCGCAGGCCGCGCCTTAACATAGTTAGCACCCTTAACAATTTTAGCCTGGAGCAGTTAAACAAGATACCCGCCGGTTTTAATAACAATATTATATGGAACCTGGGCCACATGATAGCCGCCCAACAGGGTGTTTGCTACAAACGCGCGGGGTTGAATACCTGGGTTGACGATGCGTTCTTTCAAAGGTATAAGCCCGAAAGCAAACCTGAAGGCCCGGTAGATGCCGCAGGGTTTGAGGAAATAAAAACCTTGTTAACAACCAGTTTAGACCAGTTGGAGCACGACTATAAAAATGGCATTTTCGGTACTTACCCTGCCTGGACAACCCGTTACGGTGTAACCATGGCCAGTATAGATGACGCGCTTGCATTTTTGCCATTTCATGAAGGGCTGCACATTGGTTATATTATGGCGATGAGGAAACTGGTGTAGAAGGCACAATAAAACCGCATGTCATTGCGAGGAGCGTAGCGACGCGGCAACCTCGCAGCCAATGCATGAACTCTTTTCATATGACGAGATTGCCGCGCTATCGCTCGCAATGACATATAAAACAACAAAGCCCGGCATAACCGGGCCTTATATTATTCAAAAAATCGTAATTATACTCCTAAAAGTAACCTTGTTGGGTCTTCCAATAATTGTTTTACACGTACCAGGAAGCTTACTGATTCACGGCCATCAATGATACGGTGATCGTATGACAGGGCCAGGTACATCATCGGGCGGATAACTACCTGTCCGTTTACGGCAACCGGCCGCTCGATAATATTGTGCATACCCAATATGGCCGATTGCGGCGAGTTTAGTATCGGGGTCGACATCATGGAGCCAAACACGCCGCCATTGGTGATGGTGAACGTACCGCCGGTCATTTCTTCCAGCGTGAGTTTGCTTTCGCGGGCTTTGCCTGCAAGTACCACAATGGCTTTTTCAATTTCGGCAAGGCTCATGCTCTCGGCATTGCGGATAACCGGAACCACCAGACCTTTTGGTGCCGATACCGCTATCGAGATGTCAGCAAAATTGCTGTAAACTATCTCTTCACCCTCTATGCGTGCGCCAACGGCAGGCCATTCTTTTAAGGCCTCGGTAACGGCTTTGGTAAATAACGACATAAAGCCCAGGCCAACGCCGTGTTTCTCTTTAAATTTATCTTTGTATTTACCACGCAGTTCCATTATCGGCTGCATATCTACCTCGTTGAAAGTAGTGAGCATGGCTGTTTCGCTTTTAACGGCAACCAGGCGCTTCGCAACCGTTTTACGTAACGACGACATTTTTTCACGACGGTCGCTTCGCGGACCGGTAGGGGTAGCAGCGGCAGGAGCACTGGCAGCAGGTTTAGCAGCAGCTTGTGCGGGTGCGGCAGCAGGCGCGTTTTGCGCGTTAAGTGCATCACCTTTGGTAATGCGGCCATCAACACCGGTACCATTCACTGACGATGCTTCAACGCCCTTTTCGGCTAATATTTTTGCGGCAGCAGGCGAAGGGGTCCCCGATGCATAAGTAGTCCCTTTTGAAGGTGCAACCTGCGGCGATTCGTTCACTTTATCAACAATTGCCTGGGTTATTGGGGTTGTTACAGCCGGCGCAGAAGCACCGCTGCCTTCAATGGTACAAACCACTGCGCCAATGGCCAGGGTATCGCCTTCTTTGGCTATAGTTTTCAGCGTACCGGCCTTTTCGGCAGTAAGCTCAAATGTTGCTTTATCAGATTCCAGCTCGGCAATGGCTTCGTCCATTTCAACGGCATCACCATCCTTTTTGATCCAGCGCGACAGGGTTACTTCGGTAATAGACTCGCCCACCGGTGGTACTTTTATTTCTAATGACGAACCACCACCCTGATTTGGTGCCGGGGCAGGCGCATTTGCAGGCGCCTCGGGGCTATCGGCTTTTGCAGGCTCATCTTTAGCCACAACAGGTGCGGCAGGTGCATTATCAGCAGCAGCTGCAGGTGCGCCGGTTTCATCTATAGTTGCTACCACAGCGCCAATGGCCAATACATCACCTTCGGCGGCTGCGGTCCTTAAAGTTCCGGCCTTTTCGGCGGTAAGCTCAAATGTAGCCTTATCTGATTCCAGCTCGGCTATCACTTCGTCCATTTCTACATGGTCACCGTCCTTTTTTTTCCAGGCTGATAAGGTTACTTCGGTAATGGATTCGCCTACCGGCGGAACTTTTATTTCTAAACTCATATTTATAGTAGTTGTAGTGTTTTTGTTAGTTGAAAGTATAAAGTTAAAGGTTGAAAGTAGAGAGAGTGCGCGTTCAAAAACTTTTACCTTTCTACTTTAAACTTTAAACTCTTATCAATCTGCCCCCGCGTTAGCCATTTTTTCGGTTGTTTTTTTGATAGTTTCTTTAACCAGTTTGCCGGCAGGCGCTTCAAATGCTTTTGATACAATATGTAACTGCTGCGCAGCATGCTGTTTGGCAAAACCCGTAGCGGTGCTGCTGCCTTCAAGCCGCGATATCACATCAAGGTTTAAATACTTATCGCTATGAAACTTACGGCAAATATACGGCCAGGCGCCCATGTTTTCAGGTTCTTCCTGTACCCAGAAAAACTCGGTAGCCTTTTCGTATTTGGCTTTTACCTTTAATATTTGCTGTACCGGTGTTGGGTATAATTGTTCGATACGCACTATAGCCACATCCTTACGTTTATCGGCTTGCTGTTTCTCAAACAGGTCGTAATAAACTTTACCGGTACAAAGTAATACGCGTTTAACTTTTTTAACATCGGCGTAAGTGTCATCAATCAATTCGTGAAACTTGCCATTTGTAAAATCTTCCAGCGGCGACACGCAATTAGGGCTGCGCAATAAGCTTTTTGGCGTAAATATGATAAGCGGCTTGCGGAAATTGCGGTGCATTTGCCTGCGTAGTATGTGAAAGAAGTTTGCAGGCGTAGTGCAATTGGCCACTTGTATGTTATCATCAGCGCAAAGCTCTAAAAAACGCTCAACCCGTGCCGACGAATGCTCGGGACCCTGGCCTTCATAACCGTGTGGCAGTAACATTACCAAACCGTTACCACGCTGCCATTTTGTTTCGGCGCTGGCAATATACTGGTCAACAATGATCTGTGCGCCATTAAAGAAATCGCCAAACTGGGCCTCCCAAATGGTTAATGCCTTCGGGTTGGCTAAAGCGTAACCGTATTCAAAACCCAACACGCCGTATTCTGATAGCAGCGAATTGTATATACTCAGCTTTGCTTGTGTGTCTATAGTTTCCAGCGGGGTGTATTCATCTTCCGAATCGGCCAGGGTGAGCACCGCATGACGGTGCGAGAAGGTACCGCGCTTAACGTCCTCTCCGCTTAACCTTACCGGGAAACCCTCTTTTAACAAAGTGCCGTAAGCCAGCAGTTCGCCCATTGCCCAGTCGAACACGCCGGTTTTATTAACCATCTCGTTACGGTCCTGGAACAATTTCTCAATTTTTTTAAAAAATTGCTTGCCTTTTGGCAGTACCGTTAACTTGTTCCCTATTTCGATGAGTGTATCTTTATCAACCGAGGTTTCAACTGCGCTGATCATTTCGCGGTGATTAGCCAAATGCAGTCCGCTCCATGCGCCTTCAAACATCGGTATGGTATCGGTAAACCTGTCGGCAGCCTTTGCCTCATCCAGCATTTGCTGTAATTCCGCGCGGAAGGCTTTCTCTAATTGTTTGGCATATTTATCGTCAATGCTGCCTTCGTCTACCAGCTTTTTGTTGTATATCTGCAGCGGGTTAGGGTGTGCTTCAATTGCCTTGTATAATACCGGCTGTGTAAATTTCGGCTCGTCGGCCTCATTGTGTCCGTAACGGCGGTAGCAAAGTATATCAATAAATACGTCCTCGTTAAACACCTGCCTGTACTCCATAGCCAGGTTAACTACGTAAACCAACGCCTCAACATCATCACCATTTACATGAAATACCGGCGAAAGAACCGTTTTGGCCACATCGGTGCAATAAGTGCTTGAGCGGGCATCCTTATAATTGGTGGTAAAGCCTATCTGGTTGTTAATTACGAGGTGTATGGTGCCGCCGGTACGGTAACCGTCCAGCTTTTCCATCTGTAAAACTTCATAAACAATACCTTGCCCCGCTATAGATGCATCGCCATGTATCAATATAGGGGCTATCTTTGAATGATCGCCATTATGTTTGTAATCAATTTTTGAACGGGTGATGCCTTCTACCACAGGGTCAACGGCCTCTAAGTGTGATGGATTGGGGCAAAGGCTTAAGTGTACTTTTTTCCCTTCGGCTGTTTCTACATCGGTTGAAAAGCCTAAGTGGTATTTCACATCACCACCAAACGGAGATCCCGAGTCGTAATTTTTACCTTCAAACTCCGAGAACACCTCTTTGTAGGTTTTCTCCATGATGTTGGTAAGCACATTTAAACGGCCCCGATGCGCCATACCGATAATGAACTCCTCGATGCCGAGTTCCGACCCCCTTTTTATAACCGAATTAAGCGCCGGGATCAGGGCTTCTGCCCCTTCAAGCGAGAAGCGTTTCTGGCCCAGAAATTTTGTGCCCAAAAAATTCTCAAATACAACGGCCTCATTCAGTTTGGCCAGCATCAGCTTTTTTTCTTCAAGCGTAAACGACGGGGTGTTGCGTTTGCTTTCCATCCGGTCCTCAAACCATTTAAGTTTAATAGGGTTGCGGATGTAAGTATATTCGGCGCCGATAGACTGGCAATAGGTTTGTTCTAAAAGCTGGCGTATATCGCGCAGGGTTGCGGGGCCCAAGCCAACTTCAACGCCGGCGTTAAAAACGGTATCCATATCAGCCTCGCTTAAGCCAAATGTTTCCAGCTCTTTACCCGGAAAATATTTGCGGCGCTCGCGTACCGGGTTTGTTTTAGTGAACAGATGGCCGCGGTTGCGATACCCGTTTATCATGTTTAATACATTGATCTCTTTCAGAAAGTGCTCAGGCGTTTCGGTGTTAGCAGCCGCCATGCCCTGGCCGTCTTTGCCAAAATCAAATCCTTCAAAAAACTTTTGCCAGCCAAAATCTATCGATTCGGGGTCCTGTTTGTAAGCTTCATATAATGTATTAATATAGGCTGCGTTTCCGCTATTGATGTAATTGAGGCGATCCATGAGAAACCAATGTTATAAACGGTACAAAACTAAGCATTATAGAACTAAATGCTAAAAATATATACATTACTTTTAATGCATTCAGCAATTTATTACATTTAAGCATTAATGATATTGATGTGCGTAAACCTGGGCCAACTATAAAGCATAACCAAACCGATCGTGATTTTGTAAACTGTGCATCGTGCGGCCACATCATCAATGGTAATTATTGTAACGTTTGTGGTGAAAAAGTTATTGCAGAACATGATTTTGTACTAAAGCACTACGTTGAGGAATCGTTTGAGGGGCTTACACATTTCGATACCAAGTTTTTCAGATCGGTTAAGGTTTTGATACTAAAGCCGGGAATGCTTACGGTTAATTTTTCGGCAGGCAAAAGGGTAAACTTTGTTAAGCCGTTTCAGCTGTTCCTGATATGCAACCTTATTTTCTTTCTGCTCGCGGGTAAGCTTAATATATTTTCGCAATCGTTATGGGCTTTTTATGATTATAAGCCCTACACTTACTTCAATACCAAAAATGTCATTTTAGCCAAAGCAACTAACAACAAACAGTTTGAAAAATTGACCATCGCCTTTAACGAACACATAGGCACCGAATCTAAATTATTTATCGTGCTGTTCATACCCGTACTGGCAGCTGCGTTCGCATTTCTTTTTATCAACCGTAAAAAATATTTCTCAGAACACCTGGTGTTTGCAACGCATTACTTCTCGTTCATCCTTATCTACTACGCGGCTTTCACTACATTGATAAGCACCCCGTTTTACGCATTCAATAAAACCAACTTTTCGGCTTCTTTTGATGCCTTAAGTTCGCTTATCAACCTTATTGTCTTTGGCATTTACCTGGGTATCGCCGCCCGGCGCTTCTATAAAACCGGCATAGCTTTTACGGTTGCTGCGGCGTTATTCACCGTAATATTTTTTACGACGGCATTATATGGCTACCGGATATTGCTTTTTTACAAAACCATATACGGCGTACATATTTCCTGATGAATGTTTTAGTGTAGTAACTTTTGCAGAAAACTGCGGAGATAGGCAAACCCTTCAAACAATACGGCCAGCAGGCCTATAATGATGGTAAATTGTTCAAATGGGTTCATGATACTATATATACGCTAAGATATTGTTTTTGTTGCGTTTATACCAGTGTCAGCCACTAACTTAAGCTCTCGGCAGCGGGCAGCCAGGTGGTTATAAAATCGCTTTTATCATCCAATTGGCTGACTGGCTTAGCAGCGTTAAAAAAACGGTTGCTCTTGGTATCATTGCCTACGCCCGCGATAAAAGCCCAGTTACCCCAATTACTGGCCGGCGAATAATCTATCAGTTTCTCTTCAAAATAACGCGCACCTTTTGTCCAGTCAACCTGCATATCTTTAGTTAGATAGGTAGCTACCGCCTGCCTGCTGTAGTTGGTTATGTAGCCGGTGGCATTAAGCTGATGCATGGCAGCATCAATAAACGGCACACCTGTTTGGCCGTTTTTCCATTGCTCAAAAAGCTCGTCCTGGTTGGCGGCAACATCGGGCACATCGCCAAACCCTTCGGACCGGAAAAACTTTTGCCCGTGTTTTTTAAACATAAACCTGAAGTAATCGCGCCAAAGCAATTCCAGCATTATCGGGTCGGTGTTCTGTAAACGGTGCTCGCGGTGATAATTAACCACCTCCCAATATACCTGCCTGGGCGATATACAGCCAACGGCCAGCCACGGCCCGAGGCCCGATGAATTACATAACGCGCTGCGTATATTTTTACCATCGCTGCTTTGCATGCAGTTTTCAAGGTAATTATGCAGCTGTTTCAATGCCGCTGTTTCTCCGCCGGTAACCTTTTCGCCTGCGCGTGCATCGTCAACAGGGTTGGGTACCCCAAGGTCTTCAAGCGTTGGTATCGCTCCGGCATCTGTAATTTCGGGCGTTGGTATCTGTCCCGGACTGACAACGCAAGGCCGTACAGTACTATCGCGCTCCACCTTCTTTTTAAAGGTAACGAAGCTGTCTGGTATATCCTTTATCGGGAAGGGCAGGTCCTCTTTGTGGTACATAGTATGCCCGATAAAATGCTTTAGGTTAAGCTGCATTTTCCACAAGGCACCTTCCACCCTTTCAGAAACGTCGGTTTCGTCAGGCGCTACCTCACGGTGGTGGTAAACTTCGCTAACGTTATACTCTTCGGCCAGTTGGGTGAGCACTTCGGCCGGGTCGCCAGTGCGGACGATCAATTGAGCGTCGTATTTTCTCAGGTTTTCACGCAGGTCAGTTACGGCTTCCAATAAGAACCGGGCACGAAAGCTGCCTGTTTTTAAAGCGCCGCCGGCATTGGTGCGGAAGTAAAACGGATCAAAAATATATACCGGTAAAACTTTATCAGCCCTGCGCACTGCTTCAGATAATATTTCGTTATCGTGTATGCGCAGGTCATTCCTAAACCAAACCAGTATAATCTTTTCACTCATATGAACACCCCTGATCTAAACTTATTTAGATCGATTACAAAAATGCTAAATATTTATTTGTGATAAAAAGATAGCGGTAATATTTGACATCTTCTAAACATTTTAATTGTTTATCCGGAATATTAAGGGCTGAAATAACCGTTAAGCTTAGGCGTTTAAATAACATAAGCATGATATTTGTTTACCCGATTATAGGTACCTTTAAACGTTAAAACACAACAATATGGCAACTACCGAAAGCATCCAAAAAGCTTATATCGATCATGTACTTACCGAGGGGCAGCCGCCAAAATCGGTTTATGTGTTCGCTAAAAAGAATAAAATGGCCGAAGAAGAGTTTTACCGTTTTTTCGGATCGTTTGACGCGGTTGAACAGAGCGTTTGGGCCGACCTGACCAACAAAACGCTTACCGAGATACGCGGGCAGGAAATTTGGGTGCAGTACTCTTCGCGCGAAAAAGCCTTATCGTTTTTTTACAGCTTTTTTGAGCTGTTGAAAAGCAACCGCAGCTTTGCTGTTTACAGTATAAAGAAACACCGCGCCCTCGGTACCCCAAAGGTACTGGAGCCAACAAAAGAGTTGTTTGAAAACTTTGCTGAAGGCATTTTGAACGAGGGCATAGAAACGCAAGAGCTTAGCGACCGCAAGTTTTTCAGCAAGCGTTATAAAGATGCACTTTGGGTACAGTTTGGGTTTGTGCTGAATTTTTGGATAAACGACGATTCGGCCGGGTTCGAGAAAACCGATGAAGCAATAGAAAAAGGCGTAAACGTAACTTTCGACCTTTTCCAGCGCTCGCCGATTGATAACCTTTTTGAGTACGGCAAGTTCCTGGCCAAGAATGGCGGGTTAAAGGAAAAGATGGGTTTTTAGGGGCCTCGCCCCAACCCCTCTCCAAAGGAAAGGGGGCTTAGACATATAAATGAGCGATCAGAAAATTTCTAATAAAAGTAAGAAAGTCCTCTCCTTTGGAGAGGATTTAGGTGAGGCTTCTTTCGCCGCCATATTTGATATGGATGGCACGCTGATAGATAACACGCCGTTCCATTTTGACGCATGGCAGCAACTTTTTAATAAACGCGGCCTGCCCCAGCTAAGCCACGAAACTTACCTGGCTGAAATAAGCGGCGTGCCGATATTGAACACCATTACCAGGTTTTTTGGCGATAATTTGGATAAAGCCGAACAGCAGGCATTGGTTAAAGAAAAGCAGCAGCTTTACGAGGCTACCTTTTTACCATACCTGCGCCCGGTTAACGGATTGGAAAATTTTTTAGCAGAGATAAAAGACGCCGGCGCTAAAATAGCTTTGGCTACATCGTCAGGAGTAGAGGATATTGATTTTATTTTTGAAGCCATCCCCATAAGGCAGTATTTTGACGCCATCGTCACCGGTAATATGGTCAGCCAGCCTAAGCCATCGCCGCAAATATTTTTAAAGGCTGCCGAACGCCTTGGCGCCCGTGCCGAAAAATGTGTTGTGTTTGAAGATTCCCTGTCGGGATTAAAGGCTGGGAACAATGCGGGCATGAAGGTTGTTGGCATCACTACCGCGCACCCGGCCGCAATAATTACCGAACTGGCAAACATGGTAATTGACGACTATGCCGACATAACGCCGCAAAAACTGGCCGCATTATTTGATTGATACCATGAGCGATAATACTAATAAAGAGCAAAACAGCATTCCTACCAGTAAAGTTGAACGAAGCGCCAAATTCGTTAAAACGGGCTTCAAAATTGGCGGCAATTACATTAAGCATTACTCTAAAAAACTGTTTAACCCGGAAATGGACAGGTCTGAGTTGAACGAGGATAACGCTACCGACATTTACCAGTCGTTAAGCGAGCTTAAAGGCAGCGCGCTAAAAGTAGCGCAAATGCTTAGCATGGATAAAAACCTATTGCCGCAGGCTTATGTAGATAAGTTTACGCAATCGCAATACAATGCGCCGCCATTGTCTGGGCCGCTTATTGTGCAAACGTTTAAAAAATATTTCGGTAAAAACCCCGACCAGATCTACGACAAGTTCAACATCCGCTCTACCAACGCTGCATCTATAGGGCAGGTGCATCAGGCCGAGCTTAACGGCAAAAAGCTGGCGGTAAAGATCCAATACCCCGGTGTGGGCGATTCCATCTCGTCTGACCTGAAACTGGTAAAACCCTTCGCCTTCAGGATGCTGGGCATGAGCGAAAAAGAACTGGACATTTACATGCGTGAAGTAGAAGAGCGCTTACTGGAAGAAACCGATTATGAATTGGAGGTACGCCGCTCCATAGAGTTTTCAATCGCCTGCAAAAACCTGTATAACATTGTTTTCCCCGAATATTACCCCGACCTGTCAAGCAAACGTATTATCACCATGGATTGGCTGGAAGGCAAGCACCTGCGCGAATTTTTGGCTACCAACCCATCGCAGCAGCTACGCGACCAGATCGGCCAGGCGCTTTGGGATTTTTATAACTACCAGCAGCACGAGCTACGTGCCGTACATGCAGACCCGCACCCGGGAAATTTTTTGATCACCCCCGAAGGCAAACTGGGCGTTATTGACTTCGGCTGTATAAAAGTTATGCCCGACGATTTTTATTACCCCTTCTTCGCCCTTACCTCAACAAATTTGTTCGATGACAAAGATGAAACCATCAAAGCTTTCCGCAAGCTGGAAATGATATTGCCAAATGACACACCTGCGCAAATTGAATTTTATTACAGCATGTATAAGCAAATGATAAGCCTGTTTGCCAAGCCATACATTACTAATACTTTTGATTTTGGCGAGAAAGCATTTTTTGACGATCTGTTTGGCTTTGGCGAAAAGGTTTCAAAAATGCCCGAGTTTAAGCAAGCCCGCGGTGTAAAACACTTTATTTACGTAAACCGCACAAATTTCGGACTATACAATATTTTGCACGAGTTAAAAGCGAGGGTAAAAACAGACACCTATAAACCCCATATTGCGGCTGCCGGGCAGTAACCATCAGCCGAGATCAGATAAACGAAAATAAAAATGCCCGCAATTATCTTGCGGGCATAAACTGGTAATAATACTTTTTGAACAATCAATGCCATTTGCAGTATTGAACATAGGGGGAATTTAGTATGCCTTTTATTCAATAATCAGTGGTATTATCATTGCAAAAACAAGTACAGATGTGGCAATCCAGCTCAGCGTGGCTTTCAGTTCCCAGGTCTGTATATCGGTAACCCTTCCTGTGCCTAAAAACGAGATATAACGTTTACGGCAGTACAACCCATAGGCGGCCACAAGCCCGATTATTGCCACACATAAGCAAATTAAAAATTGTTGAAAACTGTGCGTATACATAGTATTAATAATTTATTGTTAATACCTTAACATTTAAGCAAACAAAAGGTTTAATCCATTTCATTGGGTTTTGAAGCAAATGGCTATAACCAACAAAAATGTTACAAATGGCTGCACATATCGGTAACAACCGGCGTAGTGTCAACATAAACTGTTAAGCACACGTGGCCCACACCATGAACAATAAATAAGCTCACCCTGCAAACTTTTTGCAGAAACGGTTGCTACCTTTAAGCCACAGTTTATAATTGCATTAATAAACGGATAACCAGGTTATCAAACACCAATATGGGTAAAAGCATACTTATCACCGGCGGCTCGGGTTTACTGGGCCGGGAACTTACAAAAGCGCTGCTTAACAGTGGCCACAGTGTAGCTCACTTGAGCCGCAGCGCGCCTAAAAATCCGCAGGTAAAAACTTTTTTGTGGGATGTTAAAAATGACGTGATAGACGAGCATTGTATCGACGGCATCGACACTATTATTCACCTGGCAGGTGCAGGCATAGCAGAAAAACGCTGGACAGAAAAACGTAAAAAAGAGATTGTGGAAAGCCGCACCAAATCAATCGCCCTTATTTACCGGCTGATGGGCAGCAAACCTAATCAGGTAACAACGGTGCTTTCTGCATCAGGTATTGGCTATTACAGTAACCGCGGCGATGAACTGCTCACTGAAGATAAGGAGCCCGCATTAGATTTTATTGGCACCTGCTGCGTAGAATGGGAAAAGGCAGTGGACGAGGGCGCGCAATTTGGCCTTCGCATTGTAAAATTCCGTACCGGGGTGGTATTAACAACCAAAGGCGGTGCGTTGCCGCAGCTGGCCCGGCCTATAAAGATGGGTGTAGGTTCGGCTTTAGGCAATGGCCGGCAGTGGGTATCATGGATACACCACCATGATGTAATAGCAATGTACCTGTTCGGTTTATCGAATGATCAGCTAACAGGCGTTTTCAATATGTCGGCCCCGTTCCCTGTAACCAATTCTGAACTTACCCGGGCCGTTGCTAACCATCTGCACCGGCCGCTTTGGGCGCCTAAGGTTCCTGCCTTTTTAATAAAGTTATTATTTGGCCAAATGGCAAGCCTGGTATTAGGAAGCACCAAAGTATCGGTACAAAAAATTCAGGAAGCGGGCTTTAAGTTTAACTATCCCGATATAACCGGGGCCTTGAAAGAAATATATGGTTAAAAACATACCGGTAAGTATTTTCTGGTTTCGCCGCGATCTGCGGTTGGCAGATAACGCGGGTTTATATCATGCTTTAAAAAGTGGTAACCCTGTGCTGCCTATATTTATTTTTGATAAAAATATACTGCAGCACCTGGAAGATGAAGACGACGCCCGCGTAACGTTTATCTATAAAGCTATCGAAGATTTAACCAAGCTGTGCCAGGCACACGGTAGCAGCTTACTTACTTTATTTGATACGGCCGAACACGCCTGGGAAAAACTGATCGGGGCTTACAACATCGCCGCTGTTTATACCAATCACGATTACGAGCCTTATGCAACGGCGCGCGATACGGCTGTAAAAAATTTGCTGGCTAAGCATAACATCACGCTTTTTACTTATAAAGACCAGGTTATTTTTGAAAAAGACGAGGTAATTAAAGATGATGGTAAGCCGTACACGGTTTATACGCCTTATAAAAACAAATGGTATCAAAAGCTATCGCCGTTTTACCTGAAAAGTTATCCGTCTGAGAAATACTTAAACAATCTGTTCCAGACAGAACCATCTGCATTACCTACGTTACAGGAGATGGGGTTTGTGATAAGCGGATTAAGTTACCCCAATAAAAGTTACCAAAACATTATTGACCGTTATGCTCAAACACGCGATTACCCTGCCATAAAAGGCACCTCGCACGTAGGCGTACATTTGCGTTTCGGCACTATAAGTATACGCCAATGTGCAAGGGATGCGTATGCATCGCCCGAAAAGACCTGGCTGAACGAACTGATATGGCGGGAGTTTTACATGATGATATTGTATCACTTTCCAAAAACGATGGATCATGCCTTCAGGCCGGAATACGACCGTATTGAATGGCTTAACAACGAGTACCAGTTTGAGGCCTGGTGCAAAGGGGAAACAGGCTTCCCGCTGGTAGATGCAGGCATGCGCGAACTTAATGCCACCGGCTTTATGCACAACAGGGTGCGCATGGTAACAGCCAGTTTTTTAAGCAAGGACCTGCTGATAGACTGGCGCTGGGGCGAGCGCTATTTTGCACGTAAACTATTGGATTACGAAATGGCCAGTAACGTTGGCGGCTGGCAATGGGCGGCCGGCAGCGGTACCGATGCAGCGCCGTATTTTAGAATATTTAACCCGGACAGCCAGTTAAAAAAGTTCGACCCCAAAATGGAATACATCAAAAAATGGGTTCCGGAATATGCCGACTTCAGCACATATCCAAAACCCATTGTCGATCACGCCTTTGCGCGCGAACGGTGTTTAAAAGCTTTTAAAAAGGCTTTAAGTAAATAAACAATTGCTGCTACTTAATATCGGTTATTTGAAAATCGTACCTAAGTATCGAATTTGACGGTATAAGGTCTCGTGCAGCGGTGCCATAGCCCAGCGATGATGGTATCAGCATAGAAATAGAAGCCCCTTTTACGCCATACTTTTGAAGCGCGCTGCCCAGCCCTTCAATTACCGAATAGGGTGTAAAGGTAATGGCGGTTGTACTTTCGTCAAATGTAGTACCATTTAGCAGCGTTCCCTTATAAGTCAGATCAACGTTCGAAAACTCTGATATTCCGCCTTCCGGCCCGGTACCGGGGGTAGTTATCTTATAATAATAGCCCAGCGGGTCTTTAGTATATCCGGTTAAATTATTGGCGGCTAGGTAATTATTAATAACCTTATCATCATAAACCTCCTGGTCGGCAATTACGTGTACATAATAATCAAGGCTTTGATTACCGCCTATACGGGCGTTTACATTGGTTATGCTACCCGATCCGTAACCCTTTTGCCCATAGGCAAGCCTCGACGGAATAAGCACGCGCATACTGGCACCTTTGTGTTGCAACAGGTTATGAACCGCAAGTTGTAACCCCTGCGGCAGGTTATCGTTAACAAGGTGTCCCAAATACTCATATAAATGGTTGGTAATAGTATCTGATGATACATACTTCCCATCCAAAGTCTTTAAGGTATATACCATTGATATCCTGTCGGCATATTTCAGTGTATCGCCGCTGCCCTTTGTTATAATTTTATAATACATACCGGTAGTGCCTGTACCATCTTTCGTGGTATCCTGGCTAAAATCCGTTAAGCCATTAGCGCTTATATAGGCCTGAATTTGCTGCTGATCGTACTCCCTGATATCGGGCTGGTTATCGGTATTTTTTTTGCAGGCGGTTAAACCTGTGGCTGCTATTAATAAAAAAGTAAAAATCTTTTGTTTCATCTAAATCAGTTCGTTACATCTAAAAGTTCAATCTCAAAATCTACCACCGAATTTTTGGGTAAATTAAGCTCGGGCTGGTCGTACGGACCGTAAACATACCTTGATGCGGCAATTATCCGTATTTTACCACCTTTTTGTATCTGCGGTATTCCCAACCGCCAGGCCCTGAAAACATCCACTCCTAATATAAAGGATGGGTGAAAATTATTGCTTTGCGCAAACACTTCGCCGGTTGTAAGTATTTTGGCCGTATAGTCAACCGTAATACGTGTAGAATTTGTGTACAATGCATTACCGCTTCCGGGCGCTAACACCACATAGTAAACACCGGTTGCAACTCCTGCGCTGTCCACTCTTTTTATTACCGAGCTTAAGCCCGGCGTAGCGGCTATGTAATCCTGTATTATTTTATCATCTTTCTCTGCCTGCACCCGCTCTTCGGCAATGGGGTCGTACCCTTTTTTGCAGGCCGAAAAACAAACAACCGATAAAAATAATATCAACAGTATCCTGTTCATCCCAGTTTCAAAAGGCAAATTTATTGTTTTATATCGCAAAATCAGCAGCTTAACACTTTTTAACAATTAGCATAACGTTAAAAAGAGTGTTTTATGGTTTGTAGTTGAGGGTAAGCTGATTTATTTTTTTAAGCATCTCAGTTAAATACTGTTTATCAGCATCGCTTATATGGGCGTTAAGGTAATTATTAAATTGTTTTACAACGTTTTTTGCCAGTTGGCGCTTCTCTTTACCCAGCTCGGTTAAATATATTTTTACCGAACGTTTATCCCCTTTGTTCGATTCGCGGTAAATAAGCCCGGTTTGTTCCAATTGGTTCAACATACGCGATAAACTGGTTGATTTAAGGCCCAGTAGCGCTGCCGCCTGCGATACCGTAGTGCCCTCTTCGTCGATATTGATGAGCAGGTAACCAATAGACTGTGTAATACCAAATTCGGTAACTAACTGGTTATAACGGTTGGCAACAGTTTGCCAAACTATCTTTAAAAAATAATCAATCGTTTCCTGGTGTTTTACACTGCTTCGCATAACTCACAAACATAATGTTTTTAGTTGATTGGTGAGTAGTGAATTGTGAGTGGTCATGTGTAATTACTAACTCAACCTCTCTACTCACCACTCACTACTCACCAACCTATCGCCGTATCATCCCCTCTCGGGTCGGCGCCGCCCTGGTAACCAGTCTTCGTTTTCAATATACCGTCTACGCGGCCAATAGCGCCCCTGTTGGTTAACTTATATCCCTTTTTAGTAAGCTTATCTTTTACCGCATCAGATAAGGCACCGGGTTCGCTGCCTACCTCATCGGGCAGCCATTGGTGATGGAACCGCTTTGCACTTACGGCCTGCTGCATATCCATATCAAATTCAATAACATCCAGCACTGTTTGAAACACCGACGTAATAATAGTTGAACCGCCCGGAGTCCCTACCACCATGAACAACCCGCCGTTTTTTTCGACAATAGTGGGTGTCATGCTGGATAGCATGCGCTTGCCCGGCTGTATGCTATTGGCTTTACCGCCAACCAGACCATACATATTAGGTACGCCCGGCTTCGAACTAAAGTCGTCCATCTCATTGTTCAGCAAAAAGCCGGCGCCCGCCACAAATATCTTTGAACCGAAAGTGTCGTTCAGCGTGGTGGTGATGGCTACAGCGTTCCCCTCGTTATCCACAATAGAATAATGGGTGGTTTGGTCGCTCTCGTAACCTATAAAAGTACCCGGCTGTATAGCGGCGCTTGGTGTGGCGGCATCCCAGTTAAAGCTTTGCATACGGTTTTTTAGATATTGGGGCTTAAGCAGGCTATCAACAGGGACATTATAAAAATCCGGGTCGCCCAGGTATTTCGAGCGGTCGGCATATACCCTGCGCTCAGCCTCAACCATTACCTGAACGGTGCTGTCGCTGTTAAAGCCATACCGGTGTAAAGGGAAGCTTTCTACGGATCTGAGCAATTGAAGTAACGCTATACCCCCGCTTGACGGCGGCGGCATGGTAATGATCTTATAGTTTTTATAAATACCGGTAAGCGGTTTACGCCATACCGAATGATAATTTCTCAGGTCGGCCTTAGTAAACAAACCTTTGCCTGCTTTCATTTCGGCTACTATCAGGTCGGCTACTTTGCCATCGTAAAAGCCGGCACGGCCCTTATCGCGTATCAGCGCCAGCGTATTGCCAAGATCGGTTTGTATCAGGGTATCGCCCTCTTGCCACGGGGTATCTTTAACCAAATAATTTTTACCGGGGTTAAGTTTTCTAAATACCGAACTATTGCGGTTGATATCCGATGCCAGGCGTTTGGTCATTTTAAACCCATTAAACGCCAGGTTAATTGCAGGCTGTACCAACACTGCCCATTTTAATTTACCAAACTTTTTATGTGCAGCAATCATACCATCAACAGAGCCGGGTATGCCCGACGCCTGGTGGGTGTACAGGCTCATATCCGGGATAACGTTGCCCGAGGCATCAAGATACATATTGGTGCTTGCTTTGGCCGGCGCCTTCTCCCTGAAATCGAGCGTGGCCGAAAGGCCCTTTGCCGAACGGTAAACCATAAACCCCCCGCCGCCCAAATTACCGGCCTGCGGGTGTGTAACCGCAAGTGCAAACTGCACAGCAACCGCCGCATCTACCGCGTTGCCGCCTTTCTTTAATACTTCAAGCCCGGCTTTTGCCGCATCGGGATAGGCACATACCACCATACCCTTACGGTATTTTGCGGGATTAATAGTTTGCTGCTGTGCAGGCGCATCAAAGCTCAGGCTTACAAAAAACACAACGGCCGTGCACGCTATTATAGGTTTAAAATTGATCATAACAGGTAATATTGGGGTAATTTAAGGTATTTAAGGTTACAAATACAATGTGGAAATGTTGATTATTTTACGTTTGGAAATCAGTTATGTGATATATTATTGCAGCATCATTTTTATTTAAACAGCATAAAACGCTATCTATGCCGTTAATTACGTTAACTATTAAACCATTTACGCAACGCATGCGGTATGAATACAAACCGCATCAAAAAAAATTACTATGAAAAAACTTACCCTCATTGCAGTAGTACTAACATCCTTTTTGCTGCTTGCTAACCGGTCTCAGGCGCAGGACTACAAAACCGCTGTCGGCCTTAAATTCGGCGGTTACGAAAATGGCCCCTCTGTTAAATATTTCATGAACAGCACCACCGCGCTTGAAGGGATATTAGGCATCCGTAACCACGGCGTTGTGGTAACAGGCTTATACGAATTGCATCAACCTGCTTTTAATACTCCCCTGCTTAAGTTTTACTATGGTTTTGGCGCGCACGTTGGCGCTGTGGGCAGCGGCGTTTACAAACGCTTTGGCGATGATAACTATTACAGCGACAGCCGGGTTTTGCTTGGCGCTGATGGGGTTTTAGGCCTTGAATACAAATTGCCCGATGCCCCTATAGCCATTAGCCTTGACTTAAACCCACGTGTTGAACTGGCAACCGGGCCATTTTTTGACCTTGCCCCCGGCCTTGGGTTAAAATATACGTTTTAAGTAAACGATCAGTATTCCTTTAAATGTAGAACATCGGATATCCAATATCGAATAATAAAGTAAAACGTTCGATGTTGGATATCCGGTATTCATCCTACTTCGCAATAATTATCTTTTTTGAATAAACCTTATCCCCCAGTTTTATTTTGAGGATGTAAGTGCCCGGGATGCGGTTAACCGTGTTTATTGCAGTACTAAAATTACCTGCGGCAATAGTTTGTGTTGTTTGATACACGGTTTGCCCGGCGCTGTTCACGAGCGATAACTGCAGATTACCCGCCGCCTTAGCTTCAAAAAGTACATTAAAGTAAGTATTTGCCGGTACCGGGAATACTGCCAGGCCAATATCTGTACTTTTATCGGGGTGTTTGGCTACCAGCGCGTACGCAAACACATCCGACACCGTCACACAGCCGCTATCGTGTGTAACCTGTACCTGGTAGTTGCCGCTAACCAGTGGTGTGTAACTGGCATTTACAGCGCCTTCAATAACTTCTCCATTTAAAAGCCACTGGTTACCGGTTGCTATGCTTGAGTTTAATATATCGCCATTTTGCGTGATGACCGGATTGGCAACCGTGACAGCCGCACGCTGAGCAGTTGGACAACCCGGACTGCGTACCTGCATATCGTACAGGTAGTAGTAAAAGTTTTTATAATAGGTGGTATCGCTTTCGCCGGCATCGGATATGGCATCATTACCGGTGATGCTGAAAATATTACCGATCGTAAACGGATAACCTTTTACCCCGCCGTTGTTACGGTAGATGGTTGCACCGCCTTCGTACGATGGGGTGATGGTATAGTTACCGGCGGCAGGCAGCAACAGGTTAAGCGTATATACTTTACCCTGATCGGTTGGGTCGTCGGGCTGTTCGCCGGGCTGGGAAGATGAACTTGTTGCGGTAACATTCAGTGTTACCGATGATACCACTTCGCCGTTATCGTTAGTCGCCGTAAAAATGACCCGTCCGGCATTGCCCACATACAACCGCGCGCTTTCAATCATCACCGGTATTTTGGTGTTTACTTCAACGCCCGGCGTAAACTGGTTATACCCGCCCGCGCTGAACACGTTTTTGGTAGCCGGGCCAACCTTGCCGCTAAAATCATTTAAGCCCGCGTAAAAAGTGTTGTTAACCGGGGGCTGCGTTACCGATGCAGGCGAACCATACCCTACCGGGATAGCATCGGTAGCCGACTTATACCAAAGCAGTTGCCCGTCGCCGGTGCCGGATAATTCGTAGACGTTGGTATTGGTGCAGAAGTAGGCTTGCAGCCCGGTAATTTCGGGCGGGTAACCAATAGTGATAGTGCCAGTTGTTTTGTTGTTGGCGGTTATGGGGTCGCCGGGCATGGTGGTTTCGGCAGTGATGTTGTAAGTAGAGCCCGCAACCGCGTTAAATTTACCGGTAAAGGTAAAGTCGGTTTCTTCTTCGGGACTTAACGAGCCGGTGTACACCTCGGTTAATGTAGTCACTGTATTATTTGGCGAGGTAACCGTTACGGTAACCGGCACATTGCTTATGCCCGAACTGCCAAAATTCTTTAGCCTTACCGTAACTGCTACCGCCGTTGCGCAGATGGCCCCGGCCTCGGAGTTTACAATAGCTATGGCCCCCGCATCAACAGATGGTTTTAAAAATTGTATACGGTAGTCCTGCGTCTCACCCTTATTATAGGTGCCGCAGGCCGTGATAGCGTCAGGTATGGTGGTTTCATTCAACACTACACGCAGCAGGCTGATGTTGCCCGGCGTAACCGTTGCCGGTACAGCAATATTGCCTGTAACGATATTGCTGCCGGCAACAACATCAGTAGTAGCGGCCAGCTCATCAGCATCAAAAACACCGTTGCCGTTCCAGTCGGCAAATATTTTTGCGGCTTTGCTAAAATCAGCGCCGCAAGTACCTAATGTAAGGCTAAAGGGATAAATTTTACCGGCTTCCAGCTGTACGGACAAATTGGTGTTATCGGTATAGCCTGTACAGCCTGCTCCCGCTGTATAGCTGATATTCGCTAATGTAAATTTATTGATCTTTGAATCGGCCGTTAATGCCGGTGCCGAGGCGCAATAGGCGTTGCCGCCCGTTCCGGTTATAATAACCGAATAGGCCTGGCTGCCCGAGCGCAATATACCTTTGTGCGATATGTTAACGGTATATTTTTTACCAGGCACCGCATTGGCAATGTATACCTGCTCGATGTTATCCCTGATATTATCGCCGGTTGTAGCCGGTGCCGAAGGGTTGTCGGGCGTAAGCACCCAGGGATTATAAATGTTCGCGTCATCGTTTATCCGCAGGTCAAGGTCGTTCACCAGTTTTGGGGTGCGGTCGTTTATGGTTGTGCCGGCCGTTGGGGTGCCTTCGGGGTCTGTCCACGAAATGGTTACTGATAAAGGCCCCTCGCCCGATGCAACCACGTCAAAGCTTTTTGTTTGCCCTTGTGTAAGGGTGTTTTCGCTGATGATACTTTTTACGCCATTATCGGTAATGGCCTGTGCGGCACGGCGCATATCTAACAGGCCCCACCCGTAAATATAATCGGGGCCAACGTTACCTGCATCAAACGCGGTATGGCAGGCCAGGCCCTTTAGAGTGGCGGCCCGCATAAAGTTACCGTTGTTTTTTTGCGCGTAATACTCCTGTAAAAGGTATAACGACCCGGTGATATTGGGTGCCGCCATGGATGTGCCCGACAGTGTGATATACGAGCTGGTGTTTTGCGTGCCCGTAGATACAACGTTTTCGCCGTTACCCATAATATCGGGCTTGATGCGGCCATCATCTGTGGGCCCCCAGCTGCTAAAGAACGAAACGGCCACATCGGCGCGGTTAACCGGCCCGTTAGGCAAAGGGCCTACCGCGCCAACCGTAAGTATATTTTTTGCGGTCCCTGTTGTGGTGATAATATCATAACCGTTATTACTACTGATATTGGCAGGGCGCGGCCCTTTATTTACAAAAGTGGGGTTTGTGCGGCTGGCATAGCCGTAATAGGTTGACCCTATGGCCGGCCCGTTGCTCGATCTGCTGTTACCCGCCGATTCCACTATCAAATAATAGGGCGCGTTATAGGCAATCTTATCCCACGATTGCACACGAGCGTCATAAAAACCAAAATTATAATCTTCGGTATCGCCGGGCAGGCCGTACCATTCCCAGCGGCCATCACTGCTGTTGTAGTCCCAGCCGCCAACATCCCCGTACGAGTGGTTAGAAAGTAACAGGCCCGATGCCGCCGCGCTCATTTCGGATACATCGTCATCAAAATCCCAGGCCAACAGGGTTTGCGCGCCATAGGCCATGCCCTTTACCGGGGCGTATACTCCTTTGGCTATCATGGTGCCGGCCACGTGGGTAGAGTGGTCGAGCACGCCGGCGTTGTCCCTGGCGGTAATGGTTTTACCGGCAAACTCCCTGTGGGCCTTATACACCTGGCCGCCGTCCCATATACCCAGCTTATTGTTCAAAAACGTGCTGCTGCCACTCAGGTTCAGGCCTAAGGCACCGCCGGGCTGCACCGTGTTGGTGCCCGTGGTTGCTGCCGAAATAGTATTATTATGCGTGATCAAAAAAACCGGAAAGCCCAGGCTGTTTACACCTTGCAAGGCTACAAGGTTGCCGGCTTTTGTGACCCTGCGGATAGCCCAGCCCCTTGAAGGCGCCATTTGCAGGGCTTTTTGATGAGCGTTGATAAAATTTTGAGCCGACCGTAACGAAATTGAATCTAATTTTTGCTGCCGTGCAGCATTATACGGTATTTGCTGCTGGCCAAATACCTGAATGGTACAGGCAATAAACAGAAGGAAACTAAACAGTGCCGGGTATTTTTTGCCCATACATTAAAAATAGTGCATGCTAAAAATAAATGTTTTAGATAATATTTTGGCATCCTATAAATATTAAATTATCTGGCTTGGAATTTGAACTATAATTAATGACTTTAGTAAAACTCACAGGAACATTGCCCCATTCGTGCTAAAATTTCTCTTCAATTAATAAACATAAAGTTAAAATCAAAGGCAATATTCCCCAGTGTGGCGCTTTTTCCCCATTCTGTGGAATATTTACCCACTTTTACATTTTCCGAAACAGGTTTCTTTAGTTAAGGTTAAAAATCTTTTGTATTTATTTCATCGTAAATAGCCCTGATTGCCACATTACAGGTATTAAACGGCTTAAAACCCGGCGTTTGCATCATTTTTGCAACACGCGCGATATTGATAAATGTTTACCCTTTTTAATTTAAATTGAAAGCACCCATATACAAATCTGCGTTAGTATCGTTTATATTCTTATGTTTTTTTGGGCTGAGTAGTAAAGGACAAACGGTAACGATTACCGGTGCTAACAGCGTGGTGACCAATGGCATAACAGCAAGTCCAGTTGTAAGTGGACAAACCGCTGTAGTAGCCTTTGGGTTCACCGTAACCGTTACAGGGTCTGTTACCATAAATCAATTTGTACTTGGTGCGTCGCAAAATTATTTTACCAATGCCAAATTATACCGCTCTACTGCAGGTAGTAAATCGTTTGCAGGAGCTACCTTAGTTACAAACGTCGGTTCGCCGGGCACCTATATCAGCATAAGCGGCTTAAACGAAACCATAAACAATACAAACTATACGTACTTTTTTGTGGTGGATATGAATAATGTGCCGGGTTACGTAACCCTGCCTGCCAATATACAATTTAACGTAAGCCAGGCTATCAGGAGCAGCCCTTACACCAGCTATGCGGCAAGTGTAACAGGTACTAATTATTCGGTAACAAACCCTACATATACTTTAACATCGGCAAATACCGCGGGTAACGGTATTACCCAGGGCGCTATTATCGCATCGCAAAGTAACGTTGTATTGTTTGGTTTTGGGGTATCATCAAATTCAAATACTACAGTAAGCGGATTTAACATTTATAGCTCGAGCACACAGGGTTATCTGTCGGCCTACTTAGGAAACGGCAAATTATACCGTTCAGCAACAAGCACATTTTCATTCGGCACGGCAACACAGGTAACCGCAACGGTATCATTCAGTAACTATCAGCATACGCCTGGCGTTGCCATATCGGGCATTTCCGAATCAATAAGTAGCACTACCGTTTATTATTTTGTAGTAGCCGACTTTAACCAAACAGGAGGTACTTTACCTGCCGACCTGCAATTAAAGTTTCAAACAACCCAAACTAATGCTATTGTACAAACTTCTCCAAACAGCGCTAACATCGCTGCGCCTTCAAATATCACCGGTGCTACATTAAGCTTAAGCAACCCAACGTACACTATTACCGACGCAAACAGTGCGGTAAACGGTATTACACAAGGCAATTTGGTACCAAGCGAAACCGGCATCCTTTTATTTGGATTTGGCGTAAGTACTAATGCAAACAGTACCGTAACTGGCTTTAATTTAAACAATACAGGTACCAGCGTTCCGGCAAGCTATTTCAACAACGGAAAAATTTATCGTTCAACGTCAAGCATATTCTCTACGCTCACGGCAACACTTATTAATACCGCCTCGGTTAGTTTCACCTCCGGTTCAACGCCCGGCCTTACCGTTTCTGGTTTAAACGAAACATATACCGCAAACGCGGCACCGGTATATTACTTTATCGTGGGCGATTTTTATTCTGGTTATTATGGCACGGTGCCGGGTACAACCCAGTTTAAATTCGCGGCGTCGGCGTCAAACTCCATCGTACAAAGCAGCCCTACAAGTTCAAACGTTGCTGTTGCCAGCGATGTAAATGGTACAAATTTTTCGCTGGCCCTGCCCAGTGTTACCATAACCGGCTATAACAGCGCCAGTAACGGCATAACTCAAGGCGCTTTAAGCTATGGCCAAACCGGTATTGTTTTGTTTGGTTTTAAGGTTGATGTAACGGGCATTTTAACTATAAACCAAATTAATATCCCAAGTAACATCAGTACCAACGCGTATTTTACACAAGGCAAGCTTTACCGGTCTACTACGCCTTATTTTGCCGATGCGGTAAATACAGGCGCCTCGGTTAGCTTCCCGGGCACCAGTACCACCATAACCGGCTTAAGCCAAAACTTAAACAGTTTTACCGGCAACGGTTCATATTACTATTTCCTGGTGGCGGATTTTACCGCAAGTACAAGTTATAGTACTGGTAGCTTAACCTATAATTTTGTTAACGGAACAGCATCGTTAACCCAAAGTACACCTTATAAACAATACAGCAACTTAAGCACATCAAACGGTAATACCTTTACCATCGCAGCTACTTACGATTGGGTGGGCAGCAGCAGTACAAGCTTTACCGATGCGGGCAACTACAGAACACTAAACGGAGGCGGGGGCGCTGCGCCCGGTACAAACGATGTGGTACGTATTGGTGTGGTGGCTTACCAATATCCTTATAACCAACCCACTGTTAGCGCATCTAAAACAATACGCGGCATAACCTTTGGCAATAATAACACACCTGTTTTAACTATAAATACCGCGCAAACGTTAACCCTTAGCAACGGCATCACCGTAAATGCATCTTCTACAGGCACTATTACAAGCAGCGGTACCGGCAAACTGGCTTTATCAAGCGGCGCTGCTTCTTCTGTAGCCTCGGGGGCTACATTACAGTTGACAGGCAGTGCCCAGTTAAATAATGCCGGCGATATGTCTGTTGCAGGGACCTTAACGGTTGCAGGCGCGACAACAAATTCGGGTACTATTACAAATACAGGCAGCAACGGAATAACCTTTTCGACTACCGTTGCCAATACGGGTACTATCACACAGTCGGCAGCGGGTACTTTTACTACCTCGGGAACATTTACAAACAACTCGGGCGGCAGCTTAAACCTTGCCTCAGGTACAGGTACTTTTGCCGCTTTAACAAATAACGCAGGCGGTACTGTAACGTTAGGTACCGGTAATGTAACTTTTAGCGGCGCTGTCAATAACAAAAGCACTTTTAACGCCGGTGCCGGCGATATTGATATAACGGGCAACTTTACAAACACAGGGGCATTTACGGCAGGCAGCGGTAACATTAATTTCAACTCCACTACCTTCACTAACGATGTTGGCGGAACCTTTACAGGTGGCACCGGTACCATGGTTTTCAACAAGACAAACGTGCAGACGATCAATAACAACGCCGCTACCGCCTTTACTTTTAATAACGTAACCTTTAGCAATTCAAGCGGCACTACCCGTACCAAAACTTTAGGCGGTACAGGCGCCGGTTTCGGCGTTGCCAGTACCGGTAAGCTAACGCTATCGGGCAAGGTTACTTTGGCTACCGGCGGCGTATTAACGCTAAAATCAGACACCAGCGGCTCGGCAACGGTTACCGAACTTCCGTCTACTGCAAGCATCACCGGTAACGTTAATGTTGAGCGTTACATCACCGGCGGGAAAGCATACAGCCGCGGGTACCGCTTATTGTCATCAGCGGTATCGGAGTCGAGCAGCCTTGCGGTTTGGCCTAACCTAAGCTATTCGAAAACCCAATCATGGATCACCGGCACATCAGGTACCGGCGGATTTAGCAATACAACGCCGGCTAATCCATCGATATATGCCTACCGCGAAAATCTTGTTCCGGCGTATACCTCGTTCATATCGGGTAACTTCCGGGGTATCAATAAGATCAACAACACGCCGGCATACAATATTAACCTGGATGGTGAAGTAAATACATTTACCTTACCGGCAGGTAATGGCATCCTGTTTTTCTTCAGAGGCGGACCGACCACTACAGATCCAACCAGCCCGCAATCTGTTGCGCAGCCCGCAACATTTACTTCTACAGGTTATTTAAACCAGGGCGCTATAACCGTTACGCACTGGACGAATGCCGGTGGTGCCGGTAAGTTATTATATACCGATTCTATAGCAAACACGGCGGTACGCGGTTATAACCTGGTGGGCAACCCGTACGCGAGCTCGATTGACTGGGATAAATTTGGTACAGCTGCTATTGCAGGCACACATATCGATAGCACTATCCGCATATATAATCCGCGTTTAAAGGCTTATGCTACTTATATAGCGGGGCATGCGGGCGTGGGTACAAACTTTGATAACAGCGCGCTATCAAACGCGAATGTTATACCAAGCGGCCAGGCATTTTTTGTTAGGGCTACTGATAAAAACCCAACACTTACTTTTACCGAGGCAGCTAAGGTAAATACGCAATTAACTGCTTCGTCGGTATTGATGTCGGCCCCTAACCAGGCCGGCAAGTTAAATGCACAGCAATTGAACAGGCAAACACTGATGGGCACCGCCGCGGCAACAACATCCGCTGCCGCTACTATGGCAGCGCCCGCTGTTACAAAGCCGCCGGTGCAGTATCTACGTTTACAGGTTATACAGGACGATAATAATAAAGAGGAATCGCTGGTGTTTTTTAAAAGCACTGCCAAACCAACCTTTGCCAAAAACGAAGATGCAGAGTACCTGAAGGGAAATAACGTAATAAGCCTGTCAACCCGTTCGGCAGATAATAAAGAGCTGGCAATTAACGAGCTGCCTTATCCTGCTAAATCGCTTACTATACCTTTAACCGTAAAAGTACCGGCAACAGGCATATACCAGCTTAACCTTAACGAACTGAAGAACGTACCGCAATTATATTCTATCTGGCTGATGGATAAATGGAGAAAGGATTCGTTAGACATCGGCACTAATAAAACTTATAATTTTAATGCTACACTGAGCGATACGGCCACATACGGTGCTAACCGCTTTGCGCTTGTGATACGCCAGAACCCCGATTACGCACTTACCCTTTTAAAGTTTTCGGCTTCGAAAACCACGTCAGGTGCCGAACTGAGCTGGACAACCGAAAATGAAAGCGATTACACCGGCTTTGTTGTAGAACGCAGCACCGATAATGGTAAAACATGGGATGTAGTTAGCAGCCTTAAATCAACCGGCAACGGTGATTACGCCCTGACAGACAGGTTCCCGGTAATAGGTAAAAACCAATATCGCTTAAAAACAACCGATCTAAACGGAGAGATCAGCTATTCCGAGATCAGGGAACTGATGTATGCCAAACAAGGGCAAAACATAGTGGTTAGCAATATTAACATATACCCTAACCCGGTTACTACCACCGTAAATGTGGCAATACTGCCGCAGGAGGGCGCTACATCCTATACTATAACCGTAACCAGCGGCAACGGAAGCGTAGTAAGATCGGTTACTACAACAAATACCGTTTGGCAAAACAATGTGAACAACCTGTTGCCCGGCACTTATTTTGTTCAGGTGGTAAACAACGGTAATAAAACTGTGGTAGGAAATGGTAAATTTGTAAAAAATTAACAAAGAGCGATTGTGATAAGATTGAGGAAAATACTGTTTGTTTTATTTTCGTTTTTACTTTTCAGTGTAACAGCTTTTGCACAGTGCGAGGACCCGGAACCGCCAAGCGACCCGGATGCACCGTACGAACCGCCTGCCTGCGATTTACCGCTTGATACCTGGGTGTATGTTTTGCTGTTTGCCGCGGTTGCCTTTTACGCTTACCACTTGTATAAAAAACAAAAGGCACTTAGTGTTTAGTTAAAGCCCGGGTTTACTACGATAATGATTCAGGATATTTAAAAAGGGATGCAAAATTTGCATCCCTTTTTGTTTATAAGCTATCCTCATTATTTTCGGCAAGTTTAATAAAGCTTCTTAGTGGCTTAATAAGAGAGGGATAAGTATTATGAGCTGCAAAACCTGCCTATTGACAAGAATGCGTCAGTATTAAATAATTGATTATCAGGCATTCATGAATGTTCACGATGTTCACATGGCGCGAACGTGAACATAAACGTATCAAAAACAGTTATAATTTAAACAAGGGATACAAGCTTGCATCCCTTTTAATATGTGTTACTTTTTATGATTTGCGGGCGGGCGGAGCCAGTTCCAGTTGTTTCATTATCCCTTCAACAACTTTTGGGATATCGCGCATCGTTTGTTTGGGGTTATGCAATTCGCCAACGCCGTAACCGCGCCATACCACCTCCCTGGTTTTGCTGTCAATAAGGTCGATAATAATGGTACCTTCTTTATAATGCACCTTTTGTGCAAAGGTTGGGCCCCATCCGTAACCATAATACGGGCGGTACCAGCCATAACCAAAATAAGGGCGATACCAGCCGTAACCCCATCCGCCGCCATAAAAACCACCGTAATATGGCGAATAAAACTCTGTTTTAGTGCCGCGGCCGGTTACGGTTAAATAACGTACCAACAAGTCCGGGTTTTGATTCTGGAAGGTTAATCCTTTAGCAACCAGGGCTTGTCTGGCGGCTTCCTGCACCTTGCCGCTGCCAATCTCATCAAGCGGCCGCCATTGCTTATTACGGGCTTTTTGCGGGGCTGCCCAGGCAAAGGTGCGATAAGCGGACAGGTTTGTTTTGTTTGCCGCAGCGGTATAGTAATTATAACTGCTGCAGGCCGATAGCAGCGATACAAAAGCTACTGTCAGCATTAAATAGATATATTTTCTCATTGCCTTACCATTAATTTTTAAGTCTTAGACTACTATAAACGCAAAGGTTTAATCGCTTTAACAGCAAATCAAAAAATAGTAGCCGCAATTTGGTGCCCTATGTTAAATATTTACCTACAATTGGCATGCGCCTGCCCATTCCAAATGCCTTTGGCGATACCCTTAATATGGGCGGCGTTTGGTATCGTTTATGCTCGGCCAGGTTCACCAGCCTAAGCACCTTCCGCACTGTAGCTTCGTCAAAACCTTGCTTTATTATTTCTGCCGATGAGCAGCGCCGTTCAACATACTGCACCAAAATGGCATCCAGTATATCATATTCCGGCAACGAGTCGGTGTCTTTTTGGTCGGGCCTTAACTCTGCGGATGGCGGCTTCACTATGGTATTTATAGGTATTATCTCCCGTTGCCGGTTCAGGTGGCGGGCCAGTTGAAAAACCTGCGTTTTAAACACATCGCCAATAACCGAAATACCGCCGCACATGTCGCCGTAAAGCGTTCCGTAGCCTACCGCCGTTTCACTTTTGTTCGACGTATTAAGCAAAATGTACCCGAATTTGTTGCACATGGCCATCAGTAATACCGCCCGGCTGCGCGATTGTATATTCTCTTCGGCTATGTTAAACGGCAGGTTCGCAAATTGCGGATGCAGCGCGCTCTCAAATGCGTCGGTGATTTTTTCGATAGCTATGGTCTCCGATTTACAACCCAGGTTTTTTACCAGGTCTTCAGCATCCTTGAGCGAATGTTCGCTGGAGAACTTAGACGGCAGCAACACCGCTATTACATTTTCGGGGCCAAGCGCTTCGGCGGCTAACGCGCACACCACGGCCGAATCTATGCCCCCCGACAGGCCCAACGTAGCCTGTTTAAAGCCCGATTTGTAAAAGTAATCGCGTATACCCAATACCAGGCCCTGGTGTATCTGTTCTATATCACTTTCGCGCGCGGCTTTTTGGGTGGTAGGATGTTCAAAGGTTATTTCTGCGTTGTCATGCAAAGTATAATAGGCTACGTTTTCGGTAAAGTAGGGCATTTCGTCTACCGTTTTTCCCGTTTTATCAAACACTAACGATCCGCCGTCAAATATCAGTTCGGTTTGGGCACCTACATGGTTTACATAAAACAACGGCAGGTTGTAACGGCGGGCATTATCGCTTAAAATAGCAATGCGCTCCTCGTCATGGTTGTAGGCAAAAGGCGATGCCGCGATATTGATCATCACATCGGGGCTTTGCTTTATTAGCGTATCCATAGGGCGGGTAACATACAGCGGGTTCTCGATGGTGTTCCATAAGTCTTCGCATATGGTAAGCGCAATGCGTCTCCCTTTAAAATCTATACAGTTAAAGGTAGTGGATGGCTCAAAGTAGCGATACTCGTCAAAAATATCGTAGTTAGGCAAAAGCGCTTTATTTACAATGGCTTTAACTTCGCCGTTCTCTATAAAATAGGCCGAGTTATTCAGGTCCTTACCTTCGGGGTTATGGTTTGGTGTGGGCAGGCCTATTATACAGGCAATGCCGATACATTCGCCGGCAATTTTTTTTGCGGCTGCGTCGCACAAGCTTATAAACTCGTTAAATTCTAAAAAATCGCGCGCGGGGTAACCACATATACATAACTCGGAAAAAACGATCAGGTCAGCGCTGTTCTGCTTTGCGTGGCGGATGGCGTTAATGATCTTGTCAGTGTTAGATTCAAAGTTACCTATATGGTAATTAAGCTGAGCTAATGCTATTTTCATGACTTATATTGAGTAGTACGCAGTTTACAGCGAGAGTTTAACCTGGTTATTTTAGCAAGGTAACAATTCAATAATACTTCTTAACCCGCTATAAACGCCTTAATGCAAATAAAAAAATTATTTTTGCTAAAACGCCATTATGATGTCTTATTCGTGTAAAACAATACTTATTTGCATAAGTTTTTCACTTTGCGTGGTTTTTACCGCATGTAACCGCAACAAAAAGGTTGATGTAAGCAATATCCCGGTACAGGTAAAAATTGAACGCTTTGATCTTGACTTTGATGCCATGCGTACTACCCCCATGGCGCAGCAGGCGGCGTTCCTCCAAAAAAAGTATGGCAATTTTTACCAGGACTTTATTGAACGTATCTTAAAAATAGGGAGTGTGCGCGATACCGCTTATTTTAAAACCCTAAGAGCCATTTTTGCCAGCAAATCATACATGGATTTAAAACATGATGTTGATGCCGTTTACGCAAATACTAAAAAGCAAAATGCCGAGCTTACGGATGCCTTTCGCAGGTTAAAATATTATTATCCGCAAAAAAAAATACCCAGGGTATACGCGTATTGGTCTGGATTTCAAGCGCAAACTTCTATTGGCGATGACTATTTTGCCATTGGGCTAGACCTTTTCCTGGGTGCCGATTCCAGATTTTATCCGGCCCTGGTTGAAAGTTTTCCGCATTATATATCCCGCAGGTTTACGCCAGATAACATTGCACCCCGCGTAATTGAAGGTATGGCCCGTGAAGATATGTTCCCCGAAAACCCGGAGGATAAGTCGTTATTGGCAAAAATGGTGTACAATGGTAAGATCTTGTACTTTATGGACCAAACCCTGCCTGATGCGCCCGACTCCACAAAAATTGGTTATACGGCAAAGCAGTTAAAATGGTGTGAAGATTTTAAGGCCAATATTTGGGGCTTTTTTTTAGAAGAGAACCTGTTGTACGAAACTGATTATCAAAAAATACAAAAATACCTGGGCGAGGCGCCCTTTACACCCGGCCTTGGTGATAAAAACGATTCGGCGCCAAAACTTGCGGTATGGACAGGCTGGCAAATTGTACGGCAATACATGGAGAAGCACCCCGAGGTTACCCTGCAACAGCTAATGAACAATGGCGATGCCCAAAAAATACTGAACGGATCTAAATACCGGCCAAAAAATGCAGCAGAGTAAAAACGCGATACCTTAAACCTGGTTATAGATTATGCAGACGCGAGCGATCGCGTCTTTAAAAGTAAATGCATAAAAAAAGCGCCTCCAAAACTGGGGCGCTTTCATTATATTTTGATTAACTTACTTCAGTATCCGAAAAACAGCTCTCAGGGCAAGTATTATACCTAAAATAAATATCACGTTGGCTATTGCATCTGCATACTTAAAACTGGCAAAACGTAAGTATATACCTGTAATACCAATAAGGATAGCGATAACTAAAAATTTATAGTGACCCTCTGCGTTAGCTTTTTGCGTTGATGATTCCATTTTTACTTTATTTGGCACAAAAATATAAATGTTTACCAAAATGCGCTAATGTTTTTACGAATTAATCGCCTTTTGTTTCTTGCTCCAACCTTGTGGCAGGTTCTCTTCTATCTCTATATTTTCAAACTCTGCACTGGCCCTCGAGCCTACTACCTTTGCCCACGCGGCCATTTTAGCGATACCCTCTTCAAGGCTTACGTTTTTGCTGTTGCCAAATACGCCGGCCGCCTTTGAATGGTCGCTGTGCGCATGCATAACTTCTTTACGGGCTTCCAGATGGGTAACTTTTGGCTGCACGCCCAGCTCTTTGGCCACCACCTGCACCAACTCGTTAACCGTATACGGTTTATCGGCGCCTACGTTAAATACCTGGTTATAAGCCGCGGGCACATTTACGCAATTTGCAATATGCGGCGCAACGTCATCAATATAGCTAAACGCACGGGTTTGTTCGCCGTCGCCAAAAATTGTCATTGGCTTTTCCTGCATTATCTGGTTCATGAATATGCCTATAACGTTGCGATACTTATCTCCTATGTTTTGGTTTTCGCCGTACACATTATGCGGGCGGAAGATAACCGAGTTAAGGCCAAACATATGATGTGCCGCTTTCAAATCCATTTCTACCGCGTATTTTGCCACACCATACGGGTCTTCGGGCTGTGGCACCATGCTTTCTAACATGGGCAGCTGACCGGCGCCATAAACGGCTATAGAAGAGGTAAATACAAAGCACTTTACCTTATACAATACCGCCAGGTTTATCAAATTTACCGAGCCGATAAGGTTGTTGTTATAGTTGAACCGACGGATAAAATGCGACAAGCCCTCGGCAGCGTAAGCCGCCAGATGATATACATAATCAAACTTATGTTTGGCAAACAAATCTTCCAGAAGCGCTACATCATTGATCGATCCGAGTACAAATTCTGCACCTGCGGGCACGTGGTCTTCAAAACCACCGCTCAGGTCATCTAAAACTATAACTTTATGCCCCAGGCCTAAACAATGCTTTGCTACGTGCGAACCAATAAAGCCAGCCCCGCCGGTTACCAATGATGTGATCATGTTATATAAATCTTGTTGAGTTAAAAAGTATCATAATATAGTCTCTACCAATACCCTAATTTAAGCATTAAATAGCATATAAGATGCTATTCAGTAGCTTTTGTTGTGATATTGAGCTACGTCTTGCAAAAACCAGGCCGCGTGAGGATATCTGTTGTTTTGCGCACCTCCATTAATTGCCTTTAGTTTCGGTTTTGAAATTGATGCCTGAACTATCGACGAGCCTGTATATACCTGTAACGCCGTTTAAAATAACGCCACGTGACTTGCATGTCTGAAACCGGATACCATATAGGGCACATAATTTTTTACCAAAACCATAATAAAGCAATGGTTACAGGGAGCGTACCGTCGTTTTCTATGAAAATACCTGTGCAGCATACTCACCAGGTGTTGACTTAATTCCCCATACATAACGGCTATTAAGCCATGCAGCTACAAAAAATGTGGTTAGCGGATGCACTTAGCAGACTTTTTCAAAATTCCGTCTGCCACACCACCGGGTTATAGATTGTAACAAATAATGCTATTTGGCATCATACTTGCATCTGTAATTACATAACATTTACTTAAAATAAACAATCATGGGCTTATTAAAATTTATAGCAGTTGGCGCAGCCATTGGGTACGGAATAAATTATATTACAAAAAAAGGCCCTAACGGCCGGTCGATCCTTGATGATATTACCGAGGACGCACCTGAATGGTTTAACAAGGCCAAAACGTACGCCACCGAGAAAGTTGAACAGGCGGCGCAACAGGCACGACCCGGCGGAGGTTATTAACTAATAGTAAAAAGCAATTTGGTGCATAAAAGCCCTTACAATAACTGTAAGGGCTTTTTGCATTTTTAAAACTTATATTTACGGTGCTGTATAAATCGGCACATTACTAATATTATTTAAATTCAATTACTTAACCCTAAACATTAAAACTATGCCAGTCAATTATCCAGACGGAACGATCCCAGTTTCCACCGCAAAAGAGTGGGCCGCAAACTGGCGCACTTTTATCAGTAACAACAATCCTGCTTTTGTAACCAGGTCGTTTCTGATACCTATTTGCGATTTTCAAAACATAATACTGTACAACCCGGATGCTGAGGCCGTAAAAGCGTTTATCGGACTGACAGACCCGGCTGATGCAGAAAGCGCACAACTTATGCTGGTGCCTGTTTCAGCTGGCGAAGAATTGCTTACTTTGCCGTTGGTTGGCGGTGGCGTTGGCGATACGCAAAGTAACGTGTACGATGTAACCACTGCCTGCCCGCCTACTTGTGTTACATCGCCCGGAGATACGTTAGATTCATAAATTTTGTATTTATTTTAATATGCTTATAAGCTTCCATATATTTAAGGCTTATAAGCATGTTAATGTTATACCTGTTTTATGTAATGTACTTTGTGCCGGCTACTATTCTAATACCGGTTTTAATAGCCTTAAAAAACTATAAGGCTTTAACCAAACCTTTAAAGGTCATTTTTTGGTTCCTGATACTATCTGGATTATCTAACCTTGTCAATTTAATATTAATAGCTTTTCATCATTTCACAGCCCATTTACTCAGCATATACACTATTATCGAATTTTTTTTTCTTTCGTTGTTTTACAGTTGTTTCTCTGCAAAAAAATATCAGAATATGATGTATGTCGCGATTGCCGTATTTACCATCTTATGTATCGTTAATTTTCTTTTTATTCAAAATAAAATTGAGTTTAACACTTACACACGGCCTGTAGGGGCTATTATACTTATCATATACAGTTTACTATATATATCAAAACAAAATACCGAAGAAGGAAACTGGGGCGACAATATGTACAACTGGATAAACGCCGGGATACTTATATATCTTGCAAGTTGTTTGTTCATGTTCATATTTTCAAATTATTTGCTAAGTGCAGGGCAGCATGTTAACCAAGTTGTTTGGAGTGTGCACGATACTATACTGATTTTGGAATATGTTTTATTTGCCGTAGGATTTTATAAATGCAAAACACAACCGATAACATCTACATATTAGTGATTTTGGGAATGACAGGGACCTTTCTGCTGGTCGTGTCGTTCATATTCTTTTCCGTGCGCAATCAAAACCGGCTGTTAAAACAGCGTCAAAAATTTCAGCAAGCCCAGATAGAGCATCAAAAAGAACTGTTAAAGGCCATTATTGAATCGCAGGAAGCCGAGCGAAAGCGCATTGGGCAGGACCTGCACGATGATGTAGGCACCACTATATCGGGCTTACGGCTGCTGATAGAAATGTTTAAACCGGCTGGCGGCGAAGACAAGGCTTACCAGGATTTTACCCAATCTACCAAAACTATTATCGATAAAATAGTTAAGGACGTGCGCAATATTTCGCATAACCTATCGCCAACTACCTTGCGGTATTACGGCCTGGCCGCGGCGGTAACAGAGCATTGCACCATTATCAATCAATCGGGTAAACTGGAGATTGCACTAACAAATAATGCCGAACAGGTGCTTGGGCAATTACCGCTATCTGTTTCTACAGCATTTTACCGGGTGTTAGAAGAGTTGTTAAATAATACCATTAAACACTCAGGCGCGGGCAAGGCAACTATTGATCTTAACGTTTCGGATAACAAATTATACATTGATTACGCCGACAACGGGAAAGGCGTACCCGCAGATGCCGCGCTGATAAAAACAGGTATGGGTATGCAAAATATCGAAAGCCGGCTGCTAAATATCAACGCCACTTATAACATTATGCCATATTCAGGAAAAGGTTTCAATGTTAAAATTGAATATCCTTTACCCTAAACCGCTATGCAAGAAATTAATATCGCGATAGTTGATGATCAAAACCTTTTCAGGCAAAGCCTGGCCTTGTTGGTCAATTCTGTAGAGAATTTTAGGTTATTGGCAGAATGTGTAAGCGGACAGGCTTTTATTGATACATTAAAAAAGTTTAATATCCAGATTGATATTGCCATTATAGATATGGACATGCCGGGCATAAACGGCATTGAGCTAAATAAGTATCTGCATACAAATTACCCTGATATTAAAGTAATTATATTAACAGTGCATGCAAATGAAATGCTGATAACGCAAATGATCAACGCGGGCGCGGCATCATACCTGGTAAAAAACTGCGATAAGGATGAACTGCTGTTAACCGTTAACACCGTATATAAAAGCGGCTTTTACTTTAATAAGCATGTGCAAAAAGCGTTACGTAACAGTGCCAATCATCGCCAGGCCATGCAGGATGCATTAAACGGGTTGCCGGTAACGTTAACCAAACGCGAGATACAGGTGCTAAAGTTGATATGCAAGGAACTGAACAACGTTGAAATTGCTGCCGAGCTTTTTTTAAGCGTGCGCACCATAGAGGGGCACCGCAACAGCCTGATCAATAAAATTAAATGCCGTAATACTGCCGGTTTGGTTCTTTTTGCCCTTAAATACCGCCTTGTTGATGCCCCACTGTAAAACCACGTATAACTACGTGATTTTAAAATCGCGTAGTTATACGGTATATCACCTCAACAGATATTTTTAATTAAAATTTTAATCAATACACAAACATATTGCATAATGATTTCGTAAAAGCAATAATATTTAATTATTGAACAATATTAGCTATCGTATCGGGCTTATGCTATATAAAGCATAATAAACAAAAAGGTATATTTACGCTAATTACCCTTCTGAGTATTGCAGTATGGATATAATATTTATTAGTAATCAAATCAAATACGATATTTTAAGTATCTGCGGATTGCCGGTAGACCATTGTTATAACCTGCTTACAAACACTCCGCTTAAATCAATTGGCTATGATAAAGACGAAGAGCTTTGCAGGAAACTTGAAGAAAAGCTGCGTGTAATTGCGAATGAGTACCAAACGGGTAAAAGAGTTGCAGATGGCGCTGTATCACAAAACCTTACCGTGCGCCAGTGTATACAATTAGTTATTGCTTAAAATACCTTACCTATACCTAATCACGCGAGCGGCGTTTACCCGGGTAAACGCCGCTTTTTTATAACGCGCTTATTAATTATCGCACGCTATCAATACGTATATCCCTCATAATTATAGCGTTTGCAATTTTTTAGCCGTCTAACTAACATTTATACATTTTTTTAATGGTAATTTAAACAGTTGTTAATATATTTGCACTATCATTGCGAATGCGGTAATTTAATATGAGTATCTGTTAAAATGTTACAAATAAATTACAAATTAAATTTTCGCATTTAAAAACTTAGTGTTACTTTTACACTATTAAAAATAACAAACAAGTCTTCTCATAATTTAGGTTTATAATTGGTTAGTAAAGGCCCCTGCCCATCAGGGGCTTTACTTTTTTACATCTTTTTCAACCTGATAATAAAAATTGCCACAAGTATTTGTCATTTCACAAAATTTGTTACTTTTGCCGTCCCTACGGGGCCAATACTACTACTGGGGGATTAGCTCAGCTGGCTAGAGCGCTTGCATGGCATGCAAGAGGTCATCGGTTCGACTCCGATATTCTCCACCTGATAATCAAGGCTTTACGGATCTTCGTAAAGCCTTTTTTCATTCTGATAAAACTGTGATAAAACATAAAGTGATTAAAAACGATTAAAAATATCAGTTCTTAGTGGTGTTCATTAGTCTTGAATTCCACATTCCAATCTATCTATTTTACTTTTGATTATATTATTGTTTGTTTTTCCTTCACCTGCAATTTCTTTTTTAATAATAATCTTTTTCGCCTATAGAACACTCGTCGAAACAGCACAGCAGTTGTGGAACTAGAAAAAAAGTTGTTTAAGTCGTTTTATAATTGTTGGTGAAAACTTATAAAAGATAATGACATGGTGATAAATCTTTTATATGGCAATCAACTAACGTATCTTTACGCTAAATAAGCACCGTTCATACGAGTATTTCACATCTGATAAAAGCCGTAAAACTATGAGTTATGAAATAGTCATATCACGAAACGGATATAAACAGGTACTGCAAATTATTTCAGAGACCTTTAAGCATTGGAATGCTTGGACGGTCAGGTTCCCGGATGGGGAAGAGGCGGTACTTTTTAAATGCGGAAATCTATGGATGCAGCGAAATGAAGATGACCTGGACAAGCAATTATTAAATGCCATAGGAGAAAAGATCGACCATATCAATTTAGGCATAGCACTTTCATAAAACAGTTTTTCTCGTGCTAAGCGAATTGGAAAAAGGACTAAAACCAGCGCAAAATTTAATCTTTCGCACGTCGATAGAATAGCAGGCCAATTTGGTTTTTGATCTCAAATTTTTTTGCTTGAAAAATTCCATAGTCAAAAAGACCATCATGCTGATTTTTTAATTTCAGCAATCAGTTAACGTTGAATTCCCCGTATTCGTGAATTAATTTTTAATAACAAAACTGGAGAACTATGATAAATATCAGTATTTCGGTTGACCTTTTACCAATAGAGGGAGGATTTATATCAATACTTTTGTTATAATAGGAATAAATCTTTATTAAAGATTATTACTTCTTATATGAACTATAAAATGATAATAGGAATCAGCGAAATCATAATATTTTTTCCAAAATGGATATTGAATACAAAGTTTAATAATAGGCCAACGTTATAATCTTCCTTGTTTAAGATAAAGTGCTGAAAATCCTTACAATTTCATTTGTTCCGCTTTATTAATTACCACTATTATAATAACATTAACTATATGAATCGACTTCATCGCGTCGCGGTAACTGGCCTTGGCGTACTTGCCCCGTCCGGGAATGACCTTAACACCTTTTGGAAAAATATCGTCGGAGGCAAAAGTACCGCCGCCCTGATCCGGCGCTTTAACCCAGGTCTGTTCCGGACGCGTTTTGCCTGCCAGTTGTCCGATTTTAACCCAGCGGAACATTTGGACCAGCATACCTTGAAGCGCTCCGATCTTTTTACCCAGTTTGCTTTGGTCGCTACCGACCAGGCCATAAACGACTCCGGTTTCGATATAGAAAGGCTGTCACCCTTCGATGTCGGCGTGATCTGGGGTTCTGGGCAGGGGGGAATGGGCGTATTTGAACAACAGGTGACTGAATATGCAGAGGGCGGTAAAATACCAAGGTTCAGCCCTTTTTTCGTACCGAAACTGATCTCCAATATGTCCTCCGCCATGATCTCCATTCGTCATGGATTGATGGGGATCAACTATACGACCGTTTCTGCCTGTGCCACCGCTAATACCGCGATCATGGATGCCTTTAATTATATCCGGCTCGGCAAAGCTAAAATCATCATTACCGGCGCATCAGAAGCCCCGGTCACCGAGGCATCCATCGGCGGGTTTTGCGCCATGAAGGCCATGTCACTGCAAAATGATGACCCACTGCACGCCTCCCGGCCGTTCGATATTTCCAGAGATGGCTTTGTCATGGGCGAAGGAGCCGGGGCACTGGTGCTGGAAGAGTATGAGCACGCCCGAAAAAGGGGGGCCTTTATCTATGGTGAACTAACAGGTGCTGCCATGACGGCGGATGCCTATCACATTACCGCTACGCATCCTGAAGGTGCCGGGGCAGCAAAAGCCATGAAGATCGCTCTTAAAGAGGCGGGCGTGTCCATCGGCGATGTGGACTACCTGAATGCGCATGGAACTTCAACGCCTGTCGGGGATCTTTCCGAAATACGGGCGATCAAATCTTTAGCAGGTCCTGCCAATCTGAAAACGTTCATCAGCTCGACCAAATCTATGACCGGGCATCTGCTTGGCGCAGCGGGCGCAATTGAGGCGGTGATTTGCCTGCTGGCGATGCGCGACCAGATCGTCCCGCCCACCATCAATACGGTGACCATCGATCCGCAGATACCCCCGGACTTGAAAATTGTATTGAAAGAGGCCGTAAAGGAAAAACTAAAGGTAGTACTCAGCAACACCTTCGGATTTGGCGGACATAACGCCAGCCTGGTGTTCACATCCGTTTAAGGCCTGCGAATGATAGGCAGCACGAGCAGGCGGACGATCACATGGGCTACAGCGGAGAGGAAAAGCGTAAAACCTAAGATCATGATTCTCCTGAAAGTAGTATCAAAAAAGTCTAAAAACCCGGATCGCTGCGTGCCATGGCAGATTGTAGCCAGGGCGAAAACCGCAATGCCTGCCAGCCATAAGCTAACATGTGAATAAAAATACCTTTTGGCAAGTACTTTTTTTCGGGAGAACGATCCCAACAGCAGGATAACATGCAGGGCGAACAATACAGAGGCAGCGGTGATCAGGATTTGGAACATATGTAGACGGCTTTATATAGTAGGCGTGGATCTAAATGACCGGTTAAAATTTACAGGCATCATTAATGGAAGCGAAAAATTAAATTTACAGACTTCCCCCTGATGTCCGAAACAATATTTCCATGATAAAAATCAGTTTTTTCACGCTTATTTTAGCGGAATTCTGACGGCAAGTATTTGTAATTTTGGCGGTTAGCATTGAACAAAAAGGAGCTTTGACCAATCGGCGGCAAACTGATTTGCGGACTGCACAAAAAAAATAAAGATGGATAGAAAAGACATCGGAAATTTGGCTGATATCAGGTACCTGATCCGGCTTTTTCATGTGGCCATTCTCAATGACCCGCTGACAGGCCCTGTATTTACCGGCAAGATCGTGCTTAATGACGTGGACCATTTCAATAAGGTCTGCGCATTCTGGGAGGCCGCTTTATTAAAAGCCCCCCATTATTCCGGTAATCCTTTTGCCCGGTACGTCCCCCTGGCCCTTACTCAGGACCAATACAATAAATGGCTTTCTATTTTTGAAACCACGGTCGATACGCATTTTCAGGGGGAAACCGCCGAAGAGGCGAAAGACCAGGCCCATACCCTGAGTAACCTGCTGCTATTCAGACTTCGGCTGCCATAGCCGTACTTAACAACCTGTAAAAAAACCTTTTCCGGCTTTTATGCGTTTATTGTTTTTTATGCTAAAGCAATACCATGAAAGTACTCGTAATTGATGAGGACGAAGATATCAGGAATATTACCCGCCACATGCTGACTGCTGAGGGTCATGAGGTGACCACTTGTTCCCGGTTATCGCCCCGGGAATTGCCCTTACAATGGGCGGACATCATTTTACTGGACGAGTGGAGCGGTCATAAAAGGGACGGCATTTCCCTTTCTTCCGGGATCAAAAACTTAATGGGGGCCGCCAGCAAACCAATTATAGTGTTTTCTACGGACGACGATACAGAGGCCCTGGCCCAATACGCCCGGGCAGACGGTTATCTTCAAAAGCCTTTTGACCTGGATGAACTGATCAGGATAATCGACAATACTGCTATTCCGCAAAAAATAAATTAGTTTAAAAGATACTTGACCAGGTGCAGGTAGTTATTGGCTTTATAGGATTTATAGCTGTTCTGATCCAGTAACCGGCTCCGGTCTACAGGTTCGATCAGCTTTACTTTGACGATCCAATGCTCCTCGTCAAAGCAGGAATTGAATAACTTAGGATCACTGCAATAGGCCTCGTTGACGGCGATGATTTTGCCTGCGAAAGGCATCACCAATTTACCTAAATAACGACAGGACCTGATCCGCCCGAAAGCCTGATCGGCACTCAAGTTTTCCCCCATTTTATGGATCTCAATACTCAGAATTTCCTGGAGCTCCTGTTTAGCCAGTTCCGTTAGCCCGATAAAAGCTGTGTCCCCGTTTAGATGAACCCATTCATGCTCTTTGGTAAAATAATAGTCGGCAGGATATTTCAACTTATTAAGATATTTACGAACGCAACTTTAGGTTATTTCTGAAAATAGCTGACAATGATGATCCCAAGGATGATGCCAACGACCATCACCACGTACAGCAAAATTTCATTTCCCGCGAATTTTTTGTATTTCGTCCAGAAAGTATACTCCGCTTTTGGTTTTGACATATTACAAAATTAGGTGATTTTTTGCTTTAAACGTAAATTAACGCTATGATATAAATCAGTATTCCGCCTGATGTTTTACCGCATTTTTTCGCTTATCGGAATATTACCTTTGTCATAAAGGACATGCGTTCGGATACGCTGCCTGGGATTTACGCCGCCGCTTTAAAAATAGCAGGCGGGCAATGATAAGGAAAAATGAAAGATACGTTTAATATGGGTTACGATTTACTGCAGGCGGGATTTGATTTTGAGGCGATCAGTAAACGAAACAACCATAATGTTGAATTACTGAATGGCATAGCAGAGGATTTTGTCAAAGCAGCCCGCCAGAAGGCAGGGATCAATTGCGATAAGGAAGCAATACTTTACAGGTTTTACGAAGCTGTCCCATTGTTAAGCATAGCTGCGCCGATCCTGATCTTATATGTCACGAGCGAAAAAGCACTGGAAATTAAATTCATTAACCGGTCAAATCCATTGTTCAGCAACTTGTTTGTAGAAGATTTGGCCAAAGCGTAAATACCGGTTTTCAGCAATAAAGAAATAAATCAAATGATAGGCTTGCCTCTATGGGTAAAATATCAGCAGCGGGCGTATATGTATTATATCCTTACCCCGCCCTGTAAAAGGGATTCTTCATTCGAAGTCCTTTTGGAAGGCATAAACTGTAAAATTCACCTGGATGCGGCGGATACCTGGGTGGAAAACCACGAAATGGGTAACGCTGAATTTGATTCCGAACTGATCCAGCAGATCGGAAAGGCCGTCATCAGCCATTTTCACATTAAGAAACACAATTATTCCTGATGCAGTTTATGGGTTCGGCTATCACTGCTTTAAACCTCAATGATCACACCGGCATAGGTCAGCCCGCCGCCGAATCCCAAAAGCAAGGCTTTATCTCCTTTTTTTAATTTGCCTGAACGGACAGCCAGGTCCCAGGCCAGCGGAATGGAAGCTGCGGAGGTATTCCCGTATAATTCAATGCTCGTCAGCATCCGGCTAAGGGGAAAACCGGTGGCTGCGGCCACGGCTTCAATGATCCGCATGTTGGCGCTATGCAGGATGACCCAATCCAGCTCATCCGGCAGCATCCGGTTGATTTCCATCAGTTCCAGCAATTTCTGGCTCATGTGCTGTACCGCCCATTTAAAAACGACCTTGCCGTTCTGATGGATCTTGCCATTGGCCGCAACCGGCCCGCCATTGATCACAGCATTGTTCTGGCTCAGGTAAAGGTCATGGCCATGGCTGCCGTCCGTACCGCTGACCCCTTTAAAAATACCGGCTTTTTCAGAAACCTCCACCAGCCCTGCGCCTGCGCCGTCACCAAACAGGACGCAGGAGCTTCGATCTGAATAGTCCGTGAATTTGGAGAGGGTTTCCGCACCAATAACCAGCACCTTACGGTGTGTCCCGGAGGCGATAAGTCCCTTCGCAAGGATGATACCGTAAACAAAGCCGGCACAGGCTGCCATCACATCGATGCATCCGCAGTTGTTGATCTTAAAATGATTTTGAACCCTGCTTGCCATATTAGGCATCACCTGGTCAGCCGTTGTGGTGGCCACTATAATAAAATCGATATTATGCGATGAGGCTTCCGGATTTTGAACGAGCAGGTTTTCTACCGCTTTAATGGCCAGGTCGCTGGTAAACTGATCTGGCGCGGAAAAACGCCGCTCCCGGATGCCGGTCCTCGATACGATCCATTCTTCACTGGTATCCATTGTTTTCGTAAACCATTTGTTAAGGACCACCTGATCCGGGACATAAGAACTTATGGCTGTTATTTTCGCGTTGATCATATTTGACGGGGTTATATTTTATAAGGGCGGTTTGCAGCAGAGGCCCATCTGCTTGCTCATTTTTCATACGTTATCACTCAGGATGCCTTTTCCAGTTTAGCCGACAAACGGGAAACCCGGTATTTCCGGAAGGCTTTGCCGATCTTTTCCACGGCCTCATCGATCTGCGCGAAGCTATGGGTAGCCATCAACGAGAACCGGATTAAGGAGGAGTCGGACGGTACGGCGGGTGATACGATCGGATTGACAAAGACACCAGCATCCTGGAGATATTTGGTCGTTAGGAAGGTTTTATCATTATTACGGATATAGATCGGCAGGATGGGGCTTTCCGAAACACCCAGGTCGAATCCTTCTGACCGCATTAACGTAGCGGCATAATGCGTATTATCCCAAAGCTTCACGATGCGATCCGGTTCTCTTTCTATAATGTCTAATGCGGCCAGCGTACTCGCTACGGTCGACGGCGGCATACTGGCGCTGAAAATCAGCGACCTCGCTCGGTGCTTGATATAGTCGATGGTTTCCCTATCAGCCGCGACGAAACCGCCAAGCGAGGCAAAAGATTTGCTGAAAGTACCGGAGATCAGGTCGACCTGGCCTGTCAGTTTGAAATGCGAGGCGGTACCGGAACCATGCTGGCCGATCACCCCCAAAGCATGGGCATCATCGATCATGATATTTGCCCCATATTTTTCAGCCAGCTGCGTGATGGGCGGAAGGGTAACCAGGTCCCCTTCCATGCTGAATATGCCGTCTACCACGATCAGTTTAACCGCATCCTCCGGCAGGCTGCGGAGTTTGCGCTCCAGGTCAGCCATATCATTATGGGCGTATTTGATCACCCGCGAAAAAGACAGGCGGCAACCATCAATGATAGAGGCATGGTCCATTTCATCCAGCAGGATATAGTCGTTACGCCCGGTAAGGCAGGATAATGCCCCGATATTGACCTGGAAGCCTGTACTGAACAATACCGCGGATTCCTTGCCCACAAAACGGGCCAGCCGTTCTTCCAGTTCCACATGAATATCCAGTGTCCCGTTCAGGAAACGGGAACCGGCACAGCCGGTTCCATATTTTTCAATAGCCCGTATAGCGGCTTCCTTGATATAAGGGTGGTCTGTTAAACCCAGGTAAGAGTTAGAACCAAACATTAAAACCGGCTTCCCGTTAATGATAACCTCGGTGTCCTGCGCGGATTCTATTGCCCGGAAATAAGGGTACAGCCCCTTTTCTTTAATAGCCGAAGCATCAGTGAACTGCGCTATTTTTTGATGTAGTTTCTTGTGCATTTTCAGTCTGTGCTAATTCTTGTCTTGGTTAAGAATTTCTTCCTGGTAGTCTGCCGTTGCCGGGCAGGTACAGATCAGGTTTCTGTCGCCTATGGCATTGTCGATCCGGTTTACTGATGGCCAGAATTTATGCTGTTTCACCCAGGGTGACGGGAATACCGCTTTGGCCCTGCTGTAGGGTCTTTTCCAATCATCTGAAGTAATATCGCTGAGCGTATGCGGCGCGTTTTTGAAAACGTTGTCGGTCTGGTCATATTTGTAAAATATAACTTCGTCAATTTCCTGCCTGATCGTGAGCATGGCCTCGCAAAAACGGTCCAGCTCCTGTTTATTTTCACTTTCGGTTGGTTCGATCATCAAGGTATCATGCACCGGAAATCCTACAGTTGGGGCGTGAAATCCATAATCCATCAGTCTTTTGGCGATATCGCCGACCTCTATATTCGCCGCTTTTTTAAAATCCTGGCAGTCGATGATAAATTCATGGGCGCAGCGGCCTTTGGTACCGGTATATAATATCTTAAAGTCCGCTTTCAGGCGGTCTTTTAGGTAATTCGCGTTAAGTATGGCAGCCTTTGTGGATGCCGTAAGCCCTTTGGCCCCCAACAATTTGATATACCCGTAAGAGATCAGCAATATTAAAGCGCTGCCGAAGGGTGCTGCTGATACAGCTGATATGGCGTATTCGCTGTCGTTTTTTGCAACAGAAAAATGGCCAGGTAAAAAGGAGATCAGGTGTTTGGCAACCGCAATCGGCCCCATACCGGGACCGCCGCCGCCGTGAGGTATGGCGAAAGTTTTATGCAGGTTGAGGTGGCAGACATCCGCGCCGATAAATCCGGGGCTTGTTAAACCCACCTGCGCATTCATGTTGGCACCATCCATATAGACCTGTCCCCCCATATCATGAATGATTTTTGTTATTTTTCTGACAGCTTCTTCATAGACGCCATGTGTTGACGGATAAGTGATCATCAGGCAGGCCAGGTTATCTTTATACTGCTCGGCTTTCTTTTTCAGGTCGCCTAAATCAATATTGCCGTTATCATCACAGGCTACCACAACGATCTTCATTCCCGCCATTGCCGCCGAGGCAGGGTTGGTGCCGTGCGCGGAAGAAGGGATCAGCGTAACGTTGCGGTGGGCTTCACCATTATGTTTATGATAGGCGCGGATCACCATCAGACCCGCATATTCACCCTGGGCACCAGAGTTAGGCTGAAAACTGATACCTTCAAAACCTGTGATCTCACATAAATCCTGCCCAAGCTCCCGGATGAGCTCCACATAGCCTTCCGCTTGAAAAAGCGGCGCAAATGGATGCATTTCAGTAAATTCAGGCCAGGTAAGTGGTAAAAGTTCCACCGCAGCATTCAGTTTCATCGTACATGACCCTAAAGGGATCATGCTGTGAACTAATGAAAGGTCTTTATTTTCGAGGTGTTTGATATAACGCATCATGGCAGTTTCACTGCGATGCAGCTTGAATACATCCTGTTGAAGGTAGTCCGCACTTCTTTTGAGTCCGGCAGTTAATACAGGGGTCGCATTGAAAACGCTTTTAGGGTCATTTTTCTGGCCGTTCACATAGGCCAGCAAATTTAATATCGTCGTGATGTTTTCCGGCGTCGTGGTTTCGTCGAGTGAAATGGAAAACATGGAACCTTCAATATACCTGAAGTTAATGTCGTTCTTTTCCGCATGGGCACGAATGGCAATGATATTGCCCTCATATACCAGGGTATCGAAAAATATCTTTGTTTTCCGCACATAACCTAAACGGTCTAAGCCCGCAGCAAGCGTAAGTGTCTTTAAATGGATGCGCTGCGCAATGTCATTCAATCCGGCTGCGCCATGATATACGGCGTACATGGAGGCCATGATAGCGGGCAGCGCCTGCGCAGTGCAGATATTGGAGGTCGCTTTGTCCCGCTTAATGTGCTGTTCCCTGGTCTGCAGGGCCATTCGCAAGGCGGGTTGCCCATGAGTGTCTTTAGAAATTCCGATAATTCTTCCAGGTGCCAGCCTTTTAAAATCTTCTTTGCAGGCAAAAAAACCGGCGTGCGGGCCGCCGAAACCAAGTGGCATCCCAAAACGCTGGGTATTGCCCACCACGCAATCTGCTCCCCAGGCGCCGGGTGGCTTCAGTAGTACCAGCGCCATGAGGTCAGCAGCTACACATAGTTTAATATCAAGCAGGGCTAATTGCGCAACCACTTCGGGGTAATGGGTGATCTCTCCATAAGCATCCGGGTATTGCAGCAGCACACCAAAAAAGGAAGTGTCGAATTTGAACTTTTCAACATGACCAACGACCAATTGAATCCCCAGTGGTTCTGATCGCGTTTTTAATACGCTGATGGTTTGGGGGAAACATTTATCCGAAACAAAAAATTTGTTTCTGCCAGAACCTGAGCCGCTTCTTTGCTGGTCATGGTAAAACATCAGCATCGCCTCGGCTGCTGATGTTGCTTCGTCCAAAAGGGAGGCATTGGCAATGGGCAATCCTGTTAATTCCGCGATCACCGTTTGATAATTTAACAAGGCCTCTAAACGGCCTTGTGCGATTTCGGGCTGATACGGCGTATAGGCCGAATACCAGCCGGGGTTTTCAAACACGTTTCTTTGGATAACAGCAGGCATGATCGCATTGTAATACCCTAATCCAATGTAATTACGGTAGATCTTGTTTTTAGCGGCCAGTTTTTTTAGTTTAATAAGATAAGCATGCTCGCTGATGGCGGGGGATATATTTAGCGGGGTTTTCAAACGGATATCCCTTGGAATGGTTTCATCTATCAATTCATCAAGCGAACCAACACCTATCACTTCAAGCATTGCTTTTTTTTCCTGCTCATCCGGGCCGATATGGCGGTGTGCGAACTGTTGCGTTAATTTCATCTGGTTTCTTTTTTAACTTTACTTGGTACAAAGGGCAGCCTGCAGACTTTTGCTTCGTAAAACTGGTTTCGGATCTCTATCAGCAGCGGCGTTCCCGGTGCTTTCAGCTCAATATCAACATACCCTAAAGCTATGCCGGTTTTCAATGTCGGTGATTGTGTCCCTGACGTAATGATCCCAACGGGTTCCTGTTTACTGTTCATGATGCGGTAACCATGCCTGGGGATGCCCTTACCTTCCATCATGATGCCGACTAAAGTTAATTTCGTGCCTTTATTTTTTTGTTCCTGCAAAATACGCCAGCCAGTAAAATCCTTACCGAACTTCGTGACCCAGCCCAGGCCTGCCTCATAAGGCGTGGTCATATCGTCAATATCGTTCCCGTAAAGACAATAGCCCATTTCCAGCCTTAGCGTATCCCGCGCGCCTAACCCTATCGGCCTGATGCGGAAATTCCGGCCCGCTGCAAAAATTGCGTTCCACAGTTCTACTGCTAAATTCTTTGTCAGGTAGATCTCAAAACCGCCCGCCCCGGTATATCCGGTATTGGAAATGATCACATCCGGAATGCCATACATCATGCCGATCTTGAAATGATAGTAGGTAATATCTTTAAGTGAAACGGAAGTTAATTTTTGCAGGGTTTCTATCGCATACGGCCCCTGTACGGATAACAGCGCCGTAATTTCCGACGTGTTTTTCAACTCAGCATGGTTAAAATTGTTTTCAACGATCCAGTTCCAGTCTTTTTCAATGTTCGACGCGTTGACCACCAGCATGTATTGTTCCTCATCTAATCGGTAAACCAATATGTCGTCAATTATACCGCCCCTTTCGTTGGTCAGACAGGAGTATTGCACCTGCCCTATAGATAAACCGGAGGCGTCATTTGTTGTCAGTCTTTGGATAAGTTCCAAAGCATGGGTGCCCCGGATGATAAACTCACCCATATGGGAGACATCGAATACGCCAACCTCGTTTCTAACCGTATCGTGTTCGGCGTTGATACCAGCGGGATATTGAATAGGCATATTATATCCGGCAAAAGGGGCCATTTTTGCGCCTAATTGCTGATGAACGGGTGTTAAAACAGATTCTTTCATTTTCTTTGTTTTTTATCGGCCTTATTTGCCGATTAGTTCCTTGTATTCATCGGCTGTCAGTAATGATTTTTTATTATCATCAGCTGTCAGCAAAACTTTAACCAGCCAGGTGGCGTAAGGCTCCTGGTTGATCAGTTCAGGCGATTTATCGATTGAAGGGTTGACCTCTATGATCTTCCCGGTTACGGGCATAAAGAGGTCGGAAACCGTTTTCACAGCTTCTACCGTACCAAAAACCCCTTCTTTCAAAATGATCTTATTCAGGCTGGGTATATCGAGGTAAACAATGTCGCCCAATTCGTTTTGAGCAAAATCTGTGATGCCTATTAAAGCATACTGGTTCTCAAAACTGATCCATTCATGGTCCTTGGTGTACATTAGATTTGATGGAAAATTCATTTTTTTTGATTTAATTTATTTGATGGACGGGATATCATGTACGGTCCTGATCTGCGGGCCGGCCTGCAGGATCGCTTCCGTAGCGTAATCCTTGTACTGTTTAAAGTTCTTGATAAAAGCGGCCGCCAGCTTTTTGGCCGTCAGCTGGTACTGGTAAGCATCAGCCCACTGGCTTTCCGGGTTCAGCAGTTCTGCTGGAACGCCGGGGCAGCTTTTTGGCACGGATAAGTTGAAGGTGCGGTCCCTGGCATATTCCACTCCTTCCAGCTCGCCGGCCAGTGCCGCGGCGATCAGCGCACGGGTATGCGTCAGCGCAATACGCTCGCCAAATCCATAGCTTCCGCCCGTCCAGCCGGTATTGACGAGCCAGACGCTGACCGGCTCTTTCTTCAGCTTTTCGCCCAGCATCAGCGCATAGCTCATCGGGTGAAGCGGTAAGAAAGGCTTGCCAAAGCAGGCAGAAAAAGTTGTTGTTGGCTCCGTGATACCGGCCTCTGTTCCGGCCACCTTGGCCGTATAGCCGGAGATGAAATGATACATGGCCTGGTCTATGGTCAGCCGCGATATCGGCGGCAGTACGCCAAAAGCATCCGCCGTCAGAAAAAAAATGTTCTTTGGGCTCTTCCCGATGGACGGTTCCGCGATATTCTCCATGTTATGGATCGGATAAGCCGCCCTGGTGTTTTCCGTCTCTGAAGTGTCAGCGAAATTGACCTGGTTGCTGTCAGGGAAAAAGCAGGTGTTTTCCAGCACGGTACCGTATTTGATCGCCCGGAAGATCTGCGGTTCCTTTGCCCTGGTCAGGTTAACACACTTGGCATAACAGCCCCCTTCAATATTGAATACCTGCGTGTCATCCCAGCCATGCTCATCGTCTCCGATCAGCTGCCGCTCCGCATCAGCGGATAGCGTCGTTTTCCCAGTGCCGGACAATCCGAAGTAGATCGCCGTGTCCCCGTCCTTGCCAATATTCGCGCTGCAATGCATAGGCAGCACTTTTTTCTGTGGCAGCAGGTAATTCAGTACCGTAAATACGCCTTTCTTGATCTCACCGGTGTAAGCGGTACCACCAATCAAAATGACCTTTTTGGCAAAATTGATGATGGTGAAATTCGCGGAATTGGTGCCGTCCTTCTGCGGGACTGCAAAAAAACCGGGCGCTGACAGGACCAGCCAGTCTTCCTTAAAATCAGTCAGCTCGGCCTCAGTTAACCTCAAAAACAGGTTGTTGGCGAACAGGGCCTGCCAGGGGAATTCGGTAATGACCCTTAAATTAAGGCGGTAAGCTTCGGCCGCGCAGGCGTAGCCATCGTTCACATAAAGTGTTTTATCTTCCAGGTAAGCCAGCATCTTCTGGTATAACTGATCAAATCCGGTCTTTGAAAATGGCTGGTTGACCTCGCCCCACCAAACCAGGTATTCGGATACCTCGTCATTGACGATAAACTTATCTTTTGGCGTCCGGCCGGTAAATACCCCGGTATCACACATCAACGCACCGGTGTCTGCGATGAACCCTTGCTTGGCGGCAAGCGTGTGCCTCACCAGTTCTGAAACCTTAAGGTTCCTGTAAATATCAGGATTCTTTAAACCCAGATAGCTTAAAGAAAATTTTGAAGTTATTGCCATAAATTGCTGGATAAAATTTGATCCGCCGCGTAAGACGGTTTTTCATGCGCGTCATAGGTGCCGTCGCTCAGGTTCTTCTTTATGACCTTAAAGGCAGCGATCGTCTGCTGAACATGATCAGGGGTATGGATAGCCGTCGGGATCAGCCGCAGGATAATGATACCCTGCGGAATAACGGGATAAACGACCATGGAACAGAATATATGATGATTTTCGCGCAGGTCCTCGACCAGCCTGGTCGCCTGATTGATCGAGCCGCTGAGGTAGACAGGGGTCACCGGGGATTCCGTGTTCCCGATATCCAGGCCCGCTCCCCTTAAACCTGCCTGCAGGGCTTTCGTGACCGCCCATAGCTTTGTCCGTAATTCAGGGTTGCTCTGTATCAGCTGCAGGCGCTGGTGCAATCCAAAGACAACCGGCATCGGTAAGGACTTGGCGTAGATCTGCGAACGCATGTTGTACCGGAGATATTGGATGATCTCCTTTTTACCGGATACAAAAGCACCGATAGCTGCAAAGGATTTGGCAAATGTTCCGAAATAAAGGTCGATAGAATCCTGAACGCCCTGGTGTTCCCCGGTGCCGGCACCCGTAGGACCCATTACCCCGATGCCGTGCGCGTCATCAACCAGCAGCGTGAAATTATGTGTCTTTTTGAGGAGGGCGATCTCTTTGAGTTTGCCCATATCGCCGCGCATCCCGAAAACGCCCTCGGTAATGACCAGTATGCCGCCATTGCTGACCGCTGTAAGTCTTTCCGCCCGGTCAAGCTGTTTTTCAAAATCAGCCATATCGTTATGCTTGAATACGAACCGCTTGCCCGCGTGCAGCCGGCAGCCGTCAATGATGCAGGCATGTGACTCCGAATCATAAACGATCACGTCATGCCGGTCAACCAGGCTGTCAATAATGGACAGCATTCCCTGGTAGCCATAATTGAGCAGGAAGGTATCTTGTTTGCTGACAAATGCGGACAGCTTCTTTTCCAGCAATTCATGCAGCATGGAATTACCGGTCATCATTCTCGCACCCATCGGGTACGCCAAACCGTATTGCTTCACACCCTCTTCGTCGGCTTTTCTCACAACCGGGCAATTCGCTAACCCAAGGTAGTTATTCAAACTCCATACTAATTTCTCTTTGCCATTAAACATCATATGGCTACCCAGCTCTCCTTCCAGCCTTGGGTAGGCAAAGTATCCGTGGGCATAGTAAGCATGCGCACCAAGAGGTCCTAATTTTGTCAAAGCTTTTTCTAATAAATTCATTTAATCGGTTTCAAATTGGTAATTCTCTTCAGGGCTTTCCTGTCGTCGCTGCCGGTATATCCAGTTCCGGGTGGTAGTGTACCTTCGGGGAAAGCCAATACAACAGGAACACCCTGGAATACCGGAAATTGACCGGTGACAAACCAAAAAGGCCGATCATAATCGCCGAGGTGTAAAGCCAGGGTGAATCGGTGTTCCCCGTGATGAGGTAAGTCAGGTAACATACCATTCCGCCCTCCATAATACTCAGGGCATAACTTACATACATCGCGGCATAAAAATAGCCCGGTTCAATTTCAAAGATCATCTTACAGCTTGGGCAATGGATGTTGATCCGGTTCGAGCCAAAACTATACATGCCGCCTTCAAACATCTTTCCCCGCCTGCAGCGCGGACATTTGGCATGAAGCATCGCCCACGATTTCGGTGTCTTTTCCATTTAAATGCGTTTGTTCATACCGGGTCGTTTTTAGTTGGTTTTTAATTCTCTTTTTTTAATTCATATAGCAGGGGCCTGAAGCCCGCTCCCTATTCCTTTACCCACATTTTCAGGACCCTGCTGTATGAATTGTCTACTAATTGATAACTTGCCGGTATTTGTTTATCCGGCGCATGAAAAGTGACCAGCCTGGTTCCTGCCGGACGGCTGCTCAGCATATCATGGATGAACTCCGTATAATGATTGTAAAGCTCAAAGGAAGTCCGTACCGAATAGTCTATCCGGCTGCCGGGCTCTATATTCTCATAAAAGGAATTGTAAAAATAAAAGTGGTCATAATTGTCATAGTTCAGCTCGGTCAGGTTGCCATAAGTAAAATGGACATTCTCCACCCCGACCTCTTCCTGGGCAGTTTTGGCGTGATTGAACAATTCTTTGCGCTGTTCAATTCCAAAAAACTCGGTGGCGGGATGATACACCCCCGCCGCGATGCAGAATTTACCGACCCCGCTGCCAATATCCAGCACACGACCGCCCGTTTTAGCCAGGAAATTACTGGCCTCCAGTGCAATATCCAGCGCGGTCCAGTGCATCTGCGACAGTTCACGGATATGCGGGGGGTATAAAGTGTCAAAAGCGGCGTCCTTTCGGAAGTAGGAAATATTTAAAGTATCACTATACATTGCTAACAGTGTGTTAAATTTGAAATAGGTTTTAAGATTAAAAAAGTTCATTTATTCCTTGATCCACAGCCGGAGCAAGGTATCGAACGACAAATCGGCCAGCTTAAAGTCATCCGGTATTTCTTCACCGAGACTCTGGTAAGTGACCACCCTGGTGCCGGGTGGTTTCATTTTGAGTACAGAATGTAAATACTGCGTATAATAATCATAAAGGCTATAGGACGTTTCAATCGTATCGTCAATGGCATTTTTCTGGTCTATATTTTCATAGAAAGAATTATAAAAATAGAAATGATCAAATTCGCTGAAATTGAGCTGCGTAAAATTGGCGTGGATAAAACTGGCGTTCTCCAGTCCGAGATACCTTTTGGCAGTTTTGGCATAATGCACCAGCTCATGCCGCTGCTCAACCCCGAAATAATGCGAATCCGGGTTATGATGCGCCGCCGTCAGGCAGAATTTCCCGATACCGCTGCCGATATCCAGGATCTTAGCCCCACTAACAGCTAAATATTCGGCTGCTTTTTTTGCGATGGCAATAGGCGTCCATTGCTTTTGGGACATCAGTTGAAAATGTTCGGGATATAGCCAGTCGAACTCCGCGTCATTGCGAAAGAAACAATCCATGGGGTTGATTTTTTTAAAAGGTACGATGATGCTTGTTTGACTGGCTTCCGGCTCAGGCGGGAAGGGAGAATATGGGTAAGCGTTGATCACATGCAAAGATACCCCGCCTTTGTGTACCTTTGACCGGGAAGATATCAGTGAAGAATCTGATATTTATCAGTTTTTTAATATTATCGTAACTTTGCACCATGAGCATATCCGGAATATTTCCTATTGACCGCTGGAACTTTACCACCCAGTCGATCTTAAACGTGCTTTCGGAAGAAGATTATAATTTTTTGATCAGCAACCAAACCGATCACCATTATCAGAAGGGTGACGTGATCTTCAGGGAGGGGACAGTCCCTTCCGGAATATTTTTAGTCCGAAGCGGCAAGGTAAAAAAATACAAGGTTGACCAGATCGCCAAAGAGCAGATCATTTATATTGCCAACCAGGGCGAACTGATCGGTTACCATGCGGTACTGTCCGAAGAACGTTACCCGGATTCGGCCGCCGCCATGGAGGATAGTCTGGTTTCCTTTATCCCAAAAGAAGATTTTGCGGACGTATTATTGCGCTCCCCGGTTTTCATGCAAAGATTGCTTAAAGCACTGAGTCACGAATTCACCGTACTTGCTAACAGTATTTCGGTTTTCGCGCAGCGTACCGGCCCTGAACGGCTGGCGATCGCGCTGATCGTACTGCGTGAAAAATCTAAAGATGAATTTAAGGAAGACCAGGAGATCGTGTTGAATATTTCCCGCTCGGACCTGGCCAATATTGCAGGGATCGCGTCGGAAAACGTCATCCGCCTGCTCAAAGAATTTAAAAACGAGGGCATCCTGGAAACCGACGGCCGTAAAATTATGATTAAAGATATCAAGCTATTGGTTAAACGCGCTAATTACAAATAAACCGGTAATTTATTTTGATAACCTTGCCCGCTATAATTGCCCCTTAAATTTTTAGACTTTGTCATCCGCGTTATTCCTATCATTCTAAATTCAGCATAAAGCCGGGATATGCACACCGGCAGGGGTCAGGTTACCCAACTTAGGAGTTGCGCTATGATCGCAAATAAAAGTTAATCCAGGCAGGTATACCTTATATATCCTGGTAACTATGATAAATATCAGTATTACGGCTGATGTTTTACCGCCCCATTCCATAAAATATACCGTATTTTTATCCTTATACGCAGAGCCGGTAAACGGACCTGCGCATACTTTACAAAAGGCCGGCTCACAGGCGTTTTATAATTTATTAAAAGAACAGCAAGAATTCATTTACCTCGTGAAAATACGTACAAGCGCCGCCACGAATTAAAAATCAGCTCCAATATTTATGTCCAACGGTTTGTTACTTTCTTTAGTCTTTTTGTTGCCGGCAGCAGGGATCCTCTCAATTGCTTTCCTTCCGCATTCAGCTAAGGCAAAAGCAAATTTTGTCTTCGTATTGCTCATCGCAGTGATAACCTCCATTCCCGCTGTTAAAGGTATAACCGGAAGCGCAGTTGATATTTTTATTGGAAATAATGCGGTCTTTGGAAATATTTCGATTCATATAGACGCTTTGTCTTCCTGGTTTATGCTCATCATAAATTTAACCTGTATCAATGGGGCTTTTTATGGAATAGGCTATATGAAAGAATATGATGAACAAAAGGCAAACCTTTCGATGCATTGGGTTTTATTTTTGTTGTTTCAATCGTCCATGCTCTGGGTCTGCATGGTACAGAATGGGCTGGCCTTTCTCATCGTATGGGAGCTGATGTCCATTTCCTCCTTTCTGCTGGTCATTTTTGAGCACAGGAACAAGACGACACTCCAGGCGGGGTTAAATTACCTGGTTCAGATGCATATTGGAGTACTTTTTCTTTCTGCCTCATTTATTTGGGTCTACTTAGCGGAGGGCTCCTTTGAGTTTTCGGCAATTGGAAAGTTTTTCTCCGCTAATCCAAACCTTTGGCTGTTTTTTCTTTTTTTTACCGGCTTTGGCATTAAGGCCGGATTTATTCCCCTGCATTCCTGGCTTCCACAGGCACACCCTGCAGCGCCTTCGCATATTTCCGGGGTGATGTCCGGTGTTATCGTTAAGCTGGGCATCTATGGAATATTAAGGATCGTCTTTTTCTTAAAACAGGATTATACCGTGATCGGTGAAATTATTATCGCCCTGTCCGTCCTTACCGGGTTGTATGGTATCCTGAATGCGGCCGTTCACCGGGATTTTAAAAAGATGCTGGCTTACTGTACGATTGAAAATATCGGGATTATCGGCATCGGAATCGGCATCGGATTAATGGGAATGGGCATCGGAAATTCCGTGTTGATTATTTTAGGGTTCACCGGGGCCTTGCTGCATGTTTTAAATCATTCCCTTTTTAAATCGCTTCTCTTTTTTTCTGCAGGTTCTGTTTATCAGCAAACACATACCCGTGACATGGAAAAGTTAGGCGGATTGATACACCGTATGCCGCAAACAGCCATATTTTTTCTGATTGGCGGTATGGCTATCGGAGGGCTGCCCCCGTTTAATGGCTTCGTTTCTGAGTTTCTGTTATACAACGCGGTCCTGCTGGGCATCAAATCCATCGGTATCACTTATATTACCCTGATGATATTTTCACTGGCGGGATTGGCTTTGATCGGTGGGATTTCCATGCTCACTTTTACAAAAGGGTTTGGAACGATCTTCCTGGGTAGCCCGCGAACCCATTTACACCAGCAACCAGGGGAAGTAACATGGCTCATGCGGCTGCCGCAGTATTTTATTTTAACCATCATGCTTTCTATTGGCTTATTTCCACAATTTTATTATTCAGTAGTTAGTGAAATTGTTGGGAAATTTATTCCGGTGGCTCCTGCAGGAAGCAGCGTGGTGCCAGGTGCTTTACTAACCAGCATAACCTCCATCGGAAGATTTGCGCTGCTGTTTATCGTGGTGTTCATTGGTATTTATCTGTTAAGGAATGCTCTTGCGCGGAGGCGGCCGGTATCGACCGGCCTAACATGGGGATGTGGGTATCCCGCTCCGACGCCGCGCATGCAATACACCGGAAAATCGTTTTCGAAGTCGCTCGGAAAACTATTAAATTTCATCATTCTGGAAAAGAATAAATATAAAGAGATAACAGCCAGCGAAATATTCCCGGCGGAAAGGACGCATTCATCGCATTACAATGATTTTTTTGCAGCAAAGATTTTTGATGGCATGGTTGACAAGCTGCTATTCTTCATGAATTATTTCAAGTTTATTCAAAATGGCAAAATTCAGCTGTATATTTTGTATGGTGCTCTTTTTATTCTGCTGATCTTTATAGGGACAATATTTAATTTCATCTGATGGGAAAGATTATAGCCTTTATCGTCATTATTCTGTTAGCCATCCTGCTTATCCCGTTTATAAGTGTGAAATGGAAAGGAATGATTACGGTAACGACTGTAACCTTCATAGCTATCCTCAGCGGAAGCTTAGCCTTTCAGGCATTGTCCGGTGAAAATGCTGAGTTTTTATTCACCGGCTCATCGGTAACCGGAGAAATCCCTGTCCGGATTGATGCTTTATCGGGTTGGTTTATAGTAATCATCAATTTTACCTGCATTACGGGGGCCATTTATGGGCTGCATTATATGAAAGCTTATCGATCACAGAAATCTAACCTTTCTCTTCATTGTATCAGTTTTATTCTTGTCCATTCAAGCCTGATCTGTATTTGTTCCCTGCAAAATGCGATAGCTTTTTTAATAGCCTGGGAAATAATGGCCTTATCCTCTTTTATCCTCATAATTTTTGAACATTATAAAAGGGAAACCTTAAATGCGGGTATCAATTTCCTGATCCAGTCTCATATTTGCATCATGTTTTTGACGCTGGGTTTTATCTGGGTGGCCATGCGCATGAACTCCTACGATTTTAAAGCTATCACGTTATTTTCTTCCGCTAATTCCTTGCTTACCGGGGTAGCCTTATTTTTATGTTTCTTTTTTGGTTTTGCTATTAAAGCGGGATTTGTTCCTTTTCATACCTGGTTGCCTTATGCACATCCGGCAGCACCGTCACACGTCTCGGGTATCATGTCCGGCGTAATCATAAAAATAGGCATTTTTGGCATGATGAGGATGCTGCTGCTCATCAAAATTGATTACCTCGTCATAGGTTATTTCATATTATTCATTTCCATTGTTTCGGGAATATATGGCGTAATGCTTGCCATTGTTCAGCACAACCTAAAAAGATTACTGGCTTATCACAGTATTGAAAACATCGGAATTATTGGGATTGGCATTGGCATAGGTTGCATCGGGGTTGGCATGGAAAATCAGCTATTAGCCGTACTGGGATTTGCAGGCGCTTTGCTGCATACCTTAAATCATTCTCTTTTTAAATCACTTTTATTTTATGGAGCTGGTAACGTTTATCAGTCCACTCACACCATGGATATAGAAAAGCTGGGGGGATTAAGCAAACAAATGCCGCATACGGCGTTTCTTTTTCTCATGTCAGCGCTTGCCATTTGCGGGCTACCTCCTTTCAACGGATTTATTTCAGAGTTTCTTATTTATAATGGACTGTTTACAGGGTTATATGCGTCAGACAATGCATTAACCTTGTCAGTTGTTTCGGGGATTTTTGCATTAGCACTGATCGGAGGGCTGGCGATGTTATGCTTTACAAAAGCATTTGGCTCTGTTTTTTTGGGTACTGCACGTTACAATTTACAGCATCCTGCGGAGGAATCCAATTTTGGAAAACTAATGCCAATGTATGCTGTGTTTATTTTAATAATAGCTATTGGGTTGTTTCCCAAACCATTTGTTATCGCACTTTCAGAACCCCTTCATTTATTTACCTATCATCTTCATAACAATATCCCGTTAGAAAGACTTCAAATAACGGCGACAATGTCGATGATTGGGTGGTGTTCTGTGGCTTTCTCAGGAATGGCCGGGCTTATATTTTTGTTGAGGAAAATCATGGTTAGTAATAAACCACAGACCATTAATGTTACGTGGGGCTGCGGGTATATTGCTCCCACTGCAAAAATGCAATATACCGCAAGCGCTTTCGTCCGAACTTACCGGAAACTTGCTGAACCTGTTCTTTCCATTCACAAAAAGAAAAAGGAAATACAGGGGATATTCCCAAAATCAGGCGGACAGGAAACGCACCCTTATGATAAAACGGAAGAATGGTTTATCGATTACCCTTTACAACAATTAAAGAAATTTTTTAACCGGTTTATTTTCCTTCAAAACGGGAACCTTCAATTTTATATATTATATGGCGTAGCTTTTATTACCCTGGTATTAATTGTTCCATTGGCGTTCGATTATCTAAAAGCATTAATTAAGTTCTTAAATCAACTATAGATGGTAAGTTTCATTTTAATTATATTGGCAAGTCTGGCTTTTACAGGTGTTATCATCCGTACCAAGAGCATTACGTCGGGCCGCAAGGGCCCCGGCATTTTTCAGCCGATGAAAGATCTGATCAGGTTGTTTAAAAAAGGAGCTGTATACAGCAAAACCACCAGTTTCATTTTCCAGGTAGCCCCAAGTATTTATTTTGCTTCCGTCCTTATAGCGATAATGGTTATCCCCCTGGGCCAATACAAAGGGATCATCTCTTTTGAGGGGGATTTTGTTTTTTTTGCGTATGTATTGGGTACAGGGAAGTTTTTTAGTATCATCTCTGCTTTAGATACAGGCAGCAGCTTTGAAGGTATGGGCGCAAGCCGCGAGGCCCTTTTTTCCATGTTTGCCGAACCGGCCTTTTTTATCCTGATGGGTTCGTTTGCCCTGCTTACCGGTCACACGTCATTCCAGGAAATATTCGCCTCATTGCATTTTGGCTCGTACATATCTTATATACTTGGCGTATTGGCAACGTTTGTCCTGGCTATGATCACGATGGTCGAAAATAGCCGGATGCCCATAGATGATCCCAATACCCACCTGGAACTGACTATGGTTCATGAAGTAATGATCCTCGATAACAGCGGCTTTGACCTTGGAATGATTTTATATGCCACCAGCCTGAAATTCGCCATGTACGGGGCATTGATCGCCAACCTGTTTATGGGCAGTTTCCCGATATATTTAATTATCCCTATATTTTTTGTTATTCAGCTGCTGTTTGCGGTTTCCGTTGGAATACTGGAATCCTTTACCGCAAGGTTCCGAATGAATCATAATGCGCAGTATATACTGGCCCTATCCTCCGTTGCTTTCCTGATTTTTCTTGGGGTATTGCTGGTTTTAGGACAATTTAATTAACGATCAAAAACAAAGCAAAACTATCATGACCAACGTTTTACTGATAATATTTACCATGTCGCTCCTTTATCTGGGAATTGCCAACAGGCTGCTCACCTACATTAAAATTCTCGCATTCCAGGGCCTGTTACTATTTGGGATCGCCTTTATCGATCTGATACAAATCAATGCGGTCAACCTTGCTTTTGTTTTGTTAGAAACTATTGTTTTCAAGGCGATTGCTATACCCTTTTTTTTAAATTACATTATTAAAAGAAACAAGATCAACCGGGATGCGGAACCTTTTCTGCCAAATTTCATTTCGCTGATCATCATTACGCTCATCATCCTTGCCACCTTTATTTTATCCAATGCAATTGCTGATTCAAGGATAAGTAAGATTTATTTTGTTATAGCCCTCTCTACCTTGTTTACCGGGTTGTACATTATCTTAACCAGGCATAAAATTATCACGCATGTGATGGGCTACCTGGTCATTGAAAACGGCGTTTTCATTTTATCGTTAGCCGTAGGCAATGAAATGCCTATGCTGGTAAACCTGGGTATATTGCTGGATGTCTTTGTCAGTGTTTTCATATTGGGAATATTCGTCAACAGGATTGGAGATGTGCTAAAGGATACGGATGTGGATCAGTTAAAAAATTTAAAGGATTAAAAATTAATAACAACAGAGAATGACAGGAATTTATTTAGCAGCAGCGTTCAGTATAGGCGGATTACTATTTTTTAACAGGAGCCGGTTAATCAATTACCTGCTTGTTATCGCTTTCCTGGTATTACAAACCGGTTTTACATTTTATGAATATCTCCATCCAAACACGACTGAATTGGGATATTTTACGGCAGATGCGTTAAGCATTTTAATGCTGGCGACCTTAAGCATCATCAGCATTCCTGCCATGTATCACAGCTATGTTTTCTTAACGAAAGAAAAAGAGAACCCGGCGCATAGGGCTATATATTTTGCCGCAATGGTAGTACTGCTCACCGCTATCAGCGCTGCTTATCTTGCTAACCATATTGCGGTTACCTGGATTTTCGTTGAGCTCACTACCCTCAGCGCTTCCGCGCTTATTTATCATCGCAGGAATAACCGCACCCTGGAAGGCACCTGGAAATATGTTTTTGTTTGCGCAATCAGCATCACGCTGGTATTTATCGGCATACTTTTTTTAAGTTTTACTTTAAAAAAGGCAGGTACTGATGATCTTTCATTTGCTGTACTCTTGAAAAAGGCGCCCGAACTGAATTTATTTTGGTTGCGCCTTGCTTTCATTTTTATATTCACCGGGTTTACGGCTAAGTTAGGATTGGTTCCTATGTACACCGCCGGGATAGACGCGAAAGATAAAGCCCCCTCTCCTGCAGGCGCAATACTCTCCAGTGTTTTGATGAATATGGGTTTCGTGGGGATCTTCCGTTTTTACGTAATTATTGCGAATTCACCGCTACACGCCTGGGCCAATCATGTGATTATGATTGCCGCCATCCTTTCCATTTTTGTGGCGACCGTTTATATGACCAAGGTTAAAAATATAAAGCGAATGTTTGCCTACTCCAGCATTGAACATATGGGTATTGTCATGTTGGGTGTAGTTGCAGGCGGAGTCGGCTATTATGCCGCTATTTTGCATATTATTTTCCATGCCTTTGTTAAATCCAGCTTGTTTTTTCAGATGGGGCAGATATACCGCATTTATAAAACCAAAAGCATTTATTATGTAGGTAATTATTTTAAATACAATTTAACAGGTGCTATCGTGGTTCTGCTTGGTTTCTTTTGCGCAACGGCAATGCCCCCATCCGGTTTGTTTATTAGCGAATTCTTAATTTTTCGCGCTTTGTTTGAAGCTAATTATTTGGCGGTATTGATCGTTGTGATGATGCTGTTAACGATCATCATCTGGGCATTTGGCAAAAATATTTTCAAGTTATTATTTTCCCCTCCCATCGATTTCAAAGAAGATGATCTTGAAAAAATAAAGCCGGTGGAATCCATATCGCAATTTATCCTGTTTGGTTTGGTGGTTTACCTCGGGCTGAACCCACCGCAGGAATTTGTAACACTCATCCATGAGGCAATTAAAAATTTACCCAAGTGATATGAAGTATATAAATCTTAAAAATAATGAATCCACACCCCTCTCCGCCATTCCGGAGTTGGATTACCCGGCATTTTTAGAGCTAAATGTTTTTTTACTGCTAAAAACTCCAGCGTGTCATTGTGTAAACTATTTTGCATTTCGCTATAACGATGGCATTAAATTGATTTGTTGTATTGCCAATGATGACTCACATATTATTCATATTTCATCAGCCGTCGCGGATGCCAAACAACCCTTATCCTCTTTCACCCAACACAATTTGGTATTTGAAAAATTCGAGCGGGAAATCCACGAAAATTTTGGAATAGCTTATACGGACCATCCCTGGCTTAAACCGGTTCGCTTCCCGTTTAACCGGTTCAATAAAAATACGACGATTGCCAACTATCCTTTTTTTAATATAGAAAGCGAGGAGCTGCATGAGGTGGGCGTAGGCCCCATACATGCCGGGATCATTGAACCCGGTCACTTTCGTTTTATATGTAATGGGGAACAGATCCTTCACCTTGAAGTACAATTGGGTTACCAGCACAGGGGCATAGAACAGCTATTCCTTGAAAAGAAAAAATTATTGCAGCGGATTACACTGGCAGAAAATATTTCAGGCGATTCAGTGGCCGGGCATACGGTAGCTTTTGTAAACCTTTGGGAAAGCCTATGCAACTACCACCCCGGAAAAGATTTACAGTATTCCCGTACCCTTGCTTTAGAATTGGAACGGGTAGCCGTTCACACCGGCGATTTAAGTGGAATGTGTACTGATGTAGCTTATCAACTGGGCAGTGCTGTTTTCGGAAGATTAAGAACACCAATTATTAATTACTTTCAAAAATGGTGCGGTAACCGGCTGGCCAAAGGCCTGATACGCGCCGGGAAAACTAATTTTCCCTTTACGAATGAGTTAGGTGCCGAATTATCGAAAATGTTGGTGGAATATGAAAAAGATTTTGAAGAAATATCAGATGAATTATTCAGTTTACCCAGCGCACTGGCCAGGTTTGAAAAAACAGGGGTCGTAACCACCGAACAAGCAACAACCATCGGAACCGTAGGGATGGCGGCAAGAATGAGCGGCATTAACAGGGATATCCGGGCTTCTCACGCACATGATTGGTACGCAGAAATAGATCACCAGCCAGTTATTAAACATCATGGTGATGTCTATTCGAGAGCGCAGATCAGAAAAGAAGAAATCCTGCAGTCCATCAGCTATATCAGGGCATTATTACAAAATATCCCTCCTGAAAATGATCGCCCGGAGCCATTAACTTCCCCGCAACCAAACTCATTCGCCATTTCTTTGGTCGAAGGCTGGAGAGGGGAAACTTGCCATTGCGCTATTACAAATGCTAACGGAGAATTAGCCCATTATAAAATAAAAGATCCTTCTTTTCACAACTGGCTGGCAATGGGCCTTGCCGTAAGGAACAATGAAATTTCAGATTTCCCGATTTGTAATAAAAGCTTTAACCTTTCTTATTGCGGTCATGATTTGTAAAAAAGTAAACTAATTAAAAATGTTAGACAACCTAAAAATACTGTTTCATCAAGGCAAGCAATATATTCCCGACATTAGCACTGCAAAAGTGCCGGGCATATTCAGGGGCCGGCCGGTTATCAGTACTGAAAAGATTAATGAAACCGAATTACAGGAACTTTGCCCTACAAACGCCATTTCAGTAAACCCGGTTTGTATTGACCTGGGGAAATGCACCTTTTGCGGGGAATGTGCCATTGCTTTTCCCAACAAAATCAAATTCACGACCGACTATAAAATAGCGGCCAACGACCCCGATAAACTTATTATCAGGGAAGGAGAAGATAAACCTATTGAACTGAGCCCGGAGCTGGTAAGAAAAGAGATTTATGAATGCTTTAGCGGTTCGCTGAAATTACGCCAGGTTTCCGCAGGCGGGGACAATAGCTGCGAGCTGGAATTAAATGCCTGTAGTAATGTAAACTTTGACATGGGCCGTTTTGGAATTGAATTTGTCGCATCGCCGCGCCACGCGGACGGCATCGTGATAACAGGCCCCATCACAGCAAATATGGCGCAGCCGCTGCAAACATGTTATGAGGCAATACCGGAGCCCAAAATTATTATCCTGGTAGGAACAGACGCCATTAGCGGTGGCATATTTGAGGGAAGCCCTGCCCTGGACAGGGGTTTTTTATCCAAATATAAAATTGACCTGTATATACCCGGTAATCCAATTCATCCATTAACATTTATTAATGGGGTACTTGATCTGATCAGGATTAGAAAATGAAAGAAGAACATAGCCATGGTAAACCAATTACGGGAATAATAAGAGATTTCATTATTGTTGTTGTGGTTGTTGCATTTCTATGTCTTATTGATAGCCAGTTGGCGGCTTTTGTAGGCGCCATTTCCTTTTCCATGCTGCTGATCCGTCGCGTTATTCTTTATTATAATCCGGGCTTTATTAACGGTCATCATATTTATTATCAGGAGAGGGAGCTTACTGTTAGCAAGGAAGTAGATATTTTTGACCTCGGCAAAGTTTCGTCATTTCAATATTTATACAATTATTCAGAAGTGATAGCGGGCATTTTGATACCTCCCCGAATATTTATAATCCGGTTCTGCGGGATACTTTCGTTAAAGGAATGGGAGTTCGATATCCTCAAAGGAGTTTTACACCGGCTGCAAAGCAGAAAGATCATCGTTATTTTATCCGACATAGAAGAAAATGTCATGGATCAGGTTGAGTGGTATTTAATCGAAAAGGAAGTTGGGGTAGGCAATATTTTCTTCAACATCAGTGATGCGCTCAGGCAGGCCAGGAAGGCTTTAATCCGGGTAAAAATAACCATAGCGTAGCTCAGTATCCATTTTATGGAGCGTACAAAAATATCCCGTTGCCTATTTCTTAATCCACATTTTTAGCCGGCCGCTAAAGGCATGATCAACTAAATGGAAACTGGCAGGAATTTGCTTTTCACGGCCATGAAAAGTCACCAGTCTCGTTCCTGCCGGCTTTTCGTCCATCATTTCAATCAAAAATCTGCTATAATAAACATATAATTCAGAGGACGTGTTTACCGTGTTGTCTATACGGCCGCTGGGCTCAATGTTTTCATGAAACGAATTAAAAAAATAAAAATGGTCATATGCCTTGAAATCAATTGCTGTTAAGTTTCCATGAATAAAACCCACATTAGCTAAATTTACTTCCTCGTTAACCATTTGTGAAAACCGTACTAATTCTTTTCGCTGTTCTACTCCGTAAAAGAAAGTCTGGGGATGGTAAAAACCAGCTATAATACAGAATTTTCCTACGCCGCTGCCGATATCTAAAATTTTTGCGTTCGGAAGGGCCAGGAAGGCACTCGCTTTTTTTGCAACCTCCAAAGGGGTCCAGTGCCTTTGTGAAAGCCCCTGAATATGTTCCGGATATAAACCATCGAACGCAGCATCCTTGTGGAAGTGAACAGAATTTACGGCTTCGTCAAGCATGTTTTTTACAGGTTTGCAAGAGAGGATGAACATCGAAACGCAATGCTCCGTTTATCATTCTTTTATCCACATCTTTAAAAAGACATTATAGGAATCCGCCAATTTATAACCTATCGGGACTTCTTCTTCCAAACTCTGGTAGGTGACTAACCGAGTCCCCGGCGGTTTCTCCGTTAAGGCATGAAGTAAATACCGGGTATAATAAGTATAGAGACTAAAAGAGGTTTCGATAGTATCATCTATCCGGTTTTCCTGATCAACGTTCTCATAAAACGAATTATAAAAATAGAAATGATCAAACTCTTTAAAATTTATCTGGGTGACATTGGCATGAATAAAATTTACATTGGCCAATTGCGTAAATTCCTTTGCATCTTCAGCATAATTATGTAATTCCAGCCTTTGCTCTACGCCGTAAAAAAATGTTTTTGGAAAATGATAAGCTGCAGCGAGACAAAATTTACCGATTCCGCTGCCGATATCAAGCACTTTTGCATCAGGGACAGCCAAAAATTCAGCGGCTTTACAGGCTATAGCCAAAGGCGTCCAATGTTCATGGGACATCAGTTCAATATGTTCCGGATACAGCCAGTCAAATTCTGCGTCATTGCGAAATAAGGAAACGTTTAAATCATTTTTTTCAAATGATGGGACTGACTTCTTATGGAAATATCTCTGTATAAATGAAAAAAAGGATAACGGATCGAATTTCATTTCATACAAATCTAACTGATAGACTGGAGCAGATCACCAAAAGAAATCAGTTTAGAAAGTGATATTTATCAGTTTTTTAAGTATAAGTTTGACGATATGCTTTTCCATTAAGTGTGTCCGTTTTTAATGGTGGTAAAAAAGGATAAATTCTGCTTGAAAGAAATAAATGGGAACTAGAGATAGCCTACTGCAAATAGATAAGCTTTCCAATTATATAGCCGGAAAATATAGTTACATTAATCAAGCGCGCTTCTTAGTTTTAAGTTAAGATTCGTTAAGGGACAAGAGATACTTTACTAAATGAGAACATTACCAGGTCATTACTGATTTAAAGTCAATCATATCTTTTTTACTCACATTAAAGGATTTCGACATGATTGCATATGCATCATCCGGGTTGGCTTTGATATAATCCAAAGCTTTGAACCAGCCTTCCGCGATTCCTTTTAGTTCTTCAGGATGATTTTTGGAAAGGTTATCCGACGCAAAAAGCAAGTCGGCCAGGATGTTGGGTGCCATCGCACTGGAAGCGATGATCTTGCTTCCTTTTCGCGCTTTAACGGCATTGCTTAAAAACGGCTCGTAAATGGCCGCCGCGTCGACATTGCCCGAGGTAAATGCAGCGCCGGCATCCTGGGTCGCAATATTCTTAAAATTAATATCGCCCAAAGCCAAATGTTCTTTGTTTAAAAGGTATTGCAATAGGAAATAAGGAGGCAGGCCCGGTTCACCCGCAAGCTTTTTGCCCTTCAGGTCAGCAATCGAGTTGAAGCCGGGTGCGCCGACAATGCCATCTGCACCATGCGATTCGTCAATCAGCATAAACCCGGTACCCGGCACATCGGCACCCTGTGAGGCCTGAAAAATATCGTAGGTTGATGCATACATATCGATCTTCCCCGAACTAAGTGCTGCCCTTAGGTCGCCTACAGCCTCGATCCGAACGAGGTTGACCTGCATGTCTCCGAAAAAACCTTTTTCCTTAGCCAGGTATAAAGGTGCATATCCGGGAAATGTGACCATACCGATGGTAACTTTTGCGGAGCCGGACTTGGTTTGATTGGATTGGCACGATAACAGACCTGTGGTCAGCAATAGGGTGACAACAAATAAATGGATCTTTTTCATTGGATTAATCTTTTACTATCAGCCGGCTGGGTAGTTAGTAAGCGTTAGTAAGAATAATTATAGGGACCCGTATGTGCGTAATGCGGTATTTAATATTTTGCTGATAGTTATTTATCTATCTTTCTTGTCTACCATATTGTTCTTTAACTTGCCAGTTGTCATACGGCCTAGTTGGCACATTCATTTTTTGCTGCTGTAATTCCTCTACACGAAATAGATACCTTTCAAGTTGGTCCTATATTCTTTCGAAGCCAGGGAGCAATGGGAATCGTGACAGATGCCATTAAAATATATTGATCTGCATAACCTCAGTAACTAATAATATAAGATACTAATGGTTTATTTAAACAATTTAATTTTAATGTCAGTTATCTTGAAAATCATGCGGGTATTTTTCAACATCTGCGTACTTTTACACCTTTTGCCAATATGTCGTTTTCAAGGTATATATTAGTTATCATATCCATTTTTTGACCAATCATTATGTCGTTAGATATTAAGTTTTTAGAAGCAGAAATACAGGATCAATACCTGAACGATGACAGCCCGAGGCCCTGGATAATTGGTTTTAGCGGCGGCAAGGATTCCACCATGCTCCTGCAATTGGTTTGGCTGGCGATCAGAAGGCTGCCGCAGGAATTAAGAACTAGGCATATTTACGTGGTCTGTAATGATACGCTGGTAGAGAACCCGAAAATCGCACAGTTCGTTCATCAAACGTTAAAAAGCCTCCAAATCGCGGCCGCCAGCCAGGGTATGCCGCTTACGGTTCATGAAACCACACCGATACTGGAAGAAACATTTTGGGTCAATTTATTAGGAAAGGGATACCCGGCACCGAACAACATGTTCAGGTGGTGTACCGAACGCCTGAAGATAAATCCGACTACTGACTTTATTAAAACCAAGATCAGCGAAACGGGTGAGGTGATCATTTTATTGGGTACACGCAGCGCCGAAAGCTCCAACAGGGCGAGAAGTATCAAAAAATATGAAGTTAAAGGGGAACGGCTCAGAAAACATATTTTGCCAAATGCTTATGTATTTGCCCTCATAAAAGACGTGTTGACCGATGAAGTATGGACCTATTTATTGCAGGTAGATCCGCCGTGGGGAGGCACTAACCGAGATCTGGTAACGCTCTACCGGAATGCAAATGGCGGCGATTGCCCGCTTGTGATTGATGATACGACGCCATCCTGCGGTAACAGTCGCTTCGGATGCTGGGTGTGCACGGTGGTTAATAAGGATAAATCCATGGAGGCGCTCATTGACAACGGTGAAGAATGGATGATCCCGCTTTCTGATTTTCGCGATATGTTACAGGAAGAGCGCAACAACAGGGAATGGCGGGAAAAAAGACGCCGCAACAGTGACATTACCGGCGAGGATGTTTGGGGCCCTTATTATCCTGAAAAACGCGCATTAATGCTCAAAACATTACTGGAAGCACAAAAGGAGGTCCAAAAATCTGAACCTGATCTCATACTCATTAACTACCAGGAACTGGTAGCGATCCAGGTAACCTGGCACCGGGATTCAATATTTAATCACAGCGTAGCCGAAATTTATAACGAGGTTTACGGCACCGACCTGAGCAAAACAGATTTTAGCGATAATACCATTTTTGAAAAAGAAATACTCCAGGAAGCATGCCATGATAATACTGAATTTGAATTGATCAATGAACTATTGGAAATTCAGAAATCAAGGTACATCATGGTAAATAATTATGGATTACAGAGCGATATCGAAAACCATCTGGAATACCATATCAAACATAAGAAATAGAATGTTCATCAATAAAATATCACTTTATAATTTCAGGGTTTATTACGGAAATAACGCGCTTGACCTCTCTACTGATATTAATAATAATATTTCAGTGATCGCCGGAAACAACGGCTTTGGCAAGACTTCTTTTCTGACCGCCCTGGTATGGGGTTTATACGGCAAACTGATGTCCGATGTGGATGAGCGGTACAGGCAGGATATCATGGAATCGGGCGGTTATAAGCGTTATTGTGAGAAATTGATGAACCGCCTGGCAATCAGCGAAGCTGACGAAAAGATCGCTTTATTGCAGGAGGAGATCACACAAACGGCTAACTCCGCCGCCAAATTGGCCCTGAAAAAAAAGCTGACAACTTATTCATCATTTAGTGTGGGCCTGCAATTATCCGGGCTGATGATCCCCTCTGTACCCTGTGAATTTGTAGAGATCAAAAGAACCTATGACATCAATACACACCAGGAAAGCATTGAAATACTAATTGATGGCAAGATCAACGAGTTGACCAAAGGCGTCGGCCCTGAGATTTTTATAAACGACTTCATCCTGCCAAAGGAGATCGCTAAATTCTTCTTTTTCGATGCGGAAAAGATCGTGGCATTAGCCGATATTAATACCGCTGAAGAAAAAAGGTATCTGAGCCAGGCCTATGCCGAAGTGTTGGGAATCAAAAAATACACCGACCTTAAAGGCAACCTGCAAAATCTAAGACTGAGGCTCAGGCAGAAATCAGCGGTGAAAAGCGACCGCGATGTGTTGGAAAAGTTGTCCAAGCAGCTTACCCAAAATAAAAAACTGGCTCAGCATTATTTGCAGCAACTGGAAGAACGGGCGGATATCATCCATTCCAAAAAGATCGCTTCGGATAAATACCAGGAGCAACTCATCCGGGAAGGGAGTTCCATTACGCTGGAGGAATTGAAAAGGCTGAAGGAGCAACAGGTACAATACACCAACGAGTTGCTGAAAACAAAAAGCCGGTTTAATGAGTTGCTCGAACTCGCACCATTTGCTATGCTTGCCGGTAAAGTAGCGCAAGTCAAACAGCAGCTGGAGGCGGAAATGAATAACAGCACCGCTTCCCGTACCTTATTGCAGGATAAATTTTCCGCTATTAGTTCCGCGATGGAGAGCTACAAATCCAGATTTAAGGTCAGCCCGGAAATGGAAAGTTCCCTGCTGGACCTGATCAAATCAGAACTGTTGCCTGAACGCAAGCAGGACGTAAAGACGCTGCTCGATTTTACGCTCGACCAACAGAACCGTTTTTTCGCCATTTACGATAACCTGAAAAACGCTTACAGTAAAACCTTCCGACAACTGGTAATGGAACAAAAGCGTTTGCAAACGATGTACGGCAATGTGCAGCGCAAGCTTCAAAATGCTGAATCAAAAGAGCGGGACCCCGTAATCATGGAGATCCGCCAGTCAAAAGACCGCATCGATGAGGAGATCAAATCGCTGGAAAATGAGATCGCCGGCATCAACGCCAAGAAACAAAACGCAGAAACTGAAATTCAGATCCTGTCGCGTAAAATCTCCGAGTTAAGTAAAAAAGTTGACCTCGAAGATACCGACAAGGAAAAGGACGCGATGGCGGAAAGGCTCATTGAAAAACTGGATAAATTTATCAACCAACTAAAGCTTAAAAAGAAGATCAACTTGGAAAAGAGCATCTTGAGGGAGCTTAACCGCCTGATGCATAAGGATGACTTTGTAAGCAGGGTCAATGTTGTGATTTCCGGCGACCTGATCGATATCGAGCTATATGACCATCAAAGGCAATTTATCGATAAGGAACTGCTTTCCAAAGGCGAGCAACAACTATACGCTACGGCTCTGTTAAAAGCACTTGTAGATGAATCCAATATCCGCTTCCCGGTATTTATCGACAGCCCGTTACAAAAATTCGACAAGCAGCATTCACGAAATATCATACAGGAGTTTTATCCTTTCTTGTCGGGCCAGGTGGTATTGTTCCCTTTATTGCAGAAAGAATTGAACGAACAGGAATATAACTGGATGTTACCGCGTGTAGGGAAAGCTTATTTAATTAACCAGAATGGGAAATACCATTCTGTATTTGAGCCGGTTCAGGCTGACCAGTTATTTGTTAATTATAACCAACGCCAGGAACATGTTCAGTAATATCAAAACTTCCAAAGCAAATAAAGAGATCGTTAGTAGCCTGACTAACAAGTTGAACCTGGGGGCAGAGAACATCATTGCACGACTGGCCCTGGCTTATTCTATCAACCTGGAACGCAAAATGGAATTGGCTAAAATCCAGGATTCCGGCGGCAAGGAATATAGTGCCAAGGTATTATTTGGTGACTATACGGATTATTATATTGCCCTGATCTGTATCCATTACAATGTGTATAAAAGCGATAAAGATATTATCCGCTATATAAAAATGCATATTGACGACGGCTTGGAACTCCTTAATGCGGAGTTTTCGGGAAATGTAAGCACGACCGGTTTTGATTTTATCGCTACCAAGATCGACCAGGGGCTCCAGTTTGCGCTTTGATGGCGCAAAGCTAAGCCGTTGTTCAAAAGATATGTTGCTGCAATTCTTTAGTCTGAAAAATTAACGCTAATTTTTCGCCTGAAAAAATTGTAACCTAATAAAAAGAACAGTATCACACCGGTGCTATAATTAACCGATATGCAGACACATCAACTGATCGCTCAATTGGGTAAGCTTAAGGAATCTGCCAAGGAGGCGATTGCCAACGCGAATACGCCCATTGACGACGAATTAAAAAATTACCTGCATATCAGCCGTCCGGTCGAACGGGTGCTCACGGAACTGGTGACCCGCGCAAGCGAGTCCCCGCAACCATCTCTGCTGCTGGTTTGCGGCAATGTGGGTGATGGTAAATCCCACTTGCTTGCCAGGCTCAAGGGAACAGAATCGCTTCAGCTTTACTTCTCCAAATTCCAAATCCATAACGATGCGACTGAGAGCTACAGCCCGGATGAAACCTGTAATGATACATTGACAAGGGTATTGCAGCCATTCAGTGACGAATTGCTGGGATCGGAAATGAAAAAAGTGATCCTGGCGATCAACCTCGGAACACTGAGTAATTTCCTGGAGGAAAAAAAAGACAGCTTCAGCAAGCTGAAAGCATTTGTAGAACGCAACCGCATCATTGAGGCAGATGGTTTCGAGCCAGGCGACGACTCCGGGAAGGATCCCGTATTTAATTTTGTCAATTTTACCAACTATCATTTTTATAGTTTGAGCCCTGTTGGCCCCCAAGTGGACCTTATCGAGGAATTGCTGGGACGAATCGTTCATGAGTCTCGCCATAACCCTATATTCCAGGCCTATCAATGGGTTAACACACAACCCTGGGCCGGCCAATGCCCGGTAAAGGCGAACTATGAATTTTTAATGCATGCCCCGTTCCGAAAAGTGATCGCATCGCTCTTGGTGTCCTGTCTGGTGAAGGAAAAACAGATCATCTCATTCCGGCAGGTTTTGAATTTTATCTACGATTTGTTGGTGCCTTTTCAGCTGGCACAGACAGATCTAAAGAAATACCTGAACCTAACGCAAGCGTTAAGCACTGAAGAAAGGGTTCAGTTCCTCACGCCTTTTTACCTTTTTGAGAACCCTAAGCTTTCCAAGATATTCTTCAATCTTTACCAGTTGGACCCGGCGATCAGGCGTTATGAAGCGCTGGATGAGCGCTCGATATTATTATTCACGGATGCCGAACCCTTAAGCTGGCTCAATCAGGAATTCCGCCAGATATTGACGAGGCCGCTTGACCTTAAGCCCAATGAACGGATCCGTCATGAGCTGCTGATCAAAGCTTACCTGCGTTTTAATTATTTCAAAAATCCCGCTGCGGAAATTTACCAGGACGATCATTTCCTGGAATATACCAAAGCCCTGTTTGCGTTCAACAATAACGACGCACTCGGGTTGCGTAATATCATAGACCTGGTCAAAAAAGCCGCCTATAGCTGGAACGGCGGCACCTCGGAAAAAAACAAGGCGATTGTACCCGGTACCGTAAAAAACACGTCCTACCGGGTATTTAAACAACTTAACCTAAAAGCCATCCTGCCAAAACGAGAGGATAAAAGGGACTTGGCGGTAGTCAACGAGTTCAACCAGGAAGTTACCCTTAAATTCTCGCTGCCCGGTAACCAGGAATTTCCTATCACGGTCGATTATGCCTTATACGTACTGCTTCAAAACGTCAATGCAGGCTACCGGCCCAATAAGCTGGACCGCCATACCTATATCAATTTTGCGAGGTTTGTCGAACAGGTTACCTTCGCAGACATCCAGGGGCAAACGCTCTATATCGATGAGATCAATTTTGGTTTTCCGCTGGATTACAAATTTGAGTTCAATGACGAATACCAGGAATTTACCTTTTCCAAATTACACAGGGCATGAGCTTCGACGTAGAAACGGCTTTAAAATACTATGTGACCAAGTCCAACAAGGGCTATGAGTTTAAGCATAACAAGGCGACCCGGCTCCCCATCGTGCCCTTTATTACCAAACTAGAGGCGAAGGACATCGAAAAACTCGATTTTCGGTCCTTTGACGGCTACATCGGCCATTGCTACCGCCAGATGATCCAAAAGGAGTTGCCCCCAGACCTGGAAGACACCAATTTCAAGCCCGGGTTAAAAGCCGCAATCCTGAAATTTATAAGGAACGAGGTCAATACAAGTGACGACCTCCGCCAAAAATTCCTGCATATCGCCGAAACATTATTTTTTAATGGGCCCGAGCTCATCAAGTTCAGCGTGGATGCCCAGGCTTACCTATACTGGAAACGAAAAGATTCGGGGCTTGAGAACATTGCGGATTTTCTCTGCAAGATCTTCATTAACGAACGGGTGGCTGAACTCTGGCAGGACAAAAAGGGTTTCCCGGAAAATATTTTCCAGCAATTGCTCAACCAGGCCTTGCCCAGGCTCAAAGAAAAAGTGGTCAAACAACGTAGATCGGATGATCCCAAAGACCCGGAATACCATGTGATCAACCCGCAGGTCACTGCGCTGTTTCAGCGTGACTTTGAATTTTTAAGTAAGGACAAACAAAGCTTTCTGGGAGAAAGCGACCTGCTCTTTAAATTTTATTACTTTTTTTATATCAGCCAGCTAGCCTTTACGCTGAATACTTTTTTTGACGTTGGTACAGGTTTTACCCCTTTGTACTTCACTATTGAAAGTGAGACTGTCTCTGAAAACCGCCAGACGATCAAAAAGGGCTGGAAAATGCTGGAGCCTAGGCTCATTAACCTGATGTCGCATTCGGTTAACCTGGATATGCTCAATCGCCTGCCTTTGCCCGAACTGACGGGCGGGTATGACTATGCCCAGTTAAAGGACCTATTCAGCGGCTGTGATGAAGAGGCGGCAGCGGAGCTGGCAGGCTATATCGAGGAATTGAACGCCTTTTACACCAGCGTGGTACCGGTCGAGAAATCTACCTGGGATGAGTTCCAGGCAGATTTCGAACGTAAAACCAAATATCGACAGTTTGCCAACGAACCGGAAAGGAAAGTAGTAGAATTGTTCCACCGGATCGAGTTCCAGTTCGATTATTCCAGCCGGAAATCTAAGCGGCAGTCATTCGCCAACTGGTTCCTGTTCTTTTGTAAGGAGAACTTCCTGAAGAACCGGGGGCGTAACGGCTATTCCCTGACCCTTTCCCATGAAATGCTGATCTTCCTGACCAAGCTCTGTATTGGCGAACAACCCAAAATACGGCTGAACGACCTGATGCGGGCATTTAAGGACCGGGGAATTCATTTTGACGAAGCCAGCAAACGGGCCATTTTGGAGATCTATGAAAAAATTAACCTGATAGAGAAAAAAAGCGATAGCGGAGATGCACAATACATTAGACAAGTTCTATAATTACCTGGCGGAAATTTTGTTCCGTTATTTTATTACGACCAATCCGCTTCAACCAGGGGACCGCTACTTTGTGCATTTTGAAAACGAAGATGATGTAACCCTTTGTTTCCGTCAGCTCGTAGATTATCAGTCGGCACTGGCAGAGGATTTCAGTTACCGCTATGATGAGGACACGCAGTTATACCAAACCAAAACTATCCAGTTTGGCCACATCAAACTGATCCTGGCTTCCCATAAGGATGCCACCGAGAATTTCCTGACGATGCTCCGCAACCAGGTGGCCCTGCAAGAGGGACCTTTCGAAAATACGGCGATCCTTATTCTGTTCAGCGGGCAGTTGGACAGCCTGATCGGCGGTAGCGGCGATCTTACCAAATCCGGTATGCCGCTCAGTTTTGACAGCTTTAATGCCGATATCCAGGAAAAGATCAGCCATAACTTTGCTACGAAAACCGATAAACGTACCATTTTAGAACTGGCGCTTAAAAACAAGATCAACGAGTTCCCTTTAGGCGAACTGAGCATCTTTGATTTTAATCATATCATAGCCATTGTCCAAAACCAGCGCTTTGAAAAAGAAGATTTTCAGTTGCTGGGCTTATTCCCGCACCAGGAACTGGAAACAATTATGGATGTTAACCGCATCCGGGAAAAGCTGGACCAAAACCACGGGGTTTTTGAAACGATCGAGTATGCCGTTAATTATGGGAACGTCCAAAGTGACCTGGACAGGTTGCTAACTACCACGGGCATCACGGAAATTGAGCGCGGCCTTGCCGACGAATCCTGGAAACTGATCGACTATGCCGATCTCGTACGGATGATCATTAAGCCGGATAAAGAAAAACCGGTCGATTACAAAGGCGCTGAACAGAATCTTCTGAGCGCCAACCTAGCCGTATGGGAACGAAAGGACAGCAACAACAGGCGCCTGTTTCACGTCATCATCTTTAATTCCGCCCGTACTTATCCCTTTACCCAAAATTTTGAGTTCAGCGCTACCTTAAGGGGTACGCTGAACCCGACAAAGGTCAACAGGTCATTAGCAAACGTGGAAAGGATCGGCAAACAACTGCAACTCACCGTAAATAGCCCGGCATATAATAGCGACACTTTATTTTTTGAATACGCCGACCAAAAGGTTCCCAGCGCGAAATTCAGATTCCGGGTTTGGGTGATCGACGGCACAGCCGATTTCCTGGAGGAGTTCAAGGCAAATTACAGTGTCAGTCTGGAAGGCCAACTTGTACTGGACACGGAAAACACTGTTCGTTTGAATACCGCCTTTCAGGAAAAGGATGAATTCGAACTGGTTCCCGAATCCCCCTATACGATCAACGAAGAAAGAGCCCTTATCCTTCAGATAAGGAATGATGATGAGGAGGTTTTTCCATTCCGATTGATCAAAGATAGCCAGGACCTGGACGTATTGGTCAAGCAACAGATTGGCGCTTCCAAGCCTGCTAAAGGCTGGGACATCTGGCAAAACAAACGGATAGGGCGTAAAAGCTATCAACACGTTTACATACCGGAAACCGATACGCTGAAGCTGGTATTCGGCAATGAAGAATTTGGTGCAAGGGATGAATTCCGGCAAAATATCCTGCTGGAAATTCAAATGATGGCTGATCCCTCTCCGGCCTGGTTTCAATCAGAAACGGGGCTGTTGACTGGCCGAACGCTCCGGCTTTCCAAACGATTGACCGATGCCTATCAAAAATATGTGGACCATATTAATTCCGGGGGTTACCTGCCAAGCCTGTTTTACCATACTGAAGAGGCTTGCCAAATCGCTCGTGACTACATTCAGGCATTTTTAGTAGAGGTTGGTGAAATAGGCGATAACCAGATCCTCAGTGAAGAAGCCAAAGCTGATCTGCTAATGATAGGAACGGTCACCGAAACCGATAAGGATCAGATAGTGAAGGTTAGCCCGCTTCATCCGTTGATGGTGGCCTACCAGCTGGAGATCTATAGCCAGGTAAAGGACAACAAGCTATATGAGGCGATGCTACGGAAACTGACGCCCCTTAATCTCCTTCCATATATTTTTTGGAACAATGGTCACGGCAGTCAAAATCGGCAGCTTTATGCTAGTAAAGAGAACAGCCACTCCCCGGAATGGCTCTATTATAGCAATGATCTGCATTTTAAACGATTTGCCGGACGGGACTTTATACGTGGCCTTGTGAGTGAAAAAATACACGAATTCGTCACCAACTTTTCATTCCTGTTTGCCTACGACCTGCGCGCGCCAATCAAAATAAATGTTTTCAATATGGGCGATTGTCTACAGGTGCTACAGGGAATATTTGATTATTACAAGGAAAGGGTACTTGGGGGTGTCGCGATGCACGACCTTCGGCCAATCGAGTTATTCCTGCATGGGTCGGATCATTATGTGACCACATTCGAACGGATGTCGCACCTGATTGAGCAGGAGGATATCGAGCGCTCATTCGACCTGATGACCAATACCAAACGGATCGATTTTGAGGACTTAATTAACGCGTTCCGCAGTAAGGTGCATTATTACGCCATCGAGCCTAATTTAAGTAACCAATATGCCCATTTGACTTTTTACCAGTTCGATAACCAGCATACCAGTATCACTTACCGGGATCACGCCCAGATTCCGTCTGGCTTGTCGATGAACGGCCTTTTATCAGACCTCCCTTCCTACTATCATGATCTTACTTATGTTACCGGCTTCGGGACGAATTATATCCTGGGGGATAACGAACTGATCCAAACAGCCAAGGCTTACAACAGCCTGGCTAAAGTGTCGTTTTCAAAGGACCCCTTTGAAGAAGAAAAGGTCATTTGTACAACGATCAACAATGGCATTAAAGCGAATTTAAACCAGCTTTACGACCATTCCCAATGGGTTGTATTTGTAGACCCACATTTTGACCTGAGCTTTTTTAAAGATGAAACGGACCTGATCATTATCCATTACAGTGACCAATACAGCAACGCAAGCGGATTTGACGCGATTACGGTCAGCAGAAAATCAACACAATACCGGCATTTGCTGGAAACTATCCTGACTGCGCAGGGTGTAAACTACAGCAATATTGATATTTTTCAACTGATCAATTTATACAATGCGATCAACGGCCAGTGGCTGATCAAAATGATCGGCAAAAAGGATGAAAAGACCCGCAAGGAAAAAATAAGCATTCCGGCTGCCATGAAGCTGTTCCTGGCTTATTACGACCATCCGGAAGTAACCTGGGTGCCCGTATCTCTCGAAGAGATCCTGCGGATATCCGGCGGTGCTGGTCTGAGCAAATCGGAAGGACTTTTCTCAACGGCCAACTTAGGCGCGAAAAATGAGCATTCCGACGACCTCTTGATGATCGGCCTGTACGAAAAAGACGGCCGCCTGCATATTCAGTTCTACCCGGTCGAAGTGAAGATCGGCATTAATAATTCGACTGTACTTGACAAGGCCCGCAACCAGGCATTAAAAACATATAATCTGATCTACGAGCATCTAACTTCAGATGTTAGGTCTTTTGAAGCGGCATTTTACCGCAGTTTCTTCGCCAAACTCGCTATCATGAACGCAAGCAAAATGGAACTCTACGAAGTCTGGCCGGAAAAAAACTGGGCCAAGGTAACCGGGGATTACCGCAGCAGGTTATTGAACGATGATTTCATCATCACGACTGAACTTTCCAGCGTCATTAACAAATATGCGGTGATCGCCTTTACACAATCGGCCCTGATCCGTTCTTACCAGCCGGAAGACGAAGGTATCCTGGTGACCCATTTTGAAGAGGATGCCTATCAATATCTCGTTCAGAGTATCCCGCAGCTTAATAGCTGGCTGTTCGATATGCCTAATTCGATAAAAAAGGAAGAATTATTCATCAAAAAAACACCCGCGCTAAGTGACCTGCCGGTTGAAATAGAAAACGTCGTTCCGCTTACAGACGTTCCCTTGCTGGAAGTGCTGTCTATTCCTGAAATATTAGTGGCAGAACCGATAGCTGAAGAGGAGGCTGAAACATCTGAAAAGGTTCCCATTCGGATCTATTTCGGCAACGATATCAATAACGGACAACCGATATACTGGTTCCCTACAGATACCACCCAGGTCATGCACAGCAATACCGGGATCATTGGAACAATGGGTACAGGTAAGACACAGTTCACCAAATCTTTGGTCACTCAACTGCATAGGGAAAGTAAGAATAATGTCGGTGGTAAGCCAATTGGTATCCTGATATTTGATTACAAAGGGGATTATATAAACGACGCATTTGTCAATGCAACAGGTGCGAAAGTTTATACACTTTACGACCTGCCTTATAATCCCTTGTCTGTAGATGTAACGCCACGCTCTGTTCCTTTGCTGCCCTTGCATATCGCATCGACCTTACAGGAGACGATATCGCTGGCTTTCAACCTGGGCAACAAGCAAAAGGCCCTTTTGAAAGAGATGATTATGTTGGCTTACGAAGACAAAGGCATCATCAAGAATCAAAAGGAAACCTGGTCGAGGCCTGCACCTACGATAGCGGATGTTTATGAAAAGTACCTGGAAGATGAGAGGATGACCACGGACAGCCTGCACGCTGCGCTCAACCAGCTTTACGAATACCAGATATTTCAACCGGAAGGCTCGAAAACAAAATCCTTATATGAACTGATTGATGGTGTAACTGTAATCAATTTATCCGGTTATAGCGGTGATATTCAAAATTTGGTCGTGGCGATCACACTCGACGCATTTTATTCCCAGATGCAGAAAAATGGCCATAGCCAGATCGATCAAAATTTCCGCCAGCTAACGAAAATGATCCTGGTGGATGAAGCGGATAATTTCCTGAGCAAAAATTTTATGTCCATCCGGAAAATTTTGAAGGAAGGCAGGGAGTTCGGCGTAGGCACTTTATTGTCCACCCAGTTCCTGAACCATTTTTCGACCGGAGACAACGAGTACGCCCAATACATTCTAACCTGGATTGTGCACCGGGTGAATGACATTAAAATAAAAGACGTTGAGGCATTGTTCCCTGTCTTTGACAAGGATCAAAAGGATCAGCTGCTCCAGATGATCAAGAAATTGGAAAAACACCATAGTGCTGTTAATTTGGCCGGATCAAAACCTATCTTTATTGAAGATTATCCTTTTTGGAAGCTAATCAATTAATAGCGTTAATAACATTAAGATCATAAGACTTAATATCAAATACAAGTATATTTACAATGAACCTTTATCAATGATTTCATGAACAAGACTATGCTTTTTATAAGGAAGATTTGGTTTGGCCTGTTCAATTTTCCTTTTCTATATTCCATATCCGAATTTAATGTGTTGTTTTGGCTTTCCAGCCATCATAGGAAAAAGACGGTACAATGGTTTTTAATCTCCGTTTTGCTAAATCTTGTGCCATTCCTGGTGTCCATTTTGATTGCCTATTTAACTGATCCTGATAACTTACTTTGTTTCATTAACAATGGTTCGCTTCCTATTATAGCTTTCGGGATCGTAGCAACAAATTTGGTTTATTTAATTGAAAATATTTCAACTGAACGGGAAACGTATTCCAATTTAAAAAACTCCACTTTGATCTTTTCGGTTATATTGATCTTTCCAGCTGCAATTTTATATGTGTTTCAGTCGAATCTGCTCGAACACTTTACGCCGGTGCATTTAAAAATATCACTTTGGGTTAGCATTTTCATTTTCATCATGTCGGTGGTAATGGGAAAAAAAATGTTCTTGTTACAGAATAAACTGGTTTCACTTTTTGAGGAAAGATTCAAAGATCAAATGGATAAATTACAAGTAGTTCCAAACAATTCAGATATAAAATTCTAAGATGATAACAATTAAATGTCAAAAAGTTAGTCAAACAGGATTTGAATTTCTGGTTGGTACTATTAAAGCTCAACATCTTATACCCTTATCGACTGTGACTCATCGCGCCATCATTGGTTTTGATGAAGAGGGAATGCCATTGTACAACAAACAAATTCAGCGGAAACCATCTTCGGCCAGAGTCAAAAGTATCAGGGACTATTTGATCAACGATAAATTTGCGACTTTCCCGAATAATATACTGATCTCGGTACCATCTATTTTGTTAGGGAACGAAATCACAGAAAATGGTAACTGCGGGAATTATGACCTGGTAATTGATGAGTCAAAAATTGATATTTCCGATAAAGATAAACCGCTTTATCTACAGATTTTTGATGGACAGCACAGATTTGCAGGCATTATGGAAGCTATCAGCGAATGCAAGGCGACCGGAGATTTGGATAAGCTGGAACAATTAGAGAATTTTGAATTTATCGTGTCGTTTTTTATTGATGCGGAAATCGACCTGCAAGCCATGTTATTTTCCATTATTAACAGAACCCCGGTAAAAGTTACCCAGGATTTGGTGTTCGATCTATTTGGCTTAAGCGATTCTGACTCACCACAGAAAACGGCACTGGCAATTTCACTAGAATTAAATGGAAGCAATAACAGCCCGTTTTACAAAAGAATTCGGTTAATAGCCAAACGGGAAAAAGGTATAAAAAGCCCACTTTCCCAAGGCATGTTTGTCAAAACAATTACTACATTGATATCGCCAACAATAAATGATGCCGAAGTGGAGCGATTTAAGTCGAGAGATAAATTTAAAGAAAGGGATTATGATGCGACCATTTTTAGATCAGCTTATGCAAACGGAAAGGATTATATTATTTATAAAACAATAGAGAACTTTTTCAATGCAGTGAGAGATGTATTCGTCGATGTTAATGGAAATAGCTATTGGGATTTAGATACCACTCCGGACAATGCTTTTCATCGCACAATAGGCTTTCTTGCGTTGATAAAGACCTTGGTACCGATTTATAAAGAAGGAATGAAAAGGAAAGATTTATCCAGAGAATTTTTTCGACAATACCTGTCAAACGCTGCTGGCATTAAACTTTTAAATGAAAACGGCGAATCAAATTATGAATACAGCAGCGTTGGCGTAAATAAACTTAAAGATGATATTTTGAACCTTATTTAAATTCGTTTGTCCGTCGATGTCATTATAAATATTAAAAGCAATTTAATATTAGCAAGTGAGTAATAAAAAAGGAATCCAAACAGGCTCCTTTTTTGCTCTTGTCTACTTGCAGATTTGGCCCCTTGCTTAGTATCAGGGGAAATTACAGGGTCGATTCTTTCAAAAATATTTCGACTTGCCCGAGAAACGACCGATTGATCGTGTTCTGTACTGCACTGTACACTAACGGTGCTGCGACTAGGCCAGGCACCACGAATTTCGATTTAAAATTCGTCAATTGTTTTTTGATCATCATCAGGAAACTCCACATACTTGGACAGGTCTTTGACCATGTTCCTGGCAAAAACGGCACCTTCGGCATTGCTTTTCATTACGTCGTCATCACCTAAGTCAGCGTTCTCTCCGTAAATCGCTTTCTTTAAATCTCTTCTGTGGTTCAATTCGTCCATCTTTCCCCTTAGTTTTTCCACCATCGAAAAATCCGGCTTGCCATTTTTTAAAAGATCAGCAAAATCTTTATAGGGCGCAAGATTAACTTTAATTACTTTTTGCATCACTTCTCCCCAATGAAGCACTTCCCGCACTGAAAATTCTTTATTGTTTCTCGACTGCATTTCCATAACCATTGCCAGGAACATTTCCGGCGTACCATTCCAGCCAGGCTTAAATTTTAATAGTTTCAGAAAGAATGAAAATAACCCCATCTCCTTTTTATTTGCAGTAGTACAATCTTCTTAATCATAAATATACGGATTACCTGTATTGTTTGCCAGTTAACAACTTTGCCTTAATAAATCAATTATGGCATCCCCTTCGGGCCGGGCTATTCGCTGTATCTGCTTCGCAGGATGCCGCTGCTATCCCATGATGCGTACTAAAAGCTTCATCTTTTTATTATTTTGGTTTTTTGCGTTTCATTTGTTGCTCAAAATCGTAAACGGCATCATCCAGCTTTAAGCTTCGGTACAACTGTAATTTTTCTATATAGCGATCCATTTCACGGGTTAGCTTAGATTCACCCAGTTTCATTTCTACTTCAGATTTGATCTGCCAGAGATTGCCTATCACGACATTCATTTTCTCCCTTTGCTTTACCATCTTTTCATAACTAATACCCGGATGGCTTTCTTTAAGCAGTACTTTCCTGTACTTGAATAGTTTTTGGCTGCATTCAATTTTCGATGCCATTTCTCCCACCAGCGTAAAACCGGCCTTGTTCGCCGTTTTTAATGACGCTTCAAAATTCTCTTCACCAATATCATCCATGTTAATTGTTATATGCTGCTCTTTCCTGATCCTGGCCAGGTGAGGCAAAATTACCTGTGTTAACGCATTGGTTAAAAAACCCTTTTTTCGCGCAATTGGATCAATATACCAATGGAGGTCCCTATTCATATCGAGCACTGCTCCAATACATTTTCCTTTTCCGTTCTTAATAAAATAGAACCTGTAGGGCGATACATCGCCAAGTTTATTGAAGTCTATATCTTCCCACACTACGCCATATTCGACATTTTCCCCGATGGAATGTGCTGCTATAAACGTTTGGGGGGTTTTCCGATTAAAGTGATTAATGATCACCTGTATTGTTTTGTCTGTCATACCCTCATATTATGTTCCGGTTCTGAATTACCTGAACAAAGCGATGAAGATAACCAATACTTATTCTGGTAAAAACCTGCTGATCAATATTTGTTGAGGCTTTTATCGCCTACGGCTCCAATGGCATTTTTTTATTTAATCAATTATTATTTTAAACGAAACGGGTAAAAAGCGCAGCTAAAATCAAGCCCGGATATGTCGTTGGATTTGCAAAAGACTACGGCATAAACGGCTGCCTCCCCAGAGGGTCCCCTCCAATTATTCCGTTTCCTTTTGCTCGTTGTCGGGCTTTACGATTTGCTTTCTTTTTTCCCTTTTTCTTTTAAAAATAATCAATCAGGGCAAGGCGGCGAAAGGAAAAACAAACAAATAATTATTCATTAAAAAATAAAAAATCATGCTATTCACAGGAAGATTAACCGCAAACGCAGAAGTTAAAGCGGTAAAAGGGGACAAACAGGTAATCAATTTTACCGTAGCCATTAACCAAAAATGGAAAAACAAAGCGGGCGAAAAAAAGGAAAAAACCACATTCGTTGACTGCGCTTACTGGCGCAACTCCGGCATTGCGGAATACCTCACCAAAGGGGCAGTTGTTGAAATTTCGGGATGGATGGAAGCACAGGGCTACCAAAGCAAAAAGGACGGCATACGTGCAAGGCTGATTTGCACTTGCGACACCATCAAACTTTTTTCATTGGTCGCAAAAGCAACCGACCCTACCGACAGCGCAGAGAAAAGAGCCGTAACCGCAGGAGCAGGCGCAAAGGACGAAGACGACCTGCCATTCTAAACAATCACCAACCAGTAACAATTTTAAAAAAACTTAAAAATTACCATCATGGCACATAATATCAATTTCAACGAACAAACAGGACAGCATAGTTTTTTCAGCGTAAAGCAAAAAGCATGGCACGGATTAGGGCAAATTGTAGAAGATTACCCCACCAGTAAGGAAGCATTAGCTTTTGCAGGGCTTGATTTTAACGTAGTAAAAATGCCGAATATCCACCGCTTGCAGGACGGCACAGAAACCATTTCAAAAAGTTCATTTTTCACCTATCGTACAGATAATGGCGCAATATTAGGTGATAAAGTAGGCACCGATTATAACATTGTTCAGAATGCAGATGCATTCGGTTTTTTTGATGCCATCGTAGGCGGGGACGGGATGCAGTACGAAACCGCAGGTGCTTTAGGTAACGGTGAAAAGATTTTTATCACCGCAAAACTGCCCGGCTATATTAAAGTAGGTCACGATGATTATATCGAAAAATACCTTTTCCTGACCACTTCACACGATGGTTCGGGCAGTATCACCGCAGCATTTACCCCTATTAGAATTGTCTGCCAAAATACACTAAGCGCTGCACTCCGTAACAGCTCCAATACAATTAAAATACGACATACCGCCAACGCAGAGGACAGGCTGAAAGAAGCCCACAAGGTTATGGGCATATCCGACAAAATGGCCGATGAACTGGACGGCATATTTAACCAGTGGACAAAGGTGCGCATTACGGATAAGGACGTAATGAAACTCATCCAACAGGCAATGGCACCAAGCAGGGAAGTATTAAAGAGCCTGAAAACTGGCGAGGAACTTTCAACCGTGTTTAAGAACATCTGCGACAATGCTTTTATGTACGCAATGGCGAGCCCGACCCAACAAACCGAAACCACCAAAGGCACTTTGTTCGGAGCGTTCAATGCTATTACCGGCTACTTCCAAAATGTAAAGGAATACAAGGACGATGAAGCTAAAGTAAAATCCATAATAGGCGGTACTGGACAACTGCGCACACAGGCTGCATTTGATTTATGCCTCGGCTATGCCAAGAACGGAGAAGAAGCTTTAACCCTCAATTAATAACCATTCGGGGGGAGCAATCCCCCCATAAAAAAATCGAAAGAATATGACACGCTCAAATCTTTATATCACCCTTACCAATGGCGAAGCCATTATTTGTGTTGCCGACAGCAGTAGCGCACCTGAACAGGGCTACATCGTAGAATCTCTATTGCTTCCGCTTTTATCTCTTAGCAATACAGAAGCTGAACTGGCTTTGTTAGGTGAGCATTGCGCTATGAATGAACTGCGGACAAACGCCACCTATCGTTATGAGATTAACCTCCAAACGAAAGGCGTAGCCTTTTTTGAAGAGCGGTATTTCTATAAAACCGACATCTTCCGTAAGGGTGAAAACCTTACCCAAAGGTACACCGACTATCTTTTAACCATCGAAAACAAACCGCTTTGAACCTATGAAAACGATAACGTTAAAACTGTACAATTTCAGCGAACTGGACAAAACTGGCAAGGAAAAGGCACTAACCACCTACCGGGATTTAAATGTCAATTTTGACTGGTGGGACGATGAATTTGAGGATTTTATTAAACTGTGTTCCTATATGGGTATAGCCGTCATCAAAGATAAAATCAAATTCAGTGGCTTTTATTCACAGGGGGACGGTAGCGGTTTCTCGGCTAAAGTGGACATACTTAAACTGATTACTGGCATAGAAAATCAAACATGGAAAGACTATGCCCCTATGCAGGAATTTCCATTTACTGCGCCCGACATTGACCGCAGGGTGTTACCACTATTGGCAAAAGACATTTTGCCCAACGAACCACAGATCGTTAGCAGGCACAGGCAATATGGAGTAGCGGTGGATTTAGGGGCTTATGTCATTAATGAGAACGGCAGGGAACACGACAACGTTTTTGAGGAACTGGATAAACTCGAAGAATGGCTGCGCAAAATAGCCGAAATACTCAACCGCCACCTCTATACCTCCCTCGAAAAACAATACGAATTTCTATGCAGTGATACCGCCGTTAAGGAGAGCATTTTAAATAATGAATACCTCTTTACCGCTGACGGCAGGTCAGCAAACCACTTGGTTGAATTGAATAAACGTACACCTAAAAATTAAACATCATGACCACAAACTTTTTTCAAAATATCATCGCCTTAAATATTCCCGGCCATTGGAATCTCAGTATTACCACCGATGAACAAGGCAAGGTTAAAATCATCGGCATGTATAACATTCCTAAGAACGGAACACAGGCATCCAAAGTTGTACCGCCCTTTGTGATGGGTGGTACTGCCGAAGAAATAGACAACCAATTTTTTGAAACCATCGAAAAGCCTGTACAGGAAACGGCAGGGTTTTTCAATAACATGGAAGATTACCGCAAGGGCTTGGAAAAAGCAAAGGCCGTTGCCAGTGCAAAAACAGCTACTACCACAGCTAAACCCACAACGGCGACCGTTACCAAAACCCCCGACCAAGAAATGCCCGACCCAAAAGCCGAGAAGAAAAAGGCCTATGATACCGCCCTCAAAACCATCAATTATTTGCAAGCAGATTGCAAATACGAGGAAGCCATAGCCCTGATACCTGCAATAGAGGAATACCCCGACAAGGAAAAGGAATTGAAAAACCTGCGGGGCGACCTCAACCGCAAAAAAGAACAAATGGCACAATTCAGATTATTATAACCTTAAACGATACGACCATGTACAGCGAATTATTACCGAGGGTATTTATCCACAAGGAAAACGGACAGGAAATCAGGCTGACCGACCCCGACAGCAACCTCAGCCCCGAAGAAGTATGCGACAGCTATTCTGCGCTTTACGCCATACTGGCTACTGCCAAAATCGTCGGGCCGGAATTTAAGAACGACACCGCAGAATACCAGTTTGTAACCACATTAGGCACAAAAGGATAGTATGAAACCATTAACACAGGCGGGCTTTATCAGCCTGCCTAAATCAAAAAGACAATGCAAACTCTATCAGCAATTAGGAACATTCGCCCAAAGCCTCAATCAGCTACCCGATGCACAGGCCCTACTAAAGGACAGAGCCAAATCAGCCCCGGTACACCAAGTACCGATGGTTTTTTAAACCACAGCTTTATGCCAGTATGCGAACCCGCCAAGCGATTGCCCGAGCAATCGAAAACCGAAAATGGCTTTTTTCAGTCGGCAATACATTTGGCCGAACTGCATAATCTGACATTATCAGATGTGAGCGGGTACGCCTATCCCTATAACATCTTGCTTGCACATCGTGAAATACGAACCAAGCTGAACAGGCAGCCCTACGAAACGGAACTGCTGATTACCGAGACAGGCAAAGATAGACAGGTGGCATTAGCTACCGAACAGGTTTACGAGGTAGGTAACCAACTGTATTACATTCCTGTCATTCCCCTTTACCGCTTTTTGCGGAAGAGAGAGAACAGGCGGTGCAGTGCGTTATTGCTTGCCGTGATGAGTTACCTGTACAGGGAAGCGGGTGTGCCGTACTACCGTGATGAGGGTTGGTTCATGTACGATGAATATGATATGAACAAGGAATGCTTTTTAGAATGCCTCCGTGAAAATCCGGACGACTACGAGGAAGATATTTCCGACACCCTGAGAAACGATATATGCGGGGACATCATGCAACGCAAGCTGTATAACCCTTATCATCTACAGCATTTGGGAGAAAACATCGCAAGGTTTAAACCTGCAAATCCCTTTGAGGAAGAATGCCAACTGATAGCCCAAGACACATTATCGCTATTCCATGATTTTCCCAAATGCTCCATTTTTCAAAATATCGCACCGCCTGATGAATATGATGATAACGACGATATACCCACCCCCGAAACCTATATCGCTTTTATCGGCGATGGCAAGGGATGGGTTTATGAAAACATCGAGCGTTCGGTAAATGACTATTTGGGGAACTATTCCCAAATGGCGTTACCATGCCGCACACAGGTATTTGACGGTACGGATAACGAAGTAAAGAACCTTGAATTTGAATACCGCCTTTTTGAAATAATTGAAAACCTCTGCAATATTTTATTTGACCTGCCATGAGAACGAACATCACCCAACAATTCGGGCATCTATACGAGCCTGTAAAAGCCCTGCTGATTTACAGCAATAACGAAAAGAAAAACATCTACCTGGAAGCCTATGATATGGACAGGAACGGCAAGCCCATTAATGCGCATCCCTTAACCGTTCAGGAAAGCATATCCTTAGCTAAAGCACTTGACACCTCGGAAGATTTACAGACAGGGTTTTTAGACCCCGTTGGTCTGATGCCACAAAATATATTGTACATCAACAGGGGGCGAAACGCCTATGCTGTTTGGCACACCCCCGCCAAAAAAGTACGGTTGCTGTTTAAAGAGGGCTTGGACATACCCAACGGGGAGGGCTATATACCGCCTATGATTTGGAAAGCGACCCGAAACACGCTTGCGGTTTATGCGCTGAACACGGATGAGGCTGTAGACTTAGCCACCCCGCTTTGCAAAGCCCCTTACTTTAATATTTATCCCGATGGCAAGGTCTGCCTCGGCACGGTAACCATACAAATCCCTAAAGATTGCGGACTGGAAGAATTTATGCGCCAGTGGGAAATCTATTTTTTTAACAGCTTTTTCAGCCACACGCTCGGAGGTGAAAGCCCCGTGAAAGGCAACATCGTTCAGCTTTGGAAAAAGTTGGTGAACACCGATGCGCCGTTTCCGACCGACAAATTAACACCCATCAAATTAACCCTTAAAAATCTCATCAAATGAAAAATTTACCCGCCATACATTTTACCGCTAATTGCCTGATTGACCCGACCAACCCCGTAACCGTTAACCTGATCGGTGCAGGAGGTACAGGCCACAGGATATTGACTGAACTCGTCAGGATACACATTTCTTTACAGGCGTTCGGTCGCCCCGGTCTGCAGGTGAACGTATTTGACGATGATATTATCACGGAAGCCAACAGGGGACGGCAAATGTTCGCCCCCTCGGAAATCGGGCATTTCAAATCCGTTATTCTGATAAACCGTATCAACCTGTCCAGTGGCACGAACTGGAAAGCAATACCCGAACGGTTCGGCACAAAAACATTACACTTGTTACCCTCATTAGGAAAGGCTAATATTTACATTACCTGTGTAGATACGGTGAGCGCACGTTTTGACATTGCCAACGCTTTACGGAAAGTAGGCAATCAAAGCCGTAACGACCGTGCGCAACCATTTTACTGGATGGATTTAGGCAACAGCCGTTATACAGGGCAATTACTGTTAGCCACGCTGACCGAAATTAAACAGCCCGACTCGGAACGTTTCCGCACCGTTGCCAACCTGCCTAAAATCACCGATGAATTTAAACAGCTTTTGGAAGAAGTGGACGACCACGATGAGCCAAGCTGTTCACAGGCCGAAGCCTTAAAGAAACAGGATTTGTTTGTCAACACTGCTTTGGCCGTCAACGGCGGGGAGTTACTGTGGCAGTTGCTATCCGATGGCATGATCGAATACCGTGGCGTATTCCTGAACATCAAGAAATTCAAGACCACACCATTAAAAGTTGCCTAAAAACTTCGCTTATGAAAATCATTGATTTAAAAGGTAAGGAAATTGCCGTAACCGATTTGGAACTGGCCATAATGCAGGCTGACGATTACCGCCATTACCGCCATACCGACCCCTCATTCAAAAAACTGGATGAGGGGTTGCAGGGCTATTGGGATGATGTTTACCAAAAATTACTCAGGCTGAAAGATGAATAAATCGCGCGCCGTCCTGCCACTTGCTCCTTTTATCCGCAACAGGCAGTCCGGCGTGTTGGGTCGCCTGACTTTCCATAAAGCAAAGCGGGACTTCGCCCACGATTGCTTTACCGAAACACAGGCATATTTCAAATATTACTGCTATGATTAAAATAAAAGAAGGTTATGTGATGACAGCCAGTGAAAAGGCTGAATATGACCGTATGAATGCACTGCCCCGCAAAACTTCCGGCAGGGTGGATTATTACTATAAGCCGCAAACCAAATACCCGCCACGCATCTACGTGTTTATGCATGCCGAGTTATGGCGTGACAGAAACCGCAGGCCGATGGGTTTGCATACGGCATTCCCCTTTCTTTCCCGCACGATGAACCGGGAGGAAATCGAATACCACCATTTTAACCGGCGTTTGTGCTATCACCAATACGAGGATTGGGATAAGCTGCTCTATGCAGAACAGCGGGAAGCCGATGAATTGGATAAGGAGAACCCCGGCACTGGTGCGGCATTCTTAAACAAGTTATTGAGTTTTCGCCAGCATTATTCGCTCGGGTCAGCTACTTTGCCTCGACCCATCCCAAAGCCTTAACTGTGAGAAAGCGCTGAAAGTATATATTTCAGGGAACTGTCTTTATTAGCAAAGTTGGTGACTGCAAAAGAAATTGTCGGGCTGATGGAAAGCGAACAAAAGGGATTGAAGCGCCCTGTTATTCTTTTATTATTAATATCGAAGGAATGACCTACGAGGAACTTGCCAAAAGTACCAGGAGATGGTTAGTTAGGCAAAATGCCGGTCGGCCCCGGCTCAGCCGGGGCCAAGCGCCGCAGGTCTATTTTCCGTTAGGGACTTTTTAAACCTGCGGCGCTCCTGTTTATGACAGTTTTTTTAAGGTTTTATGAATCCTGTATTTTGGAATATACGATATGGTCGTGGTCAAATCCGGGCAGATGATCGCTGAGTGCTCTTTTCAACAGGTTCAGAAACCAAGGGGTTGAAAATGGAGAAATATAGATCAGGTCGATCAGCTCTTTTACATCCACCTTTACTTCGGCACCGACAGTCCATTTTGCGTGTCTTCTATCGTTATCCGGCACAAACTGGTGAAGTACGATAGCCCTGTATTCATTCTCATAAGTATAAGGCTGCCTTTTGTTTGTCGAGATCGTAAACTGATTTACATCATTTTTGGGTACGGCCCCGTATTTCACGCGGCCGGAGTAAAATTCAAAATCTTTATTGTTGTCCAGTTGTTCTTTTAATTTCCCAACCGTGGTTCTGATGGCAACACCCTCGGTATAACCGCGCAGGTATATTTTCCACATGGCGTAATTTTCATCTTCTGCAATATTCCATGAATTGGATAAAGTCCATGCCTTATAAAGTCTGATATTTTCTGCCTCGTTATTAGTCCATGTTTTGGCCTCCTCGTCCGAAGCATAAGGGTCAATATTCTTTCGGAACTCGAAATATTCATTCACAGTTTCATCGAATAACTGGCCTTCAAGTACATCAGTATATTTATCCAGGCGTTTAAAAAACAACGATTGATTGACGAGCAAAGAATAGAAGGATACGAAATCCATATACCGGAAAATGGTCGTGCTGGCATCTTCTACCGGTAAACTTGAATGGTCCTTATGCATATTTTATAGATTTATAGCTAAATTTGATTCAGCGGGGTTTCTTACCACTAAAGCTAAAACATTTATGGACGATAAGAAAATTCATTTAACCGGCAGGATCGATCAGATTGTCCGGGACTATTTTTTAGCGCATCCTGAAGTGAAATCTGATTTGGCGAAAAACTTTATGCCCCTGTTTATTGAAAAGGGAATTTTTAGTAAAGATGTCAGGGCAGGCAAACCGATCCGCGATCTTTTAAGGGAACTCGATGCGGAAAATCAACTGGAGCTTTTACACCATTGCGCTGTGGTAAGGAATGAAATAAACCGGAGCTGGTATTTTGAACAGCTTTGATCAGGTATATTTTTCGACATAATCTTTCATCACCTGCTGCATCTTTAAATTGTGTGCGTTGCAAAGATCATCGGACCATTCATCGCTGGCATAGATAAGGTCAAGTTTTAGCGAGTCCAGGCGGTTATCCTTCTTGTTATTTAAGAACTTGCGCTGTTTGACATTATACTCGTTATGACCGTATTCCGAGTTGATATTCCGGGTAACTAAGGCTAAATTCCCGAAAGTGTTAAGACAGGCCTTGCTTACGGTATTGAAATCCTGGCGTTTTTGGCTTTGCGGTGAAACATGCTCAATTGAATTTTTCGAGATCATTTTGAAATTTCGCCAGTCGGGATGAAGTTGTCGCTCCATAAACCATAACACGTATTCCAACTTATAGAACCAATAATGCCAAAAACCCGTACCGTCAGACTTTTTGAGAGCTTCCAGATTAATAGCCTCCGGGGCGACCTTGACTTCTTTGCCGAGGTATTTCCAGCTCCTTTTCATTAATTCGTCAGGGTCTTTGGTACAAAACATCGCATTATCCAGCTTTTGCAGGTAGATCAGGAGTTCGTCCCTGTTTTCTGTGGATAGCATTTTATAAAGAAATGGGGTCAGCCAGTGCAATGTTGTTTTTTGCTGCGAATGATAAAGCATACTTTGCAGCAAGGTAAACGCATCACTGCCTGAGGGTTTCTCCCTGCGAAAGTAAAAGGTTTGGCTATAGGCCTTTTTTCTTTGCTTTTGCAAGGGTTTGATCAGGTGTGTTTCCGTATTCGGCGATGTGGTTACCCATTTGATCACATGCTTATCAAAGCGTACCCTGATCTTAAAAAGCAGTTCAATAAAAGCCAGCGCTTCTTTTTCCGTCAGATCCTTTAGGAAGGCGGCGAAACTAACCAACAGGTCTTTTTCTGTAATTTGGGGAATATCTTTTTTGCCCGATCTGAACAGATAGATTCGGAGCGTGTGCTGCAACAATTGCGGAAAGGTCAGGATGCTCCTTACATTCTCATATTCATCATCTTTGGTTTCCGGATGTTCCTCTAATTCCCTCGGTGTTTTAAACTCGTTATTTTTGGGAGGCCTGGATTCGATGATCGCAGATAACGTCATTGGGGAAGCAACTGTATCCTTGCCATCCATTATTCTAAGGAGCCCGGCAAAGTCAAATTGGCCATTATGTAGGTTATAAAATTCGACAACACTGCGGCTGGCTTCATAATACAGATTCCTTTCAATATAGTCGGTCATATCCGCGCAGGCGTTCCAGATCTTACCGTACCGAATCCTTACCTTTTTATCGCTTGTGATTTTTGAGAGGATAAATGACTTTAAGATCTCATGATGCTGTAACTGTAGTCCACGGTTATTAATGACCTCGAATAACTTATTCAGATTCGTTTTCACCGGCACCGTGCTAATGATCACTTTGACCTGGTACCTGATATAGTTTCGGAATTTTTCAAGCCGTTCGGGTTGATCTTTAAATTCTGTGGCGACGAAGCCCCTGATCAGGTTTTTGGCATAGATGATCTTAGTCAGGCTGCCGGCTTCCAGTTGCCCGTTCAGCTTTCCTTTAAATTCTTTGTTTTTTCGGATCGCATCAAAATAACGGGTAACATCTTCCCTGATGGAAAAGGTCAGACGGGATTTTTCCTCAACCTCTAAAAAACCCGATAACTCCATTCCGAGCGTAAGGCAGAGCAGCCATAAGGTTGTAAAACGTTGCTGCCCGTCGATCAGGTCAAAGTGCGGGAGCGTATCAGATGTCCTCACGATGAGCACACCCCCCAAATAAAACAAAGGCCTTTCGGTAAAACAGGCGTGCTGGATATCTTCCAGTAATGTTGTTACCTGGTCATTGGTCCAGACGTATAAGCGTTGGTACCTTGGAATATTATAGATGGTGTCCGTTGCTATAATATCGTTTATCGAGAAAATCCCTGATGCAACACTATTACTCATCTAACCATTGTTTACGGTATTTAAAATCCTTTTTTGTTTTTTCAAAATAATTGACAACCCGTCCCCTGTACCTGGTTTGTACGCCCTCCTTTGGCAATTCCTGTTCCTTTTTATAAATGCGCTGGTAAATATCTTCAAGCTTTGGTAATTCCTTTAAAAACCGGGTGACTTCTTCCGGAGCATACGCATAGGCTATGATATCCAGCAAATTGTAATCAGGTTCTGTAAAGCATTTTTGCGCGGATTCCTTTTTGACCAGGGATTTGCCGATCCTGATGCTTCCCAATAAATAATCTAGATGGTAGGCGAATTTCAATAGCTGATTTTCCTCGAATACGTCATAATACATGATGATAGCCAGCTTGAAAAGATGCCTCAAATAAACGGACATGTCATCGCTATAAACTTCATTGTAAAAATGAAGGACTTCTGCGAGTTCCCCTGATTTTAATTCCTTGTTTCCAAAAATGCGCTCGTGGATGGCCACATATTTTTCAGTGTAATGAAAGAAGTTGAGGCCTTTGTAAACCGGCTGCCTGAGATTGAATGGGAATTGCGCTGGTTCCGTTTTCTTTTCCCCGTTTAAGGCGGTAGTAAATTGACCATCTTCATTATAGGTCCGGTAGGTTGCCTGCCTGTTCTGGTTGTTTGAAAAGAGCGGGTAGGTCGTGTCCTGATCCGGCTTGATGGTATTCTTTTGAAACGCATCCAATACGGCATCCTTATTTTCAAAAGGTGTATTCTTACTTTTCCATGCCCTGGCCCTGAAAAGTATTTTATTAAACAGAAAATTCAGGAAATCGCCATCTTCCCACTTTACCGCCGCGCTTTCCCATTTAACAGCATTGGCCTCCTGCAATTTGGTCGAAGTGATCTCCCTTAAATGATAAGCCTTTAAAAAATCAGTTGCGCCTAATGAAACCCCACGGTTGTTTTGGGTATCAAAAAAGGCGAATGAATCATCCTGTGAATAAGTGATCACCTCCGTAAATTCAAGCTGGTTTAAAAAGTTTTTTTCAGCCAGGCGCTTCAGCAGAGGTTCTTCGCTTTTCGCGTACTCCGTAGTTTCCCGGATCGCTGCAAATGACATATGCGAATTATATACGATGTTCTCGTTTTCTGCAACTGATTTATGAATAATGTTTTTTAAGATCAGCAGCGTGGTAATGCGTTGCTGTCCGTCGATGATTTCGAAATTTTTATTTTTTTGGTCGTAATAAAAAAGCACAGTACCCATATAATAGGGTGATTGCGGTTCGGTATCGAGAAAATACTCTTTAAGGTCGTTTAATAATTCGGCAGTTTTTGATTTACCCCACTCGTATGGCCGCTGGTATTCCGGGATGATGACCGACTTTTTGCCTTTGAACAGCTGATTAAAAGAAACAACATCAACTTTTATTTCTGGGGCGTTAACAGGCATTTATAGGTTGGTTAAGACTTAGATCCGGTGAATTGCGATAACTCGCTGAATTTACATTTTAACTCCTTTATCTCCAATAAATATGGTTTTTAAATCTTACGATTTATGCTGGCGACAGGGGTTAGCCCTGGACGGTGGTCCCGATTGAAAAACAGGCTATTTACATGCGGGCTTTAGAAAAGGCAGCACAGAATAGGGCATTAAGCCTTTTGTACATTCATCGCGCATTGGGTTGAACTGGGTATGCAGGGTAAACCGGAATCACACCTTTAACTAATTGTAATTAGAGAGGTTATAGTTCGTATTGAGCCAGTTGATCATACCGATCAGATGTCCTTTTAGTTTTTGCGCAGTGGCAAATTCAACATCGGTGGATTTTTTTTGCAAACTATCCGGAGAAATATACAAAGTGTTTGGTGTGTAAAAATGACCGGCAAAAAACTTGAACAGCTCGCCAAGGTTTTCTTTTGCCAGGAATCCTTTTTCAATTTGCATTCTAATGAAAAGTCCAAACTGCGGAACTGGTAAATTGATCAGGAACCGCGTATTTGTTCTTGCGTTCTTAGTATCGCGTATAAATCTCCGTTGTAACTTAACCCTTTTTTTGGCAAAGGTATATTTACCATTTACAAATTCACCCAGTTCCATGAATAGACTTCTGTTCTTAGATGGCATGGTCAGTCCTTTTTCAGTCGTCAGGTTATAAAGCCTGTCTTTTTCTGCTAATAGCATTTCTCTTTGTTCGTGCAAGCCGGGAATGTTATCCAGGCGCTCTCTGAGCTTATGAAGGTAATAGAGGTAAAACGCTTGTATGTTAAAGTCGTGAATGATCAGCAGGTCGGCCAGTTTTTTATTGTCTAATTCAGAATCGTTTAACAACAGATCCATCAGGGATGCGATGTACCTGGTGTCTTCCCAGGTAATATCTCTTTTATAAATCAGCGCAGACAGGCCGGGTATCACAATATCCAATAGTTCTTTATCAATGGGCAAATCATTAAAATGATCAGAAAGTTTATAAAACTTTTCTTTTAAACGGGGTATCACCGCTCGTAGATTTGCCTGTGATATTTTTACGCTTGCTACCGGTCCCGGAAAGGATTCACCCAGCGACAACAGGAGCCCTTCCAATAGATGAAGTGAATAATAGTAATGTTCCTTGATACTCCGCGCCTGGGGATGATTTTTTAGTAAAGGTGGACTTTTAAACATGTAGGAATTGAGCATATTGCTTAAATTAACAAGCGCGGTAATTAAACTTTCGATGTGCTTTTCATCATATTCCTGAAAGCCCTGTTGCCAGTCTGTAACTGAAAGAAGTATGGCTGCTGCTTCTTTGTCCAGGAAATTTTTCCATTTATTAAATTCTGAGGTGGATAGATGCTTACCGATAAAATTTTTAGGGTCTATTGACTCTTGTACAAATAGCCGCAGTTGGATAGATATAAAGTTCATAAATGATGCTAAAAATTTGTTTTTGAAACAATAAAATTTACCATCAAAATTAAGTGGCCGGCGAAAAGCTATAAATACTTATATCAGGGGTTTACGGTAACTAAATAGGGGTAAATTTGATGACATACGGACAAATTCCGTCTTCAGGTCATGATTTTTGTCCAATTGCAATGGCATCATTTTATATTTCTTGAAAAAGGACTATTTTTATTAAAAGGAGTTAAGAAAGTAAAATGATAAGATGTATCGGGATCGATGATGAATATTCGTGCAATGATTTATTGAGAGAGTATTGTAGCCGGATACCGTTCGTCGAACTTGTGGCTACCTTTACCGATCCAATGTTGGCATTGCCGTTAATACAAAGCGGCGAATTGGATCTTGTCTTTCTTGATTTCTACATGAGCCCTATGAATGCGCCGGCTTTTCTTCCTCATATTCCTGCATCAGTTAAAGTTGTGATTACAACTTCCGAACTTTTAAGCAGGATAAAAGATTATCAATTGAATGTTGCAGAAATTATCGCCAAGCCCTATTCCTTTGAAAGGTTCCTGGCTCTTGTGACAGCATTCAATAAAAAACAAAAAAAACGCTGACCAATCTTGCTTTTGTTCACTGACTTAAAAGTACGTATTGACAATGCGGAAAATACAGGTATTTTAAAAATCTTAGCACATCTCGTGCTATTGTGATAAGGTTTAGGTAAGAAAAGCCTGGCGCGATGCCTGGCTTTTCTCTTTTTCAGGGATCTTTATGTCTAAAAACCAATTTTGATTTGTAACAATTTTGTTGTGTTGTTCCACAACGCGCCTATCGACCGGCATCCAACCTCCAGGAAAATCTAAGCGTAGAGTTTACCCGCTATAAACGTCCGAAGATCTTATAAGTCAGCGCTCAAAGCTATTCTTTGTAAATAAGGCCTATTTAGATGGACGATTACTGTTAGGATTTTTCGAGTTTCATTCTACCCTGGTGCCACTCGTATACCGCATCGATCAACACGGCGAGCTTGCCTTTGAACATTTCAAAATTCGAGGCATCCAAGTTTTTGATGTTGCTTCCCTTATCAAAATAAGCAAACATCAACCATCTGAAAAGTTCTTCGTCCACGTCGTTGAACGGTTCCTCTCCAAACAGACTTTCTATTTTTTTTTCTAAAAACGATACGTCATTGCTCATTTTAAACAATTTTATTTTTAAACGCCACTATAAGGGTGACTATATAATAACTATCAAAGTTAACCTTTGTTGTGGTATGCCACAACGGTATTAATATTATATTATTACAATTTCCCTGATCATTTACGAGGATAATGGTTAGCGATTTAGATAAAGGAATATTAATTCAATTTGGAAAGCGTCTTAAATTTTTAAGACAGTCTAAAAACCTGACTCTCCGTAAAATGTCACTGCTATGCAACGTAGAATACGCAGATATTCAACGGTATGAAAGCGGAAAACAAAACATAACCCTTCTCTCTCTTGCCGAGCTGGCGAAAGCCCTTGAGGTTGACCCCAAAGAATTATTGGAGTTCAATAAGTAGGTTAGCTAATAGCAGTTTTCAACTCTTTTCGCTGTTTCAATTTCATAGATCATTCTTTTTCGGGATAGACTGGTAGAAATTCGGGAGATACGGGTATTTCTCCCTGGTGCGTTAAAATTAATTTTGTGAATGCCTGCTTAAGCGTTTGCCTGGCCTAAACCATTTGTAATGCGGATACGTTCAGGAAATGAAAAGAATCGATTTATTTGATAACCATCCAGTCTATAGCGTGTTGGGTTATCAGGTGATTGTCGGTCTTATTCAGTTGTTAACAGATGAGGGGTTGCTGAATTCTAAAGAACGAAATGGCTGGTATATTAATTTTATGGATTTCAGAAATAGCGCAGTTATGTTATACACAGACCTAAGTAATAGTCAAAAAACGGAGTTAATCGATTATTTAAGGTATAAAGCATATCTGGACGGCTCTTATAATAGTATCTAAATTTAGGTAGACCACGCGTTGCATAATTTGTTTGATTATTAAAAGATTATAAAGAAAATTAATAATACACTAAATCTTTTGTTGATGAGAAAGCATAACCTGTTTTTTTTGTTCCTGATATTTCTATCCTTAAAATCAACTTTCATCTTTGCACAGTTACCGGTGCAGGTCAGATCGGGATTGATCTATATAAATGATGGTACAATTGGCAGCCGTAAACCAAATAAATACGCTGCTTTAACAGACAGCCTGGACAAAAACTTAAAACTTCACCCAAATGATACCACCAGTTTGTTTTTTAGGGCTGTGCTTTATTTAAGTTTAAATAGGGTGATAGTAAATCCTGACCTGGGAAATAAAACCGCGTTCAATAACCTGGTTACGGCTAAAAACATGGTTGAAAAAGCGATCACATTAAAAATGCAGGATTTTTATTTAAAGGTGCTGAGGGCCGAGATTTATAGAGAACTTACGTTTAGATTAGGTGGTGATGAGTCCTGGAAGTTTAACAGTAATCAAATAACGCAGAGAAGAACCCGGTTTAATAGTTACAAAGAATTGGCTAATAAGTATTACGATGATCTTGCCGTCTTCGATTCCAATAATGCTAACGATTACCTAATGCTAAAGGTGAAAAATAAATACCCTCTCTGACGAAATTCAAATTGAATCATATTTATTTAGCATAATGTCAATTATAAAGGATGCACTTAAATCTAACAATTGCTCTTAAGGGGATTTTCGCCTTTTTGAATTATTCGATCTTTTAGTCTGAGTTTTAGCCAACTTTTTCATTTCTAAATAATCCTGCAATACAGAATTCCCTGTTTCATTTTTCCAGTCAGTTGGTTCGATTAGCCTAGTTATATCGATTCGGCAAATTTTTGCTATATTATAAATATCGGAGAGCTTGGGCTGATTGACATTCCTACACCACCTTGAAACGGTATCCTTAGAAACTTTTAAAATAGCTGCTAAATCAATCTGATCCAATTTTAATTCATCAAGTACAATGCTTATCCTATTTAATCTTGGTTCTTCCATTCTTTACAATCACTTAAACAAATATATAAAGATGGAAACAATTGAAAATCAGTAGATTATATGCAAATAAAATCTATTAATAGACATTATTTGTATATTTATATTGTTTTTAAGTCTACTTTTCATTAAATTTGTTTAACGCAATTATTATCTATTTATAGGAAGTAATTGTATAATATAAGATTATTTTTGCGATGTCTAAATAATTATTCATCGTTTACGAGCCTCGCCCGATAAATCTGGTAAATTTTCCCCGCGAGTGTAAGTAAAGCGCTGTACCCTGTATATTGCGATAGGGTCGGCGCTTGCTTATTCTTTTGTGGGAATCCATCCTATTAAGTTAGAGTGGATGGGCTTTACCAGAGCCTTTCGGCATTAGAATCTGTGAGCTACCGACCCTATTGTATTTATACGGTGGAGCAACTCAATTTCTAAATAGCTCGGTATTGAATTTTCAATAATTGAGCTAATGGATTTAGATAATGAAAATTTAAAGCTTCTAATTCAGCAACTCCAGCAAGGAAGTGAGCGGGCCTTTACCGTTTTGTACGACCAATTTAGCCAACCAATCTACAGGAATATCCTTCGATTGGTTAAAGATGAAGACATTGCGCAGGAACTATTACAAGACCTGTTCTTGAAAATTTGGGAAATTAGGAAAAATATAAAACAGGAAGGTTCCTTTAAATCCTTTCTTAATAAAGTTGCGGAAAATATGGTTTACATGCATTTCCGGAAAATAGCCAAGGATAACCGGCTAATTGAAAAATTGGTAATATCGTATGCGGATTATGAAACAAATAATGAAGAATCAAATCTTTCTGAAGAAAATCTCGACTTTCTACAAATAGCAATTGGTACTCTCCCTCCCCAAAGAAAGCAAATATACACCTTATGTAAATTGGAAGGCAAAAGTTACGAAGAAGTGAGTAACTTATTAGGAATTTCCACCTCAACAATTAGCAATCAGATAGTAAAAGCTAATAAAACCGTTAAGCAACATTTTCTATTGAATAAAAATATAATTGTCTTATTCATTCTTGAGCAACTTTTAACTCATCGCAAATAAATTTTAAATTTAGATAGTGTAAAAATCTTCTTTTTGCATGTTGTGATAAAATACAACAGTGAATAATCAATCATCCATTTACAAGCTCTTTGTAAAATATTTGGAAGACAATTGCACCCCCGAAGAGGTAAGGCAGCTATTGTTATATTTTGATGATGGCGAAAATGAAAAAGTATTGAAGGCCCTCATACGTGCTGAATTGGGATTTGTAGAACATGATGAGGGCAGCATAGGAAAAACCGAAACTGCGGTTAGCAAAGTAAAATCAATAATCATAAAAGAGATTAGCGATCGAAGTGCTCATGAGTCAAAATCAAAAAAAAATTATAGTATAAAAAAATGGCTGAAAATCGCAGCTCTCTGGCTTGTGCTCATAGCTTCCACATTGTTATTTTTTAACCAGTATTTTAAGAATCGCTATAAATTTAGAAACGCTAAACAATTGCAATATGTAGTCACCCGGCCAGCGGAAAAAAGGATACTTCAACTATATGACGGCACAAAGATTTGGCTGAGTCCTTCCAGTTCTCTTGAATATAAAGATCAGTTAATAGGTAAATTTCGCGAGGTAAAACTGGAAGGCGAAGCTTTTTTTGAGGTAGCCAAAGACAAAAAACACCCCTTCATCATTCACACCGGACAGATACAGACGGAAGTTGTGGGCACCTCTTTCAATATCCGGGCTTTTGAAAAACAACATAAAGTAACAGTTACGGTGGTTACCGGAATCGTCAAGGTTTCAGTTTGGTCAGCAACTAATGCAAAAATCAAACAAGTAACGCTAAAACCTAACCAAAGTGCAGATTTTACTAAAGAAACTCGCACGCTAAAGACAGACAGTGTACCGAACATTCAGCCTGAAATAAAAAGGAGGGACGGAATTTTAACTTACAACGGAACACCTGTACCGGATGTAATAGCAGACTTTCGTAGATATTATAATCTGTCAATTGAGTTGGAAAATAAATCAGTCCAATGTTTATGCTATGGCGAGTTTGATACCACAAAACCCATCAAAATTGTGCTTGACCAATTGGCCGCTGCAATAAATGCAAAAGTGGTCTATAAAAATGAACGATATATTTTACAAGGGGGGTGTGATGAACGCTAAAGGCTGTATCGTGAATAGTTAGAGCAGCGCTCGAAAACCAGTAAAAATTCTAATAAAAACTAACCGCAAAAATATGAAAACTTGCTTTATGGGCTTGCTATTGCCTATTCTTTGGCCTTGTGATAAGTCACCGCCACATCTCTTATATAGTTATAACCTGATTTGTAATTATTCTTTAAACTTCCATTAATGTTTTTTCTATGTACAAACCATTACCCATAAAACGAAAAAAAAGACTGTTGATTTTAAGCATGTCACTCTGGTGCTGTTTTAATTTGGCTTTTACCAGCAGCATAGCTGCATCTCAAGACCTAACAAAAAAAATCAGCTTAGATTTAGAAAAGAAAACCTTGAAAGAGGCATTCGATCAAATAGCTGACAAAGCAAAAATTGTAATCATCTACAGTGATATAAATGAGGTTACTAAAAAAGAAGTGACCATTCATGTTAAGGAAAAGGCTTTAAATCAAGTTTTAGATGATTTATTGCCGCGATATAAATTATGCTATCAAGTTATAGATGACAAAATTGTTATTATTCAAACGGGTGTTAGATTAAATCCTTCAAAGGACGATAAGCGACAATCGCAGGCAAATCCGATTAAAGGAAAGGTAACAGATTCAAACGGTGGAACTTTACCTGGGGCAACCGTCAAACTCAAAGAAAGCTCCACAATAGTTATTACTGATCAGAATGGTGACTTTGAAATAAGCCCGCTTAAAACAACCGGAATATTGATTGTTAGCTTCGTGGGCTATCAAACGATAGAGGTACCTTTTAATACTAATATTTCTGAACGTCTAATCATTATCTTAAAAGCGGATGCCAATTCCTTAAATGAGGTGCAGGTTATTGGCTATGGAACTACGACTAAACGATTTAATACTGGAAACACATCAACTATTAAATCATCGCAAATAGAAAATCAGCCCGTAAGCAATCTGCTTGCCGCTATTCAAGGACAGGCACCAGGGGTCTTTGTGCAAACACAAAATGGACTGCCTGGAGGTAATATTAAAATTCAAATCAGGGGGCAGGGCACTTTAGCTTCCGGCACCGATCCGCTTTTTATTATCGATGGAGTGCCATTTTTGTCAGCACCTATTTATAATGCTTTTGGCAGTGCTGGCGGAGCTAACGGTGGAATAAGTCCGTTTAGTATCATTAATCCAGATGATATCGAAAGTATATCAATATTAAAAGATGCCGATGCCACAGCAATCTATGGATCAAGGGCAGCTAATGGCGTGGTACTTATTACTACTAAAAAAGGGGCGATAGGTAAGGATAATTTTACTGTTGATGTAAATCAGGGAATAAGTCGGGTGAGCCGGTTAAACAGTTATTTAAATCTTCAGCAATATCTCAAGCTGAGAAATGATGCTTACAAAAACGATGGTTTGATTCCGGATGTTAACTCAGCGCCGGATTTATTAGTATGGGATACGACCAAATCCACTAATTGGCAAAAATACTTTTATGGCGGCTCTGCAAATGTAACTAATGTGCAGGCAAGCCTATCCGGTGGAGATGCAAATACGCATTATCTTGTAAATTTAAACTATCATGATGAGGGAACGATATTGCCCGGAAACGAAAACTACAAAAAGGGGGGTGGATATTTAAATATTGACCATACGAGTACCAACAAGAAATTTTATACCTCTTTTAATGTAAATTACAGTGGGGATGACAATCGTACTTTATATAATTCTACCGGTGACAGAGGAGGTTCAACTCCCCCTGACTTCCCCATTTATAATAGTGATGGAAGTTATAATTGGACAATCACCAATCCGGTAGCAATACTTAATCAAAAACAGCATAGCACAACCAGCTATTTAAATGCTAATACTGTTGCTAAATATTCATTTACGCCTGGTTTTGATGCTAAATTAAATATTGGTTATAATACTTATAAACTTAATCAAGTAGCAACCTTACCGGTTTCTTCCGAAGATCCCAGTTACAGTCCCATTGCTACCGCATTTTTTGCAAATAACTCCAGTAACAGGTATATAATTGAGCCTCAATTCGATTATGTTAAACATTTTAATGATGGTGTTCTAACGGCCCTTTTAGGTGGCACATATCAACATATCATTACTCAAGGTAATTATATAGAGGGTGATGGAGTAAGTAACCCTGATCTATTAGGCAACATCGGAGCAGCTAGCATTCTTACGGGTAATTCAGACAGTTATTCAGAATATAAATATGAATCGGTTTTTGGCCGGATAAATTATAATTGGAGGCAAAAATACCTTATTAATGTCAACCTGAGAAGAGACGGTTCAAGTAGGTTTGGGCCAGGGAGACAATTTGGTAATTTCTACGCTGTTGGCGGTGGATGGATATTTTCAGAAGAAAAATTCATCAAAGATAATTTAGGCTTTCTCAGTTATGGAAAAATTCGGAGCAGCTACGGGCTTACCGGGAATGACCAGATCAGTGATTACCAATACTTATCTACCTACAGATCTGGAACAACTTATGGTGCTATTTCAACGCTTACCCCATCAAAGGTCGCCAATCCAAATTATAGCTGGGAAACAACTAAAAAATTTGAATTAGCATTAGAGCTTGGATTTTTGAAAGATCGCGTATTGGTTACAACGGCCTGGTATAAAAATACCAGTGGAAACCAATTAATTTCTTATGCGATACCCTATATAACCGGGTTTGCAACTTACCAGGCAAATTTTCCCGCAGTCATACAAAATACCGGCCTGGAGGTTGAATTAAATACACAGCCTATCAAAGGAAGTAATTTTAGTTGGAATGCTTCATTCAATATTACCTTGCCCAAAAACAAATTGGTATCCTTTCCAGGTTTAGCTATGTCAAGCTATGCCACTACTTATATTGTCGGACAAGATTTGAGTATAGTAAAGGCTTTCCAATTTTTGGGTGTTAATCCTCAAACCGGCTTAGCTGAATATAAAGATGCCAACAAAGATGGGCAGCTTTCCTTCCTTGATGATGCTGTCATTGCCGGTAAAACAAGCCCCCAGTTATTTGGAGGGTTTAGCAACGATTTTAATTATAAAGGCATTCAATTGGATGTATTTTTTGAATTTGTGAAACACAGTTTGCCTGCATATGTTCCAGCGCTCGGCACAGGTGTAATAAATGACCCCCAATATGTTGTAAACAGGTGGGAAAAACCTGGTGACGTAGTCACAATCTCAGGAGCAACAACCAACTACGCAAATTTCCAAGATGCAAGTACATCATTCTTTACAGACGCATCCTATATCCGGTTAAAGAACCTTGCTCTTTCTTATAATTTCAAATCCTCATTGCTGCAAAAATGGAAGTTAAAAGGCATCAAGATTTATGTTCGGGGCGAGAATTTATTCGTCATAGCTAACAAACAAAGATTTGATCCGGAAATTTCGTCATCGGCAGGCGCAATCCCTCCTCTGAAGACATTAACTGCCGGAATAAAACTTACTCTTTAATTATTATTCAAATGAAAAAAGTTAATATATTTTTAATTCTTGCAGTGATTTTAGTTAATTATTCCTGCAAAAAAGTTTTAAGCATAGATCCTCCGAAAAATCAGTTAACCCCCGATAAGGTTTTTGATAACAGTAGTTCATTGAATGCAGCTACTTCAAATCTTTACACAGTTCTTGGTGCGGTTGATGGCAATTTTATTCCCGCGGTTTCGACCTATACTGATGAATTAATTACTACTAATGTTGATGCAACCTCGACAGAATTTTCCAATGGCATACTTACTTCGGAAAATACAAGAGTGTTAAGTGTCTGGCAAAATCTTTATTCAGCCATTTATAAAGCTAATGCCTTGATTGAAGGTCTTAAAACCTCAGTATCTATCCCGGATTCTGTTAAAACGCAATGTTTAGGTGAGGCCTTATTTATGAGAGCTTATTGTCTTTTTATGCTAACCAACGTTTACGGCGATGTTCCTTTAGTGACTTCGACAAATGTCACTATTAATGCTATGGCTCCAAAAGTCTCAGGAAAGTTAATCTACCAGCAAGTCATCGATGATCTTAAAGAGGCAACTTCACTTTTACCAGTTAATTATACTGGCGATGGTGAAAAAATCAGGGCAAATAAATGGGTTGCAGTCGCTTTTTTAGCTAAAGCATATCTTTATACCGGAGATTATGCCAATGCGGAAACACAGGCGACACAAATAATTTCATCTGGACAATACACCTTAACTAATTTGAATAATGTGTTTCTGGCAAATAACAGTGAAGCTATTCTGCAACTATGGAATACAAGTGGATATTCGAATTTAAGTTTTGTGCCTGCTTCAGGTAAACCCTCCTACCAAATATCACTATCCTTATTAAATGCATTTGAGCCTGGTGATAACAGGAAAAGTAATTGGATAAATAGCACAATTATTTCAGGTACAACTTATTTTTATCCTTATAAGTATAAACTACGGACGATAACTACCGGGACCAATGCCGAATATACAATGTATATGCGACTTGGAGAGGTATATCTGATCAGAGCGGAAGCAAGGGTACAGCAAAATCACCTGGCAGATGCACTTTCAGATTTGAATATCATAAGGAACCGTGCCGGTTTGGGAAACATCACGGGCAGTTCCACCCAGGCATCGTTACTAACAACTATCTTTCATGAAAGACAGGTGGAATTGTTTTATGAGAGTGGTAATCGATTTTTTGACTTAAAACGTTCCGGGACTATTAGCTCCGTTCTGACTCCTATTAAACCCCTGTGGAAATCTACAGGCTCAATATTTCCTATACCTCAATCTGAAGAGTTAAAAGATCCAAATTTAATCCAAAACCCAGGTTATAATAATTGATTAATTATGAAAAACACTATAAATAAGTGTCTCTTAACGCTCATATTCATTTTTTCAACATCGGTTGTATATTCTCAAAATGACACACTAAAAGAAATACATATAGGTGAACATGTCCCTAATATTGCTTTATCAGGATTTATAGATGACACCTTGCAAAAAGTTCAATTAAGTAACCTATATAAAAATAAATTGTTAATCCTGGATTTTTGGGCGACCTGGTGTCGCCCTTGTATAAGCGAATTAACAAAACTGGACACCCTTAAAAAGCAGTTCAGTAATCAAATAGAAATTGTAGCAGTCGGTTACCAATCATTTTCTACAATTAATGATTTCTTAAAAAAAAGACCTGAATTACGCCCTAAAAACTATTTTGTACTGGCTAACGATAATATTTTATCCAGAAAACTATTCCCTCACAAGGGAATACCGCATATGGTTTGGATTGATTCCGCAGGAAAAGTGATCGCTATAACTGGAGGTGAGGATGTCAACTTTAAAAATATAAAAGAAATTGTGAAGGGCAAAGTATTGCCTCTAAGAGCAAAAATTGATATCAAGAATTTTGATTTTACAAAGACGTTTCATTTGAAGGATTCTTCGTTTTTAGGCCGATCAATCTTTACTGGTCATACAAATGGAATTTTGTCGTATGAAACTTACGGCACCTATAAGTCAGTAATTCCTCATATGATTGATCGAATATTTATGGACAATATTTCTATCAGAGATTTATATTGGACAGCAGCATTTCAACATCAAATTTGCTGGGGTAATTATGGACGAATTATTTTAGAGATAAAAGATTCATTAAAGTACATGCAACCACGATTTGCCCCCGAATCTTACCAAAGATCAAAATACTATAATAGTATTAACAGTAGTGACTGGGCTCAAGATAATTCGTATTGTTATGAATTGCAGATGCCTGAACCACGCATGGATACTATACTTTATCAATATATGATATCAGATCTAAATAGATATTTGAACTTGAATGGCCGGTTTGAAAAAAGGAATATGCAATGTTATATTTTAAAATACAGAAATAAGCATCTTAATATTTTAAATGAATCAAAAAAACAACATAAACATTTTATTACAACGCAAAATGTTACTAAGCTTACTGAAATTTTAAATGCCAATATAAATCAAGACCAAATCGTTGATGAAACTGGCATTAAAAATGCATTGATAGACTTTGATATAAATGGTTTGAAAGCAGGGATAACACCTGAACAAATTAATGCCATCTTAAACAGAAGTGGGCTATATATAATAAAAGTTAAAAGGATGGTTCCAGTTTTCGTTATATCTGAATATTATTAATAAAGGAGACTATAGCAAATTGGTCACCACAGTCTCCTTTACCCACTGGTTTCTAATCCAGTCTTACGTAAGTTGGATTGGCTGTTTTAGTCCCGTTTTGGTGATTAACAGTAACCGCACAGGGTGTTATCGTGCCACTACATCCAAAATCGCTTTGGGCTTGTGCCTGAGTTACTCCAGGATCATACTGCCCTCCTGAGATGACATTACCACTTGCATCAGTTTTTTGCCAGTTAAACGTTGGATCTGTTTGTTTTGGTGATGCATGTATCTTTTGTACAACTGCGCCACCAATACCTATTGTAAATAGTACGGCCAACATGCTAATTTTTAACTTTTTCATGATATTATGTATTAAGTTTAATAATTACGCCATTGATTAAAATTACAGGCAATGGCACCACCTGTTCTTACGCGCGAGAAAGTATTTTATGTTTATTGCCGCCAAATTCAGTTGCCGCCAATACTTTATGTTTTTGCAAATATTTAATTGATAAAAAGCTTGTCAGGATAAAAAAAGCATTAAAGAATAAATGTTGTTTCCAACCCATATTGGATATAATACCGCCACAGGTACAGGGAAGACGTGATCCTGATAAAAGCATGAGGACAATATAAAACTCGAATGCACCTAATAAAATAACAGATGCATACAGCGATTTAATTTTGATTGAAGGAATAAAAAAACCAACAGCGAATCCTATGGCAATAATCATTTCAACAGATGGCACCAGCCATCCAAAAAGAGGAGCAAGTATTTTCATTAACGGTACTGGGGCAAGTTGCATTTGAAATACAAATTTATCGTGGTCTAAAAACTTGCTGGCCGATGTATATACAAACAACAGGAAGAGAAATGTTATACAAAAATGGGTTAATATATTTTTCATAATGGTGGTATTTAATATAATTCTTTAATAGCCAGAGCCATCCCTTTTAGATAAGATAAAGCTACGTTTGAATATTCTTATAAGGTCTAAACCTCGGTTCAGAAATCGATTACCATTTGTTCAGAAATGAATTAATAAATGATAAACTTTCTCTTATCAAATTGGTTTATGGGTGGCCATTATCCTTGATGAGTCGGCTAAGGGATTGTGGAGTAATACCGAGATAAGAGGCAATGATTTCCTTCGAAATCTTTTGTTCGATTTTAGGATGTTTTTGGAGTAAGTCCAAGTATCTTTCCCAAGCTGAAAGACTGATCAGGTCATGAGTTCTTTTGGTGTGATAAGAAACATATTGCAGCATTAGACATCTGGTAAATATTTCGGCATACGGGAACGCGTTAATAATATCTGACAGATGTTGCCTGGATATCGACAATAATCTGCTGCCAGGCATCACCTCTATATATAATTGAGAAGGAGTGCGTTTTAAAAAGCTTTGAGGCTCTGTAATAATGGTTTGCTCATCCCATAAGCAGATAGTATACTCTTTCTCCTTTAGCTCATCGTCATAATAACCCCTTGCCATCCCACTTTCGACAAAATAGATGTGATCAGCTATTTGGCCGGGATTTAACAAAAGCTGACGATGAGTATGATGGCTAAAACCAATTTTTGAATTGATATATTCTATTAAATCTTTGCGATTTGCCTCATTTGCTAATTCTTTCGGCAGCGGATTCATGCTAAAAAGCACGTCAAATAAACGATGTGACTGCATAGTAATATTCAAGAAAGTGAAACTTGACAGGAGATTCTTAACTCCTATAATAACCTGGATCAAATTTACCGTGCCGGCCAGGCGATCTAAATACTCAAATCAGGGATTTGGCATTACTAAATAGGGGTATATTTAATGACAAACGAGCGCAAAGTTATTGCTCGCGACGATTTTGTAGTTTATGAATTAAGGCTGCCCTGTTATTTACTAAGGCTTTTCTGAATATATTTTGAATGTGCTTTTTAACGGTTTCGCTTGAAATAAACATGCTATCAGCGATTTCTCTATTTTTCATTCCTTTATACAATTTCTGTACGATCAGGATCTCCGTTCTTGTCAAACTGTAATGCAGACAACTAGCCAGGAATTCTTCCGGGCTTATGCCATCAATGGCCGATTCTTTAAGTTTCCTGGTGAATTCCTGTCTTGCATTGCTGACGGATTTAGTCAGAAAAAGAACTGTGATAATGATGATGCCCGTATTCGTGCAAAGTACTTCTATCAACTGATTCTCTTCTACCAGGCCGAAGAGTGCTAAAGCTAACCAGGGAGTAACTGCACAGTACATTGAGATTTCCTCCAGGTATTCGTTCTTGTTACGATTTATCTCATAGTTATTCCGAATTGCCCTGAACATAACCCAAAGCAATACAATCGCATAGATAAAGGGTACAATCATCCCAAAACGGATATCTACATTTAACTTGCCATTTATCGCATAAACGATGACAAAGAATATCAGGTAGGGAAGCATCAGGAATAATGGTACTCCGAACAGTGCGTGCCAGCGCAATTCTTTCAGTTCAAATCCTTTATAAAAGTAATATGGGAAATAAGAAGCCATAAGAAAACCAGTGCCGTAAGCAATCATCTCCTGGATGTTGATGGGGATACCAATCTTAGGATCAGGAAAGAGGCCGCCAGTAATATTGTATAACAACATTAAAAACAGCAATAATAAATACCGGCCACGATTTTTATCTCCCGGCCAATAGAAGTAACTGGCCAATTGAAAAATGAACATCAATATTTCAAGTCCAATGAATACTGCTGTGACAATATGAATTTGTGTTCCGAATACCAGCATATTTATTACTTATCTGGCTTACGTTTCAAAAAGAACAAGGTATACCCCAACTCCAATTGGTTATAGGTATGAAAACCATGTGATTCGTACCATGGTATATTCCTTAAAGTGGAAGTTTCCAGATATACTGGCAGCTTTTTTTGGTTTGAATGGATTATGATTTCTTTCAATAATTTGTTGCCGATATCCCTATGCTGAAAGTCCGGATCAACGCCAATAAACCAGAGATACGTCATTTCTTCTTTGGGTTGCAAATGTTTGATTTTTGCTTCACGCTTCAATGCGTTGCTTATACCGCTCAGACCAATGGCTTGGACAATCAGCCTGATGTCAAGCCAAATTGATTTTAACGTGGTACGTTTTTGATGCGGATATAATATTAAAGCACAGGCATTTTTATCATCAGATAACCACACCTCACCAAATAGCGAACATATCTCATACGAGTAATCCATTAAAGCTTGTATTCGTCGTGCTCTTTTCTCATCCTGGCTGACGATAAAATTCACACTCTGGTTATCTTCAAATGAACTACTCAACACATTTATTACCGTTGTTTTGTCAATAGCTTCAGCCTTTATCATAGTTAGATATATAAAGTATATAGCAGCAGCATTTCTTACGTCACATTTCAATTTATCTGAGCATGTATAAAATATCTCGGTATGCATATTTTACCATTAGGATAAAGTTGAGGCGAATAAAATCGAATAAAATTAACTATTGTTTAATTATCGTTTACCAATTGGTAAGGTCAGTATCTCCCGAATTTATGGCTGTCTGTCCCGAAAAAGCCCTATTGTATAGAAAATGGTAAGTAAGAGCAGCCAATAATCATTCTTTTGAAGAAATAAAAGGCATCAAGTTCAGGGCGGACCACCGCTACAGTTTGATAAGAATTTACCATGAAGTTGAAAGTATTAGATATGCCCCTTTGCCGAACGCCTATATTCAGTGTAAAAGATGCGCTGGAGGAAAGATGGCAGGATTTGAAAATACTTATCAGGCAGGCTTCGCCTTCATTTTATAAGGTTATTGAAAATTTAGACTTTCACGAATTAGAAGCAACCGACAAAAAAATAAGCTTTTCCATATGGAAGTATTTTAACAGGGCCAAATATAGGGCGACGCCTTTTGGAAGTTTCGCCGCGTTTACCGTCCTTCCGTTGTCAATGGATTCCTCAACCTTAGTCTTGGATGAAAATTTGTTACGCAAACACTTTGTGGACTGGCAACAAAAGGATGCCTTTACAAATGATTTTGCCAGGGTCGTCAAAGACTCGCTATGGTTTCAAACAAATTCTACCGTTTATACAGTTGGGGATGAGATACGATTTATCCGTATTAAAAATGGATGTTTTGAAATGGCTTCAGTATCAGGTTTTCCGGAACTAAACACTATTATAACCCTTTGTAAAGAAAAAACTGCTAAACAGGAAATTTACGATTATGTGAAATCCAATTATCAACTGCATATAAAATCTGTTGATAGACTTCTTGAACAACTTTTAAACCTTCAGCTCCTTCTAACGGAACTGTTTCCAAACATAACCGGTCAAGATTATTTTGAACGGTTAAACATTGAAAGGCCGGTCTCAACAGATTTGTACACGATCTCTGAGCGCAAATTAATCAAGGGCGGGTTCAATGAAAAAAAAATCCAGGAAATTTCAGGTTTGATCAGATTTATGCAAGTGAATTTACCTGATACTGCTAATAGCACATTGACTAACTTTCGTGCCGCATTCCTTAAAAAGTTCGAAAAAAATGCTGTTCCCCTGAGTGTTGTAATGGACCCAGAAATTGGGATTGGCTATGGCAACCTTGGTCATCATTTGAAAGATCAGGACCTGATAAATGTCTTAGAAACTATAGGCAAAAACGAACACCCTGATTTACAGATTTCTTATACCAAATTACACCATTTTCTATTGAATTCGTTAATAAGAGGCGGCGATATCCGGTTGGAGGAGTTCGATGAAGCTAAAACGGAAATCGCATTACCTCTACCAAACACCTTTAGTATCATGTATCGTTTCTATGGTGATCAGCCTGTGATAGAAAATATGGGGGGCTGTACGGCAAATGCGTTGATTGGGCGTTTTACTATTGCAAGCCCGGAACTTGAAAAACTCGGTAAGCAAATCGCATCCCTGGAAGAAAAAGCAAATCCTGGTATAATTTTTTTCGACATTGCCTACCAGGCTGAAAGACAAGTTGACAATGTAAACCGGCGTAAACAACTTTATGACAAAGAGCTGCCTATATTGACCTGGTCATGTGATCCGTCGCCGATTGATTTTGACGATATTCTTGTAGGGATCAGCAATTCCGAAGTAATCCTTTGGTCAAAGAAATTTGAGAAACGAATGGTTCCCCGTATTCCATCGGCTTACAATTATACCCGCTCAGATCTGGCCGTTTACCGGTTTCTATGTGACCTTCAACACCAGGGAATCAAATCTGACCTGAGTTTTAAAATCCAGCAATTTTTCCCTAATCTCGATCACTATCCGCGCGTAGCATACAAGAGTGTAATTGTTTCGCCGGCCATGTGGCGGGTGCCAAAGGCCATCTTACTAGCAGCAAGTCAGCCATTAGAACCACTAACGGCTTTGAGTAACTGGCTGAAAGAGTATAGGGTTAATTTTCGTTTTAAGGCAGGATTTGCTGACCAGACGTTATGCTTTGACCCTGCTATAGAAGCGGATAGGATTGCATTTCTGCATTTTTGTCGCCAAAACCTATCAAAAGTTATTTACATTTCCGAAGCGTTAATACCAAACGAATTAGATGTTTCAGATGACAAGGGCAAACCATACTTAACCGAATACATAGTAAATTATGCACATGAAGGTAATGTCTATTCGGGGAGTCAACATTTAATAAATTACAAGCAGTATAATCGGTCGTTAAATAGTATCTCTTTGCCAGGAGGGGACTGGCTTTATTTTGAAATATACTGTCATCCTTCCAGAAGTAACGCTGTGCTGACTATACAAATTGCTGCTTTTTTAGAAGAAGGTGAACAGAATATCAGAAAATGGTTTTTCATCAGGTATGAAGATCCTAAACCACATCTTCGCTTACGCCTGCAATTAAAGGATACATCACAAGGATACCTTTTCATTAATCGCCTGAATTCGTTTTTGGAAGAAGACTGTCTAAAGGGATTAATCTCTGATATTCAAATAAAGACCTATTTCCGTGAAGTCCAGCGGTATGGAGAAACAAGGATTAGCTTAGTTGAATTTTTTTTCTACACAGATAGCAGACTTATATTATCCCTGTTGAGAAAAAATCACTCACCCGCGCATCTATACGCTATTACTTTAAGAATAATGAAGCGATTTTTAGAATTTTGTTTTGAAGATATAGCTGCCCAAATAGCTTTTACCACAAACATGGCAAATAGCTTTAGAGAAGAATTGAAAATGAATCCGGAAAGTTTTAAAAAAATAAATCAATCATTTGAAAAGCATAAATTAAAAAACACGCAAGTTGACCCAGGTTCTGTTCGGTTCTTTCGCAGTTATGAAAAGCAATTTCTTAAAATCATGAATCGTTGCGATAACAGCACTGAAAGAGCGAATATGGTAGGAGATTTATTACATATGCATATTAACCGACTGTTTATATCTGACCAGCGGAGTCATGAGGCAATATTATATCATTACCTGTTGAAAGACCTAAAGTTTCACCAGGCACTTTCAATTGTAAAAAGGGAATGCCCAATTGAACTTTAAAATGATTGGTTTCGTCTGCATGATAGCTAAATGTTATACCATCGCCATAGGCATAGTTTAATCTATGTTGTATGTTGCTTAATCCCATATGGTTTCCGGCATCCTTTTTTTTGTTGTCTATTAAATTTTCGGTTTCGATAAAAAGTGCCCCGTCCTTTAAATAAATACGGACCAACGCATCGTGTCCTTGCTCTGTTAAGTTGCCATGCTTAAAAATGTTTTCTACCATTGTCAGTAGTACCAAAGGAATTAAATGTATTTGCCGGACATCTTTTTCATACTGCAATTGAAAACCTAGTCCGTGATTCTTCCTGATTTGATTCAAATAAAGAAGATTTTCTACTTGGTCTATTTCATCACCTAAAGGGATAAAGTCACCCATTTTGTCGGAATCTATCGCGTAACGCATCATCTCAGCCAGCGTTATAACCGTATCAGCGGCAGTTGGGGATAGGGATACAATATTGTGATAGATAAAATCTAAAGTGTTAAATAAAAAATGGGGGTTAATTTGTGCTTTTAGGAAAGCATTTTGCGCTTTAATCAATTCCTGCTCAGATTTTTGTCGATAAATGATGTCATTTAACCGCTGTTTTTCCAACTCATTTGTCTTTCTTTTTTCCTTATTGTAGGTAATTAGAAAAAAGTAGCCTGTTGCAAAGCCAATAAAATAAAGATCTCTAAAAAAAGTTTTTAAGCTATACTGAAAGTTTAATATTAGAGGCCCTTTATTAATAAGAATGTGGATAGTAATCAAGAATTTATCCACTAAAAAAGATATTAAAATAAAAACCATTATTTCCAGCAAGAGAATAAGTGGTAGTTTCCAAAGCATAGTTTTTCCATTTTTCATTGCCCAGGGCAAAGACCAGTTGGCATGCAAATAGAAAAGGGAAATTATGATAATATAGTGTGCAAGATATGTTATCGGATTTCCAAATACGCCCAGGAGCCAACCGATGGTAAGCGATTCATATAGAATAAATACTATCCATATTAATATATGGAGCCTGTATTTTTTAAGCCAACTTCTGAAAATCCTTTTCATGTTAAACCTCCTTTCTGAATAGAATTTTACCTATTCCAAATAACTGCTTTCAATGCTGGTTAAATTCACGATAAGTTTCATAAAAAAAGCTTATGAAACGCAAACAATTTAAAATTATCGACACCACACTTTTTGTGTACAATCCCTCAAAATCTTTAAAAAATATTACTGAAACAGAGGGGACTGATCCAACAACCAGCATGATCACAATGACAAAAACTGGCATCTTCGGCGTCGGCAATTCAAATTAATCTTTATAAAAGCAAGGCGTTAATCTTTACGCCTTGCCTTTATCAATTTTTCCGACATAAATGTTGTAAAATCCTTTTTATAATATTCTCCAATAGTAATCTGAAGGCCATTAACCATTTTGATCGTATTACCATCAATAGAGTCAATATGATCCTTTCCAATAATATAACTCCGTTGGAATTGTTCAAAGTTTGGAAATTGCCGGAATATTTTGGAGATTTCGGTCAATGACATATAGGTGAGGACTTTTTTTGTGAGCGTATGGATCAGCACATAGTTTTGTTTGCTTTCCACAGCAATCACCTCGTCATATCTGATTTTTACAATCTTTAAATTGTCGTCTTTATTTTTCACGAAGAAATAATCATCAGATGTCCTTATATCCAGTTTAGATTTTTCCTCTTTTGGAAAGAGTCTAGTAATGGTAGCGGCAAATTTGGATAGTGTATAAGGCTTCAGCAGGTACGCATCAGCCTCAGCCTCAAATGCTTCGTAACCATATTGAGTATAAGAAGTAGTGAACACCAGTTTACGGGTTTTTTGTCGGATTTCTCTGGATAATTCTATCCCTGTTATTTTAGGCATGTCAATATCTAAAAGGATCAAATCAACCATATCGGCTGTAGCCAGGTCAATTAAAGCTTGCACCGGATCGGTATAAGATTTAACTACACTCAAATTTGGAATCGAACTAATATAGGTTCTCAAGCCCTCAATCGCGTAAGGCTCATCATCTATGATAATACATTTATTTATATTCATATAATAGCAACTATCACGTTTACTCAGTTATTTGTTCATATTAACGCCATATTCTTATAATATGTGTTTTCCAGCGTAAACGCCGGTAAAAAGGAATAATTAATTAGGGATATATATCGGCAATTCCACAAGGATAGCTATTTATTAGCACCACTGTTTTACAGCATCAAACCTGACAGTTAAGAAAACGAGCCCTTCTGTGTAGAAAACACCCCTTTCGGGGTAATAAAAATGAGCTTTCTCTTTTTTACGATTAAATTAGTAATATAGTTGTTTTGGAGATTGTTGACTAGGGTTAAATTGTCAAATAACACTCATAATGAATAGGTTAAATAAAGTGAAATTGTAAATCTAGCGATACAATTTTTTACACTTTACAAAATATTAGTTACTTTGTCTTAGGTAAGTTTTGCCGCGCTCTTATGGACAAACTTTTTAATCGGCATAATATTAAGATCATATGTTGAATTGCATTATTATCGATGACGAACAATTTTCTGTTGATGCAATTCTAAAATACATCGAACTTCTCCCGAAACTTTATGTCGTGGCAATTTACAATAACCCACTTAAAGCTTTAGAACAAGTCACCTCGGAGAACAATATCGATTTGATTTTTATGGACATAGATATGCCTTTTTTGTCGGGAATCGAATTAGCAAAAGCTTTGAGGCCTAAAACACGGAAATTAATATTTACAACGTCTCACTCTAAATATGCATTTGATGCTTATGAAGTGGAAGGCGATGCCTATCTATTAAAACCTTTTAGTTTTGGAAAGTTTTCGATAACGATCAATCGGTTATTTCCGAATGAAGCAGTTGCCAGGATACCAGAAGCAAGCCACGAGGATGATTATTTCTTGGTAAAGAATAAAGAGGAAGACTTGCGGATTGTCAAGGTGGGCTACAAAGAAGTTATCGCTTTTGAAAGTTCACATAACTATTTGAAAATACATTTGGCCAATAATAAGATCCTAACCGTCTATTTAACGATTAAGGATATTTTGGAACTTTTAGGGCCGCGTGATGAATTCAAGCAGTTTCACAGGGCCTTTGTTATTTCGACTGATTGCATAAATTATATTGAAGGCAATACAATCAAAATGAATAATAATTTATCCTTCACCGTTGGCGAAAGTTACCGCGAAAACTTTTCATCCTTCTTGTCCGGCAAACTTATTAAAACCTCAAGAAACCGATAAATCCGAAATTTACAAACTGATTTAACTTCCAAGAATGAGTATAAAGGTGCAAGGGCATCTTTCATATTACTGTGTTTCTTATATCGCTTTTTCACCAACTACTCAACGCGATTTATCCAGATTTAGTGGAAATAATCGTTCTCCCGGATCAATATTTATTACATTTTCAAATAGAAAACGGTTTTAGAACCATTTGAACCCAAAAAAACTTTCCCATGGAAAGGCTTGCCGAATTGTCCGATGTTGACTATCGCCAGGTTTCATACGTTGAGTTGGACCAAACCGACCTCTCTATAAGTTCTTTATCGGCATCTGCAAAGCCTCGAAATTAATTTAGCTAAATTAATGAATGCTGAAGAATTAAAACAACTGCCTCTTTTCTAATAGTTTAAAAATTTCACCTTTTTAAAAAATAGCTTTCTTCCGTACAGGGGTGAAAACTTTGTTTCACCCCCTTTCACTGGTTGCGCATATCCATATCCGCTTGCTTTGCCTACATGATTACCACAACGGTAATCGATCAACCGGTTTCGATTGGTGGTCAAGCGAGCGTTATTTGACATCAGGGGATAAAGCATTATCCGGCTTAGCAGCCGGAAATTTCGCGAAGGTGAGCGTAAAGCCGCAATAATCTGAAAACGCGAAGGCAGGCAGCTAGCCCGGATCGTAGGATCTGACGTGAGTAGTCCCGAAATATATATACCGGCAGAAGCGAATTTTTCGGGACCAATACCCGCTGCCGGTACACATAGCTTATCATTTGCAACGGCACCGTAATTTTTCTGAACGGGTGTCTTTTTATTTTCTGCCGGTTACCGGCTTTCCATTTAACTCAAATCCATTATTTATGTCAAAGTTATTAACCGCCAGAGAGCTAAAGACACAAGCCTCTCTGGTAGACCTGTTAAGTCGTTTGGGGTATCAGCCAGTCCCTAAGCGTGGTCGTGAAAAAATGTACATTAGTATGCTGCGGGACAATGATAGCAATCCGTCCTTTAGTGTGAATGATGATCTTGGCGTATGGTTTGACCATGGAGCCGGGAAAGGCGGGAACATTATTGATTTTGGTTTAGCCTATTGGAAACATTTAGGATTTAACGAAGTCGTTAGAAAGATCCAGGACGTATGTTCCATTGAAGCGGCTGAACCAAGGATCTTACGGCCAAGAAAACCGGTAAAGGTAAATCATGTAGTTGAAAAGGTTAGGCCATTGGGTGCACATCCGGCTATTACAGATTATTTAAAAAGTCGTGGCGTTTTCGAAGTTGCAAAATTTTACCTAAGCGAGGTCTATTATTTCGTAGAGGACGAGAACGATGTTCGTAAACATTATTTCGCGGCAGGCTGGCTCAATGAAAATAACTCATGGGAGGTTCGCAACAGGTATTTCAAAGGATGTATGGGGCACAAAGGAATTACTTTTATTCCAGGCCACCCTAAAAAGGCTGCTTTATTTGAAGGTTTTCTTGACTTTTTGAGTTGGCGCTTTGATAATCCCGAGGCAGAACATAGCATTATCGTTTTAAATACGCTAACCCTATTACAGAAAGGAATTGCCAAAGCAAAGGAATTCTCTTGTCTGGATATTTACTTTGACCGGGATAAGGCAGGTAAATTGGCCAGTAGAGATTTTATAAAGGCATTACCCTATGCTACCGACCGATCATCAGCATACGACGGGTTTAATGATTACAATGATAAGATTAAGGCGCAGCTAAAAACAGCCGCCACCGAGCAAGGAACCAAAACAAATTTCTTTGCTAATGTCCGGGTCCCTTTTGAAAGGTAGGCCATTATGTCATTAGTACTCGATGAATATTTAAATAGGGTAATAGAAGCCGATTGTCCGGAAGTGATGAAGAACTTTCCAAATAGTTCCATAGACCTTATTTTATGTGACCTGCCCTATGGCACGACATCCAATCCTTGGGATATACCGATTGACTTTAACTTGTTGTGGCAAAACTATGAGCGGATCATCAAACCCAATGGTGTTATAGCTCTGACCGCTGCGGGCATTTTTACCGGTTCAGTCATTTCAAGCAATCCGGCTTGGTTCAAATACAAGATCGTCTGGATCAAATCAAAGTCCACCAATTTTTTGAATGCCAAAAAACAGCCGCTCCGGCGGCATGAGGATATCTGCATCTTTTATAATAAGCAGTCGATCTACCAGCCACAAATGATACCCGGTAAATCTTACAATAAGGGCTGGCGAAAGGAACAGACTACTGGCTGCTATGGTAAGTATCATTCATCACAGGCCATTAGTAATGGCAATCGTTATCCTTATGATATTTTGTTTTTTGACGAGGGAGAACCCGACGACTGGTTTTATTGCAAAACCTGTGAGCATGAAGAAACAAGGCCTTATCATCCCACACAAAAGCCGGTGGACCTTGGCCGTTATCTTATCCGAACGTTCACTATACCCGGAGCGGTGGTACTGGACAACGCTTGCGGTTGCGGTTCTTTTTTGATTGCTGCTATCAGGGAAGCCCGAAATTTTATTGGTATCGAAAAAAACAGCGGCGCCTATCATCAAAAGGTCAAGCCAATAGATTTTGTTAAAATAGCCAGGGATCGAATAGCTGCAGAGACGCCACCCAACTTCTTATTTAATGGTTGAAATCCCAATTTAATAATCAGGATTTCCGTTGCTTTAGCAACGGCAAGATGTCTTTTTGTTTCACAAAAAGTCTCTTGCCCTTCCAGGGGGGAAATATAAAAACTTCGCAACTCGTTTTTTCTATGGCTGACATAAAGAAGCTGAATGGGAGACCTAAATTAATAGAAGGCAAACGAACCAAGTTCATCAACGTCAGGTTTACTGAACTGGAGTATCGGGAAATTGCTGATCTCGAAAAAGAGCTGGGTATTTCTAAAACAAATCTGATCAGAATGCGCATGCTGTCCGATGCGAAAAAAGCCGTAATCAATTCCAGGGAGTTGATTAAATACATCGACAGCGCTGGCGCCGAAATGGGAAGAATTGGAAATAATATCAATCAGTTAGCCAAACACGCCAATACGCTGAGATTGAAAAGTGCATTAAACCCGGAAGTCATCAGGCAATTCAACATTCTGTTTGAAGAATACATCCGTGTTCAACAGCAATTCGAAGTGTCCCTTCGTAAAATTATCAGGGCAATGGGCGTTTGAATGCCTGTTACCCTGATAATCGAAAGGTTACTGCGGTATGGTTTATCGCGATTCGGTAAGCTATGCAGATAAACAGATCGCAAGATCGATAGATTGGAAGATTCGGAAGCCCTAAGATCACCTGCTAGTGAATTCGGTAGATCACAAGATATTCTGATTCCCTGATCGGTAGATTATTAGCTATTGAGAGAAACTGATTACCTGATTTTGAGATTCGCAGGTCTGGAGATCGTAAGATTACCTGCTCGTGATATAGGTTGCTATCGTGATTGCCAGCTACTAAGATTGTTTGATTAGTAGCCACCAAGATCTGTTGATTTTTAAATATATAGATCGATTGATAGGTTTTCCTAATGCAAATTAAGCAATGATCGCTCATATTCTCGAAAAGCCTTCCCGAACATTCGCCGGTGTAAAGTACAATACCAATAAAGTTGACCGGAATACAGGCGAGCTGATGCTGATTGCCAATTTCGGCGCCATCCAGGCACTCAATAACCCCCGGCCGCAGGATTTGGTAAACTATCTGCTAATGATTTCAGCACAGAACAAAGGCATTGCCAACACGCAGTTCCATGCTGTTATTTCGGCTACCGGCCGCAATTATAGCAAACAGGAATTGACAAAGGCCGCAGTTATGTGGATGAAAGAAATGAAATACGGCGAGCAACCTTATCTAATCGTTTTTCATAAAGACACAAAAAACAACCACGTTCATGTCGTTAGTTCCCGCGTGGGTAAGGACGGAAAGCAGATTGACCGGGACTATGAACATGTTCGTGCGGTACGAAATATCAACAAGGTATTAGGCTATGACTTTGCCATGCAATACCGGTTTAGTACTAAGGCACAATTCTATCTGATACTGGAAAACCAGGGCTTTCTTGGCAGGGATTACCTTAATGAGGAAAAGCTTCTAAAGCGAATACAATCCTATACACCGGATAAAGCACGAATAGCGGAATTAAAAGGATTGTTTATGATCCACAAAGCAGACGCTGATTTTGTCCGGCTGATGAAAACGCAATACGGGCTTGACCTGATATTTCATTCATCTAACGGTAAAACACCATACGGTTATTCGGTCATTGACCATTCCACAAAGCAGGTTTTTAAAGGAAGCGAAATCCTGAATCTTAAAATTCTTTTGGATGTGAATATCAATATTGAAAAATTACAACAACCGCCAGGCATTGACTTATACGACTACGTCAGTGAAAGCGCAATAACCTATTATTCTGAATACTCCCCGGAACCAATCTACATCCAGCCGGTAATGATTTCCGACGATGTGGACGACCAGCAGGTACTGGGCATGAAGCGCCGCAGACAAAAGAAAGCAAGAACTAATACCCGTTAAGGGATAAACCCATGAAAAATTATGATCTGTTTATTTGGCAACCAAAAGGGTGGCGTTGGAAAAAGTACGCTCACCGTCCTATCAGGGAACTACCTGAGCCTGGCTAAAGACTGGCCCGTAACCATCATCGATATGGACTATCAACAATCCATTTCGCAGAAATTTGAAAAAGCAAAGGTGCTGGAAAACGAAGAGCCTTATGATGTGCTGCCGGCGAACCTGGAAAGCTTTCCTCCTTTAATACCCGTCCTAACAAAAAATAAAAAGGATGCGATTTTAATTGATCTGCCGGGTAAGCTCGACGATGACGGACTGATACCGGTTTTTAAATCGGCTGACCTGGTCGTTTGCCCTTTTGCATATGATGAATTTACTTTTGAATCGACAGTTTTATTTACGGTTGTTCTAAAAAAGGTCAATCCGAATGTGGAGGTGGTGTTTGTTCCTAACAGAATCAAAGCAAACGTCAAGTTCGAAATTATGAGTGAGGTAAACGAACAACTTTCCAAATTCGGGAAGATCACCATGACGATTCCTGATCGTATCGATTTTCAAAGGATCACCACCTTCCAGACGCCCTTATCACTCTACGGAATTATTACCCCTGTTTTTGAAGAAATATTTGCCGACCGTTTATGGAAAAAATGAAATCATTAGCTGACCAGCTACGCGAAAAAATGGTAAAGCCCATCGAAAACCGAGGCAATGAAAAGCCGGATACTGTGGAAGTAAAAACAAAACAGGCTGTAGATAAAACCAGCAAAGCACCCGGTGTACCCATATTAAAACTGTTAACCGACTATGATAACAGCGATCATAAGACCATGGTGCATTTCCGCTTCGATAAGCAGACAGTAGATTTTCTGAATCAATTTAAAATCGCAACCGGCGTAGACGCTACCAAATTCGTTGCCTATTCCGTCCGGCAATTTATTAATGCACATCCCGAGCTTAAAACAATCATTAAACAATTTATACAAAACTCCTACTTATGACCCAGATTAAATTTTTACTCGGATTGCTTTTTGCCTACGCGGCCTATTACACCGTAATTATCATTAGGGACAAAAAGCGCCAAAAGCAAGTGACGGCAAAAGCCGGTGAAGATACGGCTGTAAAAGATGAAGTCCCACCATTCCAACCGCTCCCACAAATGGAAAGAAAGATGGATAACCTACTCATTCATGATACCGTGGTCAGGTCATTATTCGCCTACGACAACGGTGACCACAAGCAAATGGTGCATGTGCGCTTTGACGCGCAGACGGTTGACCTGCTAAACAAGTTCAAAATGGCAACCGGTACTGATATTACCAAATTTGTCGCTTTCGCGGTAAAATACCTTTTCGAGTCCAATCCGGAACTCAAAAACATCATCAAACTATACTTACAAAACACAAAATTATGACCTGGATTAAATTCGCACTGTGGGTGCTTGGCAGCTATGCCGGCTATTACACTGCCCTGATTGTTTGGGATTACCTGCGCACAAATCGCGGAGAAGCCGCAAACTCAAAACATGAACTCACCTTTGTTGAGGACATTCATCCTGTTAAATCATTTGTAGAAGAAATAATCGGTTCAGCCAAAGAATCGGCTGTAGCTTTTTCAGGTGGTGTAAGCCTTAAAGAGCTTTTTAATCTCGCCCGTGAGGAATCGGTCGAGTACATCAAATCCGTTAGCTTCTAATGAATGAAATTTCTCCTGTTTGTTTGTTGCTGCTTTTTCGGCGCAACGGCATTTGCACAACCCGGCATCTCCGAAATGCAGCAGGCTAAACAAGATCTGTCTTCCTCCTTCTTTTCCGCCTTTGATTGTTGTATGGTACTGGCCTGTTTATTTGGCCTTTTAGGTGGGCTTAGAATTTACCATAACTGGCAGATGGGTAAGGATCAGATAGATTCTGCAGTAGCAGCCTGGTTTTTTGCATCTTTCTTTATGATCCTGTCGGGTCCTTTTTTGCGGGCATTGTTCGGAATCTGAATGCCTGTTTTTCCTGAATGCTTCTTCCCTGGAAGCTATAAAAGATTCCTGTCTTTACGTTCTTCAAAAGTTCAAATCTTTTTGGATTTAATCGGCAGTATGCAATCTGCCACCATCTTGGGTGAAATAATCGGGGCGTGTTCGTGATCTGAACGCTCTTTTAGCATAACCGGCCTGCTCCCGGCAGGCTCTAAAAGATCTCCGCCTTTATTTTTTTCTCCAAATTAATGTTTTCAAAAACAAAAAAATTATGGGGTTCAGCCGTATTGCTGGCCCTGTCTGTTCCCGTATTTGCGCAAAGCGGCGTTAACGGCCTGAACACAGCAACCTCTACCTTAAAGACTTACGTAGCCCCCGTAACCAATATTACTTTGGTGATCGGCGGCATCGTCGGTATCGTAGGTGCCATCCGTGTCTACTCGAAGTGGAACTCAGGCGACCAGGATATCAACAAAGAGTTGATGGGATGGGGAGGCTCTTGTGTCTTTCTCGTGGTATCTGCTTTGGTAATCAAAGCTTTCTTCGGCTTGTAAGCATGGCCAGGAAGTATCCTGTTTATAAGGGGCTGCAACGGCCCCTTATATTCAAAGGCTTCAAAGGCAAGTTCATTTACTGGGGCATTGCCTCTCTTTTAACCGGACTTGTATTTGGGGCTTTAACAATGTCACTGGTCAATATGTGGCTTGGTGCCATGGTCTTGATCGGATTTATTGTAGGCGGGCTGCTCTTTACTGCCAGCAAACAAAAAGGCGGCCTTCATTCTAAAAGCCGCAATCTAAACATTTACATCCTTAATCATTATGGCCGTAAAAACCTTGTTTAACATTCCCTATGCGGGAGTGGATAAAGATGGGGAATACGATTTGCTTATCGGCCTCAACGGTGAATGTTCCGTTGTCATCCAATTAGTAAACCCAGTCATCCGTTATTCCGCCTATCCGACAGGTTACGAGGAATTTCATCACCTGCTAATTAATGTTGTTAAAATTTTAGGCGATGGCTACCTCCTGCAGAAACAGGATATCATCAGCCGCTCACCCTACAAAGGTCCGCCTGCCACCGAATACCTGCAAAAACAATATAACGCCCATTTTGACGGGCGGGAATGTCTGCAGGTTGCCACTTACTTAACGATCACGCGACAGGTAAAAAAGGGCGCGTTCTATGTTTACGACGGCCGGGTTCTGCGCGATTTCAGACAAGCAGTTGGAAAAGTGTTGGATGTTCTGCCCGCATCGAAGGCGCTTAATGAGGGCCAGTTAAACCAATTGGTCTTACAACTGCTGAGCATGGATTTCGGCAGGTCAAATATTGTCCTTGATAACCTTGCTCCATCGGAAACGGAAATTAGGATGGGTGATAAATCGGTCCGCTGTATCAGCCTGGTCAATATTGATAGCATTGATCTACCGCCCGAGGTTGCTACACACATCGAATTAAATGATAAAGAAACCATGCGCGGGTTCCCCGTAGATTTCATGTCTTTCCTTTTCAAAGTGCCGGGTGTGGACGTGATAGTATATAACCAGGTCATTGAAATACCAAACCAGGTGATGACGCTCCGCAAGCTGGAGCAAAAAAAGAAAAGGCATGCCGGTATACCTGACCCTGCCAATCAATTATGTGTGGAGGATATTGATCTCCTGCTGAATGATGTGGCCCGCGAAAGCCAGTTGCTCGTTAATTGCCATTTTAATATCCTGGTGGCTGCTCCCGTTGCCGTCATTCAAAAGGCGGTCAATTTTGTAGAGAGCTCGCTCTTCCAATTGGGTATCATCCCAAGTAAAAATGCATACAACCAACTGGAACTTTTTCGTACCGCCCTGCCGGGGAATGGTGTAGAGCTAAAGGAATATGATTGGTTTCTCACCACTTGTGATGCAGCCATCTGTTTTTTCTTCAAAGAATCCCTGCCAAAGGATGAGCCTTCTGATTTCCTGTTAAGATTTACAGATCGCCAGGGCATCCCTGTTGGCATGGACCCCGCGGATTTACCCATGCGGACGGGCCGCATTAATAACCGGAATAAATTTGTGCTTGGTCCCAGCGGTTCCGGTAAAAGCTTCTTTATGAATGCCATGATCGAGCAGTATATGCTCTATAACATGGATATGGTAATTGTGGATACAGGCCACTCTTATTCAGGCCTCTGTTCCTATTATAAGGGGAAATATATCACTTACACTGATAGAAACCCTATTACGATGAACCCCTTCCGCATCACTGAGGCGGAATATAACATTGAAAAGAAGGATTTCCTCTGTACGCTGATCGGGGTGACCTGGAAAGGTGCTGAGGGAACGTTGAGCCCGGTAGAGCGTGATGTAATTGCAAACGTGATCTCTGCCTACTACAGCAAATTGTTTGCTGAAAATGGCGATTTAAGCTTCAATACCTTTTATGAATTCGCACTGAATAAAATCCCGGAAATCAAGACTGAGGAAAGGATTGTGTTTGATTTTGACGAGTTTAAATATGTCCTTAAAAAGTTCTATAAAGGGGGTGAATTTGCCCGGTTACTGAATGAAGACACCGATAAATCATTGTTTACCGAGCGCTTTATTGTGTATGAAATTGATTCCATTAAGGAAAACAAGACGCTCTTTCCACTCGTCACGCTCACGATTATGGACGTCTTCATCCAAAAAATGCGTTACCGCTCAAACAGACGGAAAGCTTTGGTGGTCGAAGAAGCATGGAAAGCCATCGCCAGCCCGCTTATGGCAGGCTACCTTTTGTACCTCTACAAAACTGTCCGTAAATTTTGGGGTGAGGCCATAGTCGTTACGCAGGAATTGGGCGATATTATCGGAAATGCGGTGGTGAAAGACAGTATCATCAATAATTCCGATACCATTTGTCTGTTGGATCAAACCAAGTTCAAGGATAATTACAATGATATCGCTGCCCTGCTTTCTATCAACGAAACTGAAAGACGAAAGATATTTACCATTAACCAGCTGGATAACACAGAAAACCGGGGCAGATTCAAGGAAGTCTATATCCGGCGTGGTGCAGTCGGCGAGGTGTACGGCGTGGAGGTTTCCTTGCACCAATACCTCACCTATACAACAGAAAAGCCGGAAAAGTCAGCCGTGGAAAGTTACACCAGCCGATTCGGTTCTTACCCTGATGGCCTTGATGCCTTTATCCGGGATCTAAAAGACAGTGGAAAATCGTTACCTGCCTTTATTTCAGAGGTTAACCAAAAACAGCAATCATGAAAAACAACATTTTAAAAACTTCAATTTTAGGAATTATATTTTGCTTGTGCATTTGCCTGGCAAATGCACAGACCCTCACCGTCGACCCTGCTGTATCTGCTGCTATAGCTGTTAATGCGGGTGTGATCAACGGTCAGTTAAACACCACCAACAATAAACTTGACCTGATCCAAAAAGGCCAACTGGCGGTTACTGGTCAGCTTGTTATTGTAAATGACCTGCAAAATAAAATCTATCAGGGACTGAGCCAGGTTGCATCAGTCATCAATAACCTGGCCACCATCAAAGAAATCGCCGAATGTGGCACTGATATTATCAGCGATGTAGAGGCATCTGTAAAGCTTGCCAAATCCGATCCGGTATTATTGCTATTTGCAGAACAGGGTGCCCGTGATTTTGAAACAAGGGCGGCAACTCTTGCAGCGGATGTGAGCGCATTCGTATTAAAGGGAGGGAATAATCTGATGGATTCCGGAGAGCGCGGTAAGATGCTCAATCATATTGCGGATGAAATGCGCATCCTGCGCGGTATCGCTTATGGAATGGACAGGGCGATGTATTGGGCAAAGATCAATGGCATATTTCGCTCACTCAACCCTTGGGCGGAATGGCAGAACCAGGACGTCAGGATCGCCAATGATGTCTTAACCAACGCTAAATACCTCAAGTAATGAAATTTAATTTGATCATGGTTTGCCCGCCATGGAAACGGTTTAACCGTTTCAGAACGAGAGGCCCTTGCCTTCCCGATAATTTGCCACCAAAATTGCAAAGATCGATTGAAGCCTTTGAGTTCATCCAACAAATACTCAGGGACTTCACTACTGATGAGCATCTGGTTTTTATCTGGGTGCCTGGAAAATATGCAATGGACTACAGGGAATATATGGCCCGCTTGGGTTACACAACCCGTGGGTCATTTATTTGGGTACGGCCAAAATGGAAAAGTGGCAGCGATGAAAAGACAATGGAATTTCTTATGGTCTGTCATAAAGGCAAAATGCCTCAAGTATCCGATCATTATCTCAAAATGACTGATTCACATTTCCCCGGCACAGTAAAAAACAGGTCGGCAAAGCCTGAAAGTGCTTACAAATTTCTGGAAGAAGAATTTCCCTGGGCACGTAAGCTTCAGGTATACGGAAACACCAAAAGGCCTGGCTGGACGGTGTTCCATCGAAACGAAGAAAAAATCAAATAGTATCATGAAAACTGTAATCCTATTAATTGCCGTTTTGCTTGCAGGAACGGCCAACGCTTTTGCACAGCAAAAGATACTCGATATTCCGGCACTTCACCAACTCGTCGATGAGTCAGAATCTGAAAACAAGCTGCAGGTTAAGGCGAAGAATCAACAAGCGGCGGCAACAGCAAACGAACAGGCCAATCTAACTTTACTGGATAAGTTGAAAAAAATGTACCGCACCTTACAACAGCGCTATAATACACTTGGAACGGCCATAAACATTGCCGACATTGGTATTTATGCCACGCCAATGGTGGAGCGTATCGTAAGTAACCAGTCACAGATCGTTCAACTGGTGCAGAAAAATCCTGCATTAATAGCCATCGGTTACCAATCTGCCCTGCAATTTGCCGGTCAGGCCAAAAGTCTGGTGGCTTATGTAACCGGGCTCACTTTATCACTGGGCGATTTGAACCAGATGAAGGCCTCCGATAGAAAACTGCTTTTTGATTACGTCATTTCCGAACTAAGCAACATCCAGGACCTGTCTGGCAACATGCTCAATATGATGCAATATTCCAGCCTGGCCTCCTTGTTAAGGGCCGCAAACCCATTTCAGAATTTTATAGATGCCGATAAGTCTATCGGCAGTGATATCATTCAAAATGCCAAATATCTAAAATGAAAAACTTATGTTTTGCCAGCCTGCTACTGGTATGTTTTCAATATGCACAGGCGCAGGAATATGTGATCGATTACCAACACCTTATTGCTGTTTCCCAAAACGCCGCAGTACGGAGCAGCGCTGAAGTTACCCATGACCAATATCTGGGCAAGATCAATAATAATATCAATGACCTGAATACCAATGTTGGTTCCGTTGTCTTGGCGCAAACCATGATCTATAATGGCTTATCCAATGTAAATTCAGCTTTAAAGGACGGACTTGCGGTTAAAAACATTGCCGTAATTATCGCTGACATGACAGGGTATATTAGCCAGGCATTGGACATGGCTAAAAGTGAACCCTATCTGCTCGTCTTTGCAGGGAATATGGCTTCTGAAATGCGAACGAGGTCACTGGCATTGGTAACCGATGTTTCCGGGTATGTACTCAAAGAGGGCAATAATGTATTGGCAGACTATAACTCCCGTGACCAGTTATTACGCAAGGTAATTACCCAATTGCAAATATTAGATGGATTAGCCTATGGTACCTGGAAGGCCATGTACTGGGCAAAGGAACGCGGCGTAATCGCATCCCTCAATCCATTTGCCAACTTCATCAGTCAGGATACCCGGATTGTTGATCAAATCATTCAAAACGCTAAATATTTACACCAATGACCATTATTCCGATGTCGCCGGATGATAGCTTGAATGCCACTTAAAAAACAATTTAAATCATGAAAAAATTCTTAATTCCACTACCATTTATTATGCTGGCGCTGATACATCATTGTTTCGGCCAGGCTTTAGCCCAGGACAAGGCCGTCCGGTACCAGGAAGAACGTATGGTCTATCTGCAATGGGACCAAAATAAGTTTGAACCCAAGGCGGGTTTCCTTAGTCTGAACCCTTATTACTGGCTCACGTGGGGGTTGTTTCATCCCAATTATCACAAAACCGATCTCCGGCCCTTAAGTGCCACCGGTCCGCAGACACAACGCCTGGCCTTAGTTGGCGCCATGAATACAACAGATAATAAGTATAAACTCCAATCAGATACTGTTAGGAATACCGCATTGTCCGAAATTGCCAATCAATCAGGGCTGATCTCCGATGCAGACCCTTTATGGCAACTCTATTACAGCAAGGAGTTGAAGCCGGTGCTAAATAATTCAACGTCATCCATTTTAGGAGGGCTCTCTCCACGGGTAAGCACTAAACTGGTGTCCGAAGGCTTGTATAGCTGGTACAAAAATGAGTTGAATATGTTAAAGGAACGGATCAATGCGGCACATACAACTACCATAGATCGTGGTGCGCGCATCCTGGCTTATCACCGCTACCTGATGGAATATCGCAGGCTGGCCGGTATCTGGGCAATCCGGACTTCATCGGCGCAAGCCGCGCTAAATATGACCGCCCAACAGCAAAAATTACAAGCTGGACAGGTGACGGTCACCAACTGGACGCCGCAAACAGACATCCAGATCGCAAATCAAGTTTTACAACACCTGCAATGAAAAGGAAAATAATTTTAGCAGTACTGCTATGTTTATGTGTATCCGCAGTATTTGCCCAAACAACAACCAGTACCGATAATACCAAAACTCTGCAGTTTCTGCAGGGCGACGGGGTTTATGAAGCAGGCGTTATGGTTTTCCTAAAGGGACTTAAAGATTCCGTATGGACACATTTTGACCTGTTTATAACTGATGCCAAAGCCCTTTCCGCGATTTTCATGATCATCTTTTTCGCGATCAAATCCTATGAAATGATGGTCGGAGACAAGCAGCTGGAGATCATGCCCTTGCTGCGCCCCTTCGGTTTGGCCATGGTCATCATGTGGTGGGGCGGGTTCGTTAAAATGATCGCATTTCCTACTGAACTGGTGACCAATCAAACGGAACAGATGTTTAACAGTGAGCAAACCACCGTTGACAATTTGCGGCTAAACAGGTCAAACCTGATGCTTGCTGTTGCCAATTCCCTTTATACTTACCAAGCACAGACTGAAGTCGCTGAAAAGGAAAGCGACACCTGGTACGGTCAAGCCTGGGATTCGGTAACCAGTACCGTTAAGGAAGGTATCAGCAGCGTTGTATCACCATTACTCGAATTAAAGAACCGGTTAACCGTGGGTATGCAGTTGCTCTTTACCCAATTGCTGGAACTATTGGGAATATGGATTTTACGTTTGGCCGTGTACATCATTTTTATGATACAAATCATTTACTCCTCTATTCTGATTATCCTTGGCCCATTTGCCGTAGCCGTCAGCATCCTGCCGGCATTCCGCGATAGCTTCAGCACCTGGATTGCCCGTTTTATTTCCGTGAACTTGTATAGCGGCATTGCTTATCTGATCATGTATCTAACCGGCCTGATGCAGGAATACGCACTTACCTCAGAGATCAGCAAATACAAGGAGCTGGTCGGTGAAAACGGTCTGAGCGCAAACCTGGAGAAAATGGCCTGGTTTGCCGGTAATGGCATCCTGTCCTTTGGTACCGTCATCATCGTGTTCCTTATCGGTGCTATCTGTATGTTCACCGTGCCCAGTATTTCTACCTGGATCATCTCGACCTCCGGTATCAGTTCAGCTACTTCCACCTTTGGCCGCAGTGCTGGTACTGTGGTAAGTATGGCTCGAAAAGCAACCGGGAGCTTCTTTTAAAACCTTCTTTTTTTTCTCTTTCTCCTTTTATGACAGGCTGACCCGCAGGTGCGGGCCGGCTTTTTTTATTTAATGATTTTTATGATGATCATAAAAAATATAGAAGCCAAAATCAGGTTAGCGACTTTCATTGCCGCCGGTAGCCTGCTGACTTCGCTCATTATTGTCGGCATGAATTGTCTTTATGCCTTTAAAATGGTTTCCAACGCACAAAAAAGTATCTATATACTGGATAATAATATCCCCATTCTCGCACGGCAAACTGATATGCAAATGAACCGTCCCGCCGAATACAGGGCCGATGTTGACCTTTTCCATTCCTTATTTTTCTCCTTAACCCCGGATGATAATTACATGGAATATCAAATGAAAAAGGCCATGTACCTCGTGGATCAATCAGGGATGGAGCAATACAATAATTTGAAGGAAAACGGTTTTTTTAATTCTATCCTTTCTTCGAGCTCTGTACTAACCCTGCAAACAGATTCCATTTGGGTAGATGTGCCGAAACATTATTTCCGCTATTACGGTAAACTAAAAATTGACCGCCGCAGCTCTACGGTTGTCCGTTCCCTGATAACGGAGGGGTACCTGAAGGATATCCCGCGAAGTGATAATAACCCACATGGTGTCCTGATCACCAATTGGAAAACCCTTGAAAATAAAGACCTGCAAGATGTGGAGAAAAATACATTCTAACAGAGATCCCAGGGATACGCTGTACAGCGAAATACATAAGGAATTCGGCAGCTATTTCGCTATTGCCGGGAACGCAGCCAAGCGCCTGGTGGGTGCCTACCCAAAGTTCTTTTGGGGATGCATGATCTTCCTGATGACATTATCATTCGTGCTATCATTTACGGTTTTTCGCAAACCTGAAAAAACCAACACAGCAGCGGTAAAAAAAGTCAACCCGGTGGAGGATGGCTTTAGCCAGATCTTACAGGCGACCGGAAATATCCGGGAAACCATGAAACTAAAAAAGCTGGTAGATAGCCTTACCGCCAAAAAGCAGCTATCAGTTGAGGATAGCACTTTACTGGATAGTGCCCTTGACCGCCTGTCCAAAATTCACCAAACACTTAAATAAAAATGATGAAAATTAATTTTAAGCAGCCTAAATATATGCTGCCGCTCATCCTATTGCCCTTTTTGTGCCTTTTCTTTTACGCCTGGCATAGTGGGTTTTCCAAGCCAAAGCCAACGGTTACCGAAAATGTCGGGCTAAATGGTTCTGTTGGCAATGTATCCGCCGATGTCCGAAAGAAGCAATTGGCGGATAAGCTCGATGCTTACCGGAGCACTTACAAGGAGGCTGATGGCTTAACAGCCGTGAATGTGATACCCCGCGAAAATTCCAGTAACCCCGCATTTAACAATGATTATTCTGATCAGCAAAAGAAAAAGCTGGATTCTATTCAGCAGGCCATGAAACTAAAATTTGGCAATGGAGGCAACACCACTTCAAAGCATGAACAACAAATGGGGTTGAACAATGACCGGCAGGTGGCTGGTGCGATTGAGGCGATGCGCAACAGGCAACCAAATTCGTCACGCCCGGTTGCGCCTGTAGCCAAAGAAAAAGATCCGATGGAAGTTTTCAAAGCGCAAATGGCCATCATGGATAGTATCAATAAAGCCAACGACCCGGCCTATAAACATGAGTTAAAGAAAAAAGAGGCCGCTGATAAGGCTGCTAAGTTAAAGCAAAACCAGGTTAGGTTGACGGTTGAAAAAGCAGATGCGATCTCTTCGGATTTTAATACGGTAATGCCGGAAAAGGAGACTGCCTTTATTAGCGCTGTCATCGACGAAAATGTAACCGGTTTTGCAGGATCACGCTTACGACTGAAACTTCTGGAAAATATTAAGGCGGGCAATAACCTGATCAAAAAAGGCACCTACCTTTTTGCCCAGATCAGCGGATTTACAGAGCAGCGGGTAACCCTGGCGGTAACTTCCATCTTATATGATGGGAAAATCCTTCCGGTCAAACTGGATATCTATGATATGGACGGCTTACCCGGACTCTATGTGCCGTCATCTGCTTTTCGGGATTTTACCAAAGACCTCGGAAGCAACTCGGTCCAGGGCGTGACCATCGATGGCAGTTCCGGTAACAGCCAGTTTATCATGAGTTCGCTGGATAAAGTTTTTCAATCCACTTCATCCGCCATCGCCGATCTCATTCGCAAAAATAAAGCGAAGCTTAAATACAATTCTTACCTCTACCTGATTGACAATGATGCGTTGCAAAACGCTCAGAAGTCCTATTAAAAACAGCGCTCCTTGCGAGCGTGTAATTGACTTTTAAAAATAAAAAACATGAAAATCATTTTTTTCTGCCTTTTGGTGCTCTGCGCCCCAACCCTTTATGCCCAGGAAAAACTACCTGTAGTTTACCTGCCTGAAAACCTGACCATTCATTTTATCTCACCGGAGCCTATACAATATGTAGATATCTCAACAAAAGACCTGGTTGGTGATTTGCCGCTTAAAAACGTCCTGCGCTTAAAACTGCGCGATTCACTCAAATCCTTTTTAGGTTCAGTGGTTACCGTTGCAGGTGAAAAATTTATTGCACAATACCGTTTATTGCCGGGTTATCCGGGAGTGCCTACCGAGATAAATATTGTTCCGGCAGATATGCTGCCATTGGATATCTCCGGCATCGGCCTGTCCCAAAACCAACTGAAAGGGTTAGCCCTCAGCCTGATCGCCAAAAGCCCGGATAAACATATGGAAAAGGTAAAGGCCTTTGGCATCAAAGGAGCGTTGAACCATGTATATACGGTTGGTGATTATATATTTCTCGATATCGGCTATCACAACAAAACTAACCTGAAATATGACATTGATGATTTCCGGTTTAAGGTTGATGATAAAAAAGTCACCAAAGCGGCCAATAACCAATCGGTTGAAATAAAACCGGAGTTTGTGTTGTTTAGTCCGCCTGCTTTCTCCAAAAATTACCGGAACATCTTTGTCTTTAAAAAGATGTCTTTTCCTGGTAATAAGGTGCTGCACGCGGAACTAAGCGAAAAGCAACTTTCCGGCCGTGTCATTACCCTGAGTATTTCCTACCAGGATATACTGGATGCGGATACGCTGCCTAATTAATTCATACCAATTTTTATGACTGATTCCATAGGCTACGATTATGTAAAGCTTGTGTTGGAAGAAGAATTTTTAAGGGCATATCTCCGCTTTTCCAACCACGGGATTCTCCACTACGAGCTTACCAATATCCTCGAACTCTGTGCCCCGCTCATCAAAGGCTTGGACGAGGACGACCGCTTCTTAAAATATGAAGTGATCGGAACCATAGCAAATTATTTACAGGAGGTTTAACATGGCATTTAATCCGGTAAGGAAAATGGCAGACAATATTGCGGCCATCCGAATCGCGCTGGACTTTACTGGCCAGCAACTCACCGAAACAGAATTAGAAGCGCTGAAGAAATACGCAGGGTTCGGCGGCTTAAAAGCCGTCCTGTTTCCTCCCGGTGAATTAACAGAATGGGCAAAATTCGGCGCATCCGCCGCTGATATTAAACTTTATCCGCAGGTCATGGAACTTCATACCCTGCTTCAGGAAAAACTAACCGCCGCTAATTACAAATCAGCAATTGATGCGCTCAAAAGCAGTTCGCAAACCGCTTATTACACGCCGGATTATATCCCCAGGGCGATTTATGTCGCCATGCGGGAAGCCAATATTTTACCGAAACGCTTATACGAGCCAAGCGCGGGGGCCGGTGTATTTATTGAGGAGGCCGTAGCCGCATTTGACGGATTGCAACAAATTAATGCGGTTGAAAAGGATATCCTCACCGGCAAGATCCTGACTGCCTTATGTTCAGTTTATCAATTGCCCGTAGCCGTTCAGATCAAAAAGCTGGAAGAAACAGCAGCGACGGAAAAAGCGCAATCTGATATGGTGATCAGTAACATACCTTTTGGTAAGATCGCCGTTCATGACCCCGCCTATAACAAGAGTGGTATCTCGGCTAAAGTGCATACTTATTTCTTCGCCAAGGGGCTGGATAAAATTAAGGATGGCGGCATCTTAGCCTATATCGTTACCGAAGCATTCCTGAACAACCCCTCTAATGAAACTGCGCGTAAATACCTGTTTACCTCGGCAGACCTGTTGAGCGTAGCTGTGCTGCCCGCTAACCTGATGAAGGAAAATGCGAATGTAGAAGTTGGCATGCACCTGATCCTGGTACAGAAAAACGATTCGAAAGAAACGCTTACAGAAGCGGAAGGCCTGCTGATTGATACCGTAGAAGTGCAAAATTCATTTGGTAAATACCACCTGAATGCCTGGTTAGCGGATAAAAATGAATTGGTTTACGCCGATGAGATCATTGAAGGTACCAATGCAAGAGGCAAAGCTTCCCGCGTCGCCTGGCAAAACGGCAACATGCAGGACATCGTTCCTTTGCTTAAAGAACAGCTGATTGCCGGTTTTGCCAATTTCAATTATGGCAAGTGGGAAGCCATTTCCTTTGACAAAAAAGAGGCACAACTTAAACAGTTTACCTTTCTACCAGTACCACAACCTGCAAAATCAGATGATAAAACAGGTTTAAGTTTTGGCCAGTTAGGTTTATTTGACGCTCCTGTTCAAACCGACGAGAATAATAAGGCTATAGCTTTCCTGGATGATTTGGATAAACAATTCGTGGATGCCGGTACAGTACGCCAGATCAGTGTTATCCGCACAACTGCCAGGCCAATGCATGACAGTATTGTATTATTAACCGCCCGTGCTAAAGTAAATAACAGGTACGCCTATAAGCTGTATAGTAACCTATCCGAAATTTCATTTCCCGGAAAATGGATGTCCGGCATCACCCTCGGCCAGGAGTTGGATAACCTGTCGGTTAAATTGAAACATTTCGGGCATGACTATCGCTATGAAGGGGATACCAGTCTCGAACCGGCTTTTAAATTACAACCTGACAAGCCAAAAGCATTTACCGACCTGAAACCTTTTTATGTCAAGGATACCCTGGTCAACTTTAACGGCAAGCTTGGCCTGATCGGTGAACCCCATAATTTCGAGGCTAAATTCGATGCCCTTGATCCGCAGCCGGAACTACCATTTTACGAAGATTACCTAACCCTGCGGGATATCTACCTTGAATTATCCGGCTACGAAAATGAGCACGAGATCCAGTTCCCCGAACTGCGTAAATCGCTCAATTATTGCTATGAGGGTTTCGTCGCTAAATATGGTGAACTCAATAAAAATGCCAACCGGAACCGTATCCTAAATGATGCGGCATTGGGCTTCAAAATTTTGTCCTCCCTTGAAATCCGGGAAGGCGACAAATTTGTTCGCTCTGATATATTTTACGGCCCGCTTTTTCAGCAAAAGGAAATGCTGAAAACCGATGATCCTGCCGAAGCGCTGGCAAGATGCCTGAACGACACCGGCAGGGTGGATTTAACGCTTATCGGACAGATCACCGGTTTAACACCGGATGAGATCATCCTGCAACTGGATAAGCAGATCCTGCAAAACCCGGAGACACTGAACTGGGAAACGACGGATAATTATCTTTCCGGTAACGTGGTTCAAAAACTTCAGGCAGCAGAAAAGCTGGCCGGGGAAGATCCGCAAAACCTTCAGTTCGCCAGAAGCCTTGCCGCTATCCGGCGTGTACAGCCTGAACGCATACCATTCGAAAGGCTTGATTTTAATCTTGGGGAGCGCTGGGTGCCGATTGGTTATTACCAGCGGTTTGCAACCGACCTTTTCAAACTGGATACCAAGATCAATTACCTGGCATCTATAGATGACTATAAGGTAAGCTATGCCAAAAAAGGCAATACGATAACCAATGAAGAGTTTTCGGTCACGCCAAAGGAAAGCAACAAGATAACCGGACGCACATTGCTGGAATATGCGCTGCTTAACACCAATCCTCATTTTACCTATCCGGTTGAGCAGTATGGCAAAGTGGTACGGGTACCGGATACTGAAGCGATACAAAATGCGCACCGCAAAGTCGATAATATCAGGGCGCGTTACCTGCTTTGGTTGCTCGAACTGCCAAATGAGGATAAGCAGTACTTAGAAAAGTTATACAATGACACGTACAACTGTTATGCGCTGCGCGAATATGATGGAAGTCACCTGACCTTTCCGGGCCTTGATTTTAAAGCTTTAAAGATCTTAGACCTTTATCCCTCGCAGCGAAATGCTGCCTGGCGGTTGATTCAAAATAATGGCGGGCTGATCGACCATGAGGTGGGCCTTGGCAAAACCCTGACCATGATCATCGCAGCCATGGAAATGAAAAGGTTGGGGATCGTTCATAAACCAATGATATTGGCTTTAAAGGCTAATGTACAGCAGATCACCGATACGTTCCGGCTGGCTTATCCAAAAGCTAAATTATTGGCACCGGGCGAAAATGATTTTGAGCCGTCAAAACGGAAACGCATTTTTCACGAAATAAAAAATAACAATTGGGACTGCATCATTTTAACACATGACCAATTTGGAAAAATCCCACAGGACCCTGAAATTCAGCGGCAGATCTTAGAAATCGAACTGGACAATACGGAACTCGATCTCCTGGCTCTCCAGGACCAGGGTGAAGAGATCACCAAAGAGAAACTGAAAGGTTTAGAGATCAGGAAGGAAAACCTGGAAGCCAAGCTGAAAAGCGTGATCGATGCCATCGAAAACAGAAAGGATACCGGTATCAATTTCCGGGAAATGGCTATTGACCATCTGTTCATTGATGAATCCCATAAGTTTAAGAACCTCACGTTTACCACCAGGCATACTAAAGTTGCAGGTTTGGGGAACATGGCAGGCAGTCAGAAAGCGCTTAACATGCTTTTTGCCATCCGCACTTTACAGGACCGCTACGATACGGACCTGTGTGCAACTTTTCTTTCCGGCACTCCAATTTCCAATAGTCTGACGGAAATGTACCTGATCTTTAAGTATCTCCGGCCAAGAGAATTGGAAAGGCAACAAATATCCAATTTTGATGCCTGGGCGGCGGTTTATGCCCGTAAAACGGTCGATTTTGAATTTACTGTAACCAACGAGATCAGGGCGAAAGAACGGTTTCGCCACTTTATCAAAGTACCCGAACTTGCGCTGTTTTATAACCAAATTACGGACTATAAGACAGCCAAACATATCAATCTTGACAAGCCGGAAATTGACGAAACTCTGGTCAATATAAAACCCACGCCGGATCAGCAGGACTTCATTAAACGGCTGATGCAATTCGCAAAGAACGGTGATGCCACTTTAATTGGGAGGCGTCCCCTGACTAAGGATGAAGATAAGGGCCGGATGCTGATCGCAACCAACTATGCCAAGAAAATGGCTGTGGATATGCGCCTCGTTAACCCGGAAAAATATGGCGACCACCCCGGTAATAAGGTAAATGTTTGCGCCCGAAACGTAGCGGAGATCTATCATGAAAGCACCCCGCATAAAGGCACACAGATCATTTTCAGCGACATCGGCACGCCAAAAACCGACGAGTTTAATGTGTATGATGCCCTCCGGGATAAACTGATCAATGATTTTAATATCCCGGCTAACCAGATCACTTTTATACACAACTGGGCAACGGATAAGCAGCGGAAAGAGCTGTTTAGAAAAATGAACGCCGGGGAGATCAGGATTCTGATTGGCAGCACCGAAAAAGCGGGAACGGGTCTGAATGTTCAGGAACGCATCGTTGCCATGCACCATCTGGATATCCCCTGGAAACCTTCGGAACTGGAGCAGCGCGATGGCCGTGGTGCCCGGCAAGGAAACTGGCTGGCCAAGCAGTTTTATGGCAACAAGGTTAGAAATTTTATTTATGCGGTCGAGCAATCACTGGACAACTACAAATTCAACCTGCTTAAAAACAAGCAAATTTTTATCAGCCAGATGAAGAATAATGAATTGTCTGTGCGTACGCTGGATGAAGGTGCTATGGACGAACAGAGCGGCATGAGTTTCTCTGAGTATATCGCCATATTATCCGGTGATACCTCATTATTGGAAAAGACACGGCTCGAAAAGAAGGTTGCAGAATTGGAAGGTTATAAAGGCGCTCACTTTAAAGAAGTGGCCCGCAGCCGTTACTTGTTGGAAGACCTGGAAAAGAAAAGCCGGGATACGCAATCAACTTTGGAGTTGGTCCGTAAAGATGAAGTTAGCTACAAACAAGTGCTGAAATTTGATGAAGACGGCACCAAGCAAAATCCTCTTAAACTCAAGGATATTGCTTTGGCCGACACGGTTGCTATTGGCAATCACCTGATCGGGTTATATAAAAACTGGGCCCCCACAGATTTTAACCAACCCGACCTTCATTTAGGTGAATTGTACGGCTTCGATCTTTTTATCAGGCGCAAGCTGCAAACTATTGAGGAAGGATTTTCAAGCAGGATCACCCATGTAACCTCGCTGTATGCAGAGAGCCGGTCTACCGGCATCAAATACATGCAAAACGGCGGGGCGCCTAATATTGATAATCCCAAACACGCCGCCAGGTATTTTTTAGATGCGATCAACCGGGTTGTTGGAATGGCGGAACGTTACGAAAAGGAATTGGTAGGCGTCAACAAACAGATTCCCGAAGTCCGTGAACTTTCCCAAAGGCCATTTGACCAGGAGTATGAACTGGCTTCCTTGAAAAAGGATATGGAGAAACTGGAAATGGAGATTAACCAAAAAATTGCTGAAAGAGAAAAGCTGGCACAGGCAGCGCAGCTGTCCATAGAAGATGACAATGAGCCCCTTGAGGAAGTATCGCTGGGTATTAAACGTTAACAAACACTTAAAACTTAATTATGAAACAGATTAGCGCTTATACAAGGCCGCGCCCGGTGATTAAATTGGGTGATACCTTATTTTTTGTTGATGCCCAATGGCAATATCTTTTGGAGGTTGCGAACCCCGAAAACAAGATTGATATGCACGAAACGCGTTCTTTTAAAGATCATATTGAACTTTGGTATGATCCCTCGATCAAAAACAGCTATAAAGGCCCTTTTGCCCAAACGCCACCCGAAAATATCCTCGTTTACTGGTTTCATTCCTTTAGCGCTTTAGACCCGGATGGGGAGGCTGCAAAGCTTGATGAACTCAATCCGGAATGGCGGATAGAATCAGACATAAGGCTGCCTTTGGCTGAAATAGCAGGCAGGTATTTTTTTGTAGATAAAAAGTACAATTGTTTTTATGAAGTTAATAATTGCTGGAATTCGATTAGTTTCAACGAGATTACTTGCCGTAAAAAAGCCAAAGGCTTCTTTATCAATCTGACTTACCATAACACCGCTTTTCCACATGAAATCGCTGCTGCATCAAAATCACCGGTCTGGCCGGAGCATATTGTTTTTGCACCGATCAACGGAGGAAATAAAGTGCATAAAATAATCAAGCGGTATTTAAGGCGCAAGATTAAGGAGCGCTAACCGCAAATTTATATAGCTAAGCTATATAAGTCACCCGCAAAAGCCGGTGGCTTTTTCATTTAATAACCATCCTTATTATGGAAGAAACCAGAGAGCAGCAAAAACTCCATGGGTTTCTGCAATGCGCCATCTATATATCCATAGGTTTAGAAGCTGCTATTTTTATTTACCATGATGCCCCTTTCTGGGGCATTTTTTTTACTCCACTGGATAAGATCAGCCACCTTATTATTTATTCCAATCTGGTCTATAGCAAATTGACCACGTTTGGCCTCATCTGCCTGGTGAGCATCGGTACGCTGGCAAAAAAGAAAACAGACCTCGACCCTAAAAAGCATATCATCTATCCGCTTGCAATCGGTCTATTTTTATTCTTCGGCAGCCTTGTTTTTGCGGGTCGTGCCTCCCCGGTAGCATTTGCTTATACCAGCTGGTATAACCTTCTTTACCTCGTTTGCTCTTTCGCAGGGGCCCTTATGGTAAGTGTGTCAATGGACAATATTTCCAAGTTCATCAAATCCGGTTTGGGCAAGGATAAATGGAACACGGAGGCAGAAAGCTTCATGCAGCCGGTCAAGCGGGTGGATACGCCATATTCGGTCAACATTCCCATGCTTTTCTATTACAAGGGCAAGGTGAGGAACGGATGGATCAATATCTGCAATGTATTTCGTGGTACCATGGTGATCGGTACGCCCGGTTCGGGTAAATCCTTTAGTATAGTTAATCCCTTTATCCGTCAGCTGATCGCTAAAGAGTTCGCGGTATGTCTTTACGATTTCAAATTTCCTGATCTGGGCCATATCGCCTATTACCATTACCTGCTGGCCAAGCAGAATGGAAAACTTAAAGGTTTTGCCTTTCATGTGATCAATTTAAATGATATTGAAAGAAGTCGCAGGATCAACCCCTGGAGGGCGGATTATATCAAGTCTTTGGCCGATGCAGCGGAAACCGCAGAAGCCTTAGTGGAAGCATTGAAAAAAGGCGACCGTTCCGGAGGCAGCGACCAGTTCTTCACGCAATCTGCAATTAATTTCTTAGCCTCCTGTGTTTATTTCATGAGCAAATACAAAGGAGGAATCTATTCCAGCTTCCCTCATGTGTTGGCCTTCCTGAACCGCTCTTATGAGGAAATATTTAACGCGCTGACTTCGGAGCCGGAATTGCGTTCCCTACTGTCACCATTTATGACTGCTTACAATGCTAAGGCATTCGACCAATTGGAGGGGCAGATTGGTACGCTGAAGATCTTTATTAGCAGGCTGGCAACTAAAGAAACGTACTGGGTATTCTCGGGAAACGACTTCGATTTGAAGATCTCCGATAAGGAAAATCCCGGTATGCTCGTACTGGCTAACGATCCGAATACCCAAAATATCAATTCGGCCTGCTATTCTATTATCATTAACCGCCTGACCAAGCTGATCAATACTAAAGGCAATTTACCTTCGGCACTGATCGTGGATGAAGTGCCCACCTTATTCGTTCACCGGGTGGAAAATTTAATTGCAACAGCCAGGTCTAATAAGGTAGCCGTGTTGATGGGTCTGCAGGAATTGCCCCAATTCAATCAACAATATGGTAAAGATACCGCAGCCACCATCACCGCCGTAGTGGGTACCGTCCTTTCAGGTTCGGTCAGGAATAAGGATACATTGGAATGGCTGGAACGATTATTTGGCAAATCCAAACAGATCGGGGAGGGCTTGTCCATCGACCGCAATAAAACTTCGACCTCCCTGAATGAAAAATTGGAAGCCTTGATCCCGGCAGGGAAAATAGCCTCCCTCAATTCCGGCGAAATGGTTGGCGTAATTGCCGCCGATGCACAGGAAAAATTTACCGGCCAGTTTGAAACCTCCGCCATTAATTGCCGGATCAATCTTGATATGGAGGCCATTAAACGGGAAGAAAAGGGCTATAAAACTTTGCCTTCCTTTTATGATTTCGGCGGGAAGCTGGATGAAAAACTCCGGCAGAACTTTAACCATATCAGCCAGGAGATACAAGAAATGGTACTGGCATTCAAACCGCCAGCACCGAATACACCAGTTAAAGCCACCATGAAGAAATGAAAGAAGAAACAAACGAAAGACAGTTACCGCACTATTTGCTGGTGCACCCTGACCTCAAAGATGACCCTGTACATAAGCAGGGTGAGATCGGTTTTATTACGGCCGCGATTCTTAACACCGATGAATTTTATGTGGGTTTTGATGACCACCAGGTTGGCTTCTACGGCGCTGATGCGCTGCTCACCTTCAAAGAGCCGGGCGACATCTATGATTTCCTGCATGAAAATGCGCTGACCTTATCCGTTGATGATTTTAAAGACCTCAAAAACATCGCGCTCTTACTGGATCATGGAACGGAAAAACATATCCGCACGGCGATGGAGCTGGTTAAAAAGAACGGTAACATTCACGATGCGGTAACCATTGGTTTAGATCAGTTTCTTGGAGTAGATCAAACCAGGGGTTTGAAAAGATAGCCCCTTACAGGCCAAACTCCTTCTATACAATCAAACAAACATTTAAAGCAATATACATGAAACAGGAAGAAACCATAGGCATAATGGTCATGGTCAGCCCAGTCCTTTGGACTTCTGACCACGTTGGCCAAATAGGCCTCATTGAATTTACAGACTTTGAGGCTGATAAAATATGGGTAGGATTTGAGGACGAGGAAGTAGATGCCTTCAGCGCAAAAACACTGTTTGTCCTGAAAACAACCGAAGAGTTAAAGGAATTGGCGGAAAAATTCAAGTCCGTGCAATGGCCTCCTGTAGCACAAAATCTCCAAACACTGGCTTTGCTGCAGTCATCGGGATTGCCCGAGCAGCTGGCAAAGGCCTATATACTCCTGCAGGATGACCCGGAACTCCATCGTGAGGCGACCATCAGGCTGAACGAGGTCCTGGACTTAACGCCAACCCGAAAAATTGGCAGGTAAACATTAAACAATAATTATCATGGAAAATCAAACCTTAGCCGGTACACTCGTTTTGGTGCAGCCGGATTTAGAAATTGACCGGGAAGCAAAACGGGGCCAGATCGGCGTGTTAACCTATGCCAGGTCTGAAACAGAAAATTATGTACGGTTCCCCGAGGGCGGGGAAGCATTTTACCCTGCTGCGCAGGTCATGATGCTGAAAGATAAACAAGAGATCTTCAATGACCTGACCAGCAATGGCTCGTCCATGCCGCTCGATGATTTTAAGGCCATGTACAAGATCATGCTCTTGCAGGACAGGGGCACATCCCAGGCCTTGTACTCCGCATTAGCTATTGCCAACGATCATCCTGGTTTGCAGGAGAAAGTGTTGGATTCGATCGTCCCTGCTCAAAAACAGGAATTGGCGAAATCTTACAGCCGATGAAACTACTGATCAGCTTTTGCCTGGTCTGCCTGCCCCTTAAACATCTAAAAATAAATTCCGAATACGGTTACCGAATCCATCCGCTTACCGGCAAATACGCCATGCATGCGGGTGTCGATCTCAAAGCCCGCCATGATACTGTTTATGCTATCCTTAGCGGTATGGTCAGATCGACCGGCTATGATAATGGCCTGGGCATAAACATTCGGCTGGCTCATGGCGCGGTCGAATCCATATACGGCCACCTCAGCCAAATTTTTGTAATACCTACCGATAGCGTAACCGCCGGTGAGCCTATCGGCATCACCGGAGCTACCGGACACGTGACCGGCGAGCATTTGCACTTCAGCATTTGCTACAGGCATCAATACATCAATCCAATCAAATTTTTATACGAACTGCTTAAAAAACAAGAAAATGAGCAAAAATTTCAAACCACTGCCGATCCAGCTTTCAGACAAGCTGATCGCTGAGATCAAAGAGGGTAACTCCCTGTTTCAAAAACCGGTTAAAGAAAATGGCATGCCTGCCTTTGTTAAACCGATCAATCCAACAACCGGGAAAGGCTATAGTGCCATGAATGCGCTGATCCTCGGTATGCAGCGCCATGAAGACCCACGCTGGATGTCGGCTGATGCCGCGCGTTATGCCGGGAACTGGGTAAAAAAGGATGAAACCGGTACCCTGATCGAGTTCCCAAAAACCAGCGACATCCAGGCTATCCGCACCGCAGAGGGTAAGGTCATCAAGGATGATGCGGGTGTTACCCAAACCAAAAAGGTAGAATTTGATAAACCGCAGCGGGGCCAGGCTTTCCTTTTCAATGGCAGCCAGCTGAAAGACCTCGAACCATTGGAAGAGTTTTTGGCCAAACAAAATGAAGGCCAAACCCTTTCACCCATCGAAAGGGCTGCAAAACTGATCGATGACAGCAAAGCGGTGATCATTCACGGTGGTCAGGAGGCTTATTATGACAAGGTTCGCGACGCGATCATTATGCCCGAGCCGGAACATTTTGAGAACGAAACCAAATACCTGCAGGCTGCCATTCACCAACTGGCGCACTGGAGTGGCCATGAAAGCCGTCTTAACCGTCCGATGGAGGGTAAATTTGGTTCTCTTGATTACGCGCGCGAAGAAATGCGCGCCGCCATTGCCGGTATCCTGATCGGTGGTGAGTTAAAGATCGGCCATAACTTTGGGCAGCAAGCTGCCTATATGAACAACTTTGCCAAGATCTTAAAGGATGAACCTTTTGAGATTGTCAAAGCATCCCGTGATGCACAAAAAATAGCCAACCTGCTATTGGGCGTTTCTCAAAAACGGGAACAAAAACAGGGTTCCGAAACTATAGGATTTAATAAAGGTGATGAGATCGCCTATATGGATACCACCTATAAGGTACTGGAAACCTATAAAACCAAAAGCATTAAAGTAGAAGATGCCGAAGGGACCCGCAAAGTTCTAAAGCCGGAATACGGGCTTTACAAATCCTTGCTGGAGGCCAAAACCAATCCTCGTGAACCGGAATTGGTTTTAGAGGAAGAACGGGGCCAGTCCGAGGAACAGGGGCAAACTCAAAAAATAGGCCGTTAATATGAACCCGATAACGTTTCACGAAAATGATCTCCCGGTCAAGGACCTGGAGACCATCGGGCTGGCCTCAGGAGGCCAGCTCCTTTTAAACGTCGATGACCTGAAAGCGCTGCTTTCAGGTCGCCGTACAGGCTTAATGGAATTGCATGACCTGGAAGCCGACAATATCAAGATCAAATCGATAAATGCGAAGATATCTTTAAAGCCAAATGAAAAGGGCCAGTTGGATCTTTTGATCCACCCGATCTACCGCGATGCGGAAATTCCCGACCTGTTAACTAAAAATGAAGCCATGCAACTGCAAAAGGGTGAGGTAGGGAGTGTGCTGAGGATCGCACTCGATAACCACGGCACTAAAAAAGAGATGCTGGTCGAATACGACCCGGAAACAAAAGAGTTTATCGTTTCTGATACGGAGAGGATCTTAGCGCCTGATATGGTCAATAACGAATTTCTGACCCAGGCACAAAAAGAGAACTACAGAAAAGGTAAGGAGGTGCAGATACCTGACGGAACCCGCTTTAGCTATTCTGCAACAGATAAGCATGGCATACGGTCCAACAAACTGGCCCTGGTGGCTTCTATCCTGATGGATGGCGGTTTAACCTATATGATTTACAAAGGGCTAAACAGCTTATTCAATAAGAAACGTGACCAGGCGGCGGCCACGAAATTAAGCCCCGGATATTATCAGGCTATTAAGGATATTGAAAATCAGCATGGATTTAAGCCGCACGAGTTTGAACGGTCCCAATCCCGAAAAGGAAGGTGAACAACCTTTTAACAAAGCTTGGCATTCCTTTGGAGATCCAGGCTTTTTTTGGTGTGACCTACGAACTTTCCTTTAGCTATGGCGATCAATATGAACGTTATGGCCCCGGATATCACATCGTGCCCTCCACCCAAAATCTGTGGACTGCCGGGTTGCCTAATGCAACACATCTGATCATTACGTATTCAGTTATGGAAGCGATGGCGTTTATTACCCTAAACCGCCACCGTTTTCCACGGCTGGATCAGATAGCATTTATTGCTATCGGCAACAGGCTTTATGTTGAACAGGTGGATTGGATCAGGCAAAATTATCCTGGACGGAAAATCACTTTAATATTTGATAACGATATCGTAGGCCATATTACCTCGGTCAAAGTGGCCGGAGGCATCAGGAATATTGCCGTTCATGTATTCCTTTCGGGGGCGCAGATTCATATTGTTACCAATAAAAGACAGGTAACAATGGATGCCGGTATTTTCAGCCTTTATGCGTTTGAAGAAGCCTTTGCGCTGCGCCCCCGTTTTCGTTCGTCGAAGCCCCGTCTGGCATTTACCTTTTTAGACCAATTAAAATATGACTCAGAACGATGATATTTTACTAAGGCCGGCCATGCTGTTTGCCTTTTTCAAAGCATTTCCGCTTATCCTGTTAGCGCTGACGTTTCTGCTGCTGGCATGGTACCTCTCGCCTTATTTTGTTCTATTTAGCCTCGCTGTATGCGGACTGGCCTGGTACCGTCTCCTATATCTCCGAAGTTTTAAATATCTGGTTAGCGTAGAATATATACTGATCACAAAAGGCATATTCTTTAAACGAATTGACCAGGTGGAGATGTTCCGGGTGAAGGATTATATTATTACCCAGCCGTTCATGTTGCAAATATGCAAACTGATGCACCTTACCTTAAAAAGTACGGATGAAGAAAACAAGGTTATCCGCTTTGAGGGTATCGCTGAATCCGGCATCCTTGATACCATTCGGGATAGGGTTTTGAGCGCCCGTAAAAACAATAATATTTACGAATTAAATTAAGTAAGTACTTGGAAATTACTAATTTAATTAGTAATTTTAATTAATAAATGATTGTCATGAAAGCCATTGTACGTAACATATTATTAGCCTGCGTCATTACCATGTTCGCCTTTTTTGGGGCTGTTGCGAGGAAGCATACCAAGGCCGAAATGACCGAAGCTCAAAAGGCAGAGGCGAGAAAGGAAACCATAACCTGTTTAGCGGTTGCCTTTATAGCTTGCGGTGCTTGTGCATGGCGGTGCAGCGTTCTTTATAAAAGATTAAATGAAGAACGGGAGTACCAGCGCAGGTTTAATGATTATAGTCGTAACACTGCGTATAGAAGACATTATTGAAAATAATTGATAATTTGCAACATCTAATGTACCGGCGACCTGCCGGTTAATTGTGATAAGGTTTAGGTTGAAAGTCCCCGGCAGCGAGTGTTTGGGGACTTTTATTTTTTACCTATCTCACCCTAACCAGGCTTCCCTTAGCCCCATCACTCAATTTTATGGACCCTTCAAAACAGCCCGCGTTTAAATCAACCGGGACGATAACGGAAAAGGAACTGAATGATCTTTATGGTCCCATGTTTCCTGTAGAGCTTGTTCTAAAATTCGCGGAACACAAAAACTTCGATGCTGCCAGGGAAAGTTTGAAAACATGGAACGAACATGAAGTTAACCAAGCCGATAACATGCTTTTTCATAACAACCGGCTTTCTCCCCAATCTCACAATAGTTGGGAGGCATATATCGCTAATATGTTCCTTAAAGTCTTAATTGATGAATATGAGCAGCACAAGCAGGAGAAGATAAGGGTTCGCATGGAAGATCCCGTTCAGCAACAAAAGGCCGAAGAACTGTTAAAAATTCGTCAATCTGGAAAACTGCCACATATAGATCTTGCCGGAACCGATTTTACAGTGGACTGGCGATTGAGGCAAATGAGGGAAACAGAACAGCCCTGGAAAAATATCAGTTTTGAAGATTTTGAGATGGATGATTATGGTGATAGTTACCTGTGTTTTTTCAATACCCAAACACATGAACTTTATATGCCACCGGAAGACCTAATGGAATTACCGGAAGATATCGTTGTTCTTGAAATCCCAAATGAACTAAAACTTGATCCTATAGCTGTAGCAAGGGAATATGGCTCTGATCTATCAGAATTGTTAAGAGAGTATCCCATAACAGAAGATTTATCGGCAAAAGTTACCCCGCTATCAGAATCAGGCTTGCCAACCTTAATTGAGAATAATATCAAAAACCGAGGCGATCAGCAAGAATATGAACTTAGAAATCCCATAAGAGGCAGATAGTTCATTTTCTATTTGATGTACCGGTATGGCATTTAAAAATGCATGGGGTAAGCCTTTTCTGGCTTACCCCTTTTTATTTCAAAATTAAATCAGATGGAACTACAAGTGTTGACCACTGAAGATTTAGAAAAGTTTCGTAAACAATTACTTACCGACATTGAGAATTTATTAAATGTTAAATATCCTAAAAAGTGGCTTAAAACAAACGAGGTTATGGATTTGCTGGGTATGTCAGAAGTAACTCTACAAACCTTGCGTAATAAAGGAAAAATACCATTTAGAAAATTAGGCGGTACGGTTTATTTCAACGCAGAAGAACTCGATCAATATATACAACAGTTAGGAGAATAACAGATAGTGCCTATTCAAAACTGTCATTACCTATAAAATTATGATTTGAATAGAATCTGCGAAAGCTTACGCATTATCTAATCATGGTATTATATTCATCATCTGTTACCTTTTGCAACCATTTGACAGAATTCATCTCGATATTCGCCCCTAAAGCAATATGGGACATAGAACTGTCCATGGTAGCACCATGCCAATGAGCCACATTAGCAGTACAATTGATGATATCGCCCCTCTTAATTAAACGCATTGTCTGCCCTTTCTCCTGATAATAACCAATGCCATCCGTGACCAGCAGTATCTGCCCCGAAGGATGCAAGTGCCAGTTTGAGCGCGCGCCTGGAGCAAAAGTTACGTTGCCTACCGATGTCCGGGTAGCTGTATCGCTGATCAGCATGTTTACCCAAACTTCACCGGTGAAATTGTTACTGTTAACCTTATTTCCTTTTGAAAACGTCGGCACGAAAACTATCGGTTGTTCCAGAGAAGGGATAGCTATGGTGCCATCGGATCCAAACATGGTGTCTAAATACTTTGTTGTTGACTTTCCCGCTTCAGGACTGACAACAATTGACAGTTTAGCGGCAATACCTCTCAATTGCTTTTCCGACAAACCTACGTTGCGCCCCACACTCAGATGAGTATTGAGCTGGCTATCAGCATTGCCGATGGTTGCTATGATTGAAATAGTTGCAATTTCGCGGCTTTGATAATCAATATTGTCTCTTCCGAATATATCAGCGAACAAATGTTCCTTTAAAAAGGTATCTATAACCGGAACGAAATCTTGCGTGGAATTTGCAGATCTGCCTGTGAGTTTGGCTTGAACGTTTTTACCAAACTGATATTTGTCATCGCCAAAATTTAATCTGCCTGGCTTATTCCCCTCTGTAATTTTAAAACCTTTTTGTTCCCTTGCTTTGACTACAGCCTGAAAAGTATTAATAGCATTCAAACTTCTTGGAAAGCCCGCATAAGCATAAAGCTGCACTAAAATTTCTTTGATCTCGTTCACCGTCAGGCCTTTCTCCAATCCGTCTGCTAAAGCAACTTTAAGGTTAACCTGGTCTCCTTTGGCAGCGTGTGCTGAAATTGGAATAATGGCTTCTTGCCTGGGAGTTAAAGTCACTTCATTGTTATTCGCCTGCTGACCTAAAACTATTGTGTTTAGTCCAAAAGGCAATATCAGACATATAGAAACAATATATTTTAATGTCCTGCTCATAATTTTATGATTTTGAGTTTCTTTAACCAAGTATGAATTTCGGTCTGTGCCTGTCTTTCCTTTGCACCTTCCATTACAAATAGAACGCCGTCTCTTTCTATCCCGCCTTTTATAGTGAAACCCTCCAAGGTTTTGCTTTTGGGGCACAACTCTTTTACCGTATCGAATGTGCTGCCTATGCCATAACCGGCATTGGTATTGAAGGGGACAATGGTTTTACCCGTTAGATCATACTGCTTCAGAAAGCTTTTCATCGGTGGAGGTAGCTTCATGCCCCAGGTTGGGAAACCAACAAAAATGGTATCATATCGGCTAATGTCAACTTTGGTTTTAAGCGGTGGTAAGTACCCCGTTTCGTTCTCCTTAACAACCTGATCAACAGTTGCCCGGTAATTTGCCGGATAGGGTTTTACAAGTTCTAAGGCTACCAACGTCCCACCAACTTCTTTTTGGATGATCTGTGCTACAGCCTTTGTATTATTAGTGCGTGACAGATAAACTATTAGTGTTTTTTTGCGGAAGCTGTTTGCGCTGTAGAAGACGCTGAGCCCAGACAAACACTAACAAGTACGCAGAAAGAAATTACTGTTTTCATTTTGAGATCGTTTTATTGGCAGCGCGAACCCTGCGAACATCTTTAATGGTTACTGCGCTGGCGCTATTGCCGAAGCTTTTACGAACGTATGTGAGTGCCGCTGCTATCTCATCGTCCTTCAAAAGCGCTTGCGAAGGCATCTCCCCGGAATACATATCTCCATTGACATCTAAATCTCCCTTTAGGCCATTCAATATTATTTTAATAAGGCGCTTCTTATCGCCCAGAACATAGTCGGTTTTAATCAATGGTGGGATCATGTTCTGTGCGCCAACTCCGTCTACCTGGTGGCAAGTCATACAATGCTTTGCATAGATCTCTTTTCCGGTCGTCACGTTGGTCACAGGTAAGACTTTCTTTTGTGCATTAGAAAATGTCGCAATAAAGCTTAATGCCAAAATTATGAGCGCGCTCTTCATATATTACTTCTTGTAAGTAATTCGATAAATAACCCCCGCAACATCGTCAGATAAAAGCATTGAGCCATCTTTTAATACAAGTACGTCAACCGGTCTTCCCCAGGCTTTCTGAGCTTCTTCATCCAGCCAGCCGCTGGCAAATGTTTCATACCCCTCGGCTTTGCCATCTTTCACTTTTACCAGGCTAACCCGGTAACCGTTCTTTTTAGTGCGATTCCACGAGCCATGTTCTGCGATAAAGATCTGGTCCTTATATTCAGTTGGGAACATGCCTCCCGTATAGAACTTAAGGCCAAGGGGGGCGACATGTGCGCCCAGGTTTTGAGCTGGTGGCGTGAATTCTGATGCCTCATGAGTGCCACCAAATTCGGGATCTTTGATGGTGCCGCTATGGAAATAAGGAAAGCCAAAATTCATCCCGGCTTTGGGCGCTTTGTTCAACTCGCAAAACGGAACGTCATCACCTAACATATCCCTGCCGTTATCTGTAAACCACATTTCTTTAGAGGTCGGGCTCCAGGTAAAACCAACTGTATTACGAATACCACTTGCGAATTTTTCAATTTCGGTACCGTCGTCATTCATTCTAAAGATGGCTGCATGACGGTCATCAGGCATGCCGATATTTACCGGTGACCCTACCGGCACATACAATTTACCGTCAGGCCCGAAGGCGATATATTTCCACCCGTGCGCCCATTCGGTTGGGAATTTATCATAGATCACTTCACCCTTTCCAGGAGCATCAAGGTTCTTCTCAATATCCGCAAATTTGGTGACCTTGCTGATCTCAGCAATATATAGAGCACCATTCTTGAGGGCAACGCCGTTTGGGTTGTTCATTCCTGATGTGATCTCCCATTTCTTATCAGCTATATTGTCACCGTCTGAATCTTTTAACGCATATACTTTTCCCGGACGCTGTGTCCCGACAAAGAGTACACCTGATGGTGACATAACCATCGATCGCGCGCCTGCAACCTCAGCATACACGCTGATGGAAAAACCCGCAGGCATTTTGATCTTATCCAGTGGCAAGGCGGCGCTTGCGCTCGTTATGGCAGCTGTTGAACCGTCGTTATTATTTTTTGCAGGCTTAACTATCTTACCGGTGGTGCCGAAAGAAATAACTCCTGCCAGGGTTGCGGCGATGGGTATTAATAATAGCTTGTTCATAGCGATGGTATTATGATTTAGTGTGAAATTGAAAATTAATTTACTTTATAGGCGATAATGCGGTTGGTGCCAAACGAGGGAACATACAGCGTTTTTGTTTTGCTGTCGTAACTGATATCGTTTGCCATAATTTTATTGGCACGGCTATCCAGCAGCACCTGGTTTGTGCCATCAGCGTTTACATAATACAAAATGCCTTTGTAATTACTGAGAATAAACTCTTTATCACCAATCGGTACAATTCCATCCAGTCCGCTTTCAAAACCTTCACTAATTTTGCTCATTTCTTTGTTGGCATTTACTTTTTGAAAAGTTGTGGAGCCTACGACATATAAGTCCGTATTAACTGTTAGCAAACCGTTTGCGCCGGGGATATTTTCAAGATATACTGTCGGTTTATCATTTTCGATCCGATGTACCTTGCCTGTCCGCGTATCACTCACATAAACTATCCCTTTTGAATCTACAGCCAGGTCATTTAACATCCCTGCACCTTCAATTGGAATTCGTTTTAAGACTTTACCTGTATTATCAATGACCGCAACAGCGGAGGTTTCTGCCGTATAAAACATTCCCTTATAAAACGCTGAGCCTTTATTGGAGTTGAGGCCTGTTGCCCAATCCGATTTGATCACTTTTCCTTTGAGATCAAGCTGAACGACAGAGCCGGAACCCATGCTGGAAACAAAAATCGAATTTGATTTGGAATCGAAAAGCGCCGATTCGGGCCCTTTAATCGTAACCGAATCTGACTCCCATAACTTTACAAGGCTGTGCTGTGCGAAGCTTGTAGAACACATTAGCGTCGCGATGAATAAAAACAATGGCTTTTTCATAAGATGATTTTAGGTTTATTGCTTAGGTGGAGCTTCTACGTTAGAGAAATTTAAAACCGCTTGTGGCAGGCGCAATCCTTTGATGGTTATGCCTTCTAACTCCTGATTGAACTGCTTTAATTCATCAGCGGAAAATTTCACATTAGCGGCACCGGTATTTTCCAGCATATGCGCCATCTGTGTGGTTCCGGGTATGGGTACTATCCACGGTTTTTTTGCCAGCAGCCAGGCAAGCGATATTTGTCCGGGTGTAGCATCTTTTTTCACCGCCCAGGTCTTTATCAATCTAACCAGTGCCATATTGTTGGGCAGGTTCTCAGGAGAGAACCGCTCTTCAATACCTCTGATATCGCCGGGCGCAAATCGTGTGTTTTCATCAATAGCGCCGTTCAGAAATCCTACACCAAGCGGGCTCCAGCAAACGAAACCAATGCCGAGTTCTTCGCAAAGCGGAAGGATCGTTTCTTCAGGGCCGCGCCATAAAAGCGAATATTCATTTTGAATGGCGGTAACCGGATGGATGGCATGCGCCCGCCTGACAGTTTGTGCACCAGGTTCAGAAAGCCCATAATGAAGCACTTTTCCCTGGCCGATCAAATCTTTTATCGCGCCGACAACATCTTCTATCGGAACTGCCGGATCAACGCGGTGCTGGTATAACAGATCGATGCGATCAGTGCGAAGTCGTTTCAACATCCCTTCAACCACCTCCTTAATATGTTCGGGTTTACTATTTAAGCCAGGTAATCGTTTCTCCGTTTTCTGATCGATATTCCAACCGTACTTGGTTTCAATCACAATCTTGTTTCGAAAAGAGGATGTTGCTTCACCCAAAATCCGCTCGCTTTCAAACGGCCCATAAGCTTCAGCTGTATCAAAAAGGGTGACACCGTTATCATAAGCTTTCCTGATGATGTTGATCATTTCAGGCCGATATGGTATGGTTGTTTGATAGGTTCGCCACATATTCTGTACCCCTAAACCTATACTCGATACTTCGAGCTTGCCTCCCAGCTTTCGTTTGCCAGGTGCGGCAGACAGAGTTGTTGTGCCGGGCACGATTGTATCTGCGTTACTATTTGTGCTGATCAAAGACGCGCCAGCAAGTGTTAGTCCCGTTTTTAGAAGATTTCGACGATTCATATATAGTGAGTTTTGTTAATGTTGTGGCTGTGCCGCCGGTGCAATGTTTGTTTTCATTTTAACAGGCCGGATCAGTGTTGAAAAGGTAAGAGAACCCATTTTCCACTTGCCATTTTCTTTAAGGTATACTTCCGTTACCATAAAAGCGTGCACGACTTCATTGCCACCTACCACAGCAAGCAGATCAATATCGTTTAGCAGTATAGCGGTGTTACCGAAGATGTTTACCGATGCGCCGTATACGTCTGCTTTCTTATACCAGATAAAGCCACCTTTAATGGTATTCAGTTCCTGGGTCTTGCCCCAGCTTCCACCCATGTGAACAAACACACAGTTCTCGGCAAACAATCCGTTTAATGACTCTACGTTTTTATCTGCCATCCAGGTCCATTTTGTTTTGGATAGATCAAGGATTTCCTGTTCTTCCTTAGTTGCGGTTGTAGTCGCTGCACTTGGTAGTTTTGCCTGGGCATTTGATAGCTGCACACTGGCTACGCACAGGAACAGTCCGATAATGATTGCTTTCATGTTTTTGAATTTTATGTATTTCAGTTATAATATTGATTTTGAATATTTAACGATTAACCATTTTCTGCCCCTGTTCTGAATAACGATGACCCTGTATTTCGATATGAGACAGGCCTTCGTGAATGGAGTGCAGGTCTTGTTCGGATAATTCGATATCAGCAGCACCCGTATTTTCTTCCAGGCGGTGCAATTTGGTTGTACCTGGTATTGGCACTATCCACGGCTTTTGTGAAAGCAACCACGCCAGGGCTATCTGGGCAGGTGTCGCGTTCTTCTCAGCAGCAATTTGTCCAAGTACATCAACTAATGCCTGGTTGGCTTTCCGGTTTTCTTCAGAAAAACGTGGAACGGAATTCCTGTAGTCGCTTTTATCGAAAGTAGTGTTCTCGTTTATTGAACCGGTTAAAAAACCTTTACCCAAGGGGCTGAACGGCACGAAACCGATACCAAGTTCCTCCAGTGTCGGCAAAATTTCCTGTTCCGGTTCTCTCCACCATAAAGAATATTCGCTTTGCAAAGCAGCTATCGGTTGAACTGCATGTGCTTTACGAATAGCATTAACACCAGCTTCAGAAAGGCCAAAGTGCTTAACTTTTCCTTCAGCGATCAGCTCTTTAACCGTTCCGGCCACATCTTCCATAGGTACTTTCGGATCTACCCGGTGCTGATAGAATAAGTCTATACGGTCTGTACGCAGACGTATCAATGAAGCTTCGGCAACCTCACGGATATGCTCCGGACGACTGTCCAAACCAAGCGGCGGTTTGCCATCTTTAAATCCAAATTTGGTTGCAATCACCACCTCATCGCGAAAAGGCGCTAACGCTTCACCTAATAAATCTTCATTTGTGAATGGCCCGTAAGCTTCGGCAGTATCGAAAAAAGTCACTCCGCGTTCAAACGCTGAACGTATTAACATAATAGCTTCCTGTTTTTCTGTAGCCGGTCCGTAGCCGAAGCTTAAACCCATACAACCTAAACCAAGGGCTGAAACTTCCAGTCCACTATTTCCCAATTGTCTCTTTTTCATGCGTCTTTTGTACTTAGTTATTCAATGTTCTTTCGCCTAACCATTTTACCATTTTTGGATCGCGGTGGTCAAAAAAGCTGCTGGAGTTTGTATCAAGCGTTTTGATCTTCTCCATTTCTTCGGCGGTCAACTGGAAATCAAGGCTATTTAGATTTTCTGCCATGCGTTCTTTACGAACTGATTTAGGTATGGCTACGACACCTCGTTGTGTCAACCAGCGTAATACTACCTGGGCAATTGATTTACCATATTTATCACCGATAGATTGCAGCAATTCATTTTTGAACATATCGTTCTTGCCTTCTGCAAAAGGCCCCCATGATTCGATCTGAACATTGTTATCGGTCATGAATTGCTGTGTCTCTATTTGCTGATGGAAAGGATGCGTCTCTACCTGGTTAACGGCAGGAACAATTTCATTATGTATGATCAGGTCGATCAGCCTGTCCGGCTGAAAATTGCTTACGCCTATGGCCCTCACTTTACCCTCTTTATATAATTCTTCCATGGCGCGCCATTCCCCATAAACATCACCGAACGGTTGGTGGATTAGGTACAAATCGAGGTAATCTAACTGTAACTTTCTTAGCGACTCTTCAAAAGCTTTCTTTGTTCCTTCGTAGCCATTTGATTGTATCCAAAGCTTGGTCGTAATAAATAGTTCTTCCCGAGCAATGCCACTTCTTTTGATCGCTTTGCCTACCGCTTCTTCATTCATATAAGATTGCGCCGTGTCAATCAGTCGGTAACCAGTCTCGATGGCATCTATCACACTTCTTTCGCACTCTGCCAGGTCAGTCACCTGAAATACTCCGAATCCTAAAACCGGCATTTCAACGCCGTTATTTAATTTAACTGTTTGCATAATTTTCGTTTTCATCAATCAATACAAAGGTCGTACCCATCGTCCTGAATATTAGGATATGGATTACGGGTATTCCTACCATTATTACTGATTAGTGCAGATTGCCTGATGTAACGGCCTTTTCTATCACATCCAGTCTTGCTTTTTTGGGGTCAGGCTTGCCTACAACCGAGCCATCTGATTGGAATTCGATCAGCTCATTCCGTTTCATATCATAAACCGGCCAGTTAGGTAAACCACCACCATTAGGGTTTCCCGTTTTTGCGAAATTTGTCCAGTAGGTGTTCATGGCTTTCGCCACCTCTTTGTCCTTCGATGCGATGGCCACTCCGTTTCTGCTAATCAAATTATCAAAAGCATAAGCGATCTCTGAAGCGTGTCCTGCTCCATATTTCATCCATTGCTGCATGGAGGGAGATACATAGGAGAAAAGATAAATATAAGCCGGTGCACCCTTCGCGATAATGGCCCTGGCAGTAAACCTTGCAGGTTCTGCCCATACCTTGTCTGTGTTAACAAATGAAAGCATCTTGGGGAATTCAGTGTTTCCATCAGCGTCATAAACGGTTTTTGCTTCGGTTTTCATGTTTCCAAAAAGCGCCAGTAATGAATCTTTAGAGCTGGCATTAACAAAGCCCGCAGGTACTTCCGCACTGTTTGAACCGATCATTAACGGGATTTTTGGTGCCCTGCCTGCATTATAGGCGCTTTGGGCGGTTTCCGTTACCAGTTTACCATCCAGTATAGGTCCTGAATAGATTGGTGCGCCGCCGCGGCCATCCGTTTCCTGCCCGCCATCAACTATTTCGGACACGCTTAATGCCCTAAGTTTTTCCAGTGCTGCAGCATCTGTTCCCTGGATGCCATGCTTTTTTGCGAAGTTGACGCCCATAGTTTCTGCGGATACCCGATAGTGGGCATCGGCGTTTTCTTTATTGATAGGACGACCGGTCAATACGCCGTCCCGGCCACCACCTGATTCAACAATCGCTTTTTGAAACAATCCTTTGGAACTTGGAATAGTTAAAAGCGACTGAACAGATACACCACCGGCAGATTCCCCGAATATCGTTACGTTGCTCGGATCGCCGCCAAAGGCAGCGATATTCTGTTTGATCCATTTTAGGGCGGCGATTTGATCCATGTAAGCGTAATTGCCTTTTGCTTCTTCAGAGTGTTCCTTGCTTAAAGCCGGAAACGCAAAGAAACCAAGACGGCCAAGGCGGTAATTGATTGTTACCAGCAATACGCCTTTATCGGTAAAGGAAGCACCGCTAAAATCACCCTGATTTCCGCTACCTGCAACAAAGCCTCCGCCATGAATCCAAACCATTACCGGAAGTTTAGCGCCGGATGCGGCGCTTGCCGGTTTCCACACATTCAGGAATAAGCAATCTTCGGATGATGTTTTTGATATTTCCGTACCGTTACGCGGCCATCCCATTTGCGCGCAGTCTGCCCCATATTTGGTGGCGTCACGTTCGCCTTTCCATGCCGGAAATGGTTGCGGTGCCCGCCAGCGTAAAGCGCCAACCGGAGCAGCTGCAAACGGAACGCCTTTAAAACTGGATACATTTCCATCTGTTGATCCTTTTAGCGTGCCGGATTGCGTCTTTACTGTCGGAAATGGCGATCCTGATGTTTGTTGAGCCTTTGCGGAGCAAGCGATAAGTAAAGTAAGACCTAATAAGATTTTCCTCATGGTTGATGATTTATGATTTTAGGTACTTGAATGGGGCGTTCAAGTCCTGGTTTACACATTGATAGCTATACAAATGTGCAAGGTATTATTGATGATGATAGGATACATATTACGGATGTTTCTACCATTATTACTGATTTGAAGCCGCTTATCAATAGGAGACCGATAAATGATGTAAATTCGGATAATTAAATAATTCGTGATGGAACAAATGCGCCGCTTTAATACGATCAGTGAATACAATGCCTTTAACAATAATGAGACAAAGCATCCGCTTGTAACAGTAGTAGACCTGTCGAAAGCTGATCCGAGGCAGTTATCACGGATGTATTTTGGATTTTACATAATATTTTTGAAAGATGTCAAGTGTGGGGATTTGGTCTATGGTCGCGATACTTATGATTATCAGGAAGGAACTTTGGTTTTTCTGGCACCCGGTCAGATAGCCGGCTCGAACGGAAATAGCGACTTTTATCAGCCCAAAGGCCACGTACTCGCATTTCACCCTGACCTGATACACGGCACAACGCTGGGCAGGCGCATCCAGGAATTTACATTTTTCGGTTATCAGTCAAATGAAGCATTGCATCTGTCCGAACGCGAAAGAAACCTTGTAGTTGATTGTTTTTCGAAGATAGATTATGAATTAGACCGGGGTGTTGACAAACATAGTAAACGATTGATCGTCTCTAATATTGAATTGTTCCTGGATTACAGCGTGCGTTTTTACGACAGGCAATTCATCACCCGTGATAATGTCCACCAAGGTATCCTTGAACGGTTCGAGCAACTTCTGAATGATTATTTTGAATCGGAAAAACCGGAAACAGTTGGCCTCCCGTCTGTAAACTATTGCGCTGAACAACTGAACCTATCATCCAATTACTTTGGAGACCTTGTGAAAAAAGAGACAGGAAAGACAGCGCAAGAATACATACAAGCGAAATTGATCGATGTTGCCAAAGAGAAAATTTTTGACGGAAGTAAAACCATCAACCAGATTGCCGGCGAATTGGGGTTTAAATATCCGCAGCATTTTGCAAGGGTATTTAAAAAGCGGGTAGGGCAAACTCCCAATGAATATCGCAGCCTAAATTAGGTTTGATAATTTTTGCCAATAGGATCGGTAAACAAATGAATTCTCTGCCTGATTAAATAAGGATACAACCATAATTCTACTGATATTATAACAATTGAGGAAAGCGCAGTCTTTAGCTGCGCTTTCATTCTATTAAATTTATTAATACCCGACAATGGAGTCGAACTAGTGACCTTTCAATTAAATCTTTTATCCAACCTTTTTAAGCGCTGAATTTATCGCTTCCGTTATAATACTATCCTCTATATCCGCCAAATATATACGCGTATCAGCCTGGGTTTCGTGCCCCATTGCTTCCTGTATAATTTTAATATCTACATTAGCCTCGTTAAGGTGGCTAGCAAAACCATGCCTTAAGGCATTAGAGGTAAACTGTTTTTTCCAGCCCACAGCCTCTGCCATAGCTTTGGAATCTTCGTTAAAATCTTTAAGGGCTGAATCAATCCTGACATCTATCTTTTTAGCGGTATCATGCTCTTTCATGATAAACGGAAATATATATCCAGCATCAGATTGCTCCGGGAAAACCTCGAATATTTTAATGATTTTTACCGCTGAAGGATGTAGCTCGAAGTCATAATTTCTTTTATTTTTTGACCGCTTATAGGCAATTCCATTATTAACAAAATCTTCTTTTTTTAGCTTAAGCATGTCATTGAAATTCATGCCCCTCGCGTAATACATAAACTGCATCAATAAATGAGAGCGGTATATTCGGGTATCTTTCGCGGGTTTAAGCTTCAGGATTCGCTCCCAGTAATCCGATTTAATGGAACGCTTCTTTGTCCTGATCCTCTTATACGCCTTAAACTGTATATACTTTTTGGGGTGATGTTCTTTATTACATAGACCATCTGCAATAGCCAAGTTCCATATGCGGTAATAGGTTCGCAAATAATGGCTTCTTGTAGCCTCTGTGGTTCCAGAAATCTGCTTTTCGTAGGCTTCGTGGTCCGCCTTGGTAAATGCCAAAAACATCTTGTCCTTATTATTGAGAAGCTTTTTAACAGTCAGCTTGTTATTGTAAAAAACATTGGCATAGCCAGGGTTATTTACAGAATCATAGTAATCAATAATTGATTGAATGTAGGCTAATATTTTATTTGGCTTCTCGGGTACTGCCGATTGTTTTATTTGATTACTAAGATTTGCCTTAATCTCAGTGTGAGTAATAGTTCGCCCGTTCTTCTCTGCCGTTTTAATTTCAAATTCAATATCCTCCACAATCTTTTTGATCTTGGCAGATAATTCCAAATATTTAGGGTGAGTGATTAACGGCGCACCGTTTTTGTCATCCCAGTGTTCAGGAGAACTACTGAAAGTCGTAGTGATATATTTGGGAACACGGTTCTGCGTCATTCTTATACGCACCTCGTGTTCACCGATTACATAATTTTTATCATCATCAATGATTACTCTGTAAGTCCAAAGGATTGGTTTTAATAGTATGTCCACAACATAATTTCTTCAGTTTTGGTTGCATGCAAAAATGGATGCTACAGCTTTACCTTTTACCTCTGTGATAAAACTGTGATAAAACAAAAGTAGTGATAAATCACTTAAAATGCCAAATAATTTAGTAAATAAATTTAATTAAAATACTGATTTACAGAGATTTGAAGTGATTTGAAATTATTTTGTGTTCTCCAATTTTCGTATGGCATGCAAGAGGTCATCGGTTCGACTCCGATATTCTCCACTTTGACTAACAGGCACTTATGAAACACCATAAGTGCCTGTTTTTTTTTGATGACCAGACCTATGGCCTATAAGTATATATCATTCAGTATTGCTATAACATTCATTTCTTTTATTGTTGGGATGGTCATTAATGCCATTCTGAAAAAGACATCACTTTACAATAAATTATCCGACTTAAATTTCATAAAAAACGACAAACGGAATAAATGGATCGGTGTGGGCATTGTCAGGTGGATCGTACTGAACACACCATTTAAGTTCCTCAATCAAAAACTGAAAGCAACTGAAAGAACCGGGTTGCGCAAGCTGAGGGACGAGATGACCAGTGCAGAAATAGACCATTTAATAGGATTTGTTTTTGTGGCGGTTTTTGCTTCGGTGAAATTCTATAAATCCGACTGGCTATTCGGAATAACCATTATGACAGTAAATGCAGTGATGAATTTATATCCATCTTTATTGCAACAACAAAATAAGAGAAAGATTGACAGAGTATTGAAATACTTCGGCGACCATACTGCGCGATAAAGTCGATTTGAACTTTACCCATTTACCAACGCGATGCAATCGCCATTGGTGCCATTGTAAAACCCTTTTTATGAAACCGCGATTTACAGTTTCGAATCTCTCTTCGTGATTAGCGTCAGTTGCTAAATTCCTTTTGAAAAGACAATTACTTTAACGATCATCCGCTTACCATTCAAAAGTTAGTCCACCACCTCGATAAACCCGCATTTACGGAAGTAGGGCAGCCACAGGCAGGCGTCGGTCATCAGGTCGGAAGTTGGCACGGCCTGGCTTATGCTCACGGCGCTTATGGCTTCGTAAAAGGTAGTATGGTTGCGGCATTCATTCAGTAACAGGTATTGTGTTTCAGTTATCTCTTCCAAAACAATATGATAATTTTTTCGGCTGACGGCCATAAAAGTTTTTTTCGGTGGCGGAAGTTCGTATGCTTCATCACGATAAACAGCCTCAAAAAAAGCTTTCATCGGGAACTCGAGTTCCAATAATTGCAGGCACCCGGGTACGCTGATGTTTAATGTACCGAAAAGCGTGCCCTGCAGATCTACCTGGGTTTTATTTGTTGCGTGGTCCTCTGTACCCGGCGCGCGCATGGCCACCTGCCGCGCGCGTTCTACCCGCGCCAAAGCAGCCGGGATATCATAGCAGCTTCCGTCTTCACCTTCGGGGAGTTGTGGTTTGGTTTTATCTAAAAAATCAGGAAAGTACTTACCAAGGTCATATAAGGTGAACGATGTAGACGGATGATACATCAGGTATGCCTTCGCGAACTGATCAAATAATTCATCACCCATAAACTTTTTACTGATGGCATAGTCGGCATACATGCAATCCAGCAGCCTGAGCATATACCCCGAACTATAAACATTTAACCGCGCATGCACTGATGCTTCCCCCTCTTCGGCCACCACATCGCCTTCGTGCACTCGGTAAAGCCTGTTTGCCAGCCCAATTTTTTGCGTAAGATACCCGGGCGCCATCACAACAGTACGCAACCAGTTTTGCAGTAAAGCGGTATCCTGTTTAACCATTTGATGCTTGTAATTGAAAATCGACAGGGTTTGATACGGGCATATCCGGCGTTTGGTGAATAGCCGTTTGGGGGATATTTCCTTTTAACACTTCGCGTGCCTTAAAAAGTTCGTCAAGTAATTCGGGGTATTCGGGTATCTGTGCATCCCACTCCAGTAAAGTGCTTACGCCGCCGGTAATGGCCTGCGCTTGCGCATATAGCCCCCAAACCTCTGATGGTACCGGCTGGTCGTGGGTATCTACCAGTAAAGCGCCGCAATCAGTAGGGCCGGCAATGTGCATTTGTACAATATGTTCATGCGGCAGGCTGTTAATGTAATTTGCCGCGTCGTAGCCGTGGTTATGCGCCGATACAAAAACATTGTTTACATCAAGCAGCAAACCGCAACCTGTTTGTTTAGCCAGGGCAGACAGAAATTCCCACTCGGGCATAGTTGATGCCTTAAATTGCAGGTAAGTTGATGGGTTTTCCAATATCAGCGGGCGTTGCAGGTAATCCTGTATCTTCAGCACACGGTCCGCCACATGCGCAAGGCTTTCTTCGGTCATGGGCATGGGCAGCAAATCGTGCGTGTTGGTATAGGCAACGCCTGTCCAGCATAAATGGTCAGATATCCATTCGGGCTCAACTTTGGCTGCAAGCTCTTTTAACTTTTGCAGGTAGGTATAATTGATTGGATCAGTACTGCCAACAGATAATGACACTCCATGCATAACAACCGGCACCTGCCTGCGTACATGCATTAAAACGTGGCTGGCAAACCCAAAATCATCCATAAAGTTCTCGCTGATGATCTCGAACCAATCCACCCCCGCCGGGTTATGCAGCAGGTAATTAAAGTGTTTGTTGCGTAAACCCACGCCAAGGCCCAGATTGGGAAGGCCCAGGCGTGGGGTAATTGATATACTCATTTTACGACAAATTATTATTTAGGTTGAAGGCGGCAACGCTATACGAATATCGCTTGGTTTAGGCTTATCCCCAACGGTTACCCCGCGTTTTTTCATTACTTCGGCATAAGTGGCCCAGGCTACATCATATATCAGATCGCCTTTGGCATAATTAAAAGTAGCTAAAGCTTCGGGGGTATACGCCGGCGCAGGTCCAAAATTGTACATCTGCATTTCATATGCCGTCCCTTCCGGCAGGTCGGGATACATTTGCGATGCCGATATCGGCACAGCGCATCCGCCTAACGCACCACAGGCATTATCAGAAGGCGGACTGAACGGCGGCGGATTTTTAGCGGTAGAACCCCCGCAGCCGCTGCCGCCGCTACCGGCCGAATGTACAAAGCCGCAGCCCCCTTCGCCTTTGCACTCGTTAGAGCCCTTGCAGGTATGGAACATACCCACTTGCGCGCAACTTGCCGGGTCTTCCCGGAAGCTTTCATCCAGGTTAAGTCCCTGGCAGGCATGATATATATGGTTTTTACGATCTATTGGCGGGGCGCCTTCAGGGGTAACGCCTAAAGCTATATTTGGTATTTTACCGAATATAGCCCAGCAGATAGACATCCTGTCGCCCGAGCCTCCCATTGAAGGGTATGGGAACGCTGTAGCAGGGTTCTGAAAATAATCGTTGAGTACCCGGGTAACACCCGCAATTGCCCCTGTTGATGCCCGGCTAAACAATTCATAATTTTTGCCCTCGGCATCGTTCAGTTTCAAATTATTCAGCGCCTGCGCTATCTCGTCTGATTTTGGCAATTTCGGATACAGGTCCGGATTATATGCGGCCGTTTGCAGCAGTTCGGCTGTCCATTTATTACCCTTTGCGTGCCATTGGTCCCATGTCTCGATCTCGCCGCTTTGCACAAGCTTTTGCACATACTTGAAGGTTTCAAAATGATCCATACCGCCAAAATGGCCGCGAGCCTCGGCCTTAGCCGAATCAACCTGGCCACCGGTGGCATTGTACGATGGGTACTTATTGCGAAGCACCGGACAGCTTGGCCTGAACTGGTCTTTAACCGATTTTAAAGTTAAAGGTGTTTGTAACATACGGCTTTTGCTTACACGCAGCAATATCTCTTCAATAACACCGCCACCTTCGCCCTGGTCGGTAATACCGTTTATCATATTCAGCACATCATACTGGGCTTTTACAGTTTCGGTATGCTCAATACTGGTTGGCATCAACGGGTATTCATCGTTTGGCCAGTCTTCAGGTTTCTTTGTCGCGTAGTCGGGGTTAAGCCTGTCGGGATTGAAAACCTCTCTTTGCAAAGCCGTCCTGATCAATTCGTTACTACCGCTTTTGGTAGATTTTTCTTTGGCTTTTTCCAGTCCTTTTTTGAAAACGATATCCCATAAAGTCACACCATCGGTATAACGGATAGACAGGTAATTCCAAATTTGCTTGTACATGTTGCCTATCGACCCAAATGGCGGTAAAGGCTGGCCTTCCTGCCAGTTATCGTAGGGCGCTACCTCTTCATATATGTGTTTCCTATCCGGTTCAAAATCTTTCATAGCGTCCTTCTCAGTTTGCTCAATAGCCAAAAATAGCTGGCACTGGTCGGCATCCATCGGCCCCAGTTTTACCTTTACATTTTTGTTCTTAACGGTATCTTTAAAATCAAGGATACCGGGCAGGACCGATGAATCGGGCGAGTAGCATTTCCAGGCGAACGTTTTCTCGTCCTGCAAGGGTTCGCAGGTAAATTTTGGTTCGTAACCAACCACATTGGCAATGTTGGATATGATCTGCAGGTGCAGCATTTCGGCCACAAATACGCTAAATACGGCGTTAAAGGCGTTTTCATTGGCGGTTTTTGGATGCGCGGATGCTGCCATACCCGGCCATGTGCGGCCTTCATAAAAGTTGCTTCCCTTGCTGTTTATCTCGTGCATTCCCTTTAACGAGTAAAGCGAGGTCATGTACAGGGGGATGGTGAATAATTCGACATTTACGGCCGATTGCACAAGCGCGTGCAGGGCCTTTTCGTCGATGTCTTTTTTTGATACCGGTCGGTTCTTCAACCGGTCATCGTCAGTAAATAAAAGTGTTGGTTCCATTTTAATAAGGTATTTATAGGGTTGGTTTCGGGGTTGGTGGTACGATGCCCTGCGAGAGACATTTTAACGCCGCAATACCCGGCAAGAATAAGAATAGACTGCCATCGGTGCGGATAAACCGTTCCAGTCCTTCTATCTGCTTATAAGGCTGTGTGGTAGGGCCTTCGGGCAGGTAAGCAAACTCATTGTAAGCGTCGATCTTATTATTAGGCGGGCCAAACAATGGGTCGAAACCGCTGCCGTTAGGGCTGGCATCTGTGGTACGGAAACCGTTACGCGTTATCCAGCTTTGCATAATAAACTGGAACTGGCTTGCAGGTTGGCACAAATGAACAAGCCTACCAAACCGCGTTGTATGCCGTCTGGCTCGTTTGGTTCATAATCGGGCCCGTAGGCACCTGCGCGCCGCATAATACGGCGGGTTGATGCGTAGTTTAACGAACCATCAGGGTTGTTTTGGTTACCAACTACCGCCGCATCGTCGCGCGGATTGGTGCGACGGATATGCGACGCGTAAGGACAAAGCTGCCCAAGCGAGTCGTTTTTCCTAACCCCCTGCTGGTTAGTGGTTGGCTCAATATAATTAAAATTGGTGTAGTCAAAATCCTTCAGTCCGGCGTTAGGCCCGTTGGGCGATACCACCAGCGGCGTACCGTCAAACCAACGGCCGCACATTTTTGCTGCAACCAGGGCCGGATCAACACCCGGCGTTTTATTTATGAACGCGTTAAAGGCCTTCACGTCCTGGTAAAGCAACCTGAAGGCGGCGAAACTGCCGTTCAGGATCAATGGGTGGGCATAATAATTAGGCACCAAATTCCCTTTATCATCCGTATATTTTTTTTGGATAACGAACTGGTAAGGCGGTACAATAGGCCGGTCGTCAATAGTACTTACGCCTTCTTTAAGCAAACGCTGCTGCTTTGTGTTCCAGGGCACCTTGCTTAACCTTGGCTGCGAAAAGCTATCCTTATACCCAAAATGGATATAGTTTATACCCGTCAAAAGCGGATTCGAATCTTTTAAGAAGGCTAATGTTAGGGCAGGCACGTTATTTTTTACGGGTATCATACCCATCAGCTTATCATAGCAGGTGTTGCGTTCACCCTCGCTTTGGGTATAAATAGTTAGCTGGATATGCAGGTCAGAGCCATCCGGCTTCGGGTCGGCAGGTAATTGCCACCCGCCTGATCGTTTCCACCATTTTTGCGGTGCACTATCGTCGGTGTCGCCTACTTGTCCGGCATTGGTTGCGGCGCCGCCATCGTATAAACTAAACAAGGGGAAACTGGCATTTTTTACTTTGGTATAATCTGTTTTATCAAGCAACAACTTTAGCCCAAAGCTTGTAACGCCGATATTGAGGCAATATGGTGGCTTATCATCATCGGGCCATGGTGCCGCGGTAGTAATGTTCAAAAGCGAATTACTGCCGGGCAACAGCTTACCTATCAATTCGCGCGCGCCGTCGATATTATTGGCATCAATGGTGAAAATAAGGTAACGGATATAGTCAAAGTTATATCCGCGCAATATCAGCCCCTGGATGTCATCAAATTGTGGTACAGGAGCTTCCCTATCGGCTACATCATTCAGGTATGCACTCATTGGTATGTTTTAATAAGTTAAATATCCCCGCTTTCGCGGGGATCTGGATGATGAATTAGCACGCAGGCGGCGGTGTCGATGGCTCGAAATGTATATCGACGGGCGTTGCAGGCCATAGTGTTTCGGCATCGGTATAATTTTGCAGTATCTTACCAACGGTAAGGCCCGGGAAAGTGCCGCTGAATACATACTTAGCTTTACTTGGTATAGGTATTTTTGCCATTGCCGGCAGGGTTGGGTCGCCAAAGTTATACCGCATAAGCAGGCAATTAAACCCATCCGGATTAGCGGCCACACCACCATTGTTCTTAATAAAAGCGGCCGAAGTTGGGTCGTTAGGGTCCATAATACCCGTCTCGTCCATGGCGTTTACAATTCCGTTTAAACCGATGGCTATAATGGGGTTGGTTACAAACGATTCGATGTATGGGGCAAAATCGGCATCGTAGATAGATTGCACTACCAGCAGATCTTTGCCGGGCATGGTCTGGAAACTGGTTACAGGCAGCCCGGGTTGCGGTTTTTTGCCGTCTTCCAGGTGATAGATCATAAAAAAATGCACGCCGGTAGCGGCACGCAGATCAGCGTTGCCTTTTATTTCGGCATTGAGGCTTGCAATTGATTTTGCTACTTCTGTTGACGCTTTACTTTTCAGCGGCAAAAACAGAAAAAGCATGTGCTGCTGTTCTGCAGCGGGGATACTTGTGATAGGTGAGGCCATTTTATTAAGGTTAGGGTTTTACCTACTCTGTTAAGGCTTTTCGGTATCCGCCTTTATATTATGAGTTACCATAAATCGAAATTGCGTGTACACCTATCGCATCCCAATGCCGTAAAAATTACAGCAATAGATATTGTATTATAACAGCTTTCGCTCGGCGGTTTTACCAAACCGGTAGCTCAAACTAACCTCGTGTATGGCCGTATTAAAGCCGCCAAGGTTGCCTGATGATACGCCAAACTGGTAGCTATACCCTACTTTAAACGTATCTGTATTTACAGATATAATGCCTGAAGCCCTTTTATTGGTGCGATACCCCGCACCCAGGCCAAGCTGTTCTTTTAAATAAATGGTGCCTGTAAAATCGGCCAGCATATTATCCCCATTTACAAATGATACCAGGGTTGATGGTTTAAACTTGATGTCCTCGCTTAAGTCGGCAAGGTATGCGCCCGAAAAGTAATAGTGATTTTTCAGATAGTTGGCGTCCTGCACAGATGCGGTGCCCAGGCTACGAATGGTAAGTTCTGGTACAGATACGCCGATATAGTATTTACTGCTGTAAAACATCACCCCAAAACCAATATTTGGCTTTGTTTCGCGCACATCATCCCTAAACTGCGGGTCATAAGCGTCAAGAGACGAATAATCGGCAGTATAGTTCCGCACACCGGCATTTAACGATACCGCAAGGTAATCGTTTGCAGATAGCTGTACAGCTTTGGCAAAAAAAGCGTTCACTTCCAATTGCTTTTCTACTGCTACCTGGTCGTTTAGCACGTATATCCCTGCCGCCCCGCCTATCGACTCTACCGGCAGGCTGCCACTGAACAACAAACTGGTGGGGGCGCCTTCTACCCCTATGAATTGCTTGCGCCCCATCAGGCTTACGCTGCCTGCCTTATCCAATAAGGAGTATGCAGGGTTTATGGGTGTTAAATTATCGGCATATTGGCTGTAGGCGTATATCTGCTGCTGTGCCATAAGCCTGTTTCCCCCAGCAAGCAGTGTTAAGCATAAAATAAATAAAAGTTGCTTTTTGTAAGCGTTGATACACATGCTTAAGGTTTTTCGGGCCACTTGTCGTTTTGTTAATCTGTTTAAAATAGGGTTACTTTAAAAATCCTGCGCTCAGGTTTCCACCTCTCACAATGGTCTTGATCAGGGCAATTATTTGCAGGCAATTTACAATATTAATGGCATTTAATGTCCAACTTAAATGGCTTAATGCTGTTGTTCCCCTGTTACAAATCTGTGTTAAAAATCAATGGTACTATAGGGTAAAAACAGCTTATTTATTTCCAAAAACAGGGTAAAAAACTTAAGAAAACTTTGAAAACACAAGCCCCCTGCTGTACAGCAGGGGGCTTTAAATTTTGTGTAAAAGCTGTTTAATACTTCAGTATGATATAGCCTGTTTTGCGTTTATTGTCGTTTCCAACTTTATACTCCAGACTATAGTAGTAAGTGCCCGGTTTAAGCTGCGCACCGGTTTTATTTGAGTGCCCATCAAAAACGTTATTGCCGTCCTTACCGTAATTGCTGGCCTGGAATACCAGGCTGCCGCTGGTGTTCATGATAGAAAGCTTGTTGCCTGCATAAGCATCGATACCTTCAATGTAAAGGAAATCATTTGAGCCATCACCATTTGGTGATACACCCTGGTGCACTACAACTCCGTCATCATCTGCCAGCGTCAGGTTATTACCTGAATTATTGGCAAACAGCAGCTTGCTATCAGCTTTATTAACCATAAAGGTATTGGGTGCCCTGTTCACTGTTATGGCATAGGTTTTTACTGTTGAACCATCCTGCGCTGTAACAGTGGTAAGGATAGTATTAGCACCTACGCTTAATGCTATAGGGGTTGATGTTGCACCGCTGGCTACCAACTCGCCCGCAACATCTATGGTGGCATCGGCTTGCTGCGCTACGGGAACCACAGCAATACTGGTGGTACCAAAATCTACATTAGCCGAGTAATTAACCGTAGCGCTCCCCGTGGTGGCAGTAAGAAGCTTGTTAGGACTTAATCTGATAGAAGACAATATAGCATTGTTTGAACCGGTACGGTATACCGTAATACTATATGTTTTTATTGTAACTCCGTCTTGTGCTGTTACCACCGTATTTATAAGCGTAGGGCCGTCATTGAGCGGAATAGCCGCCGAAGCCGTACCTGTAGCCACGTTTACCCCGTTTATGGTTATCGTAGCTGTAGGGTCCTGCGCTACCGGGGTTACATTTACGCTGGTTATATCGGGCGCTACCATGGCATTGTAATTAACAGTACTTACACCCGTGGTTGTAATAAGGGTTGATGCGGGTGTAAGCTTCAGTTTCACAATAGCATTATTTGAACCGGTGCGGTTCACGGTTATGCTGTATGACCTTACCGTGGTACCGTCATCGGCAGTTACTACGGTGGTGATCAGCGTAGCACCGGCGTTAAGCGCTATAGGGGCAGAAGGACTGCCGCTTACTACAGATACGCCGTTTACCTTAATGGTAGCGTTTGCGTCTTCAGCTGTTGGCGTAATTATCACGCTTGTAGTTGATGGCGCTACAAAAGCAGCGTAATTAACTGTACTTGTGCCGGTTGCAGCAACCAATGATGAAGCCGGGGTAAGTTTAAGGCTGGCTATGGCGTTGTTTGATCTTGGCCTGGTAGCTGTAATTATATACGAGCGGGCAGTAACACCATCCTGCGCGGTAACCACCGTCTCGATAGTGTTGACACCTACGTTAAGCGGTATAGGGGCCGAAGGGACGCCGCTAATTTGAGATACGCCATTTACCTTTATAGTTGCATTAGGTTCCTGTGTAGCTGTTGTAACCTTCACACTTGAGGTGGTAGGAGTTACCGTAGTTGTATAATTAACTGTGCCGGGACCATCTGCACTTACCAAAGGCGAAGCCGGATCGAGTTTTAAACTTGCAAACGCGTTGGTTGATCCGGTACGGTTAACGGTAATGCTATATGTTTTAATGGTTGTGCCATCCTGGGCAGTTACTATGGTATTAATGGTTGTGCTTACTCCCGAAAGCGCAATCGGATCTGATGCCATGCCACTTACTACTATAGCGCCATTAACCGTTATGGTTGCACCTGCATTTTGGGCGGTTGGTGTAACCGTTACACTTGTTGTTCCGGGGTCAACCGATGTTATGTAATTTTGCGTACTTGGGCCATCAACCAATGTTAGGGTAGATAACGGGTTAATTTTCAAGGTTGCAATTGCATTATTTGATCCTGTGCGGTTTACAGTAACACTATACGTTTTTACAGATGTACCATCCTGCGAGGTTACAACCGTATTGATCACCGTTGTACCTCCGTTTAACGGAATTGCGCCAGACGGTGTACCGCTGTTAACCTGCTCACCATTTATCATAATAACTGCACCTGCATTTTGAGCTACCGGTGTAACCGTTACACTTGTTGTAGCAGGGTCTACCGAAGTTACATAGTTTACAGTGCTGGTGCCTGTGGTTGCAATAAGTTTAGAGGCAGGGGTAAGTTTTAAATCGATGGTAGAGTTGTTTGACCCCATACGGTTCACCGTGATACCATATGTTTTTACGGTGCTGCCATTAGGCGCTGTTACAACTATGTTTATAAGTGTTGCGGTACCGCTAAGCGTTATGGGTGCCGATGCCGTACCGGATGTAACAGGGTTGCCATTAATGGTAACCATACCGTCTGCATCAACTAAAGTTGGTTTTATGCTCACACTTGTTGTGGCAGGGTCAACAGAAGTAACATAGTTTACATTCGCAGCACCCGTACTTGCTACTAATTTTGATGATGGTGTCAACACAAAACTGGCTGCCGTTACCGCTGAAAGTTCGCGGGTTACATTTAACGTATACGTTTGTGTGTTTACGCCGTCGGCAGCTGTTACCACAACCCTTATTCTGTTTGCGGGGTTGTTTATAAATGGTAAACTAACCGTAGCCGACGGTGTTGATGCGTTAATGGTAGTAGCGCCTATGGCTATAGTTGCGGTATTACTGCTGGCTACCGGTGTAACGGTCAATTCATTTACAATATTAGGTACAGTTACCGTATAAGTTTTGGTGCCCGGGGCAAACGCCGGGGTCAAAGTACCCTTGTTTATGGTTAACGATGCCAGTGTTATATCGGCATAAGGCAACCTGTTAATGTGCAGTGTATAAGTCTTGGTATTTGCCCCATCCTGCGAGGTCACAATTATTGTATAAGTATTATCGCCAACCGCTAAAGGCAACTGACCGGTAAAATTATCATAAGGTACGGTTTGGCCGTTAACGGTCACGGTTGATACCGAATTTGCCGAAACCGGGAGTATCGCTACTGCAGTAACACTGTTGGGCGCGTTAACGGTTGTAAGTTCGTCATATGATAAGTTGAAATTTTTGGAGAAACCTGTGCCGCCTGTAATAGTTATTGCCGCCAATTCGGCAACAGGCGAAAGTACCGGCGGAGGCGTACCTGCACGTGTAAGTACCAGTGTATAGGTTTTAACCGCACTGGTGTCCTGCGAGGTAACAACTATTTTATAGGTATTTGGGCCGCCATGCACTGGCAGCGTATAATTTTGAAAACGTGGAACTACCGTGCCGTCTATTTTAACAACAGCATTAACATCGGCAGAAACAGCAGTTAACGGGATCCCTGTGTAGGTAGAATCAGCTACAGTGGCGGTGTATGAATACACCGCGGGGTCAAACGTTTCATTCAGGGATGTTATAGACGGGAAAGATAGATTAGTAAGGGTGGCATCTGATGACCGCGCCCTGTAAACATTTAAGGTATAGCTGCCGGTATGCGTGCCATCTTCCGCGGTTATATCAAAAACAATGGTATTGGCGCCAAATGCCAGGTTAACGTTATTACCTAAAGCCGTATTTAAACTTTGATCATTAATTTTTATGGTAGCCTTATCGCTTGAGGCGATTGGTAAAAAGTTGAGTGAACTGATGTTGCTGGCTACAGTTGCGGTATAACTATGCAGTGCACTGATAAATGGCGTGTTTAAAGTTACGCTGCTGTTTCCAATAGATGCCAGCGTAGCATCAGCCGATTTATCGCGTGTTACAATAACCTTGTATACCCTGTCGTCGCCATTTTCGGCTTTAACAACTATCCCCACCACGGTTTCACCAACATTTAATGAAACGGTAACCGGGCTGCTTTGCGCCAGGTCGTAACCATTTACCAACACTTTAGCAGTATTATCCGCAGCGGTGGCAGTTACATCCGTTGAGGCAACAAGGTTAGCAACAGACGCGGTATAATTAAGCGTATTGGTATTAAACGAGGGGCTGTATGTTACACCGTTTAAAGTAAGGCTTGCAAGTTGATTGTTGGTTGAGTAGGCCCTGAATATATTTAACGAATAGCCTTTTACTGTTGTACCATCCTGCGCTGTTACGTTTATAATAATATAGTTACCCCCGGTGTTCAGCGCTATGTTTTTGGTAGTGCCCGATGTATAGGGTTGCCCGTTTACCACAACAGTTGCATCCGGGTTGCTTGTTGTAGCCGAAAAATTAAATGAGGTTACTGTATTATCAACACTAGCGCTATAGTTTAAATCGGTACTGTTGAACGCTGGTGATAAGGTACCCTGGTCGGTAGTTAATGCCGAAAGCGTTGCGTTGATAGATGCCGTGATGGTAAATGCGGTGCTATTTGCTGCCGCCTGTACAAAATCATAGTTAGCTGCGCTTAAGCCCGCCCCTGCTATGGGGTAGCTTCCTACAGGGCTGCTTTGTGTTGCCGTAGTTGAAAAGCTTAAAGTGCCGGAAGTTGCAGACGCCTGATCATCGCCATTAACAAAGCCTGTTACTGTACCGGTAAAGGTTGGGTCGGGGTTTTGATATGGGCGGCTTGCGGGTGTTGCCACGTAAGTTAAGGTACCCTTATTTATAGATAAATTTGCGCCTGTATAATTTAAAGTATAGTTGCTGCTTAGTGCCAGTGTGCCCTGAGTAATAGCGTAAACTCCGGCGTTTTCGCCGGCATCCCTGGTAAGGCCGCCTGTAAAGCTGTCGCCTGCTGCCAATGCATCGGCCGTGTAGGTTAATGCAGGGTCGGCATCGCCATAAGTTTTGGTTTGTGCGTTAGCCGTTACATTTATTGTTTTTGCACCAATGGTTAAATTGGCACCAACAAATATGATGTTATAATTGCTGCTTAATGCTAATGTACCCTGGTTGATAGCATAAGTACCAATATCTTCGCCTGCCTCGCGTGTTAATGCGCCGGTAAATGTATCCGAAAATTCTAAAGGCGCACTGGTATAAGTAAGCGTAGGGTCAGCATCGCCGTATGTCTTTGTTTGGGAATAGACATTAACGGCTAATGATTTAGCGGTGATGGTAAAGGTATTAGATATAAAAGAGATGTCATAATTAGAAGATCTATCCTCCCCGGTATTAACATCAACCGGGTGTTTGCTACCTAATGTTAAAGCATAAACACCCACATTTTCAGAAGTATTATCTCTGCCAAATCTGCCGGTCATACCTTCTCCCGGGGCAACAGATGTGCCGTTTAGGGCGTAAGGTGCACCGACGGCGAAATCTGACTGGCCATAAACTTTTGTTACCGGAAGCGGAGCAATGGTTAACGGCCTTTTGGTAATAGTTAAGGTGTTGCTTACAAAGGTAATATCATAATTAGCGCTCTGGTCGGCTCCGTTATTTACATTAACGGGGTGCTTGGCACCTATCCCCAGGGTATAAACTCCGACATTTTCGCCGGCCGGCCTTTCGAAAAGGCCCGTCATCCCATCGCCGTTAGCCAGTCCCAAACCACCTATGGTATAAGTAAACGATGCAGGATCCGCATTACCGTATACCTTGGTTTGTGTAGTAGGTGTTATAGTAATAGCACGCTTGGTAATAGCAAAATCGTTGCTAACAAAGGTTAACGTATAATTATTGCTCAGCGCAAGGGTTCCTTGTGTAATGGGATAGGCTCCCACGTTTTCGCCGGCTGTACGGCTTAAAGTGCCGCTAAAGCTATCGCCGCTTTTAACCGTACCCGAAGTAACTGTGTACGCATATGTTGGGTCGGCATTACCGTAAACTTTTGTTTGGCCTGCATTGGCAGTAACCGTAACCGCTGATTTGTTAACGGTAAGCGTTTGTACCGCATTTGTGGCAGGTAAATAGCTTCCATCGCCGCCTTGCGAGGCGGTTATATTGGCCGTGCCCTGCCCTACAATGTGTATCTGCCCGCTTACTATGGTTGCCACCGCCGCATTATCGCTGCTGTAGCTAACGGTTAAACCGCTGCTGGCCGTAGCGCCGGGTGCAAAATCAGCATCGCCATAGGTTTTGGAAGCTGCAGATGCAAATGTGATGGTTTGCGCTGCTTTAGCACGGGTTACGGTTATAGTGTACGTTTTAGTTGTAGCACCATCTGCTGCGGTTACTACTGTGGTTATCACATTGTCACCAACATTTAAACTGATAGCGCCCGATGCCGAACCAGAGCTTACAGACGTACCATTAACTTTTATTGATGCATTGGCATCGGTTTTTGCAGGCGTTACCGTAATTGTTGAAGTAGCGTTGGATACCGAAGCCGTGTATGAAACAGTAGCGCTTGAAAAGGCAGGGGTTAATGTACCCGCGCTGGTGCTAAGGCCGGAAAGCGTAGCATCATTGGAAAATGTTGTAAATGAGTTAACGCCGCCATAAGCAGTACCGGCACCGCTGGTAGCGTAAGCCCTTACATAGTACGTTGTTGCAGCGCTAAGGCCAGATACGCTTGCAGAAAAACTGCCGGTACCGGTACCATTAGCAGCTTTGGTAACCCCGCTTGCGCCTATAGTTGGTACAGTGTTAGTACTGCTGTAAACTACGCCACGTTCTGTAACGCTTGCGTCGCTGCGTGTTACGCTACCACCCATTGTAGCCGAAAAGCCCGAGTAACTTGAAATGCCGGTGGTGGTAATAACGGGCAGATTTGCAACCGCAAGTCCCGGAATGAGTGTAGGTGAAGCTATGGAGTTAACTAACGATACGCTACCGGTGGTTAAATCAACCGAGTTAATACCACGGTTAGCTCCGGTTGCTTTGTCAAAAAAATAGGCTTTATTGTGTCCCGGATCAACAGTCATAGCGTATGCTAAGCCACCACCAATACTTGATGCAATAGTAGTTTCGCCGGTACCATCAATATTAATGCGTTTAAGGGCGTCTTTAGGGGAAACGGCGTCACTATTATCACTCGTTAAGTAATAAATATAATTATTAATATTATCATAAGCCATGTCTACACCTATATAAGGCGCTGCCGGTTTAGTAGTGCCAAAGTCACGAACAGCGCCGCCAGAGAGGTTTCGCACGTAAATTCGTGGGTCGGCGTATAAGTTTTGATAAATATATATTTCGTTATTCGCTATATTAAGCGCTAAAAAGGCCGGGTTTTTACAAAATCCGGAAGCTAATATTGTCGATCCAGTTCCATCAGGTTTTACCCTTATCAGCGCGTCGTTAGATGTTGCGTTAGCGGCGTCTGCACTTAACGGATCTCCTGTTACATAATATATATAATCGTTTACCGGGTCGTACTTAAGTGATGTCGCTCGCCCCAATACCGCTAAAGGTATTGACCTGATCACTGTTCCGTTAGTTAAGTTTATAACCTTAATTGCCAAATTATTAGGGTTCGGTATAGGATCAGGCTGATATCCTTCATAAACAAAAGCCCTGTTATTTGCATAGTCTATCTGCAATAAATTGGGCGAGTTAGTGATGCTTGACGCAAGTACGGTAGCGCTAGATCCATCGTAGCCCATACGTACAATAGCGTCACCGCTGGCTGTACTGGTGGGCGCGGCATCATTGGTAACGTAATATATCTGTGCTTTACTAACATTGGTGGCAATCAGCGAAATAAACAGCATTAATGCCATCGAGATCGAGAACTTTCTCGTCTTTAAAGATTGCTTCAACTGGGGTAAAAGTTTGTTCATAATAAAATTTTAAACGTTCAGTTTTTTGCCGGTTAAACCGATTAAATTTTGTTAATAAATTTTTGCCCAGTTTTTAAACCATAAAAACCTGCATGCCGGGCCGGTATACAAGTGTTGTTTATATTAAAATAGTTTATGTTTAAAGCCTGCTTATTAATGCAGGCTACAGTAAACTTGTTATTTGCTATCGTAATGGTTCCGGGTATGTTATCGGCTTCTGTTGAAGCGGCTTCGGCATCTAAAATCTTCAGTTCGTAACCGTTTATTAAAGCGCTTGCACCGTTGTTCCAGGCTGTGCAGGCTTTTATCAGGTTAAGTATCCCTTTCGCATCCATTGTGTCCCAGTTTATCATTACATCAGCCAGCTGCGGCTTTTTGTAATAGCGGGCTTCGGTTTCGGCTTGTATCTTATAGGTTATCGTTTGCCTGTTGTATAGTGTAGTAAGTATTTGCGATACTCCCTGCACCTGTAGCTGGCTAAACGCCTGGTTTATATAACTGTAGGTATGGTATTCCTCGTTTTTAATATTTTGCTCCCAAACAACCGCCCCGCTATCCAGCTTATCGGTTAATTGGTGTATGGCTAATCCCAATTGTGCCTCGCCGTTTTTTAACTGCCAAAAAACCGGCGAAGGCCCCCTGTAATGCGGTAGCCGGCCGAAGTGTATGTTAAACATTCCCTTTGGCACACCGCTCAGTTCTTTAACAGCTATTTTATGCGCATACCCGGAGATGAATATCACATCCGGTTCATTTATTTGCTGCCAGCTGTACAGTTCCTTTTTATCCACCTCGGCATAAAACGGTATGTTGTTCTTTCGGCAAAAGCCGGCCATTTCGTTTACGCTGACATCACCAGGCAACGAACTGCCGAAGTATAGCATAACCCCTGCTTTTATACTGCTTAGGTACGAAAGCAGGGGCAAGCATATTTTTGAGTTTGATACGATGCCAACTTTCATTGGCGCTCAAAAAAATCCATTAACTAAATATTCTTGATATTATGGTCTCGAAGGATAAATACCCTGCCAGGCTATGATGTAATTTATACCTAAATATGGCGTTACTACGTTTACCGGCTGGCTGCCACCTGCAGGTGTTAACGTACCATTATTCATGGTTACATCGGGTGTTGCTGTGGAGTAAATATTTACACCCGCGCCTGTAAGCGGATCGCCCGGGCTTGTAGCCGGATATGCCCCTGTTGGTGTCAACGCCGTCCCGTCGGTAGATACGGCGTTAATTACGTGCGTGTGCGCCGGCATTTGCTGCACTGTTAAAGTAACATTTTCGACACCGCCTATTTGCCCTTGCACATACTTTGATACGCCCCTGCCCTGCCCGTTGCCCGCGTGGATAGGTGTACGGCCGCGAAGATCCGGCAAGTTAAAGGTTTGCATGCCATCGCCCCCGTAGGTTGTACCTAATAAGGAAAATAAAGCGCTGTACTGACTGATGGCAAGAGTGGTGCCATCGCAAAAAAACCAACCGCTGGGTGCAAAGCTGCCCGCAAAAATTTTAATTTCTCCTAAATAAGGTTCCATAGTTTAAAGTGATAAGGTTTAGATATTGTTTATACTTTTATTAATTAGACTGTAAATATAAAATATTTAATTAATTCGCAATAATTTTTTCTTTAAAACGTTTAGGCCGCTCTTTAAATAACTCTGCACATATCGCTGTCACAACGTTTGCTTTACAAAGCTCTATTATAAAATGTAATTGCTATAGGGTGAAAATAGCTTTTTTTAACTCCTGTTAAGGTGGAAAAAAGGCAAGGCATTAATTTGTATATCTGTGTTTAAATGGTCACTTTCGGTAAACCTTAATCCCAAACTATTATGCAATTCAAAAAGCCATTATTGTATGCAGTTTTAGCAACGCTTGCTTTTAGCGCCTGCCAAAATCAACACGCCGACCTTACCAGTTCAAAAGCGTCGCAGTTTAATTATGATAGCCTTAGCTACGAAAGGGCTAAAGCTTATGTAAATAACTACGAAAAACACGCCGGTTGGGTAGATTCGCAGTATGTTGAAAAAGGTGTGGGGAAAATAAAAAAGAAACCAAACTCGCGCTGTATTTGGTTTAGTGCCGATCGCTTACAGGCCTTGCTTGATAAGATCAAAAGTGAAGGCGGCGACGGGATCCGCTTTTACATGGCCAGTTATGATACATCGTACAACAGTAAGATTATTGGCGGCATTGTGCCCCCGCGCGATTATTGGGGCTACAATACCCTGGTATTGGTATCAACCAAAGACAGTACAAACGCAGTAAACCAAAAGTTTCACCGCGATTATTACACCAGCAAACCGGCAAAATCAAATAAACCTGTATTAGGTTTTATGGTAGGCGGCACACCAGAGAACCGTGGCGAGCTTTGCCCGCCGCCGGTAAAATGCAGTGAAACAGGCGCTACGCTCCTTCCCTAATTGTAATGATCTTCATCACTATTAATACCGCATCAGAGTTTTTTTGCTTCCTGGCCGCCGTTATTTTCCTTTACCGGGAAAAGACCCTGGCCTGGAAGCTATTTATTCCGTTTTTGCTGTTAACCTGCTCGGTAGAGGTTGCAGGCATATATATAAGGGAATTTGTGGGTGTATCAAATTATCAGATATACAACGTATACTTATTGTTTGAATGCGGCTTTACAAGTTATTTTTTCTTTCACCTATACAAGGCCTATAATTATAAAGTTATATGGCTGGTTACATGGTTATGCCTTTTTACGGTGATGTATGTAACCGATCTGCTTTATCATCATTTTAGCCAGTTTGTATCAACCACGGCATCAGTAATGTCGGTAGTTTTTGTATTGGCCTGCTTGTATTTTTACTACCTGAAACTGCGCGATGAGCGTTTTGAGCCGCTGCTTTTCTCGGCGCCTTTTTGGTGGGTAAGCGGCACGCTGTTTTTTTATTTTGGAAGCACAGCGTGCAATAATTTTTTAGATTACCTATCGCATTACGAGAACATTACCTTCAGCAGGTCTATCAGGTATATTATATTTAACGTATTGGATATTATTATGTATCTTTTTTGGTCATACGCTTTTATATGCAGATATCGTCAAAGGAAATCATCTCCCTGATAGGGTTAACATCTATTATATTCCTGATAGCGCCCCTGTTTCTTATTTTGTACGTATTATCGTACAACCGGCGGAAGAAGAAGCACCAGGAGGAAACCGTTACTTTGCAAAAAAACTTCGAGAATGAGCTGCTTAAAACCCAGATGGAGGTGCAGGAACAAACCCTTAAAACCGTTGCCTACGACCTGCATGATAATATCGGCCAGTTACTTAGCCTTACCACAATCACACTAAGCTCGGTTAATCTTACCGATCAGCAAAACACCGCCGAAAAATTAGCTTTGGTTGAAGACCTCACCCTGCGATCGATAAAGGAAGTAAAAGCGTTATCGCGCCTGCTGCATGCCGAGGAAATTATCAGTAAGGGATTGCCGGCAGCGATTGAATTTGAGCTGGAATGGCTAAAACGGTCAGACAGGTTTACGATCACCTTTGAGCACAATAATATCCCATTTACGCGCGATAGTGCTAAAGATATGATCCTTTTCAGGCTGTTTCAGGAAATCATAAATAATATTATTCAGCATGCAAAAGCAACAGCGATATTTATTAATTTAGAAGCGGTTAACGATGACTTACTGCTCACCGTACGCGATAACGGCGTTGGATTTGATGTGGATAAAATATCTGAGCGGAAGGACGGCATGGGCCTTTATAATATTAAGAAAAGAAGCGCCATGATAAATGGCACAGCTTCAATTGTTTCCACAAAAAATAACGGAACTGCCATAACCGTAAAAGTGCCTTACCAATAGCTGATGCAAACCGACAAAGTAAATATTGCCATTGTAGACGATCACACCTTATTTCGCCAGGGGCTGGCACGCCTGCTAACCGAATCTAACGAGATAAACGTTTTGTTTGACGCTGATAACGGTGCCGATATGATCAAAAAACTGCCGGCTTACCCCCTGCCGGATGTTATATTAATGGATATTACCATGCCGGTAATGAATGGCTACGAGAGCACAAAATGGCTGAAAGCAAACCACCCGGGCATAAGCGTGCTTGCCTTAAGCATGTTTGAAGAAGACACACCAATAATAGGCATGCTTAAAAGCGGTGCAGGGGGGTATATGCTAAAGCAATCAAAAGCTGCCGACCTGGTGAACGCAATAAAAGGGATAGCCGCGCAATCTTTTTATATCAACGAGCTTGTGTCGGGAAAATTACTACGCAACATCCAAAACAATCAGCCGCTTAAAAACGCCCCTGTTGGCCTTAACCAAAACGAGCTTAAATTTTTAGAGCTGTGCTGCTCTGACCTTACCTATAAGCAAATTGCCGACATGATGAACCTTAGCCCTCACACCATCGACAATTACCGCGAGGCGCTGTTTCAAAAATTTGAGGTAAAATCAAGAACAGGCCTGGTTATATCCGCCTTAAAAAACGATCTGATCAAAATATAAAAACCTGCGGGTTGTTTTTTTGCGGGGGACAGGCTTTCAATGGGGCTTTTTCATAATAACTACAGGTGCATAAGTGGTCATCGTTTTGTTACGCCAAACAATAAAGTATCAAAGCTGTTTCTTAGGCGTAACGTCCGGTAAACTACTTAGCTCTTCCTTACACCTATGAGTTCTATTCTTAAACGCAACAATGTTAATATTATCGGGAACGGCCAGCAAGTTATGCTGTTTGCACACGGTTTTGGCTGCGATCAGCGGTCATGGCAATTTGTTGTAGATGCCTTTTCAGACGACTACCGGGTAGTGCTTTTCGACTATGTTGGTTCCGGGCAATCCGACCTAAGTCAGTACAGCTCCGCAAAATACGGCAGCCTTGACGGGTACGCACAAGATGTGCTTGACGTTTGCGAGGCCCTTTCTTTACAGGACGTTATCTTCGTAGGGCATTCGGTCAGCTCTATGATCGGCTTACTGGCAGCCGTGCAACAACCTGCTTATTTTAAAAAACTCATTTTTATAGGGCCATCGCCCCGGTACCTTAACGACCAGGATTACACGGGCGGTTTTGAACGTTCGGACATGGAGAGCCTGTTCGATTTTATGGAGAGTAATTACCTCGGGTGGTCAAGCACTATGGCGCCGGCCATTATGGGCAACGCCGACCGCCCGGAGTTGGGTGCTTTTTTAACCAGTAGTTTTTGCGCTACCGATCCGGAGGTTGCCCGGGAATTTGCACGGGTAACATTTTTTTCTGATAACCGGGACGACCTGACCAAACTGGGCGTTAAAAGCCTCACCCTGCAGTGCAGCGATGATATCATTGCGCCTGTGGCTGTTGGCGAATTTGTGAAAACCCACACACCCGGCAACGAGTTTGTTATGCTAAACGCAACAGGTCATTGCCCTCATATCAGCGAACCACAGGAGACAATCAAAGCTATTAAAGCTTTTATATAGCAGGCATTAATGAGCGACGAATTTAAAGACAACCTTCTTAAAGCAGCGATGGACCCGGGGCGTCTATACCATCAGGCACCCTGCGGTTATGTTACCTTTACGGCGAATGGTACGATCATCAGGATCAATCACACCCTTTTAAATTGGCTGGGCTACACTGCCGAAGAAGTAACCGGCAAAATGAAGTTTAGCGAACTGCTTTCAAAAGGCGGGCAGGTACATTACGAAATGTTTTTCCGGCCGATGCTAAACTTAAGCGGCAGCGTTAAAGAACTAAGCTACGAATTGCTAACCCGGACCGGAGAAATAGTGCATGTGCTTTTGGGGGCAGTATCGGTTAAAGATGATGACGGACAATTATTGGCGGTTGATTGTATCTTAACTGATAACACCGACCGTAAACGCTATGAGCAGGAGCTATTGCTGGCACGTAAACAGGCTGAAAAAGAAAGGGAGCGCCTATCACAGTTTTTTATGCAAATGCCCGCGGGTATATGTGTGCTGGATGGCCCTGAGTTTGTATTTGAATTTATAAACCCGCTTTACCAGCAGCTATTTCCCGGCCGCCACTTATTAGGCAGGCCCCTGCTGGATGCATTACCGGAATTAAAGGGGCAGGAGATATCGGGCATTCTGCAGGATGTGTACCAAACAGGGCGCATGTTTGAAGGCAAAGAATTGCTGGTTCCGCTGCGCCGCACGCCCGATAGCCCCATAGAAGACCGCTATTTTAATTTTATATATCAGCCACGCACCAATGACCACGACATCATCGATGGGGTGATGGTATTTGTTATAGAAGTTACAGACATGGTATACGCCCGCGAGCAGGTGCAGCAAAGCGAGCGCAGCCTCCGTACGCTTATCATGACCGCCCATTACGCCCTGATGATCCTTCAGGGGCCCGATTTCGTTGTTGAGATCGCCAATCAGCAATTAGCGGCCTTATGGAACAAATCGTTACCTGAGATCACGGGCCGTAAATTATTGGATATACTTCCCGAACTAAGCGACCAGCCGTTCCCCGAACTGCTGCGCAATGTAATGCGTACAGGTAAGCCTTACGGGCAACAGGAGGAAGCGCTTCGTTTAACCATAGATAACCAGGAGCAGCTGAAATACGTAAGCTTTTACTACGACCCGATAACCGGTGAAGATGGCGTGGTTACCGGAGTAATAGTGGCAGCTGAAGACATTACCAGCCAGGTGAGTGCACGTAAGGCACTTGAGGTAAGCTACGGCGAGCAACAATCGCTTAACGAAGAACTGGCTGCCATGAACGAAGAACTGGGCACAACAAACGAAGAGCTGAATTTAACGCAACTAAACCTGCGCGAAATGATAGCGAACTTCGAAGAAAGCGAAAGCCGGCTTCGCAGTGTGGTAGAAAGCGCTCCGTTCCCGATAGGTGTTTACATCGGGGCCGACATGAAGATACTACTTGCCAATCAAAACATCATCGATGTATGGGGAAAGGGCAACGATGTGATTGGAAGATCATATAAAGAGATACTTCCGGAACTTGAAAACCAGGAAATATTTTCGCAGCTCGATACAGTATTTAAAACCGGTGAGCCTTTCCATGCCCGCAACCAGCGGGTGGATATACTTGTTGATGGCGAACAACAAATTTACTATTTCAACTACAGCTTTACACCGCTGTTTGATGCCGCCGGCAATGTGTACGGCGTAATGAACACCGCCGCTGATGTAACCGACCTGAACGTTGCCAAACATGCGGTAGAACGCAACGAGAAGAACCTTAACGAGATGATATTGCAGGCACCGGTTGCCATGTGTATACTTGTAGGGCCCGAGCATGTAATTAAAGTGGCCAACAGGCTGATGGTAGAACTGTGGGGCAAGCGTATTGAAAATGTTTTGAACCGCCCCGTGTTTGAAGCCCTGCCCGACGCGCGCAACCAGGGGCTTGAGGAAGTGATGGCGGCGGTATACAATACCGGTGTGGCTTTTACCACCAGCGAAATGCCGGTTACATTGTTGCGCAACGGAAAAGAAGATGTGGTGTATCAAAATTTTGTATATGAACCGTTCAAAAACTCAGAGGGCTTCATTATCGGCATTATCGCCATCACTATTGATGTAACCGAGCAGGTAGTTGCCCGCCAGCGTATAGAAGAGAGCGAAAAAGAACTGCTCACCACGAAGAACAGGCTCGAAGAGGAACTGGAAGCCGGTAAAAAAGTGCAGCGCCAGAAGGATGGCTTTATCGGCATGGCCAGCCACGAACTAAAAACCCCATTAACATCGTTAAACGCCATTATCCAGGTGGCTAACGCCAAGCTCAGGCACTCGCCAGACCCATTCCTGAAGGGCGCCATGGAAAAAGCCAATCTGCAGGTAAAGCGAATGACCGACCTGATCAACGGCTTTCTTAATATCTCGCGCCTGGAGTCGGGGAAAATGATCGTTGAAAAACAACGGTTTAATTTCGACAACCTGATCAGGGAAATGATAGATGAAGTGCAATTAACAACCAATGCCCACGCCATAAAACTGGCAGCATGCAATGAGATTGAAATAGTTGCAGATCGCAACAAGATCGGCTCAGTTCTGTCAAATCTGCTCAGCAATGCTGTAAAATATTCCCCTAAGCATACAGATATCGATGTATCCTGTACCCTTAAGGGCGAATATGTTATGGTTAGCGTTAAAGATAAAGGCATGGGCATGCGGTTAGATGACCTCGAAAAAATATTCGATCGCTATTACCGGGTGGATTCGGCCGATACGCAGCATATAGCCGGCTTTGGTATAGGGCTGTATGTAAGTGCAGAAATTGTTAAGCAGCACAACGGCAGGATTTGGGCCGAAAGCGAGCTGGGCCACGGCAGCACCTTTTATTTCGAATTACCTTTATAAAGGCTCCATAGCGCTATTGCTTCTTTAAGCGTGTATGTAATAAACCTGCCTTGGACAGATAATTATATGGTTAACACGATTTTTAATTAAACAATTGATAATCAATGTTTTAATTAAAAAAACAGCTTAATTGTGTTAACCATGTTAACCATGATTTTATACTCAAATTAGCGCGATAGGTTATCATATCGTCAACGGCAAATGATACCAGGCGGCCGCTACCGCCCCTTGGCAATGTGTCGCGCTTAACAAGCGTAATGGGGCAATCATCAGAACAATGGACGTGATATCGATCGAGACGCGCGCAATACAGCAGTTCAACAGCTGTGTCCGCATTATATTTCAACCTTAACTGTAGTAATGTTTTGGCTTTCGAAGGTGAGGTTAACAGACCGTTTGCCATTTGGCCTGGTACGGTGGATAACATTTTTAGGGATGGTAAATAACTGGTTGGGGAGTAACTCAATAGTCCTGTCTTCCAGGTCGATAAATACCGAGCCTTCCAACACCAAAAAGCTTTCGTCAGATTCGGGGTGAAAGTGCCAGAAGTAGGGTTCCGTCATCACGCTTAGCCTTATTACGTGGCTATTCACAGCAGCAACCGGTATATTCTTGTATGCTGCCTCAATTGCAGTTTCTTCATTTATATCAACTACCGTTAGATTCTGAGTTTCCATCTTTTTGTTTTGTAATACCCCATAAAAATAAAAGCGGCCATTGGCCGCTTTCTATCTTCTTTTAAAGAGAATTAATTTTCTTCAACAACCCCCATGCTGCAAAACTTTTCTATACGTTCGGCAACCAGTTCGTCAATATTACGTTCGCCTAAAGTTTTAAGATCTTTAAGCAATTGTTTCTTTAAAATGGCAGCCATGGCAACCGGGTCCTGGTGGGCGCCGCCAAGAGGTTCTTTTATCACGCCGTCAATCAACTTGTTCTTCAGCATCTCTGTCGATGTTAGCTTCAGCATCTCCGCTGCACGCTCTTTTTGCTCCCAGGTTTTGAACAGGATGGTTGAACAATTTTCGGGCGAGATAACTGAATACCACGAGTTATCAAGCATCAGCACCCTGTCGCCGATACCTATACCCAAAGCCCCACCCGATGCACCTTCCCCTATCACCACGCAGATAACAGGCACTTTAAGTACAGCCATTTCCAACAGGTTGCGGGCGATAGCTTCGCCCTGTCCACGCTCTTCAGCCTCAAGGCCCGGGAATGCACCAGGGGTATCGATCAGGGTAACAACCGGCTTGCCAAACTTCTCGGCCATTTTCATCAGTCTTAGCGCCTTGCGGTAACCTTCGGGGTTAGCCATACCAAAATTGCGGTACTGGCGTTCCTTGGTGTTACGCCCCTTTTGGTGACCAATAAACATAACGGTTTGCCCGTTAAGGGTACCAAAACCGCCGATTATGGCTTTATCATCGCCTACGGTACGGTCGCCGTGCATTTCAATAAAGTCGTCGCACATTAGTTCCAGATATTGCAGTGTATACGGACGCTCAGGATGGCGCGATATCTGCACTTTTTGCCAGCCGGTCAGGTTGGCATATATCTCTTTCTTGGCGGTTTCCATCTTGGCTTCCAGTTCGGCAATGGTGGCAGACATATCGAGCTTGTTCTTCTCTTCTACCTGCTTTACCTTTTCTATCTGCCCCTGTAACTCGGCCAGTGGTTTTTCAAAATCAAATGTAATCTTCATACAATTTTATTGGCCGCTAAATTAAATAAATCAAACGGCATATTGTTTAATTAAGATTTTTCATTGCCTGCAATTTAATGATATGCCCCGGCGAAATCATAAACGTGCAAATTTTACGCCAAAGGCTAACCCGTTCTTTATGAATGATAAAGGGTGTTCACGTTCGGCGCACGTGAACACCGTGAACACTCGTGAACGCCTCATAATCAGACCATTGACGTTATCGCTGACACAAGTGCGTTACCAGGCGGATATCTACTCCACCTTCATTACCTTCGTCCGCTTACTTATCCCGTTCTCGTTAAAGGCTTCAATCTCGAAATAGTAAGGCGTATCCTTTTCCATACCATTAAAATAGTACTCGTTTACGTTATAAACCATAATGTTATTATACAATTTATCCGGTTCTGTGCCTGTATAAATGGTGTAGCCAACAGCGCCGTCTGTTTGCTGCCAGCGCAGCCACGAGTTACGGCTTTCGGCCTTGCCGCGCAGCACAATAAAGTTTTTAACGGTATCGGGCGGTGTACCCGCGCCTTTGCCAAACACCCTGAAACCCGACAGCGCGAACTTTCCGGTAGGCATGTGCAGGTTGGTTATCTTTAAATAACGGGCCCTGGCCGGGGTTTTCAACTCAATATAATCGTGCGGAACATCGGTTTTGTTCCTGCTTTTATCTACCAGCGTTCGCCAGGTTTTACCATCAATGGATGAACTGATGATATATTGGTGAAATACGCCCAGCGATTTGCCTATAAAGGTGGCATCCTGGTCGGCATAGTTGATTTGTATCGCCCGCACGGTGCTTACCTCGCCCAGATCAGTTTGCAGCCATTCGCCTTTGCTGGCGGTTTTTGCGCTCCAGTAAGTTTTGATATCCTCATCTACCGCCAGGTTTGGCACATAAGCCCCCAGGGTTGATGATACCTGCACCGGTTTGCTATAATTCAGCAGCATCCAGCCGGTAAAATTGCTTTTGAGGTGATCTTCTTTCCCGGATGCCAAATAATGTGGATAATCGCCATAGGCGGTATTGGCATACAGTACACCATCGTTATCAAAACCGGCCGGCCAAAAGCCAATACGGCGCTCAAAGTTGTTCTTTACATCAACAACCATAGTACTGATGTGCCAGTAATTGCCATATTTATCGGCCCAGGTGGCGCCATGCCCGGCACCTTTTGCAAAGCCGCCTGGCTTATAGCTGAAAGGGTTATGCTTTTGATAAGTGAACGGACCAAGCGGTTTATCGCCCACATACACGCCATCCCCGTAACCCCTGCCTTCGGTACCCGGCGCGGCATACTGCAGATAGTATTTGCCGTTATGCTTGTTCATCCAGCCGCCTTCCATAAAGCCGGTCAGGAACACGTTATCATTGTTCTCGCCAAAGCGCTCCCAGCCGTGTTTCTCCCAGTCGAGTTTGATCATCTCCTTTTTTGGGCCGATGGGTTCAAATGTTTTGCGGTCTATCTCCTGCCCGTACATCGGAAGGGTATTACTGCTGCCATGATAGATATATACCCGGCCGTCATCATCTGCAAACAAACCGGGGTCCCATGCGCCCACCTTAAAGTAATCCTTAGCTGCTTTCCAGGTATCGGTGCGGGGGTCGGTGCTCATCCACAGTGTAAAATCCTTGTTGTAAGTAGAACCGATAACCAGCAGGGTATCGCCCAAAACCAAGGTGCCGGGGGCGCAAAGCTCATCGCCCTTTACCTCGTTGTACGGCCTTACAAACTTGCGCGAAACAAACTTCCAATTCAGCATATCGCTGCTCCACCAATAGCCAAACTGGTTGGTGCTGAACAGGTAGTAATTGCCTTTAAAGAGGGTCATGGTTGGGTCGGCAGTGGCGCGGTGCTTACCCCATGCAGCAAAATTTTCAAATGGCGTGTAGCCGTAGTCGAGATTCAACGGGTTACAATAGGTTAAGCGTTTGGTTTGTGCCGATGCGTTAATGGCAAACGCTAATATAAGTATGGATAAGACGCGTAATTTCATATCGGAAGATGCAAATTGGTTAGCAGATCAAATATCTGTTTTTATGGGGATAAAAGTATGCGCTATGCCGAACTTGTTTTGGCGGAGATTTACTCACCCCCTGCCCCCTCTCTGCTGTGCAAAGAGGGGGTGCTTGATCGCTTTTTCTTCACCCTCTTTGCGCAGCAGAGAGGGTCGCGCACGAAGTGTCGCGGGGTGAGTAGTTGTACCAGCGATAAACTCAGGTCGGCATGACGGCAATTGTTATAGATTACCGAATATTACAACAACAAGCGGGTTACAGCGTTGCTTATGTTAGATACTCCCCGTACCTTCACTTTACATTTACACTACCAACTATGAAATACAGAACTTTAGGCAAAACCGGTGTGCGGCTTTCGGCAATTGGACTGGGCTGCATGGGTATGAGCCACGCTTACGGCGAACCTGACGATGCAGAATCTATAGCCACCTTAAACAAAGCCTTTGAACTTGGCATAAACTTTTGGGACACCGCTGATGTTTATGGCAGCGGGCAAAACGAAAAGCTGGTGTCGCAGGTGCTGAAACCCAACCGGGATAAAATATTCATCGCCACCAAGTTTGGGTTTACTGCGGATAGCACCGGCAAGCTATCGGGGTTCAATGGCTCGCCTGCTTACATGCGTACTGCGGTAGAGGCCAGCCTTAAACGCCTGCAAACGGATGTGATAGACCTTTATTACGCCCACCGTGTAGACCCTAATATACCCATTGAAGAAACCGTTGGCGGCATGGCCGACCTGGTAAAAGAAGGCAAGGTAAAATATATAGGCCTTTCGGAAGCATCGCTTAACAGCATCCGCCGTGCGTATGCGGTGCACCCTATCGCCGCCCTGCAAAGCGAATATTCGTTGCTTACCCGTGATGTAGAAGCCGAAATAATGCCGCTATGCAACGAGTTGGGAATTTCTTTTGTTCCGTTTAGTCCGCTGGCACGGGGGTTAGTTACCAACAAGCTGGATGTAAGCGAACTAAAAGAAGGAGATTTCAGGAAAACGCTGCCGCGTTACCAGCAGGACCATGCCGAGAACAACCGCTTGCTGGCCGAAGGTTTTGCAGATATAGCGAACGAAATAAACTGTACACCCGCGCAATTAGCGCTTGCCTGGGTACTGGGCCGGGGTGATAACATCATCCCTATCCCCGGCACCAAGAAGCGTAAATATTTGCAGGAAAACGCGGGCAGTGTAGATGTAGAACTGTCCCCAAAAATTCTTGAAGAAATTGAAGCTTTATTGAAAAAATTCCCGGATACCGGCAATAGATATAACGCAGGCAATTTAAAGTTTATGGATAAGAATTGATCACATCGGGGCGGCCTTGTAGTAACCTCATAGTACACGGAAAAAGCATAAAAAGGTATTTGCTATCTTCGCCTTTTAATCTGTCATAAACTATGAACAACATTATAAACCGTTTTGCACAACTATCGACGCTTGCGTTACTTATCATTACCATCGCCTCGTGCGATAGATCGGCCAAAACCAATACACCTGCTAAAGATAGCACCGCGTTAATAAAGCATGGCGCGGCTGTTGACTCGGGTAAGCTGGTAGGCGCATGGCACGATGAGGCAATCAAATCTGACAAGGGCGAAGAAATTGCGTACGAGGTGATCAGCAGCGGCCATAAGGTGTATATACAGGCCATTACTTTCACAGGCACTAATCTTACGCTTAACGATACCCCACCCATTACCCCTGCCGCATCTGAAATAAAAAAGGATGGCGATAAATACGTTAGTGTTGAACGCCCCGACGAAGTTTACAAAATTAACCACGAAGGCAACCTGGAGATATACGATAAAGGGGTATTAGTGGCTACCTGCAAGCGGTTGATATAAGCTACTTGTGGTTTTTATTCCACCCTATCTTCATTTTTCCTTCCTCTTCGTGGGCGCGTATATGCAGTACAATGCCTTTGTAACGTTTTTTTGCACGCTCCGCAAGGTCGTTTATTTTGAAATCATCCTTGGGGCTACGCAACGGGATATCCAGGGCAATATCGGTACCATGGGTTAAGCCGTAAACACCGGCTACATCCACATTCAGTATACTGCTGCTTACCTGCATCGGTTTTATGGTAATCATATCACCATTTACCAAAAAGTGCGCGTCAAGGTTAGGTATGGTGATGTTTTTAAGATTACGGAAAGGGAACGCGAATTTGCCCACGCCCATTAATGGTTGAAAGTTAATTAAAGCGGCATCCTGCAAATTAAGGTCAAGCGTGCCTTTTATCGATCGGGGAACCAGGTTGCCTGCATCGGTTACGCCACCGGTAATACTTGTTTTGGCCGATAAAAATCCTTTCAGGTTCTCGGCAGTAAAATCCTGCAGGCCAAAATTATTAAACGCTAAAAAGAACTCACGCATATTAACGTGGCTAATGGTTGTATTTACAGCAAACCTGTTTAGCGCGTTGCCCTGCATCACCTTGCCGTTTACCCGCAGCGACCCTCCGGCGTGCTTAAGGCTGATATTTTTTATAATCACACCATCGTCGGTGGTGATGAGGTGCGCGTTGGCATCGGTAGCTAAAAACTTTTTATAATAAACCTTGCCTACCTGCATGTGCATTTCGGCCTTGCCACGTTCAAGTACATTGCTTAACTGATCGACCACATTGCCGCTATTGCCCCGGGTTTTTGCGGCGGGGGCGCCTTTACGCGGGCTTAGAAAACCCATAAACTCGTTAAGATATAATTGCGGGCTGTGGATTTGCCAGGTAAGCAATATCTTTTCGGGGGCGTTGTAGTAAAGATTTAAAAAATTATTTACCCGGCCTTCCATCGTTACAACGCTGCGGCCGCTTTGCAGCCGAATGTTGTTTAGTATCAGATCGTCGCCAACAAAGTTCAGCGACAGCGAGTTGTTTTTTAATTTGAGGTTACGGGGCAGGTAATAAATATCGGTATTACGCAGGTTGATGGATCCGCGGATGATGGGTTTGTTTATCTTGTAATCGATGATATCAGCCGTATAACGCAGGTTCATATCTGCCGATCCGTTATTAAATTTCGCCACATCGTCTTCCAAAAACCAGTTGAGATCGGCCGCCGGGAAACTCGATTTAAAATTACCTGTGGCAATGGGCTTCAGCAGGTTAACAATGCTGCCGGTATCTATGGTAAAAGGCAAATGGTTGTAGCTGCCTTTAAGGCCAATGAGTTTAATAAAGGAGTTATCATCGCCGTAACCCTTATCCTTAATATAATTATTACTGTAAATGCCATCAAAGCTGCAATTGTCCAGTTCGGCGCCGGGTATGGTTACTTTGCTATTCCTTATTTTAGCGGTAACATACAGTTTAGGGCCGCCGCTGCCGCCCGCAAAGCTGCCGTTCAGGCTGCAGGTTACATCCATAGGCTTGCTGATGTCAAATCGGTTAAGCACCTGTGTAATATTGGGCGCCAGCAAAGCCGAAGCGTTCCGCCACAGTATCTGGTCGGCAACAATGTTTATAGTAAAGCTGGCCGATGGCTTATCGGCAGTTGCAAAAACGGCGTTTATTTTAAAAGGATCGTCGCCAATTTTTAGCGGCGAAACAGCCACATTTACCTTCCCGCTTTTTTCGTTATACCCGGCCTTAAAATCACCTTTTAGCTGTTTATTTTTGATAAAACTACCCCGCAGGCTGTTAAACGCCATGCTTTTGGCCTGTACATCCAAATGGAAATCAGCACGCCAGCCGCTATCCGGGTACTGCATTTTCCCGCTAATGTCGTTCACCGCAAAATTGAACAGCTTGTGCTTGCTGCGGTCGTCTATAGTAAAATTAACATTACTTAAGCTGAATTTTTTTAACATGGTAGACGAACTGCTCTCTGATGGGTTATCCTTTAACTTTTTGTTATCCTTTTTGAACACGGCGGTATTGCTGTACCCGGTGCTATCCGTAAACAGGTCGATAGCCGCGTTGCTGATATCAATGTGGTTAATATCTATAACACCCCTAAGCAAGGCTACTGTATTTAATGATATATTAAAATCTTTGGCATCCAGCAGGGTATGCTTATGCTGCGCGTACTTTTTATCGCGGATAAGCACGTTTTGCAGGGTTAACGAAACATCAGGAAAACCGCTGAAGAAACGGGGCTTCATATCGCCGATGATCAGTGTGCCATCCACGCTCTTATCCAGCTGGCGGTTCACCATCTCAAGCACCTTTGCTTTATTGTAAGTGATATACAAGGTAGCCCCAATCAATATCAGCACAACCAGCAGTACCAGGCCGGCAAGTATTTTAAGCGAAGTTTTTAACCACTTAGGCATATAGCATTTACAAGGGTAATACCTAAATAAGGTGTTTTGTTTGCTTTGTAACAGAATGGTTAAGAACGGGAAGGAATAAACCGGGATGAAGCGGATTTATACGATTGACAGGTTTTGATTGTGCCCAAGGTAGCGATGGGTATAAAACCCATCGCTACGAGTAAACCCAAACAACGCCCCACCTCCTTTGCTGCTCAAAAAGGGTGGGGCAGCGCAGCGTAGTCAGGTGAGTAGCTAACCGACATGCTCATCGCTCCTATATTTTACTCACCCGGTCGTTGCTCCGCTCGACCACCCTCTCTCCGCAAGCGGAAAGAGGGTTAGAAATTTCTCCACCCTCTTTGCTCAGCAGAGAGGGTCGCGCACGCAGTGCCGCGGGGTGAGTCAACAACACGCAAGCAAATCTATTTACCAATAATCCCTATATTAGCCTCACATAAACCATGGCTAATACCGCACCCCAATTACGCACTGTTAATGTTACCCGCTACGTTACCCCGTTGCGCGAGGGCGGCTCATTGCCTGCTATTGCCGAGGCCGACGACGGCTTTTTATATGTGCTTAAATTCCGTGGCGCGGGGCAAGGGCCAAAAGCGCTGATAGCCGACCTGATAGGTGGCGAAATTGCCCGTAAGCTGGGTTTTAAAGTACCTGAGCTGGTATTTGCCAATCTTGATGAAGCCTTTGGCCGTACCGAACCCGACGAGGAGATACAGGACCTGTTAAAATTTAGCGTAGGGCTAAACCTGGCGCTGCATTATCTTTCGGGTTCTATCACGTTCGACCCGGCGGTTACTTTTGTAACGCCCGAAACAGCTTCGCAAATTGTTTGGCTGGATGCGCTGCTGATGAACGTTGACCGTACCGCCCGCAACACCAATATGCTGATGTTTAACCGTGAGCTTTGGCTGATAGACCACGGCGCTGCCCTATATTTTCATCATAGTATGGACAAATGGGAAGAACAGGCTATGCGCCCCGTTTGTGCAGATAAAGGATCATGTGCTGCTTCGCAAGGCGACTGAACTGGAGGCGGTTGATGCCACTTTTAAAGCGGTACTAACTCATGATTTCATACAATCGGTGGTTAACCTGATACCCGATGAATGGCTAACCGACCGCTCTTTTGAAACCGCCGACGAGCAGCGGCAGATATACGCTAAGTTTTTGAACACCCGCTTAGCACACTCGAATATTTTTGTAAAGGAGGCGCACGATGCAAGACAGGCACTTATTTGAGTATGCCGTGATACGCGTTGTGCCCAGGGTAGAGCGCGAGGAATTTATAAACGTAGGCGTGGTGTTGTTTTGCAAAAAACAGCAGTTTTTAAAAATGAGGTACAGCATTGATAAAGACCGCCTGCTGGCTTTGTCAAAAGACCTGGATATTGAAGCGCTGGAAGAAAACCTGCTGTCGTTTCAGCGTATCGCCATGGGTGGTAAAGATGCCGGCCCTATTGGCGAGTTGGATGCAGCATCGCGTTTCAGATGGCTTACGGCTACGCGCAGTACGGTTGTGCAAACCTCAAAGGTGCACCCTGGTTTTTGTGTAGATGGCGAGGATAGCCTTACCCGACTGTATCAGCAACTGGTGAAATAGGCAGTCCACTCAATCGTTTTCGCAGAATAAAATATAGGGCATGTAAAATGTACACTATAATATAGTAAATTAGCTTTGCGAAACCAATACAAAGCGACATCATGACCTTTATTTTTAAAACCAGGGCGCTTGCGCTATGTGTATTTTGTCTGTGCATCTTTACGGGCGCCTTTGCCCAGCAGAAGTTCAAAGTAATTGCTTTTTACACCGCCAAGAACGATCAGGCGCACATCAGCTTTGTGCACGAGGCCAACAGGTGGTTCCCGCAAATGGCCAAAAAATACAATTTCGGGTATGACTCTACCAGTAACTGGAACAACCTTAACGCTAAATTCCTGGCCAATTATAAGGTGGTGATATTTCTAGATACCCGGCCGGAGGACCCCGCCCAGCGCGCGGCCTTTGAAACCTACATGAAAAACGGCGGCGGCTGGATGGGTTTCCACTTCGCGGCATTTGCCCTTACCCCGTCAGATTATCCGCAAAATTGGGATTGGTACCACAACGAGTTTTTGGGCGCCGGCCAGTATAAAAGCAACACCTGGCGACCGGTTTTCGCTGTTTTAAAGGTAGAAGACCGGATGCACCCCGCTACCAAAAACATGCCGCAGGATTTTAAAACCTCACCCTGCGAATGGTACCGATGGGAAAAAGACCTTACTAAAAATCCGGATATAAAGATACTGGCTTCGATAGATCCGGTGAGCTTTCCGTTAGGCACCGGGCCCAAACCGCAGGAGATATGGCACAGCGGCTATTATCCCATCGTGTGGACAAATAAAAATTATAAAATGATCTACTTTAACTTTGGTCATAACGATATAGACTACGAACATCATACCAATAAAGAACTATCCCAAACATTTAACAATCCCGTACAGGATAAGCTGACAATTGACGCGCTGTTATGGCTGGGAAACGGCAGAAAGGCCGGAACAAAATAACACAACTTAACCTCGTAAATATTCAATCAATTCAAACCATAACTTCAGCCCTCACCCCATGAAGAAAGGATTTTTAATTGCCGGCCTGTTATGCTTCGCGGCAGGCGCTTTTAGCCAGGCACCCGCCGCAAAAAAGAAAGTGCCGTACTCAGCAGCCAATAAAACGGTAAAAATGTATGTCACCGAAAAGGGCTCCAACAAAAGGCTTGCCCCCGCAGGCGAGTTAAAATTTTCGTCGGACCCGCAACCGCCCGAAACCGAAACGGTGGTTTTTGTTGACCCCGAAAAGCAGTTTCAAACCATGCTTGGCATTGGCGGCGCATTAACCGATGCCGTTGCCGAAACATTTTACAAGCTGCCAAAAGATAAGCAAACAGAGCTTTTAGAAGCTTATTACAGTAAAACCTCGGGTATTGGCTTTACCCTCGCCCGTACCAATATTCAAAGCTGCGATTTTAGCAGCGGCAGTTACAGCTATGTTAGCAATAGCGATAAATCCCTATCAACCTTTGACATCAGCCACGATAAAAAATACCGCATACCATTCATAAAAGCGGCAACCGCGGCGGCAGGGGGTAAGCTAACCATGTATGTATCGCCCTGGAGCCCACCTGCATTTATGAAAGATAACAACGACGTACTGCACGGCGGGAAGCTTAAACCTGCGTTTGCGCAAAGCTGGGCAAACTTTTATGTAAAGTTCATTAAAGCGTACGAAGCGCAGGGCATACCAATATGGGGCCTTTCGGTACAAAACGAGCCTATGGCTACGCAAACGTGGGAATCATGTAAGTACACGGCCGAAGAGGAGCGCGACTTTGTAAAGAATTATTTAGGCCCAACACTTTGGAAACAGGGCATGAAAGCAAAAAAACTTATTGTTTGGGACCACAACCGCGACTTGCTTTACCAGCGCGCAAGCACCATTTTAGAAGACCCTGCGGCCGCCAGATATGTTTGGGGTATCGGCTTTCACTGGTACGAGACCTGGACAGGCGCTGGCCAGAATTTTGAGAACACCCGCCTTACCCATGCCGCCTTCCCGGATAAGAACCTGATATTTACCGAGGGCTGCGTAGAGAAATTTGATTTTAACCGTTTGGACGACTGGAACCTGGGCGAGCGCTACGGCCTGTCGATGATAAACGATTTTAATGCCGGCACCGTAGGCTGGACCGACTGGAACATCCTGTTAGATGAAAAAGGCGGGCCTAATCATGTTGGCAATTTTTGCTTCGCCCCGGTACATGCCGATACCCGCACCGGCCAATTGCTTTATACCAATTCGTACTATTATATTGGTCATTTCTCCAAATACATTAAACCCGGCGCTAAACGCATCGCCGCCTCGGCAAGCCGCGATAAGCTGTTGACCACCGCTTACCAGAACCCTAACGGATCGATAGCCGTAGTGGTAATGAACCGCACCGACGAGAAGATAGAATACAGCTTATGGATAAAAGGCAAGGCCGCCAAAACCGTAAGCGCGCCGCATTCCATTGCAACACTGGTTGTACAATAACTATGGTTCTTTAAAAGGAGAAGCTCCGGCAGACGGAGCTTCTCTTTTTAAACGCTGCCTTCGTCCTTGATGCCTTTAAGCAGCGCAAAAATTGCCATAGCGTGGCCATGGCCCAATTCAAAATCTGCTTTCAGCCAGTTAGTAATATCGCCCGCTTTCGCAGCAAGCTCTCCGTTTTTGGTAAAACCTTTTTCTTCGGCCATAGCCCTGAAATCTGCCGGGCCCTTTCCTGTTTTCTGTTTGATCGTGTTTAAGTACGCTTGGAATGACATAATTGTTGTTTATTGATAGTAGAGTTAGCTGGCGAAAGAAAGATCATGCCTATGCAAAGCTTCCTTTAAAACAGGTATAGCACTTTTGCCGATGCCATGTAATTTCATGATCTCTTTTTCGGTAAACCGCGATAGGTCCCGCACACCTGTTATACCCGCATTGACCAGCGCCCGTTGCGCGGGTTGCGATAATTTATTAAACGGGTGGTCGGTTTTTGCTTCTTTCATTATCTTTTTAAACAAATCTACCTGCTTTCGCTCTCTCCTGTAAGGTGCATACGCGACATTTTAAAGGTTGTTTACGACGGCCGGCTCCCAAAAAAAAGCGGACAACCACATGGGGCTGCCCGCTTTATCATCACTCACTCACAAAAATTATCCGGCAGTTGGGGCTTTAGGGCCTCTCCTGTTTTTCATTCTTTCTTTAAACTTGTTCTTCATGTCGGTATAGCTTTTCAGCTGGTCGGCATTTAACACAGCTTTAAGTTCGCCGTCGGTCTGGCTCATTATGGCCTTACGGTTTTCTTTGTTAGCCTTACGGTCGGTTGCAGAACGGTTTGCTTTCAGGCTATCCATTTGGGTAGCGCGTTTCAGCAAAATAGCGTTCACTTTAGCGTATTGGTCTTCAGACAGCGTTAATTTTTTTTGCAGCACTTTGCTCATACGTTGTGCCTTTTGTTCGGGTGCTATATGCCGGCCACCGCGTTTGCCGTGCATTCTGCCTTTAAAGTTATGCCTTAAACCTGCATACGCTTTTAGCTGGTCGGCAGTTAAAAGGGCTTTTACATCGGTATTGGTTTTAACAGCAATAGCTTTGCGTGCCTGCATGTTCGCCTTGCGGTCGGCCGATTTGTTTGCACGCAGGCTATCCATCTGCGCGGCGCGGTTAGCCATAATAGCACTTACTTTAGCCGACTGATCTGCCGAAAGGCTTAGCTTTTTAGTAAGCGCCTGTGTTGCAAACTGTGCGCGTTGTTCAGGGGTTTTACGTGCCCTTTGGGTTTGTGCCTGGGCAAATACCACCGTACCTGCCAGGAATGTTATCATCAAAAGTAATTTTTTCATGTTTTGTTAATTTTTGATGTATGACTGCAGCAGGCGGCTTATGGTTTAACCGGTGCGTTTGTCATTATAGTAACATTTATAATACAATCAGTTGCAGGATCAGACCGAACGGTCTATATTTGATCCGTCAACCAAAAAAGATGACCAAAGCAGAAAGAACCCGTCAGTTTATTATAGAGCAATCAGCACCGCTGTTTAATACTAAAGGTGTTGCAGGTACAGCCATGAGCGATATAATGGAAGCCACCAAAATGGCCAAGGGCGGCCTATACGGTCATTTTGAAAGTAAAGAAGCGTTATCCTGCGCCGTGGTAGATTACTGCCTGACATCGTTAAGCGAAAAAATTGCGGCAGCGATGAACAAAGAGAAAACGGCCAAAGGAAAACTATTTGCCTACCTTGATTTTTTAAGCAACCCCGACAACCCGCCGCTGCAGGGCGGCTGCCCTATGATAAACTTTGGCATGGAGGCGGATGATACCAACGCGGTGATCAACGAAAAGGTGCGAAAGGGTATGGAGTGGTCGGTAAAGCGGGTTACCAATGTGATTATTGAAGGCATTGGTACCGGCGAATTTCACGCATCGTGGAACGCCCGCGAATTTGCTATAAAACTTTTTACAATGATGGAGGGTGCAATTATGATAGCCCGCGTTATGGGCAATAACCATAATATCGGTACCATTATTAAAATGCTTAAGGCGGAAATTGAAGCCCAGGTAGTATAACACTTTTTTTATGACATAAAAAAGACCGAACGGTCTATAACTAACAATCAATTCACAACAAAAAAACACATAAACATGAAAGATCAAAAAATAGCCCTTATAACAGGCGCTAACCGTGGCATAGGGTTCGAAACTGCCAAACAGCTTGGCGAGCAGGGCGTAACTGTTATTTTAACAGCACGTAGCTTAGATGTGGCTAACGATTCGGCAAATAAGCTTAAACAACTGGGTATTGATGCGTACGGCGCCAAACTGGAAGTAACCAGCGCCGACGACCGTGCTGCTTTGGCAAAATACGTAGAAGAAAAATTCGGCAGGCTGGATATACTGGTGAACAACGCGGGTGTGGCGCCAAAACGGTCGCTGTTTGAAAAGATAACATCCGCAACTGATGAAGAAGAGTTTGAATACGTGTTTCAGACAAACTTTTTCAGCGTGGTGTATGTAACCAACGCTTTGCTCCCTTTGCTCAAGAAAAGCAGTGCAGGCCGCATTGTTAATTTATCAAGCATATTAGGTTCGCTTACACTGCATGCGGAAACTGATAGCCCTATCAAGGATATTAAGGTACTATCGTACGATGCTTCAAAAGCCGCGTTGAACATGTTTACCAATCACCTGGCTATCGAGTTGGAAGGCACCGGCATTAAGGTAAACTCCGCGCACCCCGGCTGGGTTAAAACCGAGCTTGGCGGTACCGATGTTGCACCAATGGAGATTGTTGACGGCGCGAAAACCAGTGTAGAACTTGCGCTTGCAGGCGAAGATGGCCCCAATGGCCGTTTTATCCATTTAGGGGAAGAGTTGCCCTGGTAATTGTCAGGTATCAAGAGAAAAGGCCGCTATGCATTCATAGCGGCCTTTTTTAATTACAAAAAAATAAATCGACCGCGTTGTAAAACATATTTTAATTATCTTGGGAAAAATATCTTATTACTTAATTCCTAACATGTCTATCTCGTTACATCATATCTGGAAGGTTTATAAGATATTTGGCAAAAACGCGCTTAAAGACAATTCAGGGGATGAAGTTGAGAGTTTAACGGCCTGGCGCGAAAATCTTTTCATTAAAATTATCCTTTACTCAACACCTGCAAGCCTCGTAGCGTTAATTCCCAGCGTTATCATCCTGTTGAACAAAGGCCATGTTTTTATTCCGGCATATGATGTATTTGCGATCATAACAATCCCGGCAATTTCCCTTAACCAGCGTATCAAAACATCTTTCAAAAAATTATACGTAGTTATTGTTTTTTATGTGCTGGCTATTATTGTAATGGTTTCTTTAGGTTCTTTTGGAATGGGGAGCATTTACCTGCTGGCGCTGGCTGTTTTTATCACGTTGTTGTTTAATGGCCGCGCCATTTTGTTGTCATTGGTGGTAAATTTCGGCATCTACCTATTCTTTGCAGGGGTAATTTATTTCAGGCTGTTCAATTCTCCGCTTATAGCCATGTATCCCCTTGATACCTGGGTGTTCATTACCTCCAATTTTATATTTCTGAATATAGCGGTTGTAATCGTATTACGACATATAATCATAGGCCTCGAAAAAAACATTATAAAGGAGGCCAGGTTGCGGCACAATTTGCAGCGGCGCATAGCGGAGACGACCGCACTGAACGCGCAACTAACGGAAACAGAGAGCCACTATAAAAGCCTGTTTTTCCGCAACCCATCGCCTATGTGGATATTTGATCCGGATACATTGCAGTTTTTGCAGGTAAATGGCGCCGCTATACGGCAATACGGCTTTACCAGGGAAGAGTTCAACACGATGACCATCAAAGACATCAGGCCGCCAGAAAAGATCGGTAACCTTATTGAAACACTTGAACAATTAGACCACAATGTACCTTCTATTTCAACTGTTATCCATAAAGCTAAAAACGGGAAAGAGTTTCACGTAGAAGTAAGATGCAGCAGTATAGTTTACAGGGGTAAAAGCGAGCGTTTGGTGATTGCCCGCGACATTACCGAAAGCATACTATACACACAAGCCATTGAAAAACAAAACACCCAACTGCGTGAAATAGCCTACATGCAATCGCATATTGTGCGCGCACCTTTGTGCCGTATTTTAGGGCTGATACCCATGATCAATGCAGACAGTGATAGCGAGGTGAATAAAGAGATAATAAGCTTCCTTGAAACCTCGGCCCAGGAGTTGGACAGCGTGATCAAAGCCATTGTTGACAGGACCGAGAACACAGACATCGACCTTAAACAGTAACTTAAAGTTGCTTTACATACCCGTTTAAGGTTACCAGGTTATTAACCGCATCGCCCATGGTATTGTTAAAATAGGCATAAACCCTTTTGCCATCGTTTAGCCACTCGGTGATATACTGGGCGTATTCATATAAAAAATCATCGGTATAACTGCCGCGATAGCCGCCATTGGGCCCGTGAAAACGCAGGTACTTAAATTCGGTTGCCATATCTACCATTGGTGTAAGCGATTTGGGCATATCCTGTATCACCATTGCGCAGTTGTAGTTATCCAACATTTCGTAAACTTCATCTTTATACCAACTGCTGTTCCTAAACTCTACCGCCACATCCCAGCCCACACACAAGCCGGTATCCTGCAGGTTGATCAGCAGTTTTTCCAATTGCCTTATGTTCGATACATCATTGCTCCCCGGGAACTGTATCAGCAGGCTGCCTTTTTTATCGCCAGCCCCATCTATCACCTGCATAAAGCGCTCTATATCTTCGGGGTTAAAAAGCAGTTGCTTGTTATGGGTGATATCGCGCCAGAGCTTGTAAGTAAACTTGAAATTATCAGGCACTTCGGTTGTCCACTTTTTCACAGTTGATGCTTGCGGAAGCCTGTAAAAAGAGCTGTTTATCTCGATACTGTTAAATAACGAGCCATAATAACACAATCGCGACCTGTCCTGAAACTCGGGCGGGTATAACGATTTATTGGGTACCGGCAGCACCAGGCCGCTGGCCCCCGAGTAAAAATTTTGCGTGGCGTTTTCCATACAATAGCTTAACACAGTTGCATTTACTATTGTTGCGCTTATATTAGCAGTAAATTCAACAAACCTTAAATCTCGAAATGAAACTTACACGTTTATTACCCCTTGCGGCCATTGCGCTGGCATCGTGCACGCAAAAGCCTGCCGCGACAACATCAGAAACACCTGCCGCCTCGCCAATGACCGGCACCTGGAAACTGGTATCGGCGGTAACGGTTACCAAAGGCGACACCGTAAAAGACTACCCTGTGCCCAACCAGGAAATGCTGAAAATTTTAAATGACACGCACTTTGCGTTTATGCGGCACGACCTGAGCAAAGGCAAGGGCAAAGACGCCACCTATACGGCAGGCGGCGGCACGTATGATTTTAAGGGTGATAAATACACCGAACACCTGGCTTACCTGAACGCCCGCGAATGGGAGGGCCGAGACTTTGACTTTACTGTAATGTTTAAAGGTGATACGCTGATTCAAAAAGGCATCGAAAAGATAGACAGCCTGAATATCAATCACGAGATCATAGAAACTTACGTTAAACAGAAATAAATTGCCCCGCGGCGGCGGTGCTGAATAAGCAACCGCTGCCGGGCTATAGTAGTTCATTTGCTTTGCAACACCATTACATCCCGGCCGGTCATTCGCTGTTTGCCGGGCGAGGCTTTTAAGCCATGGTCGGTATAACTGGCGGTAATAACGTAGGTCCCTTTCTTATCGGCAGGCGCCGCTTTGGTTCGGAACAGGCCATCAAGCCCGGTGTAATAGGTAACGTTTGGATCTGCAGCCTGCTTAAACATCCACTTAACGGCGGCCTCGGTTTCGGCGGCGGTAAGCTCGGGGTGCGTAGGCATAGCAGCCTTGCCCCATATACCTGCAGAGCCTTCCCTGATGCGCCTGGTTAATAATGCCACATTAGCCGCCGAAAGCGGGTACCGTGCCACAATATCGTTAAAAGACGGGCCTATTAATTTACTGTTGAAGTTGTGGCAGTTAAAGCAGTTTGACGCACGCATCACCGCCAGGCCGGCTTCATCGGGCGCTGCCTGGTTGCCCGGTGGCAATTTAGCGTTACCCGGCACGAATTTTACTTCCAGCAGCACTTCGAGGCCATTTATCTCATCAAATTTCGAGTCGCCATCTTCTTTGTCAGCCACGCTTATGCTGTAGCTTACAGGGCTGCCCCAGGTAAAGGTATTTACTTTAGGAGCGGTGATCTTAACCAACGGGGCGGCATTTTGCTGTACAATAGCCGTAAATGAAAACAACGACACCGCGACGCTGATAACCGTTATAAGTAAAAATTGCCTTTTCATAAACCCTTATAGCTTGTTCACCTCCATTGCCACCCGCTGCGCCGATCGGATGCACGATTCCATCCCCCTGCTCATGTTATCGGCATAAGTGCCTGCAAAATAAATGCGGCCTTCGGGCATCATCAACTGCGGCCAAAATTTGTTCATCTGCCCTATCGCGAAAGGTTCCATCTCGCAAGCCGGTGCAAACTTATCTTTTGTCCAGTCTTTGGTAAGGGCTTGTTCAATGGTATCGTGCTTGCCCGGGTACACCTCGCGAAAGGCCGCCAACACCCGCTGCGGCGACAGGCCACCCGGACCATAAGCTTTTAAAACAATGCGCTTGCTATCCACCTGGTTGGTTTCTTCCCAAATAGATGAGATATCAGGATGCTCAAACTGCATATTGATGCTTTTAAAACCATCATCCAGCCAAAAGCGGGTGGCAGCTTCAAATACATAAAATGGATGTGAGGAATAAGCCATATTATCAACTACATATTGCTTGGCGGGCGACAATGCAGGTGTAACCGGGATGTTTTTAAATATCGGCAGGGTAATACAATTAATCAACACATCGGCGGTAATTTCCTTCTCATCATCAAAACCAAAGGCTTTGTAGGTAACGGTTACACCCTTGCTATCGTGCTTAATGCCCAGCACCGGGTGGTTAAGCTTTAGCCTTGAGCCAAGGCGCTTGGCAAAAGCCATTGGCAGTTGCTCGTTACCATCCTTTAAATGGTAGGTATCGCCTTCTGATAGCGGGATGCCGCGCTGCTCCATAATGTAGGCGCGCCACAAATAGTAAAGCGCCGAAGTATGCGAACCGCCCAGCCAATCCAATGCAGCCGGCGATGCACCTTCCTTTTTAAATATATCCGTTATCGGGAAGTTGTCATAGTCATCGTACCCAACGCCAAACGGCTGGTACGGGTCTTTAAATTTTGCCAGGTAAGGCTTAATGTATAACGAGCTTAAAGCATAGCCCGGGTTTTGCGATAAAAATTTGACTTCCTTGTCATTGAAGCCAAACTTTGTTAATACGGCAGGGTCGCGCAGCATTTCTTCGGTGTAGAATTTGCCGCCTATCATTTTCAGCACATGTCCATCCTTTGCTGCTTCCGATCCTTCGGCATTGGGATAGGGTATAACAGTGAGGTTAAACTCATTTACATATTCAAAAAACTTCTCGTAGCCTGGTTTGGTGATATGGTCGGCGCCATAATCGGCATACAGTCCATCCGACAGACCATCGCGACCTGTAAACACATGCCCGCCATACCTGCCGGATGCTTCCAGTACGGTTACATGGTGCCCGGCCTTCATCAGTTCGTAGGCGCAGCACAGTCCGGTGATACCTGCACCGGCTACTATCACTTTTTTACCCGCAGCGGCAAGCGGAAAATCAACGGGCGCGACGGCGTTAGCAGTGCCATCCTTAGCTTGCAAAAATTGCGGCACCAAACCTGCACCCGCGCCGGCTATCAATGTTTTTTTGAGGAACGATCGTCTTTTTATGCTCATGATGTAACGGACCCCCGCTTTGAAGTTACGGGTTATAGGTTATTGCAATATAAAAGAAATTGGGCTTAATAACTATAAAGGTTCCTGGCGATTATCCCAAAAAAATAAGAGGTGAATGGTAGTTTCAGTAACTTTATAAAAAATAGAACATTGCTTTGTAATCAAGCCAACCCTAACATCAGTAGCAATTGTTGAAACTTTAAACATTAATGGGTGATCAGCTATCAATTTAATTGTTTTTTCGGTCTTGATTGAAAACTTCTCAGCTACGCTCACCCCAAATTCATTCTTAATAAAGTTGTAAGTAGATTTAAATGTTTCCTTTGAGCGTGGAGTAAAATAAATCTGTAAGCTCATTTAATTCAATAAGTCCTTGATGCTTGTAAAAGCCGTTAACTGACCTTGATCAGATTGTTTCAAAGATTCGTTTACACCATCCACCACATGCTGCGGATAAACAATGTTTTTTTGCTCGAATGAAATTTTCATTGCTTTCATCACTGCTTTTAAAGCGGTCAATTGCTCTTTATTTTCCGGGTAAACAATCAATGCGTCCATATACAAATATAATAATTCTGTCCGGTATAAAAGCTTTAGCCAGGCGTACTTCACTTATTCAACCTTCCACCTTACAAAAGCCTCTATCGCTTCGTATTCGGCTAAGCCAAGCTGGTTGTACAGCCGGGCGGTTTCCTGCGTACGGTCTTCGGCGCGTACCCAAAATTCGCGGGCATCGTCGCCGGGGAACACCGGGATATCCTTTTGCGACTGGTGCTTAAAGATGGCCAGGCGTTTGCGCAAAACTTCCTGTGGGGATAGTGGCACCGCCATTTCAATTTCGTGGATCTCAAACTCGTGCCATGCGCCGCGGTACAGCCATATCCAGCAATCTTTTGTCCATTCTTCTATCTGCCGCAGGCGGTTAAAAGCTTCCAGCAATATTTCAAAGCATACCTTGTGTGTGCCATGCGGGTCGGCAAAGTCGCCGGCGGTAAATATCTGGTGAGGTTTTACATCCTGCAAAAGCTGCATAGTTTGTTTGATATCATCCTCAAAGGATACGCTCTTTTCAAATTTACTGCGGTCGTAGAAGGGCAGGTCCATAAAGTGAATGCGCTCATCATGCAAGCCGGCCAGCCTAGCCCCGGCAATAGCTTCGCCCTTTCGTATCAACCCCTTTACAATACGGATGGCCTCGGTATCACTTTGATTTGGCCGCTTTGTTTCCAAAAAGGCGGTCATGCTCTTATACAGGCTTTCAAGATAAGCGGCATCCTGAGATTGCGAACGGGCAAAATCCATGGCAAACTCTACATACCGCAGCATCTCGTCGTCCCAAACGGCGGTATTGCCCGATGTTTGGTAGGCTACATGCACCTCGTGCCCCTGGTCGGCCAGGCGGATAAAGGTGCCTCCCATGGATATCACATCATCATCCGGGTGCGGCGAAAACACTATCGAACGTTTTACGGCGGGGTTGGCACGCTCGGGCCGCTGACTATCGTCGGCGTTGAACTTGCCGCCCGGCCAGCCGGTAATGGTGTGTTGTATATTATTAAATATGCTGATATTGATATTATAAACCGGGCCAAGTTGCGTTGCCAGCTGGGCCATGCCGTTGTTATTGTAATCGTTCTCGGTAAGTTTAAGGATGGGTTTATTAAGCGTTTTTGCGAGCCATATCACCGCCTTCTTGATGAGCGTATCGTCCCAAACGCAATCCTTAACCAGCCAGGGAGTATCAAAACGGGTGAGGCTTACCGATGCGTCGCTATCAATAATAAACTCGACGTTATCTGAATTTTGGAGGTACGTTGCCGGTACATCGGGGGATATCGCACCTTCTACTGCTTTTTTTATGATGGGGGCCTTTTTTCCGTTCCATGCCAGCAGGATAATTTCGCGGGCCTTAAATATGGTGCCTATACCCATGGTGATAGCCTTGGTGGGCACGTTTTCTTTACCGCCGAAATCTTTTGAAGCATCGCGGCGGGTAAGGTCGTTAAGGGTTACTAAACGTGTGCCCGAGTTTGGCGCCGAGCCCGGCTCGTTAAAACCGATGTGGCCGGTACGCCCGATACCCAAAAGCTGAACATCGATACCGCCGTAGCTATTTATCTTCTGCTCGTATGCCAGGCAAAACGCTGCTATGTCCTGCTCGGCCAGCGTACCATCCGGAATGTTTACGTTAGCCATATCTATATCCACATGATCAAACAGGTTCTCTTTCATGAACCGCACATAGCTCTGGGCCGAATCGGGCTGTATGGGGTAATATTCATCAAGGTTAAAGGTTACCACATTTTTAAAGCTCAGGCCCTCCTCTTTATGCAGCCTTATCAGTTCGCGATAAACTTTTATGGGCGATACGCCGGTGGCTAACCCTAACACTGCGATCTTGCCTTCGGCTTGTTTTTGTTTGATGATGAGCGCTATACGCTTGGCAACGTCAAGGCTCGCCTCTGTATCGTTAGGGTATATTTTTACCGGCACCTTCTCGTACCGGGTTTCTTCTAATAAGTTTAGTAGCATTTTTTGTGGGGGTTGGTTAGGTTTGGGCACAGCTATGCCCTGCCATGTGGGAGCCTGCCTTTCGGCAGGCCCACCGGCCGGTAACATTTCTTAAACTTTTTATCTTATTTAAAATCCGCTGTCGTCTAAAGCAAAGGTATTTTTACGCTCTTTCCATTTGCCCCTTGTAAAGTCGGGGAACTTTTGCGGTGTATTGCCTTCGGCAATTGATTTTTCTGATAGCGGGGTGATCACGCTCATGGTCAGCGAGTCGTAGATATCAATAGGCGTTTGTTTCTTTTGTTTAACCGATTCTACAAAGGCGTTAAACACAAACCAGTCCATACCGCCGTGGCCCGCGCCTTCGGCATATTTCTCAAACTTCTTCCAAACCGGGTGGTCGTATTTTTCGAACCAAACGCTTGCCTTATCCCACTCATCGTACTTGGCCGATTGGCCTTCGATATAAACCCCGTCGGCAACATCCATCCAGATACCCTTGGTGCCCTGTACCCTAAACCCTAACGAATATGGGCGCGGCAGGTGTGTATCATGGCTAAGCGTAACGGTTTCGCCGTTGGCGCAGTTGATAGTAGTAGTAGTTACGTCGCCATTTTTAAAGTGGATTTTCCCGTTTTTATTGCCCGGCGATAACTTTTCTATGTAAGCATTAAGCCCGCGAGATTTAGATGAGAACGATACCAGGTTGGTAAAGCTGTTACCGCGGTTAATATCAATATAATTCATAACCGGGCCCGCACCGTGGGTTGGGTAAATATCGCCGTCGCGGTCAATATTCCATTGGGTGCGCCATTGCGCTTCGCTTACCGCATTGGGGCCAAACTCTACGCCTTTGCCATACGCACTTTTGCCATCGTTAAACAAAACCCCGCGCAGATCGTGCTGGTAGCCGCCTTCAAGATGAACCAATTCGCCAAACAGGTTTTGCCTGCACATGTTCAGGGCAGCCATTACATCGCGGCGGTAGCAAACGTTCTCCAATGTCATGTATGGCACCTTGGTTTCATCATACACCTTTAAAATATCCCAGTGGTCCTGCTCGGTAATGCCGGCAATAACCTCGCAGCCAACATATTTACCGGCGCGCATGGCATCAATAGCCTGATCTTTATGAAACTCCCATGGTGTAGCAATAATTACCCCGTCAATATCTTTACGGTCCAACAGTTTTTTATAGGCATTTACTCCGCCGGTATACTCTGCAGGCAGTTTCTTTTTGGCCTTCACAAATTGCTCGCGGCAGGCTTTCAGCGAACTTTCCTGTGTGTCGCAAATGGCAACTATTTCTACATCATCGCGAAGCAAACCTTCGCCAATATGGTTGCGGCCGCGCAGGCCAACGCCTATATAACCCAACCTTACCTTATCTGCATTTTTTGCGAATAATAACCCTGAAGGCAAAATTGTTAGCCCGGCTAATCCTACAGCGGTATTCCAAACAAATTGTCTGCGATCCATAACTTTTAGTTTTTATTTATTGATGATTATAATTGTTGATGTGTTGAAGTTTTTGGCCTGCCTACCTTGTGCCCGCCAATAGCATAATACAGAATAACGAGGTAAGCCGGTATCAATACCAGGTAGCCGTGGCTGGGATTTAATGACTGGGCCAAAGCACCGTAAGCCAAAGGTACTATCGCGCCGCCCGCTATGCCCATAATTAATAATGATGACCCTATTTTTGTGAACCTGCCCAGGCCAGCTAACGCCATTGGCCATATTGCAGGCCAAACGAGCGAGTTTGCCAGTCCTAATAAAGCTACTGCTGATACCGACACATACCCTGTGGTTAGTATAGCCACAGCCGAAAGTACCAGCCCTAATACGGCCGATATTTTCATGGCTTTTTCCTGGTTAAGGTATTTGGGGATGCAGGCAATACCCACAAAATAGCCTATAAGCATACATATCAATGTACAGGTTGTAAAAAATTTAGCAATATTTAAGGGGATGCCCTGCGTGCTGCCGTAGTTGATGATGGTATCGCCGGCAATAACCTCGGCCCCTACATAAAAAAACAGCGTTAACACGCCTAACAGCAAATGCGGAAATTGCATAATGCTGGTTTTGCCGGTATTGTTAACGGCTGTTGTTTCGTCTTCCTGATCGGTATCTATCTCGGGCAGGCTGGAGTAATATATTACCACCGCTAAAATGAGCAGTACAATTACGATAATTATATAAGGCATAATAACCCGCGACGCCAGTTCGTTTAGCTCTGTGAGTTTAGCGGCAGGCGCCATTGCCTCCAGGCGCTCTTTTAAGCCGTCGGCGTTTTTTAGGGCGATAGCACCCAGTATAATGGGCGCCAGGGCCCCGGCTATTTTATTGCAAACCCCCATAATACTAATGCGTTTGGCAGCACTTTCGGGCGGGCCCAGTATGGTGATGTAGGGGTTGGACGCCGTTTGCAGCAACGCCAGCCCCGATCCCTGGATAAACAAGCCCAATAAAAACAACCCGTAATAACGGGTTAACGCCGCCGGTATAAATACCAGGGCGCCCACGGCCATAATACCCAGGCCTACAGACATGCCCTTTTTAAAGCCTGTTAATTTCAAGATCCAGGCTGATGGTATTGCCAGCACGAAATAAGATATATAGAATGCAAAGGTTACCAGGTAAGCTTCAACGGTGGTTAGCTCGCAGGCTAATTTAAGGTATGGTATCAATACCGAATTTAGCCAGGTGATGAACCCGAAAATAAAAAACAGCATCCCAATAATATATATGGGGCTTAGCTTTGATTGCCTGTTGCTGAGTGCTGTTGTATCTGACATAGGTTAAGTTTAATGTTAATATACCTGCGGACTAAATGTTACTTCTTTAAAAAACCGGCTCAGGTGAAACTCGGGCTTCCTGGCCTCTACCCTGCTCCAGCATAAAAAGTGTGGTTGAGGCAGGCCGTCGCCGCATTTATAAAAGTTAACCTTTGCCCGGCTTTTTGTTAATGATAGCCCGGGATGAAACTTGAATATGTTTTTGGGGATGCATAAAGTAAGCTCCCAGTTGATATTATCAATACCCTGTTTTATCAGCGTTTGGTGCCTGATGGTTTGCAGCAGGTTTACCGGCAAAAATGTACGCCCGGTTTTATATTGCCCGTACTGCGCCCTGCAAGTGCCCATGCAGTTAAACTCCAGGTTGTAGTAATTTACATCGTCATCAAACGCGATAAAGAACTCCACACAACTATCTTCAAATACCGGGTCGTTAAATTTACTGTATTCGGCCTTTAAAGTGTGCTCTGTTACGTAATATTTCAGATAGATATCCGTGTCATTATAAGCCAGCGCGAACGATGCCGTTGGCTGTTCCTCGGTACCTGCCCAGGGCGCGTGTATGATCTGCCTGCGCTCCAATCCATCCAGCGCCTGCGAAACCCCTTCAACAGATGCAAGGTTACCGGCACCCGTAAGGTACGGAATATTTGCGGCTATACCCTTATCCATTGGTATGCGCTGTTTTATATTTCTCCATTTCGCTGAGTATGGTTTGCTGCATATCGGCAGCGTTGGCTTCAAGCATTTTTACCAGCTGGAACTGTGCCCTTGCACGCTGCAGGTTGTGCCCTTCAAACTTTATTTTAAAGTAGGTATCGCCGTTAATATAATCGGTTAAAAACCTTACGGCCTGCATAAAAGGAAGCAACAGGGCACCCTTCATCAGCGAGTTAACTTCAGCATCGGTTAAAAATGCAGATGCTTCCTTTAAATAGCCCCGCACGTAAGCGTTAAACAGCGGCAGGTTAAGCTGTATCTTGCTCAGGTCGGCCTCGTCTTCGGTAGTGGTGTTGACGATAGTACGGATCGCATCGCCAAAATCATAGGCTACGTATCCATCCATCACCGTTTCCAGATCGATAACGCACTGCGCCTCGTCGTTGCTGTTCAGCAATACATTGTTAAACTTGGTATCGTTATGTATCACGCGCCTGGGTAGCAATGCAACCTGTTCGGGCTGTTGAAAATATTGCATAGATGCCGCGTACTTTTTAACTATGTCCAGTTCGGCGGCAACTGCTGCCACACGCCCGCAGGCATCTTTTGCAACAGCTTCGTCCAGATGCTGCAAGCGTTTCCGGATGTTGTGAAAGTCGGGTATTACCTCAAACATCTCGCCCGGTGGTATATCCGCCAGCATAGCCTGGAACCTGCCAAAAGCCTTACCGCCCTCGTAGGCCTGCTTTTCGGTTTGCACCACATCGTAGCTTTTGGTATCGCTTAAAAAGTAAAACATACGCCAGTAATCGCCTGCGCTATCCTTGTAAAAAAAGCGGCCGTTATCCGCAGGTATAAGGGTCATTACCTCCTTTTTAGGATCCCCGTACCCAAAGGCCTCCATCTTGCCTCTTAGGTGCTCGGTTACCTTGCGCATATTATCGGTAAGCTTTTCTACATTGGTAAAAATGCTATGGTTAATGCGCTGCAACAGGTAATCGGGCCCGCCGGCCGATACATTGCTTAAAAAGAAGGTGTCGTTGATATGCCCCGAGCCATAAGCTTTTTGCGAACCCACATCGGCAGCACATTGAAAGTGCGATACAACCTCAGCTATGTTTTTAGAACTTTGCACTATATAATATTTATAAATTTAATCTTTTATTAATTCAAATACGGGCAGCCTGTCCGCCGCTACTTCCACTTCTATTTTGGCCGGGCCTTTTACCGTTTTACCCGCATCGCTTCTCCATTTTCCTTTGGGCAGATAAACGGTTTTGAGGTTGCCTGCCGCTACCATGGGTGCTACCAGGTATTTGCTGCCCAGCATAAACTGACCTTGTACATGAGCATACCCTTGGTTAGGAAATGCGTACTCCATGCTGCGGGCAACGGGTTCGCCGGTTTTAGCGGCAGCTTTTACCAGTTGCATAATGTATGGTGTGTACTTAGCCCGTATATCAACGGCTTTTTTTACCGCTGCTAAGTTTGATTTTGAGAGCACACGCCAGGGCGCGACCGAAAACTGCATCATAGGCATTAGTGCCGAGCATTGCGCCGAGCGTACCACTAAAGTTTCATCCAGCTTATCCCTTCCGATAAAGGAGCCGTACTCGCCGCCGCCTATCATATCGGGGCAAGTAAACTGGTATCCCAGCAAGCCTGCTGTGGTCAAATGCGGTATTAGTTTTTGAAGGTCCTCCCAACTGTGCTTTTTATCGCGCAGGCGCTGCACCAGCGGCTCGCCGCCCATTTTCCACATGGCGCGGTACTCGTTGAGGGGATAATGTAAGCCCACTTCGCCCCAAAGCCTGCTATGCTCATTAGGAGTTACTTTTTTGTACGATATGCTGTTTGCAGGGTAAAACTCTGCATCGCCGGCGTCAAACTTAAAGCCATCCAGGTGATAGGTATTTACCATATGATCTAAACGCCCGCGAAACCAGGTCATAGCACCGGGATTGGTAAGATCGAGCACCGTGCTGTAGCCGTTCCACCAGCTGATGATAGCAGGTTTAGATGCCTGCGCCCAGGTTTTGCCCGCATCGCCTTCATTATCGAACAGCACCAGCTTTTTGGCTGCCACCTCCCTGCCCACTTCGGTATCGGGAGAAATGAACGGACTTACCCAAAGCATCACCTTAAACCCTAAGCTGTGCAGGGTATCAACCATCGCTGTAGCGTTGCTAAACCTATCGAGCCTGAAGTCAAACTTTCCGTAATAATCGGCCCAGTTATCGTCTATCATGATAACGCCCGGCGGGAAACCATTATCGATGATAGCCCTTGCATAACTTAAAATATCCTTTTGGTTTTGATTATAAACCAGCTCTATCCAGGTATTGTATTGCGGTTTGCTGAATAATAATGTATCAGGAAGTTTGCCCTTTGCGGGGAAAAATCGCTTCGCGGCATTTTTAAATGCTTCACGCAAGTCCGTCCCTGTCGAATCGATCGTTAGCTCACCCTTCAGATCAGTTATAAGCAGTCTGTTCTTTTCAACGGCGAACTTAAAAGGCTCCCCGCTCCAAATGAACCTGCCTTTGGTAGATACCAGCAGCGGCACGGCTTGGTTGCCGCGGGTATCGCCGTACATGTTGTAGCTGTAACCGTCCTGAAAGGGCATCAGGTGTGCTTCGTTCACCGCACCGCCATACCACATCTCGCCCTCCTTAATCACCACAGTTGTCTGCGCGCAAAGCCGTGCACCGGCGGCGCATAACGTCACAGCAAAAAACAAACATATCTTTAAGGCTTTGGTCATCCTGCGCTCCTGCTTAGTTAACTTTAATAGTATGGTTTAACTTGTTATAACCTGTTGTAGCTTCCCACACATCATTATTGGCTAAACGGATGCTGAACTCCGGCTTGCCTGCAAGGCTTGCATAAGCATCGGGCAGGTTAAGCAGCATTTCGTAATCACCTGCAGGGAAATCAGAAGGGATGGCGATGGTTTCGGTCACTTTGTTATCACCGCTATACCATTTGCGTACATCGGTAGCCAAATCGAACGATTTTACTTCGCCGGTTTTAGTATTGCGCAGCAGCAGTTTGGCCGGGCGCTTATTATATGGCGATGCATAACCCGCATTTTTGATATTCAGCACAATGTTCAGGTCAGTACCTTTAACCACGTTATCGGGCAGTACAGCGCTTTGCAGCACAAAACGATAGCCCAGGTTGCGTTTAATGTTATCCATACAACCACCATCCTGCCAATCGTTATTTACCTCGGTGTTGTAATGGGCATTTATAAAGCTATAGTGCAGGGCAGCAAACTCGGCCTGGATCTTACCGGCCGGCTCGCAATCGTTGGTGGGGCTGAAGTCGTCAGAGCAGGTTTCGCCGCCAACTACTACAAACTTGCTGTCGGCCTTAAAGTAATCTTTCAGGGTGTTCAGTACCGCGCCGTCTGATGTGCGTGGCGATGAACTATTGCCATAATCCTCGTAAGTACCAAAATCGTTACTGCTGGCCATAAAGCAATCGTTATGGTAGCCTAAGCGGGCCATATCGGTTTCGTTGAATGCACCACTTTCTGTTAAAGGCGCCGATGTAAGCGGGGAATTAACACCATACAGGTAACGCTGCTTTAACTGCGGGTAGCGCAGCTGTATCATCCTGTCGGCAGGCACGGCATCCAGCATAGCTTTGATCACCTCTATCCTGTCTTTCCAGTTGTTATCGGTTAATCGGTTGTTTTGGTTACCGTTGTTTGAGGCATCACCAAAAAAGTCGCTGTAATATTGCTCGCCCCATACGCCTATAAAGCCCAGTTGTACACAGGCAATAACATCGGCATTATCATGCAATACAGGCTTTAGCTGTGCAATGTGGTTCAGAATAATGGTTTTGGGTGCATCGCCATACAGCGGACAAATAAATCCTTCGGGGCAGTTACCCGGCTTGGCGGTAGCGGTATATACAAACCGCGGGATAAGCTTAACACCTGCCGCGCGGGCTGCTTCAAAATCCTTTTTTAAGTTGGTTAAAAAACTGGCGGATATGGCCTTGTTAACCACATCATCCAAAACATAATACCTGAAAACCAGTGTGCTTGCTACCTGGTAGTTCGCCCCCTGTATACTTTGCGGTGAGCGGTATGCTTTCAGTTCTGCCTCCGTCAATACCTCGTAATTGCTGGAGTGCACTTCGGAGTAGCGGTAAAAGCCACGCTCGGGGTTAGGGAAATCTTCGGCGCTTTCGGTGTAGGTAACGTTCACTTTTTCAACCTTAACCAGGTTGGCGCTTTTATCGTTACACGAAAAGGCCAGCAGTATGGCTGCTAAGGAAACGCCCAGGGCGTAACCTGTAAATTTTTTTATCATGATATAATGCGGTTTTAGTATAGGTAGACGTTTATAGTTTAAAAAAGATGTTCCGTTTATACAGCCAGTAGCACAGGCCCCACTCGGCAATTAGCGTGGCAATGGCCGATACCACAGCCGCTACGCCTAACGGAACGTTCAGGAACAGGTGCAGCATATCGCCGGTAAAAATGGCCACTTTGCCATTAACCCATTGCGCGCCAACCGTTTCAAAAAACAGGTAGATGAATATGGCGTTCATGCCTACCACGGTAAATATCCATGCGTATTTATTGTTGCGCTTTACATCAACCAACCAGTAAACTGCAGCCAGTATCAACAACACCCAACCCACCGATGCAAACGCGAACGCGCTGGTGCTTATCCGTTTGATGATAGGTGTTACACCCGAAAGGTCGAGCCCGAAACCAATTACAAGGGCTACAATGCCGGCTGCAATTAAGGCCTTTATTTTATAACTGATGCTTTTGTTTGATATTAACAGTTTACCTGCCAACACACCCCAAATGGTATGCGCCGCTGTTGGTATGCAATTGATGGTTACCCAGCCATCGCTGTTTATTTTACCCATAAGCAGGGTATCAACATACGCCCCAAAGTTTTTGCCTTCTACAAACGGCTGGTCGAAACCAGGCATAAGTATGGTGCGGTATAAGACTTCGGTTAGGATAAGCAGGCCAATGCTAAACACAATTTGCCACGTGTACGATTTATCGATGATGAGATATGCTACTATGGTAGTGAACGATAGCTGTGTTAGCACATTCCAAAGTTCCCAAACCGGCTTGCCGGCATAAAAGCAATGCAGCGCTACACCGCAAATAAAAAGCTTAAGGCTGCGTATTAATATATGGCGCAGATTATCGTTCCAGCTAATGCCTTTATCCAGTTTGCGGCTGTAAGAAATATACATCGCGGCACCCGCCATGAACATAAACGCGGGCTGAACTAAATCCCAGAAATGCAGCCCGTGCCACGGATGATGAAAGAACTGGTTGATCAGTCCGCCCATAGGTTTGGCAGGATCGATATGCCTTATCGCTTCATAAAGCGCGCAGCTTTCGCCGCAAAGCAGTATCATGATCATGCCGCGCATAACATCTAACGATACTAAACGCCCGTTGGCTAACTGATCAGCAGTTGTACTTTTTGCCATAGTGCCTGATGTATATTTTACAGCCTAATAAACAGATATAAATCAACTAAACGCTATTCGCTCATGTCTAAGAAGAAACTCGAGGTCCCTTCGTCGGGCGCGTTGCCCAGCACTACCGACCAGTCGTTTTTTATGGCCTGTAAAGCTATACGCATGCCCGAACCTGTTAAGCCTTTAAGCTTACCGCGTGCAATACGCATTTCAAACTTCACCACACCGGCTTCATCCTTAACTGTACCTACTGTGTAGGCCTCGGCTATTGACTGCGGGGCGAACGAAAAGGCGTTCTGATCGGCGCTGTTATGGTAAAAAATATCCACACCAGCGGTGAGCAGCTGACCTTCCAGCAGGATGTCGTAGCCACCATCGGGGAAAGTGCCGGTTAGCAATCCTGTGCCCGCATCATTATCAGAATCGATATACATATCAAAAATAACCGCGTCTGATTTTTTTCCGGTCATTTCGCCGTACAGGTACACGTAGTTACCATCGTAATCCATTTTTACATTCCTGAAAATGCCCTTGGTTGCACCCAGTGGAATAACATCTTTGGTAACAGCTGCCCAATCATCGAGCGAGTTATCGTTGATCTTCACCGGCGATGTTTTGGCTATACGCAGCACAGTTGATGCCTCAACGCTTTTACCGTTTACCGATGCGGTTAGCGTTGGCACATACTTGCCCTTGCCCGGATAGGTATGGGTGGGGCTGGCTTCGGTAGATGTTTCACCATCGCCAAAATCCCATTTGTAACCTGTTACGCCCTCGGTTTTAACTTTAAAGGTGGCGGTAGAGCCATCAACTTCTACATCATAAAGCAGATCGGTTTGGGCTACATAGCTATCCTTTTTACATGAACTGAGTACCGCACTTGCTATAACTACCGATAGCACGAACAGGTAAGCTTTTAAATTTTTCATATCAATATGTATGTTACTGTGTGATAATTAAATTATGGGTTTTGTGTGGCTAACGGGTTGCTTAACACCTCGTCGATAGGCAAATAATAAATAATGCGCGGACTGGTGTACGGCACTGTTAGGTTAGGATACCCCGCCGGCGTTTTAGACAGATCGATATCGGTTTCTTTTAAACCGGTAAGGTGGTAACCCCAGTAAGCCTTGTTAAGCGTGCGTTTGTTACGGAATACGTCATAAGTACGGTGGCCTTCAAATGCCATCTCTAAACGTTTTTCGTCCAATACTACATCCAAAGCGGTTTTGCCGCCCGGTACTACCTTGTTATAAAGCGAGCCCTCCAGTCCGCGGTTCTTGCGAATCATATCCACATCGTCAAGCGCATCGGCGGTTTTTCCGGTTTTGGCTTCGGCTTCGGCACGTATCAGGTACATTTCGGCTATCCTGAACATAATTGGCGAGCTTAAATTTGGCAGGCCGCCCTGGAACGAGAATTTACTGATGTAATAGATCTCGATGCCGTTTTTCTTTTGAACGCCACCTGCACCATCTGACAGGGGAACGATGTACGACCAGCGCACATCTTCGGGGTGAGCCGACATCGCCGACCGTAATGAAGATGAAGCATACTCCTCGCCCCAGCCCGAGTTACCGTCTGAGTAGATCATTGATGCGATAGAGCCAAATTTACCATAATCGTCAACCGGGGTAAACGCTACGCACCAGATGGTTTCGCTGCTGGTAGCAGCATTGGCAAACAGGGTTTTGTACTCGTTTTTGTTGGCTAAGGTAAATTTGCCCGAGTTAATTACTTTATTGGCATACTCAATAGCCTTTGCGTTATCTTCTTTATACAGGTTTACACGCGCAAGTAACGACCACGCTGCTTCCTGCGATGCATACTGTACACCGCGCGGCCGGGTCATTAAACCGGCTGCTTTTTCGGCGTCGGCAATAACAGAATCGTAAACCTCCTGAACGGTTGAGCGCGCTTTTTTTGATGGATCGGTAAGGTTATCGCGCAGGATGATGCCCGGCGCGTTAGGATCTACCGTGTATGGCTTGGCAAATAGCCTTACCAGGTTAAAGTGGCAGAAGGAACGCAGGAAGTAACACTCGCCCAATAATTGATTGGTAGCGGCGTCTGTTTTGCCCGATTTTTCAACCGCATCTATAACCGTGTTAACACCAGTGATGATCTTGTACGAAATGTACCAGAAATAACGTGTGTTGCCCTGTGCCGGCGAATGATCGAGGCTAAAGCTGTAATACAATGGGTCGGTTGTTACCTGCCCGCAAACAATATCATCACTGGCAAAATCGCTCAGGTGATAAAACTGGCGCAGGTACATGTTATTCTGGTCAACCGTGCCGTTAAACTCAATATGGTCTTTAAACAAAGCGTAGGCTCCGTTAAGGGCATTGGTTAAACCATCGCTGGTGGTTACCAGCGTACCGGTACTGATGGCATCGCTTGGGGTAACATCTAAGTTTTTACAGCTGCTTGCCGCAACTAACACAAGGGTTATAATAGAGAATATTTTCTTTTTCATATACTTAATTTTATTAGGCTGCAACCTGCTTAAAAGTTAAAGTTAACGGTTAACAAATATTGGCGGTTGTTTGGGTACTTAAAGTCTGACACGCCCGGTGTTGCAAAGCTGCCCGGTGTAATGGTAGTTTGCGGGTCCTGGCCCAAAAAGTTCGAGAACGTAGCCACGTTATCGGCAGTTACGCCAACGGTTACACCCTTCATGGCTATTTTTTGTGCCCACGCGGTTGGCAGGGTATAGCTGAAAGCGATATTCCTGATAGTAAAATAGCTGCCGTCTTTTAAATAGCGGGTTGAGGTTTCGGTAGAGTTTGCCGAGTTTTGAGGGCTTGGCTCTGTAGCCTGGGTATCGCCGGGGCCGCTCCATATTTTAGCGCCATCAGGCAGTTTTATCTGGTTGTAATATGGTTCGTGGCCGTCGTTCATCATAAACCTTAAGTTATTGCTAAATACTTTGTTACCGTAGTTAAAGTAAGTGCTCACCCTTAAGTTAAAGCTTTTATACCTGAAACTGTTATTAAAGCCACCCTGAAATTTAGGCAATGCCGAACCAACTTCCTGGTTGGTAGCCTGTGCGTAATCTGATGTTTTTTCGCTGGCCACTGCTTTACCATCGGTATTGTAGATGATCTTTTCCCAAACAGGGGCGCCGGTTTGCGCATCTACGCCTAACCATTTTGGCATGTAAAACTCAAACAGGTCGCCGCCGTTGCGGTAGATCTGCGAGATGCTCCACGACCCGGTCTTGATAATATCCGATGGGAAGCCTGATAACTTGTTGTTGTTAAAATTAATGGTAAAATCGGTGTTCCATTCAAAATCTTTGGTTAGTACATTGGTCGAGCTGATGCCCACCTCAATACCCTTGTTTACTACAGTTCCGGCGTTTTCCCACCTGGTTTCGAAACCTACCGACAGCGGCTGCGATACCTGCAGCAACAGGTCTTTAGTATCGTTACGGTAAACATCTACCGTTAAATTCAACCGCTTAAATAAACCGATGTCGATACCGGCGTTTATCTGGCGTTTGCTCTCCCATGTTAAATTAGGATTGGCCAATTGGTATGGCACCGCGCCAACCAGCGAGTTATACTGGGTAGTTAACGAGAACAGGCCCAGGTACCGCGACGCGCCGATATCCTGCGTACCTGTAATACCATAACTGCCACGCAGCTTTAAGTTGTTGATGATATTGTTGTCTGCCAGGAAATCTTCGTTGCTGGCCAGCCATGCGGCAGATATAGACGGGAAGCCGCCGTATTGTTTGCTTGGCGCGAAGTTAGATGAACCATCGTACCGGAACGATCCAGAAAGGAAGTATTTGTTTTTGTAGTTATAGTTTACCTGCGAAAGCAATGATTGCAGGATGTATTTATTATTCGCGCCGTTTACCAGCTGGTTGTTTGATACCACGTTAAGCACCTTTAAACCTTCGGGCAGGCCTTTGCCCGATGCGCCCGAATATTCGCTCTTACTGGTTTCAAACGCCCCGCCCACAAAACCGCTAAGGCTGTGGTCGCCCATTTTAAAATCAAATTTGAATAACTGGTTGCTGATAAGGCCGTAGTTAAGGGTGTTCAGTTCGTCAATGTACCCGGTGCCATGGTAGGTACCTGCCGCTATCGGCGATACGTAGTTTGTACCTTTGTCAAACGATGCCGCTACGCGGTTGGTGCTGGTAAATGTTAGCCAGTTGGTAATGCGGTAATTGATACCCAGATCATAGTTTACATTGAACCCTTTGTAAGAGTGATCGGAGTTTTTTACCGTATTAAGGGGATTGATCTTATCGCGCGACCACCATTTAAAGGTAGAGTTGCCATCTACATAAATTGGCTGGCCGTTTGCATCATAGGGGTTATCCCAAGGCATGTTCAGGAACGAATAGTACACATCCATGTAATCGTAGCTTTTGCCCTGCGATGCGCTCAGGTTAATGTTATTGGTAACATCAAGCTTTTTTGAAAAATGGTAGGTTGAATTGCCGCGTAAGTTTACACGCTCGAAATTAGTGTTGATAAAAGTACCTTTTTCTTTATAGTATGATGCGCCAACGTAGTAATCGTTCTTTTCTGTTTTGCCGCTGGCAGATAAGTAAAAGTTATAAATAGGGGCTTTTTTAAACGATTCTTTAGACCAGTTATAATCCTGGCTGCGTAACGATAGCGGGCGCTCGTTATAAAACTTTACAAGGTCTATCTTATAGGAGTTATCGGGGGCACCAACTATATAATCGCGATAAAATTCCTTTTGATAATCGTAAAGCTCGTTACTGTTCATTACTTTCATCTTACCAAAATCGGCCGTGCGGAAACCGGTTGATATCTTAGCCTCGAACCTGGTTTCGCCCTGCTTTGCGGTTTTGGTAGTGATGATAACCACGCCGGCGTTGGCCTGCGAACCGTAAAGGGCGGTAGCGCCCGCATCCTTCAATACAGTAATGCTTTCTACATCGTTAGGGTCGTAGTTACCGCCAATAATGCCATCAACCACAATAAGCGGGCTTTGATTGGCATTAACAGATGATACGCCACGAAGCCTGATCTCGGCAGCTGCACCCGGCGCGCCCGAGCTGTTCACCACATTTAAACCGGCCACCTTGCCCTGCAGCATGGTGCCAATATCGTTTGCGGTAACATCCTTAAGCTTATTGGCCGATACTACGCTAACAGCGCTGGTAAGCTCGTTTTGCTTTTTGCTGGTATAACCTACTACCACAACATCGGTAAGCTGCTGCACATCCTCGGTTAGTTGTACCTGGATGCCTGTTTGGCCGCCTGTAACCGGCACCTCTTTAGGAAGGTAGCCTAAAAAGCGTACAACTAATGTTGCCTTACCGGCGGGCACGTTTACCGTAAACTCGCCGTTAATGTTTGTCATGGCGCCTGCGGTTGTGCCTTTAACAGAAACAGTTACGCCGGCCATGGGCTGCTTATCAAGCGCCGATACCACACGCCCTGTTACCGGTAAGGTTTGCGAGAAACCCTGCAGGCAAAACATGATGGCGCAAAAACAGATAAGTAAAATTTTCCTGATCATATTATGTGAATTAGTTTATAGTTTTTGCTTATTTATTTGGTTATCGTAAAAGTGATGTAAAATTGTTGTTAACGAAAGGCCGACCCTTTCAGCCAAAACCAAAACAGCATTACGCAAACGGTTGCATAGTTTACGCAAACGTTTGTTCTATTTTTACGCAACCGTTTGCGTAAAATTTACTTATTTACTGATTAGCAGATTATTATTGGCATTATTTGCCGCAAAACGCCACTAAAGTGTGCGATGATTGAAAAGAAGAGACAATTATTTGGCGGGCATATAATCCACCATCTCCGAATCGATGATGTGCTGAAGCAGCGGCAGTTCGGGGGCATTGGGTTTTGCGGCATTGTTGATCAGCTCGAAAAGAAAGCCTGCCGCCATTGACGATTGCTTGTAGGCAAACTGCTCTATCGAGGCCAGTGGCACGCTATCCATATACTCCCAGATGGGCAGGTTGGCAAAGCTGATGAAGCTGATATCCTTATTCACCACCAGCCCTTCGGATTTAACGGCAGCAATGCAATCAAGTAACACATAATCGTTAAATACAATAACAGCAGTTGGCCGCTCTTCCAGTTCTATCAGCTTGTTTATGGCCTTCAGATTATCGGCCTTAGCCAGGGTTGTTGATACAATAATCTCCTGATCTACCGGCAGGTTGTTCTCTTTTAAGCAACGGATGTATATCTCTAAGCGCTGCAGCGTGGCCGATAGTTTTGCGGGGCCGTTGATAAGGCCGATACGGGTGTGGCCAATGTTCACCAGTTTGGTTATGGCCTGCAGCATGCCCGAAACAAGGTTACAGGCTACATAATTGATATCCTTGCGGCTGGGCACCCTGTCAAAGAAAACTACGGGGATGTTATATTTTTTCAGGCTGTCGAAGTGGTCGTAGGTAGATGTTTCCTTGGTAAGCGATACCAGCACGCCATCTACCCGGTGGTCTTTCATATTCTCTACTATCTTCTTCTCCCGCTCAAAATTATCAAGCGATTGCCCGATGATCACGTTGTAATTGCTCGCTTCGGCGGCATCCTCTACCCCGGTTAGCGCCGCCGAAAAAAACGGCTCAGACAGGTCGGGGATGATAACACCTATGGTATAGGTTTTCCGCTCTTTAAAGTAGATGGCCATTTTATTGGCTTCGTAGCCAAGTTCTTTGGCAACCTTATGTACCCGCATTGTGGTTACCAAACCAATGCTGGGATGATCGTGCAGGGCCCGCGATACGGTGGACGCCGATACATTAAGCCGCTTGGCTATCTCTTTAATAGTAGGTAAGTTATTCCTTGACATTTATATGCTGTTGCGGGCAATTCTCAGATAGCTAAAATACTATATTAATTGTAAACCTAACAATTTGGCTGCCGCAACAATAGTACAATACAGTTGGCCCTTACGCAATTACCTTAAATAGTAATGGCCCTGGCATGCTGCAAGCCCGCTATTCATAAAAAAGGCAAAACCCTTAAAATCGCATATTACTGATAATCAGGTGTTCATGAATGTTCACGGTGTTCACGTGCGCCGAACGTAAACGCTGTAACCCTATTCGCTTAAACATGCCCGACTATTAAGCTATGTCGATATCAATTCACTTCATCCAGTTGTATCACTACACTGGTATGGTAACTGCTTACTTCGGGGTTGATACCAACATTCATTAAAAAGTCGCCCTGGTAAACAAGGTTGCCTTCCAAAACAGAGCCGGTGCCCGGGTATAAGTTGGTCTCCTTAACCGAGTATTTTTTCTGCGGATCGAGCCCCTTAAAACGGATGGGCGCCTTGCTGCCCGAATTATACCTGTTATTCACCAGGTAATTAAATACCACTGCTTTTGACCGTGCACTATTCACATACATCAGCGATGCCACATCGTTGCCCCACGGGCTTTGCAGGCGGTATTGATCTCCGTGCCAAATAATATCTTTAAGGTTATTATAGTTGTTTATTGCTTCGTGGCAAAAAGCCAGTTCGTGCTCATTAAGCTTGCTTACCACAATATCGAAGCCCATTTTACCCATCATGGCAACATCGACTTTGTATTTGATTGGCTGTTTACCCCAGTCGGTAACGTGGTTTGAGCTGGCAATAGCCGGGAAAAAATATGAATATTCCCACTGGATAAATACCCTTTCAAGCGGGTCGGTATTATCGCTTGGCCAGTACTCGGTAAAGTATTTCAGCGCGCCGTAATCAACACGGCCGCCCCCGCCCGAGCATAGCATCAGCGGTACTTTAGGATATTTGGCCCGTACCCTATCCAGCACTTTATACAACCCACGCACATAATCGGTGTACAGGTGCGATTGATTGCCTTTTAAATATTGCGAATGCGCGTTATAAATAACCGCGTTACAATCCCATTTCAGATACGCCAGATCGGGGTTTTTGGTAAACAGGTTATCAACTATTCCAAAAACGAAATCCTGCACCTTAGGGTTGGTCAGATCAAGTACCAGCTGGTTGCGAAAATATTTTTCGGGCCGGCCGCTCTCTTTGATCACCCAATCCGGGTGTGCTTTGTAAAGATCGCTGGCTGGGTTAACCATTTCTGGTTCTATCCAGATCCCGAACTTTACACCGTTGGCCTGCGCCTCTTTAATAAGTGGCGCTATGCCGTTTGGTAATTTCAATCTGTTCGGCTGCCAGTCGCCCAGGCCGGCGGTATCGCCATTACGCGGGTGATTGTTGCCAAACCAGCCATCGTCAAGTAAAAACATATCTACACCAAGCTTTTTTGTATCCTTAATTAACTGGGCCAGCTTAGGTTCGTTAAAATCAAAGTAGGTCGATTCCCAGTTGTTCAGTAGGGTAAGCCTGCTGCCCTGGCCATCAACAATTTTGTATTTGCGTGCCCAGCGGTGCATTTTGCGGCTGGCATCGCCTGTGCCATGGTCGCTGAAGGTATAAACCAGCGCGGGAGTTGCAAATTCTTCACCCGGTTTTAAATGGTACTCGGCTGCGGCATTGTTTATGCCCGCTATCAGTCGCAAATAATTTGATGGCTCGGGGCTCAGCTCAAAATCTACCCTGAAATTGCCAGACCATTCTAACGACCCTAACAGCACCTTTCCTTCATCCTCGGCAGCGGGTTTATCCATGCTTATAATAAAGGTAGATGGCTCGTATAGGTTGGCGCGGGTTCCCAGTTTGCTGTCGATGGTTTTAATACCGTGGGTTAATTTGCTTTCTTCGGGTTTCATTTCGGTAGCCCAATTGCCGTGATACTGTTTTAGCCAGTAGCTATCCGCCTTAAAATTAAGGTTTGCCGACGCGAACTTATTCAGGGTAACTACGCCTTTCTCATGATGCTCAATTACCGACCATTGTTCGGTAACATCCTCGTTAAAATAGGTTTTATAGTACAGTTTTACTTCAAATGGATAAGCGGGGTCTTTAAGGGTAACGGTTAACAACGAAACGTTGTCGTTCAGTTTATTTACGCTGTGGCTTACATAATGCAGATCGAGGGATTTGTTTCCATCGGCATGGGTAACCGTTATAGCAGGCTCGGCCAGGTTTGCCGATCCGGATGGCGTATAAGCATCGTCCAATATCCCCGAATCGTCGTTGGGTTTGTACATTTTTTGGATAGTGCTATACTCACGGGCATTACTCAGCCTGGTGCCAAAATAAACCATCTTCAGGTTTTTTTGAGCATCTGTTTGCAGCACCAGTGCATTATGCTGCGTTTCTACGGGGATAGTGACAACTTGTGCATTTGCGAATAAGGCAGCCGCAATAAGGCATGCGGTTAACAGGTAATTTTTGCGTCTCACGTTAATAATTGGTTATAAATGTACGATAGACAATAATACGCTAAAAAAAAGCCCTTAACAAAATGTTAAGAGCTTTTTATAATGGGTTTTATACAATTATAGCGATTCGACAAACGCCACCAGCGCGTCGCGCTCTGTTTTCGACATATTATTTACCTTATTTTTTGCCGATGCCGCCTCGCCGCCATGCCACATAATGGCTTCAATTATGTTACGTGCGCGGCCATCGTGTAAAAAGTTGGTATGGCCGTTCACCTTTTGGGTGAGGCCTATGCCCCATAGCGGGGCCGTACGCCACTCGGTGCCGCTTGCCATAAAATCGGGGCGGTTATCAGCAAGCCCCGCACCCATATCATGCAAAAGCAGGTCGGTATAAGGATGTATCAATTGATTGCTTACCTGCGGCAGGCTTACATCAACGCCGGTGCGTATATCGGCCTTGTGGCATTTTATACACCCGGCCGATCTGAACAAGCCCTTGCCTGCTATAACTTTGTTATCAGCGGCGTTACGGCGTGCCGGGACCGAAAGCGTACGCACGTAAAACTGCACACTATGCAGCAGGCTATCGGTTAACTCGTATGATTTACTATTAGGGTCGCTGTCAAATTGGGTCTGGCCTTCACTGCTCTCTTTCGGAAACAGCGAATTGGTGATACCGATATCGCCGTTATAGGCCGCGGCTACCTGCTGCAACAAACTTGGCTGGTTTGCCTTCCACCCAAAACGCCCTAATACCTTTTTATTTTTTAGCACATCCCAAACCATGTTGGCTTTACCGCTTATACCATCGCCGTCGGCATCATCAGGATCGGCATTCGCCAAAATAGTGCCGTCTGTAATAGCCTCTAAAAGCCCAAGCCCAAATACAGGCGCTGCAACCCGCGGCGATAGCATTACATTACCTGGCATGGCGGTGTACAAAGCTGTAAAAGTATAAGTTGGCGCGCGTAGCTTATAAGTTGCGCCATCCGCAAACTTGTAGGTAGTTTCGGTATAGGTGATGGCTATATCGCCTTCGCGTGTTTTACCGAGCAGGGCGCGGGTTTGCAGCTGATCTCCATAGCCGGGCACCGGCACGGGGTTGCCGTGCTCGCCTTCGCCGGGGATGCTTAGTCTGAACAGCATATTGGCCGCTGATTCGCCCAGCCCGGGCACCTTACCGCGCCCGTCGGATACGTGGCACGAGCTGCAGGCTACATTATTAAATATAGGCCCTAACCCCGGGTTTAACGGCGCCGGCGCCGAAACAAAAGTAGCGTTGAATTGCCCGTCGCCAATTTCATGCACCCGCAGCAGATTTGCCGGCAGCGTTGCAAAGGCATGCGAAAAAGCCCCGCCGCCCTCGTCAAAAGCAGTTTGGCTGCCGCCGCTTAACCACTCGCTATCGGGGTTATCATCTGGCGATACGCTATCAGCTTTCCGGCACGCTACCTGCAAAGCAACCATAGTGGCCAGGATAAATAATATAGCAATAGTAGTTTTTCTCATGTCGGGTATGTTCGCGCGGGGTATGTTGTTATTTAGTGTACTGAACCAAAAATGGCTTTAGTTTGCTATCAAGCACTTCGGCAAGTTCTGTTATCTTGGTCATCGCGTTTTGTACTTTCGACTGCTCTGACACTATCGCTTCGCCAAATGGCTTATCAATAGCGCCAAGCGCGGCAATTGCTGCAGCATGCTTGCTTTTTATCTCGGCATCTAACGATAGATTATTGGCGCGAACCACGTCTTCTATGCCCTTACCATCGGCAGCAAACCGCCCCTGGTAAATAGCCAGTATACCCTTTATATTATTTGTAAAATCGGTGATCGAGTTTTTAGCGAAGGGGCTTTCTTCCAGCATAGGGTCCTGCGCGTCAAATGGTTCCTTCAGTTTTGAATCGGCAACTTCGCCGCATATACCTGCCATTGCATCGGCTATTTGCACAAAAGCGGCTTGCTGTGTGGTAAACTCGCCCGAACCTTTCCCTGCGTTAGCCAGCTGGGCGGTATAACCATTTGTCCAGTTATCCCTTACTTCTTTTGAAAGTTTTACCAGGTTTTGGGTAAGCGCGGCCAAAAAATCTTTTTCGCGCGGCTTAAGCTGGGCAGCGGTTTTGGCTCCGTTCTGTCCCCACAATAAATACTCTATCGGGTGAAAGCCCTTTAATGCGTCGTCAAGGCCGTCAACGTAAGCCTCATTCAATACATCGTTGCTATTTAATATAGTTTCAAGCGCGTTAAAATCAACGGGCCAGGTATCAATGCGCGGGTCAATGTTCTCAGATTCAACAGGGCCAAATAACCAGGCCTCGCTTTGCTCCCAGGTGGTGCGTATAGCTTTCCATTTAACACGGGCAGTTGCTAAATTATCATCATTGGTTGTGATATTCAGCGCGGTTACCGCGGCCTGCAGCTCCTGTGTTTTAGCATACATATCTTCATATGAAGCAGCGCAAACGTTGGCAGATATATTGGCCAGCACTTCTGTTTTTAAAGTGCTGTTATCAGCATTATTATCCGGATTATTTTTTGAGCATGATAACCCAAGCAACGTTAACGGCAACACCACGGCGAGCGATCGTTTGATAAAAGTATTCATAGGTATTAACTTAAATGTATGATGATTTGATTATTGATAACTTCGGTTGGATAAGTTTTTAAAGGGCGCAGGGCGGGCTCTTTAACCACCTTGCCTTCCAGGTCGAACACGCTGCCATGGGCGCTGCAGAATATTTTGTTGGCTGCGGGCGTAAGGCCAACGCCCTCGTGCGTGCACCTTAAATAAAGCGCTTTATAAGCATCAGCATTTTTGATCAGCAGGATATCATACTCCAACTGTTTACTACGCACCACCAACATATTGCCTTTATTGGCAAAAGCATCCGTGCCTACCGCTATTTGCCCGCCTGTTGTACTTGCCAGCTTGATCATGGGCAAAGGGGTTGAGCATGATTCTAAAAAAGACATCCCCGCACCCATTAAAATACATGCCGCGCATCCCGATTTAATAAAGCTTCTCCTGGTGCTCATACACTTAAAAATTATAGGCTACGCCTAAGTTTATAAACCCGTTGTTTTTAAAGTAAGGTACCTGCTGCGGGAAAGGCGTCACAATAAGCGCCTGGTTAAATTCGCCGGTTAAGCGGCGTACGTAGTCGCCTTTAATAGCAATGCCCCTTATGGGCTTATAAGTAAAGCCGCCAACTATATAATGCTTTTCACTAGCCTTATTTTCGATACCGTTTGATGGTATTTTAGCGTTCATATTCAAATACTCGTACCGGCCAAAAAGGATAAATGCCTTTTCGCCTTTGCTGGCAGGGTATAGCAGGTCGTACCCTACTTCGGCATAGCCCCCGTACATGGTTTGCGGGGTATTGCTGGCAAAAGCGCGGTTAATGGCATCGGCATTTTTGATATTTACTATGGTGCCTATTGCACGCACGGTAATTCCCGATCTGGCGTACTGTACGTTAACCTCGCCTAATGATACCGGGTTGCCAAACGGACCGGAGTTGAGCTCAAGGCTATCGGCCACACGCTGTTCTTTAGCAGTAGAGCCGCCAATATAACCCGATGCCTGCACCCTGAAATCGCCCGCATAGTATAACAATGCCGCGTTAACCCCCAGGTTTAAGCCATTGGCGGCCTGGCCCAACTGCCTGCCGCCGCCTATGCCCGTGGTGCTGTTAAACCCTTCGGAGTTTAACCCGTTGGTTACTGATAAGCTATAATTCAAGCCCGGTACCTGCGTAAACTGACCGTATAGACCGACGCCTATCTCGCGCCAGGTAGACGGAATAATTTGTTCTTCAAGGAAGGGCCTGTCAACCCCGTTAAAGGTTGTGGGCAGGTGGTTTTCGTTAATAAAACCTATGCGGGGCACAAACAAGCCGGCCACCAAATAAGTATTTGGGTTCAGGTTAAATTTCAGGAAAGCTTGTTCCATCGCAATTTCGCCGGCCCCGGTGCCACCGTTGGCTACCAGTGCGTCTTCAACCTCCAATTCGGTAAACAGTGATATCTTATTATTGAATTTATGCCCCAGGAACAGCACTACTCGTTTCAGTCTCGCTTCGGCGCTCTTTCTTTTGGTATCTATGCCATATTTGGCCTCGCCGTAACCGGATATAACCGTTGCCTGCTGTTTATATATTAATCCTGCTGAAAGGGAATCTTCCTGCGTTAAAACCTGAGCCGACGCGCCGGTGAAAAATAAACCGGCTATTAAGAATGTGATTAAGGTAAAGCTCTTTAATTGCATAGCGTAATTTTGACAGCAAATATATTATCCTTATTTAGATTAATTATAATTAAAAATAAAAAAATATCTACGCTTTATTTATTACCGATGCAATGGTGTAACTTGCCGACAGATGAAAAGAATATGAAGTACCTTTTACTTTTTTTAACACTGATAACTTTTAATTGCACGGCACAGGATTACAAAGCCATGCTTGCAACTCATCGCCAACAGTACAAGGCAGATTTTATATCAGATAAACATTCGCCGTTAAAGGAAGCCGATCTGCAGAACCTGCATTTTTTTGATGCCGACAGCACTTATCGCGTTAATGCAGAGGTGGAGCTACTTACAAACCAAGACGTTTTTAGTATGCCTACCTTTAATGGCGCACAGCAGGCGTATGTTAAATATGCAGTTGTGAAGTTTATGCTTAAAGGCAAGGCGCAGCAATTGAACATCTACCAAAATGTCAGCCTATCAAAACGGCCGGAGTTTGCCGGTTATCTTTTTTTGCCTTTCCTGGATAAAACAAATTCTGAAGAGAGTTATGGCGGCGGACGTTACATCGACCTTAAAACCACCGATATAAAAAACGGCTACATTGAACTGGACTTTAACAAAGCTTATAACCCGTATTGCGCCTACAGCGATGGTTACCAGTGCCCCATGCCCCCGCGCGAGAACTACCTGGACCTAAAGGTTAAAGCAGGCGAAAAACAATATACCGGCGAGAAAAAACATTTATAAATAGTTGACGGGGGCGAAAAGAAAAAGGACAAAGCTTTGCCTTTATCCTTTCGTCTTAATCATAAATGATCAACTAATCGCTGATCATCAATATCCAATCTCTAAAGACTGTTTATCCAGTCAACCAATTCTTCACGGGTTTTGCCGGTTTTTTGCTGGATGCGGCCGAGTGTTTCATCGTCTTTCCCTTCTTCGTGTGCCAGATCGTCATCGGTCAGGTCGCCATAAGCTTGTTTTATCTTCCCTTTCAACTCGTTCCAGCCGCCTTTTAATTCTAACTTATCCATTGTATGTTCTCCTATATATTTAGATGTATAGGATTAACAGATTGGGAGGGGTTTGGTTTGAGGGGATTCAAGAAATCAAGAACCAGGAACCAGGACAAAACATATTTTTCTGCTTCCTGACTTTAAAATCCTTGCATGCGGCGCAGGGTCGCTTTCAGAAAACACTGCGACAACATCAAGGACATAAATAGTTATCCCAAATAGACCTTTGCTCTAACGCTTTTTGAAAAAAGTTCAATGGATACATCAGGCAAAAAATTAATATAGTAATAATGTTTCCCGGTATCGGACACCTCGCCCAAGTGCCCGCTACTTATTTCAAAACGGCCTCTATACATCAAGTCAAGTGTGCCCGAATCAGTATCTGATTTATTAAGCTTAGCGGAATAGTGTTCAATAATGCAATCGTCAAAAACAAGTTCAACGCTATTTATTCCTCGTTTACAACATTCATTAGCTTTAAAGGTAAGCGTTAGCTGTTTTGTATCGCTTGAAAACGCTATAACCTTACAATCAAATTCGTTATGCAAATCAATATATACACCGTCCTGCTCAAATTCTGCAAAACTTTTAAATAATTCAGAATTTGTCAGATCAACTTCCATCTTGCCTCTTGATTCTAAACTTCTTGATTCCCCTCTTACAACGCCCCAGCCTTTATCTCGTCAACCACCGCCGGGTCAAGTAAAGTGCTGGTATCGCCTAAATTAGAGGTATCACCCTCGGCAATTTTTCTCAAAATCCTGCGCATAATTTTGCCCGAGCGCGTTTTCGGCAGGCCGCTTACAAACTGGATCTTATCCGGCTTGGCAATGGCGCCAATAATGCGCGCAACGGTCATGATGATATCCTTCCTGGTAAGTTCGGGGTCGTCGTGCAGGTTGGGGCATACCACAAAGGCATAAACGCCCTGCCCCTTAATATCATGCGGATAACCCACTACGGCACTTTCCACAACACTGCTGTGCATGTTAATGGCGTTCTCTACTTCGGCGGTGCCAATACGGTGGCCCGATACGTTCAGCACATCATCTACACGACCGGTTATACGATAATAACCGTCTTCATCGCGCAGGCAGCCGTCGCCGGTAAAGTACAAGTCAGGATAAGTGGCAAAATAAGTTTGGCGGCAGCGCTCATGGTCGCCGTAGGTAGTGCGCAGCATGCCCGGCCATGGAAATTTCATGCAAAGGTTGCCGCTTACACCATTACCCTCAATCTCTTTACCATTCTCGTCAACCAATACGGGTTGTACCCCCGGCAGCGGTAAGGTGGCGTAACCAGGTTTGGTTGGCGTTATGCCGGCAATGGGCGATATCATAAAGCCGCCTGTTTCGGTTTGCCACCAGGTATCAACAATAGGGCATTTACCCTGCCCTATCTTATCGTTAAACCAGTGCCAGGCTTCCTCGTTAATAGGTTCGCCAACCGAGCCAAGCTTGGTAAGCGAGCTAAAATCTTTCCCCTCCAAAGCTTCGTCTCCAAAGCTCATCAGCGAGCGTATGGCGGTTGGCGCGGTATATAATATGTTCACCTTATATTTCGCCACAATTTCCCACAGGCGGCCCTGGTTTGGCCATGATGGTATCCCCTCGAACATTACCGATGTTGCCCCCTGGGTAAGCGGCCCGTAGGCAATGTAGGAGTGACCGGTTATCCATCCGATATCAGCGGTACAAAAATAAACCTCGCCGGGCTGGTACTGAAAAGCGTTACTAAACGTATAGCCTGTATAAACCATATACCCCCCGCAGGTGTGCACTACGCCTTTTGGCTTACCGGTTGAGCCCGATGTATATAGGATAAACAGCATATCTTCGGCATCCATTTCTTCGGCCGGGCAATCGGGGTTACCCTGGGTCTCTACTTTTTTTACTTCATCTTCCCACCACACGTCGCGCCCTTTGATCATTGACACGGGCGTACGGCTTCTGGTTAACACAATAACCTTTTGTACCGATGAGCATTGTACCAGCGAGTCGTCGATAATTGATTTCAGCGGGATCTCTTTATTACCCCTGTACCCGCCATCGGCAGTAATTACAATATTGCATTCGGCATCTTTTATCCTGTCGGCAATTGATTGTGCCGAAAACCCGCCAAACACCACCGAATGGATAGCGCCTATACGGGCGCAGGCCAAAACGGCAATGGCCAGTTCGGGCACCATAGGCATATATATACATATACGATCGCCTTTTTTGGCGCCGTTGTTTTTTAACACGTTGGCAAACTGGCAAACCTTGCCATGCAGTTGTTTATAGGTTAATATACGGTGGTCTTCGGTCGGGTCATTGGGTTCCCAGATAATAGCGGGGGTATCACCGTTTTTTTCAAGGTGGCGGTCCAGGCAGTTTTCAGTAATGTTAAGTTTGGCGCCTTTAAACCATTCTACTTTTGGTTCTTTAAAGTTCCACTCCAGTACCTTGTCCCACTTTTTTTTCCATTGGAAATTATTGGCTATTTCCTCCCAAAATTGTTCAGGTTGTTCAACGCTTTTGCGGTACACCTGCTGGTATTCTTCAAATGATTTAACTTGCATGGTAGTATATAAATGGTGGTGTAAATTAGTAATTTCTACTTTATCTACCTATTAAAAATACAACTTTTTAAATTTTTTTAAAAAGTACGTTTAACCGGCTCACTATGGATAATAGTGCGAAATATATCTTTGCTGCCGGTAAAAAAGATTATTAAAAAATATTTTAAAAACACTGTTGTCTATCTCACTTAAAAACCTGATATTTGCAAACTCTTTTTAGGAGAAGAACGAGAATTAAAAAATATTTGTCATGTCAAGAATTTGTGATTTAACAGGAAAAGGCTACATGAACGGCTTTAACGTTTCTAACTCAAACGTTAAAACCAAGCGCAAGTTTTATCCTAACTTAAAGCTTAAAAGGTTTTATATCCCTGAAGAAGATAAATGGATCACGTTAAAAGTATCTACTTCGGCGCTTAAAACTATCAGCAAAAACGGTATAACAGCTTGTATCAACAAGTTTGTAAAAAAAGGCTCTATTTAATATTAATAGATTGTTGGGGCTATGGTTAAAGATGTGATATCTTAACAATTGGCAGGCAACTCAAAACATAACAGAAAATGGCTAAGAAAGGCAACAGGGTTCAGGTAATTTTAGAATGCACAGAGCATAAAACCAGCGGCATGCCGGGTATGTCTCGTTACATTACCACCAAAAACAAAAAAAACACTACCGAAAGACTGGAGATGAAGAAATTTAACCCGGTTTTAAGAAAAGTAACTTTACACAAAGAGATTAAATAATTTAAGCTTGATAGCTGTAGATACGGTTACTAATTAACCGCTATTGTAAGCACAACTTATTAAAACATAAAAACATGGCAAAGAAAGTAGTTGCAACCCTGAAAACAGGCAAAGGAAAAGAATTTTCGAAGGTAATAACCATGACTAAGTCGCCACGTACCGGCGCTTACTCGTTCAAAGAGCAGATCGTTGCGAACGATTTCATTAAGGACGCCATTGCTGGTAAACAGTAATAACCTTTGATAAAAATATAAAAGCCGTCTTGTGATAACGAGAGGGCTTTTTTTGTTATAGTGGATGTTTAAAATAAAGATGCGTTATTACGTTTCGGTTACCAAACATCCCGTTCCGAATTGTTAATTTGCATATCTGCACATTTAAAATCTGCACATCTGACTATGGGATTATTTGATTTTTTCAAGAAAAAGGAAACTACGCAGCAGGAACAGCAGGCGCTTGATACCGGCCTGGAAAAAACCAAGGATAGCTTCTTCTCAAAAATAACCAAGGTAATTGCCGGTAAAAGCACCGTTGACGATGATGTGCTGGACGACCTGGAGGAAGTACTGGTAACTTCGGACGTGGGCGTAAGCACTACGCTTAAGATCATAGAACGTATACAGGCCCGTGTAGCAAAAGACAAGTATGTTAACACATCCGAACTTAATAACCTTTTAAAAGACGAGATACAGCAGCTGCTTGCTGAAAACAACAGCAACGATTTCCGTACGTTTGAGTACGGCTCGCAAAAACCCTATGTTATAATGGTGGTTGGGGTTAACGGTGTAGGTAAAACCACCACTATTGGCAAACTGGCCCACAAGCTAAAGCAAGCGGGCAGCCAGGTGGTATTAGGCGCTGCCGATACGTTTCGCGCGGCGGCTGTTGACCAGATAAAGCTTTGGGGCGAGCGTGTAGGCGTTAAGGTTGTGGCGCAGGCCATGGGCAGCGACCCCGCCTCTGTAGCTTACGATACCCTGCGCTCGGCCGTGGCCAATGGCGATGATGTGGCAATTATTGACACCGCAGGGCGTTTACATAATAAGGTAGGCCTGATGAACGAGCTTACCAAGATCAAGAACGTAATGCAAAAGGTAGTGCCCGATGCGCCGCATGAAATATTGCTGGTGCTTGATGCATCAACCGGGCAAAACGCCATTGAGCAGTGCAAACAGTTTACCGAAGCTACCGCCGTTAACGCCCTGGCCCTAACCAAGCTTGATGGCACCGCAAAAGGCGGCGTGGTGATAGGTATATCCGATCAGTTTAAGATACCTGTAAAATACATCGGCGTTGGCGAAGGCATGGACCACCTGCAATTGTTTGACAGGACGGAGTTTGTGAACAGCCTATTTAAGTAAGATATAGCGGCGCAGCCGCAAATAAACAGAGCGTCATTGCGAGGAACGAAGCAATCTACCGAAGGCATAACCGATATGCAGAGTTCAGAGATTGCTTCGTACCTCGCAATGACGGCGTGGAAAAAGAGCAATGAGGACAAAAGAAATTATCAAACCGATACTTAAAAGCAAGCCCCGTGTAAACGTGGTTACTTTAGGCTGTTCAAAAAATGTTTACGACAGCGAGGTGCTGATGGGCCAGCTTAAGGGTAACGCCTTTAATGTGGTGCATGAATCGCAGCAGGTACGCAATGATGATATTATTGTAATAAACACCTGCGGCTTTATTGATAACGCCAAGCAGGAATCTATTGATACTATACTGCAATACAGCGAACTTAAAGAACAAGGTAAGGTTGGGAAAGTGATAGTTACAGGCTGCCTAAGCGAGCGCTACAAACCTGAGCTTGAATCTGAAATTACCAACGTTGACGCTTATTTTGGCACAAACGACCTGCAAAATATCTTGCAAAATATTGGCGCCGATTACCGCCACGAATTGATCGGCGAGCGTTTGCTTACCACTCCGTCGCACTTCGCCTATTTTAAAATTGCCGAAGGCTGCAACCGCCCGTGCTCGTTCTGCGCCATCCCGCTGATGCGTGGCAAACACGTTAGCACCCCTATAGACCAACTGGTTAAAAATGCCGAAAACCTGGTAAAGAACGGTACAAAAGAACTGATACTGATAGCGCAGGACCTTACCTACTACGGGCTGGACCTGTATGGAAAACGTAACCTTGACGAACTTTTGCGCCGCCTGAGCGATGTGAACGGCGTGGAGTGGATCAGGCTGCAATATGCCTACCCTTCCGGCTTCCCGATGGAGATATTGGACGTAATGAACGAGCGGGATAACATATGCAAGTACCTGGATATGCCTTTACAGCATATCACTGATAATATGCTTAAATCAATGCGGCGCGGACTTACCAAGCAAAAAACCATCGACGTAGTTAATGAGATACGCGACCGCGTGCCAAACATTGCCATGCGTACCACGCTGATAACCGGCTACCCCGGCGAAACACACCAGGACTTTGAAGAAATGGCGCAATGGGTAGAGGATACCAAATTCGACCGCCTGGGCTGCTTCACTTACTCGCATGAGGAAAAAACGCATGCGCACACTTTGGTTGATAACGTGCCTGAAGAAGTAAAGCAAGGCCGCGCTGATTCCATTATGGAAATTCAGCAGGGTATATCGTTTGATAAAAACCAGGAGAAGATAGGCAATATCTATAAAGTGCTGATAGACAAGAAAGATGGCGGCTATTTTGTTGGCCGTACGGAATTTGATTCGCCGGAGGTGGATAACGAGGTATTGATTGACGCCAATGTAGATTATGCAGCCGTAGGCAGCTTTGTCAATGTAAAAATTAACGCCGCGGAAGATTTTGACCTTTATGGACAAATTGTAAAATAAAGCCGATTTTAAAGGCTGCATATTGCTATTAAGCTTTTTAAATTTAATTTCGACTCTTTACTTGAATGTGTTTTCGAAATTCAACATTCGAAATTCGACGTTCGATATTCGAAATAAACAATGGACGCAGCCTGTATTGACTATAAAGACACGGGATACTTTTCCCAAACGGTTATCGATTATCTGGACGACGTTCCGGAGCTGAGGTCATTTTATAGTCAGCGCCCTACCCTGCAGGGCTTCGCCGCACTTTTTGAACATAAAAAGGTAATTGCCGACCGCGACCTGCTAGCTCAGGTTTTATTGGAGCAATATTTTGGTAATTCGCAAAACAATGCGCCCCAATTGCAATCGGCCGATATGATCCGCGATTGTATCGGGCAGTTAAAAAATAACGACACCTATACCGTTACCACCGGGCACCAGCTGAACATATTTACAGGTCCGCTATATTTTATATACAAGATAGTAACCACTATAAAGCTGTGCAGGCAACTAAAACAAGCCCACCCCGATAAAAATTTTGTGCCGGTATATTGGATGGCATCCGAGGACCATGACTTTGCCGAAATAAATTATACCAATATAGGTGGTAAAAAGGTACACTGGTGGTACGAGGCCTCAGGCGCAACGGGGCGCATAAACCCCGACACCATGCGGCAGGCCATCAACCAATACAAGGGCGTTTTGGGTATTGACGGGCACTCGGCCGAACTGGGTGAAATGGTTGAAACCGCTTACACAAAATTCGACAGGCTTGCTGATGCTACCCGCTACCTGGTAAATGCACTGTTTGGCCGTTATGGCCTGGTTATTATTGATGCCGACGACCATCGCCTGAAGGAGTCTTTCGCCCCTATTATGGAGCAGGATATCATCCGGCAAAATAGCTTTAAAAATATAACTGCCGCCAACGCGCAGCTGCAAAAGCTTGGCGTGCATATACAGGTGAACCCGCGCGAAATAAACTTTTTTTACCTGAGGGATAACCTGCGCGAACGCATTGTTTTTGAGGAGGGCAGGTATAGTGTTATGAATACCGATATCAGCTTTACCGAGGCTGAATTAAAACAGGAAATAAAAACTGCGCCCGAAAGGTTTAGCCCTAATGTGGTAATGCGCCCGCTGTACCAGGAGTGTATTTTACCCAATATAGCCTATGTAGGTGGTGGTGCCGAACTGGTTTACTGGCTGGAGTTGAAGTCAAATTTCGATTACTACAAGGTTGATTTCCCGATATTGGTATTGCGCAATTCGGGCCTGGTTATCCGTAAAGAAACGGCTGCTAAAATAAAAAGCATGGAGCTTGCCCCTGCGGAGATATTTAAAAGCGCCGACCAGATCAAAAACAACTGGGTAAAAAAACACAGCAACCACGACCTTACGCTTGCCGACGAATGGCGCGAACTGGAGCGTGTTTTTGAAAAGATAAAATTGCGCTCGCATAAAATTGACCGTACGCTTGAGCCATCGGCAGCGGCGGTACAGGCTCGCCTTAAACACGCCATAGAGAATCTGCAAAAAAAGCTGGTAAAGGCCGAGAAGCGCAACTACCACACCCGCCTGGAACAGATAGAACACATCAAGGCCGATATATTCCCAAACAACAGCCTGCAGGAACGCACCGAAAATTTTGGATTAAGCTATGTGAAATGGGGCCAGCTTTTCATCGATGAACTGATCCGAAATTTCGAACCCCTTGATTTTAAGTTTACGGTGCTGACGGAATAAATTATGTAATCGTCTAATTGCAAAGTAATCTCACTGCCATAATCAGGTAAACCTGATATCCATTGTAAACCAAAGTATTATAACATTCGTTTATTAATCAAATGAACATACAGAAAATAACATTGGGCAACGGTTGCTTTTGGTGCACCGAGGCTATCTTCCAGGCGCTTAAGGGCGTAACATCGGTAACGTCGGGCTACACCGGCGGGCACACCAAAAACCCCACTTATATGGACATCTGCAACGGCGATACCGGCCATGCCGAGGTGTTGGAAGTTGAGTATGACGCGGATATATTATCTTTTGACGAACTGCTGCTGGTTTTCTTTAAAACGCACAACCCCACTACGCTTAACCGCCAGGGCAATGATGTAGGCACACAATACCGTTCGGCCATTTTTTACCACACCGACGAGCAAAAGCAGCAGGCCGAAGCCATGATCAAAAAGCTAACCGACGAAAAGGTTTTTGATAAACTCATTGTAACCGAGGTTACCCCCGTTAGCGAGTTTTACAAGGCCGAAGATTATCATCAAAATTATTACAACGATAACCCCATGAAGCCTTATTGCGCCTTTGTGATACAGCCCAAATTAAATAAGTTTGCCAAAGAATTTACGGATAAAATAAAGCCGGAACTATTGTAACCGGCCAGGCTTATTTACATGAAAAGATCAATCATCGCCCTGCTTGCAGCAACCTTGCTATTTACAGCCTGCACCACACAAAAGAAAACCGAAAACGCGTCCATCGCCAACAACGGCAAAGTATGGGCATCGGTATGGCAGCAGCGGGCGGCCGAGTATAGGGCATTGTGTTTCCAGGCTTATAATGTAGCTAAGCTAAGGCTTGATGAAGCCCTGAAAAACCCCGGCAGCAAACCGCTGGCTGTAGTCACCGACATTGACGAAACTATATTAGATAACAGCCCCTACGATGCGGCGCGTGCTATCACCAATAAAGAATACACACTGGCCACCTGGAAGACATGGACAAGCAAAGGACAGGCCGATACGGTACCCGGCGCACCGGAGTTTTTTAAGTACGCGGCATCAAAGGGGGTGGCGGTTTTTTACATAACCAACCGCGACGAGGATGAGCGCTCAGGCACCATTAAAAACCTGCGATTGTATAACATGCCTGATACAGACAATGATCATGTACTGTTAAGGCAAAAAACATCAAGCAAAGAGGGTCGCCGCAAACAGGTATTGGCTAATTATAATATTGTTTTATTATGTGGCGACAACCTGGCCGATTTTGATGTGTTGTATGATAACAAACCCGCCGAACAAGGCAGGCAGGCGGCCACCGGGCAATTAAAAAAAGAGTTTGGCAATAAATATATTGTGATACCCAATGTATCCTACGGCGATTTTGAAGGCGCTTTATTCAATTACAATTACGGGCAATCAGCCGCACAAAAGGATTCTGTTATCAGGGTGAAACTTAAGGTGGATAAGGAATAATATAAGCTAATTAATTTACTGTATCTCCCGATGTGGTGAATTAAGTCGGTTATCCTTCCCTATTTTTATACAACAGAAACCAGATACCAATTTGTTTGTTGATATTCGTTGAAACCTCACAACGCATGATCACGCTCGAAAATGAATTTCTGAAAGTTGCCATCGATAGCAAAGGCGCTCAGCTTACCTCGTTATTTAATAAAGAAACCGGAGTGGAACAATTGTGGCAGGCCGACCCGAACGTCTGGGCTTACCATGCGCCAAACCTGTTCCCTATTGTAGGTGGCCTGCTGGATAATCAGCTACACGTAGACGGGCGAGCCTATCCAATGAACAGGCACGGTTTTGCGCGCCAGTCGGATTTTATCCTGTTAGACAGCGATGACGTTCATGCGGGCTTTTCGCTACCCTACTGCGAGAAAACACTTGCAGTATTCCCTTTTAAATTCGATTTCCAGGTGTTGTACACGCTCATTGACAATGCCCTTAGGGTAACCTATAAGCTTATTAACCGGGATGATAAGCCGGTTTATTTTTCGGTTGGGGGGCACCCCGCCTTTAACGTACCGTTTAACGCAGGCGAAACATTTGAAGATTATTATCTGGAATTTGAGGTACAGGAAAAATTGGCATCGCACCTTTTAAACAAAGAGGGTTTGTTTAGCGGCGAAACGCAGCCTGTATCAACGCCAAACAAAAAACTACAGTTAACCCGCGAGTTGTTTGCGCAGGATGCGCTGGTATTTAAAAACTTACAATCGCGGATGGTTACCATTAAAAGCGACAAGCACGACCAAAGCCTGTCGGTGGAGTTTCCGCATTTTAATTACCTGGGCATATGGGCAAAACCCGGTGCCGACTTTGTTTGCATAGAACCCTGGCTTGGCTGTGCCGACTCAGCAGGGGAGCCAAAAGATATCAGGCAAAAAGAGAACATTCAGAAGGTGGTTGTCGGGCATGTTTTTGAAGCGTCGTACTATATCAGCGTATAAAAACAATTTATTTTATTGTTTTTAAAACATTTGAATTGCTTTTACGCTTATCCTAAAAATACATAACTCCAACATTTACAACTATGAAAAAGAAAATTTATCTAATTGCCGTAACCATGTTACTAACCGTAACTGCCTTTAACAGTAATGCCGCCACTTTTACTGATAATAAGGATGCCTACAAAGAAGCTGCGTCGCACATGACCGCAGACCAGAAGGCCGCCCGTATCGAGGAAATAAAGTTGCGTGTTGACGAGATCAAGGCAATGGACAAATCTCAGCTGAACAAAACCGAAAAGAAAGAGTTAAAAACCGAGCTTAAAAACCTTAAGCACGAAGCCCAGGCAATGGGTAGCGGTGGTGTTTACCTTTCAGTTGGTGCTATCATCATCATTATCCTGGTATTGATCCTGATCCTGTAATCAGCAATAAAACACTTACAAACACAAAAGGCGCCAAAATGGTGCCTTTTGTGTTTGTATATAATTTTCTTTTTGGGGCGACACCATTGGGAGGTAATCGTTTAAACCCTCGCTTAAGCTTACTTTTGGGAGGCAGGTGAGTTTACCTGGTTTAAAACCGGATGGTCGAAGGTTGATAATTCGGTATGACCGCTTTTAAGTTCATCGAATACAATTACCTCGTTAACGCCTTTTTTTAGCCATGCTGCGGGCACATACAGCGTTTGCTGCGGCCCGATCTCCCAGTATTTGCCCAGGTTATGGCCATTAACGAACACAAAGCCTTTGCCAAAGCCACTCATGTCAAGGTAAGTATCAACCACGCCCCGCAGCGCGAAAGTACCGCGATAGAGGGCGGGCTGCAGTTCGTTCTGATTTTGTGCCGGCAGGTATTTAAAGCCCTCGGTGGTTCCAAATGGAAACTTATACATTTTCCAGCCTAAAAGCTCGTGCCCGTTCAGGGTAACTTTATCCGTTATGCCTTGCCGGTTATCGGTTAAGTAAGGGCCGTAGTTAATGCGGCCATTGTTTTCTACCAGTATATCAAGCACGCTGTTTGGGTTAGGGTTATCCAACTGCAGCGAGTCCTGCTTTAAGCGCCTGTCCAGCACACTGATGCGTTTCCCATTAAGGTAAACGGTGGCATAATCGCGCAGTTCCTTAATTTTAAGCAACCCGCTTGCAGCGTTGGCCAGGGTGGTACGGTACAACACAAAGCCGTAGCCCTGGTCAATATCCTCAAAGCTAAGCGGCCTGTCGCTTTCTACAGGTGTACCTAAATTGCTGAACAGGTTTGCAACGCCAGTTAACTTGATCACCTCTAAAGCAAAGGTACGGCGCTTTTTTTCGGGCACATCCGGCAGGGTTTCGCCAGCAGGTAAATGTTTAGCAATAATTGCTCTTAATTTAAAATATTTTGGCGTGGGGTTGCCTGCCTCGTCAAGCGGGGCATCATAATCATAGCTTGATGTTTGAGGGGCATAAGCCTCGGTACGGCTCATGTTGGCGCCATTCATAAAATCGCGCGTAGTACCGCCATGAAACATATACATATTGATGGAAATCCCTGCCGATAAAACCTCATCAAGCTTTTTGGCATCTTCATCGGCGTTGCTGCCGCTATGCGGCTTGCCCCAGCTATCAAACCAGCCGGGGTACCATTCGGCAATGTAATACGGGCCTTTGCCGTTATGATATTTGTTGATAAGCGCCTTTACCTTAGCAGGATCATCCTCCCCGTTTACAGCAGGTAGAAACCCCGGCAGGTAGCCAGCGGGCATCTGGCCTGGGCCATCGCAGGTAAACAGCAAGCCGTCAAAACCGGCCTCGCGGAAAATTTTTTCGTTTTGGGCCAGGTATTCTTTATCGTTACTGAACGAGCCATACTCGTTTTCGATCTGTACCATCAGGATATTGCCGCCGTGGTTTATCTGCAAGGGCGCAAGCTGTTTGCCCAACTCTATCATGTAGTTACGGTAAGCGTTGATAAATTCAGGGTCCTTACTGCGTACCTTAAGGTTTTTGTTCTTTAACAGCCACCAGGGGTAACCGCCAAATTCCCACTCGGCGCATACGTAGGGGCTTGGGCGCATCACCACCCAAAGGCCTTCTTCTTTGGCTATACGCACAAATTCGGCTATATCGTTGTTGCCGGTAAAATCATACTTGCCCTGCACCGGCTCGTGCGCGTTCCAGAAAACGTAGGTACCTATGGTATTGAGGCCCATTGCTTTAGCCATCTTCATCCGCTCGCGCCAGTACTCACGTGGTATACGGGTGTAGTGCATCTCGCCCGAGATCATTTGCAGCGGCTTACCATCCAGCAAAAAGGTGCTGTCGCCCAGGGCGAAGGTATGACTATCAGTTTGGGCCCTGCCAATATTAAGCATACCAAAAACTAAAACGAAACAAGCTAATATCCTCTTCAGCATAACGCGGCTATGTATTAAAACAAACCTAATTGTCCCTTATCATCAATCTCGATATCGTCCGGATTGGTGATCTCAAAATCAACCTTCTTTTTTGAAATTTCCTGAGTTTTTTCCGGTATTTCCTGAGTTTTTTCCGCCGTTTTCCCAGGCTTTTCTTCCGGATTCACGAATGTTTTTCCGGCTGCCTCTGCGGCCCCAACTTTTTCATCCACAGGTTTAGTTGGTTCCGGTTCCGCCGGTTTTTCTATAACGGGTTTTGCCGGCTCAGATTGTATAGGCGCGGCCTGGGGTTTTGCCTTCGCAGCACCCGGAGGTGTATCGGGTATATGTTTGTCCTCGCCGGTGATGATAATTTCGGTATCCTCTATCGAGTCCGGTGCCGGGTCTGGTACATCCTCGGCATCGTCGTGCTCGGTGAGCAGTTCCACGCTTTTTACCTGGTGTACCGACAGGCGGTTACCCATCGCTTTCATGCCTTTTACATCTATCAGGTCGCTAAGGTTCAGTTCCGCTTCTTCGGGGATAAGGGTTTTACCTTTAAGTTGGTCAACCTTTACCACAGGCTGTGCCGCCCCGGAGATGATGATGAGTTTTGACCCGCTTTCGTCGCTGATGATACTGGTTTGCTTACCTATAACGGTATTTTCGAACACAAAGCGTTTTACCATGTAATTTTTTGATTTACCATCGTAATGCACCACCGCGAATACCTTTGCCGGGTCGTATTTCTCGATGACGATCATCTTATCATCAAAATGGTTGTTCAGGTCAAAGCTGGTCAGTTCGTAAATACCGTTGCTCATTACCGTTAGTATACGGTCGTCGCCGTCAAACTCGCCGAGGTATTTGCCGCGGCCATCTGCGTTAAGGCGTTTTAATATATCATCGTACCATATCTTTCGGCCGGCCAGTGTCGAGATGCCCTTACTCTTCAAGATCACCTTTTTAACCGGGTATTTGGTAACCATATTACCTATAGAGTTGCGGCCTTTAATGGCCAGCTGCGCAAAATCCTCGTCAAATTGCAGCTTTTTAAGCTTTTGATGAGGCTTTAACTGCACGTTAACCACCTCGGCTTCGCCGTTGGGGTTGGCTGTAAAATACAGCACCTTTGAACCCTTGCTGCCTTTGGTTAAATCATATTCTTTATCGCGGGTTACCCCTGTTACCGAGAATCGTTTAATATAGCTTACGCCGCTTTGCCCGTCTTTGTAGATCATGTTGTAAACGGTGCGGTCGTCGTTCTTTTTAAATACGGCCACATGCACAATATCCTTGCCCACAAACACTTTATCCTGCACCTTGGTCACAATAAACCTGCCATCGCCGCGAAAAACGATGATCTCGTCGATGTCCGAGCAGTCGCACACAAACTCATCTTTCTTTAACCCGCTGCCAATAAAGCCGTCTTCGCGGTTTACGTATAGCTTAACGTTTGCCAGGGCCACCTGTGCTGCTTCTACCTTATCAAAGGTGCGCAGTTCGGTTTTACGGCCGCGGTCTTTACCGTACTTGTCCTTTAGTTTTTCGAACCAGGCGATAGTATAATCGGTAAGGTGTTTTAGGTGATTTTTTACCGTTTTTATTTCCGCTTCAAGCGCTTTTATCTGTTCATCCGTTTTCTTCACATCAAAACGGGTAATGCTGCTCATCGGCTTATCTATCAGCTTTTTATAATCCTCGGGCAGTATAGTGCGATAAAACTGCGGGAAGAAAGGCTCGAACAACTTGTTCAGTACAACCAGTACGCCTTCAAAATCTGTCGAGTTCTCGTAATCCGGGTGTTTATACATCCCCTCCTGGATAAAAATCTTGAGCAGCGAACTGAAAAAGATCTTTTCCATCAGTTCCTTCAGCTTTATCTCCAGTTCCTGTTTCAGCAGGTCTTTGGTGAAGAAGGTGCTTTCGCTCAGCATGTCGTTCACGCTCATAAAGCGCGGCTTATCGTCCTGTATCACGCAGGTGTTCGGCGATATGGAAACCTCGCAATCGGTAAAGGCGTAAAGGGCATCAATAGTTACATCGGGCGAAATACCGGGCGCCAGGTGTATCACTATCTCCACATCCTGGGCGGTGTTATCCTCTATCTTTTTTATTTTGATCTTACCCTTGTCATTGGCAGATATCACGCTGTCTATCAGGCTGCCGGTGGTGGTGGTAAAAGGTATTTCGGTAATGGTAAGCGTTTTTTTATCGCGCTCAACTATCTTGGCGCGCACACGGATCCGGCCGCCACGTTGTCCCTCGTTATAAGCCGAAGCATCCGCCATACCCCCCGTCGGGAAATCGGGCAGCAGGTTTGGCCGGTCACCCTTAAGCACCGCAATCGAGGCGTCTATCAGCTCAATAAAATTATGGGGCAATATCTTAGTGGCCAGGCCTACCGCAATACCCTCGGCACCCTGCGCCAGCAGCAGCGGGAACTTTACCGGCAAGGTTATCGGCTCGCGGTTACGGCCATCGTAACTGGCCTGCCAAACGGTAGTATCGGGGTTAAAAACAACATCCAGCGCAAATTTTGAAAGGCGCGCCTCGATGTAACGCGGGGCCGCTGCCGAGTCGCCGGTTATAGGGTCGCCCCAGTTACCCTGGCAATCTATGAGCAGGTTCTTCTGCCCTATCTGCACCATAGCATCACCAATAGAAGCATCCCCGTGCGGATGATACTTCATGGTGTTACCTATAACGTTGGCCGCCTTGTTAAAGCGCCCGTCGTCCATCTCTTTAAGCGAATGCAGTATGCGGCGCTGCACAGGTTTTAAGCCATCGTTTATATGCGGAACGGCACGATCAAGTATTACATAAGAGGCGTAATCCAGAAACCAGTTTTCGTACAGCCCGTCGAGCGAGGTAACTTTATGCAGTATATTTTCTTCGTTATTGTTTTTAGGAGTATCAGGATTGTTCAGATCGTCGCTCATGCTGTAACTAAAAAAATTAAGGATGGGTAAAGATAGGGAAATGTGCAGATGTGCAGACATGCAGATGTGTAGATTTTAGCTGTAAAAAAGGTATTTTTACTAACATTTGCACAGTAATTCACCTTTGATGTTTAATTAAAAAATAGGTAAATTTGATTTATGACGACATTAACTGTACAGATAGATAAAGAAAAAGATCTATCGGCTTTGCAAGAAGTACTTGATCGTTTGGGATTGGAATACCAAATGCAGGATGATGAGTGGGCTGGCCTGTCAGCAGCTGAAATAGAAGGAATTAACGCCGGCATTGACGATGTGGAAGCTGGCAGGATCTTTACCCATGAAGAGGCTATAAATAGGATTACCGATAAGTTGAAACAACTGGGTATAGATAAATGACACAGCCAAAATTAATCTGGTCATTAAGGTCCCTTACTGAATATGAGCAACTGTTGAGCTATTTAATGAAAGAATGGGGCGAACTGATCACCAAAAGGGTAGCAGAACGCATAAACGACCAGATCAATAGAATACAGAATGCCCCAGAGCAATTTCCCCTAATTGTAAAAAGCAAAAATATACGTCGTTGCGTTGTTTCATCCCAAACATCAATATTTTTTAGGGTAAATATAAACCGGATTGAACTTTTGTCTATTTTCGACAATAGGCAAGATCCCAAGAAGAGGTCTTTTCTTACATAAAACTTATCATTATTATTTACTTTCCGTCAGTCATCCTTAGATTACCAACTTAGGTTTTTGATGCTTTAGCATGCTGCATTCTTAACAGCCTGCATTAGGTTAACGCACGCACTACTCATTTATTTCGCCCAAAAAAATATACCCGGAAACATTTTTTTGAATGTATTTGCGCGGATATATTTGGCTATTAACCAACATTTTACAACATAATTTATGATCCCTGAAGAAAAAAGGCCTTTGGTTGAACGTGCCCTGCAAACAGCATTTGATGTAACCTGGTTTGATGAAGTTTGCCAGCTAACCGCCGGACTTTCATCCGCCCTTATTTTTAAGATCGTGATAAAAAACAAGCCGTACCTGCTGCGCATCATTACCCAAATGAATGATATGAACGACCCCGCGCACTGGTACAACTGCATGAAAGCTGCAGCCGAAGCCGGAATAGCGCCGCGTGTTTGGTACACCAACGCTGCCGACAGGGTATGCATCACTGATTTTGTGGAGGCGAAACCTTTTGAACTGAACCTGGCGAGGGAGAAAATGCCGCCGCTGCTCGGGCGCTTGCATACGTTGCCCGCGTTCCCCAACCGGATGAATTACCTGGAACGAATGGATGGGTTTGTGCAAAAGTTCAGAGCTGCCTGTACCCTGCCCGGCAAAATAGCAGCAAGGCTTTTTGAACATTACGACCAGATCAAACGCGAGTATACCCTACCAACGATAGCGACCTGGTAGCCTGCCATAACGACCTTAAACCCGAAAACATCCTTTTTGACGGAACTAACCCCTGGCTGGTTGATTGGGAAGCCGCCTTTTTGAACGACCGTTATACCGACCTTGCCGTTATCGCCAACTTTGCGGTGAACAATGACCATGAAGAGAAGGCATACCTGAAAGCTTACTTTGGCAGCGATGCCACCGATTACCAGCTTGCCCGCTTTTACCTGATGCAGCAGCTGCTGCACTTTTTTTACTTTACCTTTTTCGGGCTTATTTGCTTCAACGCCAACCAGCCTGTTGATTTTACTGCTCCTTATCCCAATTTCAGGGAGTTTCACGACCGGATGTGGGCGGGCCGCGTTAACCTGGTAAATGCCGACGCCCGGCAGCAGTATGCCCGGGCGCATCTGGGGCAACTATTGCATAACCTGCAACAAGGACGGTTCGCCAAAGCGTTAGCTATTGTAAAGAGCAACAGCTATAAACCGGGCGACTAATATTTGCCTGCTTATTCCCTTAACCTTTTCTGCTCGCGCAAAATGTCGCCATAGTCCATGCGGCGTAAAGCCGCGCTAATGGTTTTGGCTATACGGCTGGCGCGTGTCTCAACTGTTTTGGCGTCGGTTATCCATTTGATAAAGTAGCCCTGGTGAGATTTTGCCAGGCTGCTGAAATATTCAAACGCTTCGGGTTGTTCAAAGTCAAAACACTCCTGCAGGTCGGCAGGCATTTCTATTTTAAAGTCTTTATCATGTTCCAGCCTAACCCTTAACATGGCGCCGTGGCTTTTATGGATAGCCTTCCTGATATGGGCACGCAGGGCCAGCAAAAAATCCCCCTCGCCAACCGGCATCATAGACATACCCGCAACAGCAAAGTCATCCAGCCAGCCTTTTACCCTTACCGCCTTTTTATTCCCAGGCAGTATTTGCTGCGCGATATCAAACGGGATGATAATATAAGTCCAGCCGGTTTTGTCGCCATGCTCGTTATGCCGATGAATAATGGTAGTAAAATCAACCATCACCAAATATATAATATCAGGGCCAAATGTTAAATGTTTGTTAAATAGTCAACTTTAACAATTTAAGGTGTAACTATTTGGTGGCTGGGTACATCTTATAACTGTAACTATTAACTGAGCGGTCATAAAAAACACAAATTAATTACAACCTTAATTTCAAAATTATGAAAACCTTAAAATCAGTTACCCTTGGCATTGCCTTAATTGTTACCAGCAGCTTTATACAGGCTAAAGCTAACGATGTCCCCGAAATTAACTTAACAAAAACCCACGCCATCAATATCTATGTAGATGCCATGACGCGTGGCAGGATAGATGGCCTGAACCAGGTGGTTGATCAATCGGCCAAGTTTAGCATGCTGCGCGGAAAAAGCATTTTAAGCTTTACCAAAAAAGAAATGACCGATTACCTGAAACATGAAAAAAACATTGAACAGGTATGCACAACCAGTACCGAAATTGTAGAGAACAACCCCGATATGGCTGTTGTAAGGGTTGATATGAAATTCGACAACTTTACCCGCAGCAATTATGTAACCGTTGCTAATACCGGCAGCGGCTGGAAGATCACGAACGTTTATAGTGTATTTAAATAGTTAAAATTAGTGTTTGAGTGTGATTGGCTCCCCGATATAATGGGGGGCCTTTCTATTTTAGGCCGCACCCCAAACCCCTCTCCGGGGGGAGAGGGGCTTAAGAAGTTTATTGATAATGAATTCTGAAAGTCCAACACCGAAATTTCACTTCGTTATTGGTTGTTAGACATTTGGTGTTTGATATTATTTTACTAAAGGCTGCAGCACCGCCTGCCATTTATCATAGCCTTTACTGTTCAGGTGAAGCATATCGTTTTCAAATAAGCTTGTATCGGGCTGGTGCGTTGCGGGGTCGAGTATTACCGATGCTACATCTACGTAATGCCCTTTCTTTTTATTCTTCAAAAAAGATCTCACCAGGGCGTTAGCTATTTTAACTTCGGGGAAATACTTTGCACGGCTCGGGCTGGGCTTTATAGCCATAAAATAGATCTCGGCGTGCGGCAGGTTTTGTTTGATCATGGCCCACAGCTTATAAAACTCGCGGGCGGTAAACTTGCCGGTTTTGCCTGCGGCGATGTCATTTTCGCCCGCGTAGATAAATATTTTGCGCGGCTGATACGGGTACATGATATACGGTGTAAAATAATTCACAACCTGCTCAATGGTGCAGCCGCCAACGCCCCGCCTGATGATGGGCTTATCGCTAAAGCGCTGCTCAAGATCCGTCCATTTACGGATAGACGAGCTGCCGATAAACAAGATGCCATTTTTTGCAGGCATGCTGATGCTGTCCTGGTGTTTAAAATCCCGTATTTCGTTATCAAACGGAAAGCCTGTTTGCGCGTTGGCCGTTATGCCGGCTGTAAGTAAAATAAAAAATAAATACAGTTTTAATTTCATAGTGATGATGTTGTATAAAGTGTGTTGACGCTAAACAGGTATTTGTATAATTCCATCCGGGAGGGCGGGAACCGTACAACCCGCTTTTGCTGAACTTAGTTTTTAAACTTCCAAAATTTAGAGGGCGCGTCTGTCTTTTCTATCGAGCGCATGATCATCGTATCGTTTACAAAACGAATTTTCCCCGTATAATTGAAACTGTCGGGATAATGAATGGTGATCACATTTTTATTTAGCTCGTATTTGAAACTTTTAAAATATTCCACATAATAAATAGAATCGCGCCCGATATCAAAACTGGCATTTTCTGTACTGCCGTTGGTCCAGGTCCCCATGATCATGTCTTTGGTTACCGCAGGTATTTTATTTACTGCTTTATTGATGGTACGGGTTTCTTTTTTGGGGGCGTTATTGCAACTCACAAAAACACACACCGCTAACAAGTAAATTAACCTCTTCATAACCGCTATACCGCTACAGGCAATTCAATCTCGTCCAAACTTTCGGTAATGGTAGGGTTTACACTTTCGTCGTCTTTCTCAACGCGAAGATTGTTCACAATATGCTGCTGGCGTATAGGCGTGTTTTTACCCATAAAATATTCAAGCAGGGCTTTTATGTTATCCCCTTTCAGAAACACCGGGTCCAGCCTGATATCCTTGCCGATAAACAAGCCAAACTCATCCGGCGATATCTCGCCTAACCCTTTAAAGCGGGTTATCTCGGGCTTAACACCCAGGCTGGCAATGGCGTTGCGGCGTTCCTCGTCGCTGTAGCAGTATATGGTTTGCTTTTTATTGCGCACCCTAAACAGCGGTGTTTGCAGGATAGATACATGCCCTGCCTTTACCAGGTCGGGGAAGAACTGTAAAAAGAAGGTCATCAGCAGCAGGCGGATGTGCATGCCATCCACATCGGCGTCGGTAGCTATTACAATATTGTTGTACCGCAGGCCATCTATACCATCCTCAATATTCAGCGCGTGCTGTAGCAGGTTAAATTCTTCGTTCTCGTAAACTACCTTTTTGGTAAGGCCGAAACAGTTTAGCGGCTTACCCTTTAAGCTGAACACCGCCTGCGTTTGCACATCGCGCGATTTGGTGATACTACCGCTTGCCGAGTCGCCCTCGGTGATGAACAGGGTTGTTTCCTGCCTGCGTTCGTGGTTATCATCAAAATGCAGCTTGCAGTCGCGCAGCTTACGGTTATGCAGCGATGCTTTTTTGGCGCGGTCGTTGGCAAGCTTTTTTATGCCGGCGATATCCTTACGCTCACGTTCAGATTGTAATATCCGTTTCAGCAGGGCATCGGCCGTTGCCGGGTTTTTGTGCAGGTAGTTATCCAGTTCTTTTTTCAGAAAATCGTTTACAAAACCACGTACCGACGGACCATCCGGCCCAATATTTTGCGAGCCCAGCTTGGTTTTGGTTTGCGATTCGAACACCGGCTCCTGCACTTTTACCGCTATTGCCGCAACAATAGATGCCCTTACATCGGCCGCGTCAAACTCCTTTTTATAAAACTCGCGGATGGTTTTCACTACCGCTTCGCGAAAAGCAGCCTGGTGGGTACCACCCTGCGTGGTGTGCTGGCCGTTCACAAACGAGTAGTATTCTTCGCCGTACGACTGCCCATGCGTCATAGCAATTTCAATATCATCCCCTTTAAGATGAATGATAGGATACCGCAGGTTCTCGGCATCGGCGTTGCGTACCAGCAAGTCGTAAAGGCCCCGTTCTGACAGGTATTTTTGCCCGTTAAAATTCAGCGTCAAGCCCGCATTCAGGAACACATAGTTCCATATCATGTTCTCAACAAATTCGGGTATAAATCGGTAATGCCTGAAAATGGTATCGTCGGGGATAAAGCTTATGGCCGTACCGTTGCGCTGCGAAGTCTCTTTCTCGGGTTCGTCGCGTATCAGCTCGCCTTTTTCAAATTCAGCTATCTTGGTGCGGCCGTCGCGGTAGCTTTGCACGGTGAAGGAGTTTGATAAGGCGTTAACCGCCTTGGTACCCACACCATTTAACCCCACCGATTTCTGGAAGGCCTTGCTATCGTACTTACCTCCGGTATTTATTTTTGATACGCAATCAATAACCTTCCCCAAGGGGATACCGCGGCCATAATCGCGTACGGATACCTTATGATCGCTCATATTTACTTCGATGGTACGGCCGGCGCCCATCACAAATTCATCAATGGAGTTATCAATGATCTCTTTAAGCAATACGTACACACCATCGTCGTAAGCCGAGCCATCGCCCAGTTTACCAATGTACATTCCCGGCCTTAAGCGGATGTGTTCCTTCCAGTCTAACGACCGGATACTGTCATCATCATAATTTACTGTTTCTGCCATGTTTTAGATCAAGTGTTTTTGGTGCTGATATGCCCCGGATGCAAAAATAAATTTATGGCACTTAAATTAACGTTTAAATGCGCTAACTTATTAACATTTACCAACCATTTATGGATTAAACCTAATGCAGTTTCGGGCTTTGTCGATGCTTTTAAAAAAATCCGGGCCTTTTTCGTTTGCAAAACAAACCGCCAGGATAGTGCCGATATGGTCTTTTTGCAATGTTATCAGCAGGGCGTATTTATAGTGTTTGGTTACCGGCAGGTCAAGCAGGTTAAGCAGGTAGGTTTTGCCCGCGTCGGCATTATACCTGGCAAGGTAAGCGGGTGGTATAGTACGGGTAAAAAAATGATGTTCGCCTGTAAAAGCCAACGCATGCGCTGTACCCATGCCCAGGTATAACGAATCCGGGTTGGCCTGCCTGGTACTTTTATCATTTATCGACCTCAGGTAGCTGGCGTAATTCTCTTTCTGTGACTTTACCTGAAACCATATCTCGAAATCCTTGCCTGGCAACTCCATGGCATAGTCGAAAGAAAAATCCTCGTTGTTTGGCGCGGTTGTTTCCCTGAAACCATTTGGAAACGAAAAACTGACATTGGCCTGCGACGCAAGTTTCTGAAAGTTTTTCAGTTGGGCGCTCATAACCGGTTTAGGCGCAGGCCTGTTAACTGCCTTGTTTGATTTAACAGGCCGCTGCTGCGCCTTAACAACCAAAGCAGGCGCAAAACAAAACAACAATATCCCCGTAAGTAATATTTGTTTAAATTGCTTCAAAATAGGACCAGTTAATTAGGTAAAACACCAACAAACGAATTTAAATGATTTCGGGATTAAACAAAATTAAATTAAAATATAAATTTAAAAAATAAACGTTTGGATAATAATGAGCATTCAACCTCGTCTCAATCGCTTCGACCTCAGCATGATCGTTATCAGCCTGGTGATAGGGATGGGTATTTTTGGCAGCCCGAGTGATGTTGCCGTTAAAGCCGGCAGCGCGCCGGTGTTTTTTAGCGCATGGGTATTCGGCGGTATAGTTACACTTTGCGGGGCGTTAACCTTTGCCGAAATAGGCGCGCGATACCCCACAACAGGCGGCTTCTATAAAGTTTTTTCGTATTGTTATCACCCGGCCTTTGCGTTCATGATCAACTGGGTGCTGGTTATCAGCAATGCCTCGTCGGTAGCTGCGGTAGCGTTGCTTGGGGCCGAATACATCAACCCCATTTTATTACCTCATAGCCTGCAAAACCCCACCGGTACAAAGCTTACTACCATTTTCACGGTACTGCTGCTATATGTTATTAACTTTTTAGGCATTAAACTAAGCGCCCGCGCCCAAAACGTTTTAACCATTTTTAAAGTAGCGGCTATATTGGTGCTTTGCCTGGCCGTTTTTAAAACCGATGCCCAACCTACTACCATGATTGCTATAGCGCCGCATACCGGCAATGTTATAACCGCATTCGGGTTAAGCCTGGTGGCGGTTTTTTTTACCTACGGGGGCTACCAGCAAACCATTAATTTTGGGGGCGATATTATCAACGCTAAAAGCAATATACCAAAAGCCATCTTCTTTGGGATAGGTACGGTAATAGCTTTATACCTGGCCATCAATTATGTTTATTATGCGGTGCTGGGCATTGGCGGTTTGCAGCAAACCCATACACTGGCAGCAAAGCTGGCCGGGGTAATATTTGGCACTACCGGTTACAAGATCACCTCGATACTGATGTTTGTATCGGTATTGGCGTATGTAAATGTGAACATACTTGCCAATCCCAGGGTATATTATGCTATGGCCGAAGATGGCATGCTCCCTGCTATTTTTAAAAAGGTAAACTCAAAAACCCAGGTACAGGAGTTCGGAATGTCTTTTTTTGTGGCGGCAGCCCTGGTTATTCTTTTCTTTGTAGGGTCCTTCAGCGAAATGCTTAAATACGTGATGTTTTTTGATACCATCGGCCTTTCGCTTTGCGCGTTAACTATTTTTATCCTGCGTAAAAAAACAAAACACCTCAATACAAAAGATATTTACGTTATCAAATGGTTCCCGCTTATACCGGCCGTGTTCATTTTGGCTTACTGGTTTGTTACCATCAACATTTTCATCACCTTTAAAGAAAATCCGTTTGCGGCATTTTGGTGCCTGGCGGCATATGCGCTGGGGTTGGCCGTTTATTACTTAAGCACCCATAAGCAAAAACCCTTACTGCCTGATAATTGACCCATGGATATATCGTATATATTAAACGAACTTGGCGAAGAGCGCGATGGTTATTTCAACGCTGTATCGCCGCCAATTGTGCAAACCAGCAACTTCGCCTTTAAAACCGTCAGTGATTTTCGCAACGCGCTGAGCAACGAGTTTGATGCCCTGCTTTATTCGCGCGGAAACAACCCTACGCTGAATATCCTGCGTCAAAAACTGGCCGCGTTGGATGGCGCCGAAGATGCGCTGGTTTTCAGCAGCGGTATTGCTGCCATCACTGTCCCAATACTTGCCCTGCTTAAACAGGGCGACCATGTAGTTACCGTAGACAACCCTTACAGTTGGACCATCAGATTATTTAACGACTTCCTGGCGAAGTTTGGCATAACCTGCACCTTTGTTGACGGCACCAGGGTAGAAAATATAGAGAACGCCATCCGCGCAAATACCCGGCTTATCTACCTGGAAAGCCCAAGTACCTTTAGCTACGAACTACAGGACCTGGAAGCAGTTGCCGCGATGGCCAGGCCGCGCGGCATCATTACCATGACAGATAACAGCTATTGCACCCCCATTTACCAACAGCCTGTTAAATTGGGTATCGATCTCGTGGCGCAATCGGCAACCAAATATCTCGGCGGGCACTCTGATGTGGTTGCAGGTGTACTTACCGGCAGCAAAACGCTTATACGGGAGATTTTTTCGCATGAGTTTATGAATATCGGGCCGTCGTTATCGCCGCATTCTGCGTGGCTGCTCATACGCGGCATGCGTACTTTGCCCCTGCGCCTGCAGCGCAGTTTCGAGACGACAAAAAAAGTTATTGCGTGGCTAAGGCAGCAGCCGCAAATTGATAAAGTATTATGGCCGTTTGATGATGAATTTGCACAGGCGGACCTTGCCCGCCGGCAAATGCAGGGATGCGGGGGGCTGTTTAGTTTTACACTAAAAAATTCATCGCTCGAGAAAATTGAGGCTTTTTGCAATAATTTGAAGCACATCCTGATGGCGGTTTCATGGGGCGGACACGAAAGCCTGGTAATCCCCTCGTTAGCAGGCATGCAAAAAGCTGATTATCAGGAAATAAATCCACGTCATCAACTGATACGCATGTATATTGGTTTAGAGGAGCCTGATTATATCATCAACGATATTGGGCAAGCCCTGAAAATCTAATCTTTTTAAATTTTTTTAAAAAGTATTTTGATTATTACATTTATGTTTATTAAGTTTGCATTAATGATGAATAACAGATCATTAAAATATGCATACTTGATGTCCCTGCTGGAGGGATTAATTTTATAGTTAATTGGTTGAAATCCTCGCTTCGGTGGGGATTTTTTTTGCGCCGATTTTAATTCAGATAAACCGAATAGCAATATATAAACCCCATTATGGCAAGATTAAATTTATTAGAAGAGACCCGTTACGAGAAACTGCCGGTAACGGTGTACGCTGACCAGAACGCGGCATCGGTAGCTGTTGCAAAACGCATTGCCGGTCTTATCCGTAAAAAAGAGGCTGCAGGGCAGCAGGCCGTGCTTGGCCTGGCAACGGGGGTCACCCCTATAAAAGTGTATGCCGAGTTGGTGAGGCTGCATCAGCAGGAAGGGCTTTCGTTTAAGAACGTTATCACCTTTAACCTGGATGAGTACTACCCCATGAAGCCCGATGCCGTGCAAAGCTACGTTACCTTCATGAACGAGAATTTGTTTGACCATGTGGATATTGAACGGGCTAACGTGCACATCCCCGACGGTACCCTCCCCGCAGATAAGGTGGCCGCTTTTTGCCTGGAATACGAAAGGCTGATCGAGGAGCTTGGCGGGCTGGACCTGCAGCTGCTGGGTATAGGCCGTACCGGCCACATCGGGTTCAATGAGCCGGGCTCGGCCCCAAACTCGGGCACCCGGCTGGTTACTCTGGATGACCTTACCCGCCGTGATGCCTCCCGCGATTTTGGCGGTAAGCAAAATGTGCCTGCCAAAGCCATCACCATGGGCGTGGGCACCATATTTAAGGCCCGGGAAATTATCCTGATGGCCTGGAGCGCCAAAAAAGCGCCCATTGTGCGTAAGGCGGTAGAGGGGGAGATCTCGGGCGAAGTGCCGGCCACCTTCCTGCAGTTATCAGATAATGTAGAATTTGTACTGGATGCGGATGCGGCATCAGACCTTACCCGGTTTGATACGCCCTGGCTGGTTAAGGATTGTGCCTGGGATGAGCGGCTGATCAAAAAAGCGGTGATCTGGCTGTCCCAGGCGGTAGGTAAACCTATACTAAAGCTTACTGAAGAAGATTATAACAGCAATGGTATGGCACAACTGGCTGTAGAGCGGGGCCCGGTATACCAGATCAACATTGATATATTTAACCGCCTGCAGCATACCATAACCGGCTGGCCGGGCGGTAAGCCGGGGGCCGACGACAGCCAGCGCCCTGAGCGTGCCGAGCCGGCCCGCAAGCGCTCTGTTATCTTTTCGCCGCATCCTGATGATGATGTGATATCCATGGGCGGTACCTTCATCCGCCTGGTCGATCAGGGCCACGATGTGCATGTGGCTTACCAAACATCGGGCAACACTGCTGTCTGGGATGATGATGTGCTGCGGTATATGGAGTTCGCTATTGATTTTAAACACAGTATAGGCGAGGATACCGCCCAGCTGCAGCGTATATATGATGACATGCGGGCGTTCATCGATAAAAAGTTACCTAACCAGGTGGATACTCCCGAGATCCGCGACGTTAAGGGCTTTATCCGCAAAACCGAGGCTATCTCGGGGGCGCGCTTCGCGGGCCTGCCCGACAGTAATATCCACTTTCAGGCGCTGCCTTTTTATGAAACCGGCAAAACGCAAAAAAATTCGGTTGGCGAGGAGGATATCAGGCTAACGATGGAACTGCTTCAAAAGGTGAAACCCCAGCAGGTGTTCACCGCCGGCGATTTTGCCGACCCGCACGGTACTCACGTGGTTTGCTTTAACATCGTGATGGAATCCTTACGACGCCTGCGTAAAACCGAAGCCTGGGTAAAGGATTGCTGGGTTTGGATGTACCGGGGCGCATGGCAGGAGTTCCCGACACATGAGATCGAAATGGCGGTGCCTTTGTCGCCCGCCGAGGTTTTGCGCAAGCGTAACGCCATCTTTAAACATCAGTCGCAAAAGGACAGGCCGGTTTTCCCCGGTGATGATGCACGCGAGTTTTGGGTACGGGCCGAGGACCGGAACCGCGAAACCGCACAGAACTATGACAGGCTCGGCATGGCTGAATATGCTGCTATGGAAGCTTTTGTCAGATATCACTTTTAAAAATAGAATAATCAGCCTCGTTTAGAGAAGCATGGATAAAAAGAAAGGGCCGCAATTGCAGCCCTTTCTTTTTATGTGTTATGGTGGTAACGCTTATTTCTTTACCGCATCGTTAGCCTGTTGTGCCATTTCTAAATGGTGTTTCAAAACGGGGACAGTTTTTGCAGCAAATGCCTTTAACTCGGCATCCTTGCCTTTGTCAGCCTCTTTTTGAAATTCCTCAATGTCTTCTTTATGGTCTTTCACCATATAATCTGTATAAGCTTTATCAAACTCCGCTTTGTTAAGCTTGGCCATATCGTCATAATCCTTCTGGGTTTTGTTATCCAAAATGGCCGGCAGGGTAATGGTTTTGGTACCGGCAATGCCCATCAGTTCTTTGTTGGCTTTCGAATGGTCGTCAACCATCATTTTAGCAAACTCAAGCACTTTTGGTGATGAGCCCTTGCTTAACGCCAGTTTCCCTAACTGCACTTCCATCATGCCGCCGTTGGCTGCCATTACCGCGAATTTGGTATCATCAAGCACCTCTGTCGAGTCTTGAGCTTTAAGCGCCTTTTCGTTACTATCGATGGCGGCATCGGTACTGCTGCTGTTATACATGGCTGCACTATCGGTATCGGCGGTTCCTTTGCTGCCATTGCCGCTGCAGGATGCCAGGGCAGCACCCATTGCTATCACTGAAAGAAATTTTGATATGTTTTTCATAGTATTGAATGTTAATTTGTGTTAAAAAAATTAACCAATAATTATGCCACAAGAACGCTTAAAGCAGGAGGTTTTGCCTGGCGTAAACACTTCTAAACAGATTGCCCTGTGCCGGCTATGCGCGTTGATATATTTTTTGCGAAAGACACCATCCTTTACGCCTCCGTTTTACCTCCGCTTATTTGCAAAGTATCGCTTCTCTACAGTTTTATTTTGCTATTTACCAGTGCAATAATCTCTGCCTCGGCGGCGATGGTTTTTTGTTCTATATCTTCGCCGCGTGTTAGTATATCCTCTACGAAAGCCCCGTCCTTATAACCCGAAGCGTTGATCTTCACATTCATGAAAGCACCCATCACTGCCGACCGCGCACAAAGCGCCGCCACACCCGCATCTGTTATCGAATTCGGGTTGCCTGTTTCTACCATCGCCTTTATCAGCGTTAAGCTTTCAAAACTCGTTTGCATAACCTTAAATGGGATTTCGATAGCGTATCTGGTAGCGTCTTGTATAGCTTGATCGCGGGCTGCCTTTTCCTCTTCGTTTCCTTTCGGCAGGCCAAAGGCCTCCATAATTTTGTTGAAAGCCGCAGTGTCTTCATCAACCAGGCCCAGCAGTTGGTCTTTAAATTTCTGCCCCTGCTCCGCCCGGCTGCTAAACTCTTCCCAACGGCTGTCCCATCCTTTTTTATGCGACGACAGGTTAGCCACCATCGTAGCCAATGACGCCCCCAACGCGCCCATATAGGCCGATATCGAGCCGCCACCAGGGGCCGGGCTTTCGCTCGCGGTTTCGTCGGCGAAATCGCTTAGGGTCATGCTTACCAGTTTGCCCGCGGCGGCATCTTTGAGCAGGTATTCGATGATACGCTCATCGGGGTTAAACGGCCCAAGCTCGTCCAGTCCCATCGATTTAATGGCTATCTTGATCAGCTCTTTCTCGCTCACCCCGACAGAGCGTTGTTGTTTCCGCAGGAAATATTTCCCTGCATCCAGCATGGCTTTGAGCGGTATCAGGCCAACCAATTCGCTGCCCGTTACCCGGATACCACGATCAGCCGCTTTCCTGCAAACCTCGTCAAAGGCCACATGTATCGGTGTAACCTCAATATTCGTCAGGTTCATCGATATCTGGGCAACGCCGTATTCCTCGATATACCAACCAATGGCCTTTACACTTTTTAAAGTACCGGGTATCGATCTTAGTTTTCCGTTCTCATCAGTGATAATTTTGCCTGTAACCGGGTCGCCCTCGCGCATTACGCGGCCAGCCTCGCGCACATCAAAAGCAATGGCATTTGCCCTGCGGGTTGATGTAGTGTTTAGGTTGATGTTATAAGCGATCAGAAAATCGCGTGCGCCGATAACGGTAGCACCCCGTTTAGTGTCCATCTCTGCCGGACCATAGTCGGGTTTCCATTTTGGTTCTTTTATCTTTTTGAAAAAGCCTTCGTACTCACCTGCCCTGATCACCGACAGGTTATCGCGGGTTTTATCAGCCTGCGCATGCTGGTACAAATACACCGGTATAGCTAACTCCTCGCCCACACGCTTTGCCAGTTGTTTTGCGTATCCGGCGGTTTCTTCCATCGTGATATTGGCGATGGGTATCAACGGGCAAACATCGGTAGCGCCCATGCGCGGATGCTCGCCCTTGTGCCTGCTCATATCTATGAGTTCGCCGGCCTTTTTTATGGCCAGAAAGGCTGCCTGTACTACCTGTTGCGGCTCGCCTACAAAAGTTACCACCGTACGATTGGTTGCCTTTCCCGGGTCAACATTCAGCAGGCGTACGCCTTCCACAGATTCTACCTCGTCGGTTATTTGTTTAATGATTGCCAGGTTTACACCTTCGCTAAAATTTGGTACGCATTCAATTAATTGGTTCATTTCTTAGATTTGAGATATGAGATTTTAGACATGAGACCCTCCTTTTGCCCAGACGATCCCCGGCTTCAATTTTCCCTGGTAATATAATATTTCGCGGTAGTCGGCACATGGGTAGGCCTGCATATCGGCAGGCAAGCCCGGCGCTAATATACCACCTTCGATTTTTAATGCTGCTGCGGCGCGGAAGGTTAAACCCGCAAAAACTTCGGCAGCAGATAGCTTTTCGGCGGCGCTCATTACCGCAGCTTGCATCAGCAGGTCGCCCATTGGCGCCGAGCCTGGGTTCCAGTCGCTGGCAATAGCCAGGCAGGCACCCGCGTTTAATAATTTACGTGCGGGGGCGTATGGCATACCCAACCCCATTGACGCCCCGGGCAACGTAACAGCAACTATATCCGAGTCAGCTAATAGTTTAATTTCATGATCGCCGCTGGCTTCCAGGTGATCGGCAGAAAGCGCGTCTGTCTGTACAGCAACAGCGCTACCGCCCGTAGTGAACTGGTCGGCATGTACGGTAATATCAAAGCCCATTTGTTTGGCTTTGTTTAAATATATCAAAGCATTTTCTGTATTAATGGCGCTTTGTTCAATAAATATATCTACGCGATTGGATAGGTTTTCCTGCTTGATGATGGGCAACAGGTGATTCACTACGTGCTGCAAATACTCCGCTTGCGATCCTATAAAATCTTTCGGCACCATGTGCGCGGCAAGGCAGGTAGGTATCAGTTTGGCCTTTGTTTGTGCTGATGCCGCTTTAATAGCACGCAGCTGTTTTAGCTCTTCATCCAAACTTAATCCGTACCCGCTTTTTACCTCAATGGTGGTTACCCCCTCAGCCAGATGGCGGTTAGCCCTTTGCAACAGCAACGCTACCAACGAAGCTTCATCCGCCGCCCGCGTTTGGGTAACAGTATCCCAGATGCCGCCGCCTGCTTTGGCAATCTCCAGGTAGGTTTTGCCCGCGATGCGCATGGCGTAGTCTTTAGCACGGTTTCCTGCGAAACAGATATGCGTATGGCAATCAATAAACCCGGGCAGCAAAACGTTTTGCCCGGTAATTTCTTCTATTTGCGCGGATGGGGCGGCTTTCCGCAATTCGTTAAAGTCACCAATGGCTAAGATCAGTCCACCCTCCACCAGCACACCTCCGTCGGGGATAATGTGCAATTGCTCATCCTTAAGCATGCCTTTTAAGGGCAGCCCTGTTAAAGGGAGTATCTGGGTAAACGGACCTATTAGTTTTTTCATGTTACTTGTTATTTCCACGCGTCATTGCGAGGAGCGTAGCAATTTCCTGACTTGCATGTGCGCTTTGCTTGTTCGCCGTTCTATCGAGAGATTGCTTCGTACCTCGCAATGACGTATTGGTTATTGCACAAAATCAATGACTTAATGACTCAATGACCCATCACCTACCACACCTTTAACCCAAATCTATCGGCCCAATCCTGCGCTTTATCGTACCCGGCATCCGCATGACGGAAGATACCCATCGCAGGGTCGTTATACAGTACACGTTTAAGGCACGTTGCAGCACGTTCGGTGCCATCGGCAACTACCACCATGCCCGCATGCTGCGAGTAGCCCATCCCTACCCCACCACCGTGGTGGAACGATACCCATGTGGCGCCACCTGACGTATTCGCCATCAGGTTTAATAGCGGCCAGTCGGATACGGCGTCCGAGCCATCCTTCATGGACTCTGTCTCGCGGTTGGGCGACGCTACCGAGCCGCAGTCCAGATGGTCGCGACCTATTACGATCGGCGCTTTTACCTTACCGCTTGCCACCGATTCGTTGAATATCAGGCCCGCCTTTTCGCGTTCGCCCATACCCAGCCAACAAATACGTGCTGGCAGGCCCTGGAAGGTTATCTGCTTTTGCGCTTTCTGCAGCCAGTTTATTAAGGGCTTATTTTCGGGGAAGGCCTCCATAAGGGCCCTATCGGTTGTATAAATATCTTCAGGGTCGCCGGAGAGGGCTACCCACCTGAACGGACCTTTGCCCTCGCAAAACAAAGGGCGGATAAATGCCGGGGTAAAGCCGGGGAAATCGTACGCATTTTGTTCGCCGCCCTGTTTGGCAAATTCGCGCAGGTTGTTGCCATAATCAAATGTTACCGAACCGCGTTTCTGCAATTCCAGCATAAAACCAACATGCCGAGCCATACTTTTAAGCGACAAGCGTTTGTATTGTTCAGGGTCGGCCTTGCGCAGATCGAGGGCCTTATCAAGCGTTAAACCGTTAGGTACATAACCATTCAATGGGTCATGAGCCGAGGTTTGGTCGGTGACCATATCGGGCACAATGCCATCGGCGATCAATCTTTGCAGCATATCGCCGGCATCGCTAACCAAACCAACCGATAGTGTTTCGCCTTTAGCCATGGCATCCTGCACCCAACTTATCGCTTCGTCGTATGAGTGTGTCAGCCTGTCGATATACTTACTATCGATACGTTTCTGAATACGCGTTTCATCTACATCAGCCCCTAAAAATACCGCGCCTGCCATTGTTGCGGCCAGCGGCTGCGCGCCGCCCATACCGCCAATACCGGCACTGACGATCAGTTTTCCAGTTAAGTTACCATTAAAATGTTGGCGACCTGCCTCTACAAAGGTCTCGTATGTGCCTTGCAAAATACCTTGCGTACCGATATATATCCAACTGCCGGCAGTCATCTGTCCGTACATCATCAGGCCATCGGCACGCAGCTTGTTAAAATGCTCCCAGGTGGCCCATGCGGGTACCAGGTTGCTGTTGGCTATCAAAACCCTTGGCGCTTGTGGATGGCTGCGGATGATCCCTACCGGTTTGCCCGATTGCACCAATAAGGAATGGTCGTCGTCTAATTCCAGCAAAAGCTCAACTATTTTTCTTAAAGATTCGGGGTTACGGGCGGCCTGGCCAATGCCGCCGTATACCACCAGTTCGTCCGGGTTTTCGGCAACCTGCCCGTTAAGATTATTCAGCAGCATACGCAGGGGTGCTTCGGTCTGCCAGCTTTTTGCGTGCAGTTGGTCGCCAACCGGCGCGTAATACACCGGGTGCTTGGCGTAGGTATTAATAAATTCCGAACTGGTCATGGTCAGTAATGTTAATATTATGCTGTTGGGCGGCTTTCATCGCTACCGACTGGAATTGGCCGCTTGTAATTAATTGATGCAGGGCGTTTATATCATCTGCAAATATTCTGTCCTCTTTTATAAAAGGCACATGCTGCCTAACTAACTGGTGCAGGCTCTCTATCACCGGTGTGCTTTGCAAAGGCCTGCGAAACTCCAAAGCCTGCGAAGCATACAGTAACTCTACAGCCTGTATATACTCGATATTATCAAGTACCATGTGCAGTTTGCGCCCGCTGACAGAGCCCATGGAAACATGGTCTTCCTGGCCCAGCGAGGTAGGCACACTATCGGCGCTTGCCGGGAAACAAAGGGTTTTATTTTCGGTAACCAGTGCCGCGGTGGTATATTGCGGTATCATCAGGCCGGAATTTAATCCCGCGTGTTCGGTCAGTAATTTTGGCAAGCCATAGCGCCCTTCGCTCATCAGGTAGCAGCGGCGGTCGGCAATGTTACCCAGTTCGGCAGCTGCAACGGTAGCATAATCTAAAGGCAAGGCCAGGGGCTGCCCGTGAAAATTGCCTCCGCTGATGGTATCATCGGCATTAAAAATAACAGGGTTATCTGTAACGGAGTTGAGTTCAATTTCGGTAAGCTCTTTTAAATGCAGCCAGGCGTTGCGCGATGCGCCATGCACCTGCGGCATACAGCGCAACGAATATGGGTCCTGCACCCTATCGCAATCTATGTGTGAACTGCCAATTGCCGAATCTTGCAGCAGCGCAGCCAATCGTTTTGCCACAAGCTTTGTGCCCTTATACGGGCGAATGGTATGGAGCCTCGCATCAAACGGCTTTGCTGAGCCCATAAGGCCTTCGAGCGACATAGCACCGATCAGGTCGGCGTTATTCAGTATATTGTTTAAGCGTTCTACGGCTTTAATAGCAAAGGACAAAATGAATTGGGTACCGTTGATAAGGGCAAGCCCTTCTTTAGGGCCTAATGTTAACGGCTGTAAGTTATACTGTTTCAGAACATCTCCTGCTGGAAGCTTTTGATCGCCTGCGTTCACATATCCTAAACCGATCAGCGGCAAAAACAGATGCGATAGCGGCGCCAGGTCGCCGGATGCGCCAACCGAGCCTTTCTCCGGCACAACCGGGATCACATCATTATCAATATGCCATATTATTCTTTCCAAAGTTTGCGGGGCAATGCCCGAATATCCCTGCGCCAATGCATGTACCTTGGTGATCATCATCAGCTTGGCAATTTCCTGCGGAATAGGTTTGCCTACACCTACGCTGTGGCTCTTAAGGATATTACTTTGCAGCAGGCTGGTATCTTCTTCAGATATCCTGGTATCGCAAAGCGGGCCAAAGCCGGTATTGATGCCGTATACCGGGAGGTGGGCGTGCACTATCTTCTCTACTTCTTTCCACGAAGCGTTGATGTGCCCGGCAGCGGCGGTATTTACTACTCCTTTTACCTTGCCTGCCGCAATATCCAGGCAAGTACCTATCGTGAGGTGATCAATACCATAATTAAATTTTTTCATCAGGTATCAGGTTTAGTTTTTCGCCAACCTTACCGGCAAGATTAAATTTGCGGAAAGTGTCTTCCAATGCCGATATGGCCGGTAATATCTGGGCGCTGATCGCATCGCCATCAGCGAGTTCCTGCATACTTGTGCCTATGGCATCCCATATCGGTAGTATTTGTTTCAGCAGGCTACGCCCCTTATCTGTAAACTGCACCAGTTGCCTGCGGCCATCATCGGCGCAAACCGTAGTTTCTACCAGTTTGCGGTTTTTTAGGTTGGTTATCAACTGGCTGGCTGCAGGGTGCGATACTTCCGTTTGTTCGCTTAGTTCTTTTATTGAAAGCGAATCGTTTTTAGAGAGCAGGTAGAATACCGGGAACCAACTGGCGTCAAACTCAATGCCCTCATTCTGGTAAATGCGGTTTATCTCGCCAAGAAAGGTTTCGCTCATTCGCCTCAAGCGACTCCCCAAAACCAGGTATCCTAAACTTTGATACAAATTCATAATGCAATTTATATAAGCGCTTATATAAATACAAGTATTTTTTTAACAAAGCGTTTATTTTACTCACCCGGTCATCGCTTCGCCCGACCACCCTCTCTACTTCGTAAAGAGGGCTTTTTGCCTTCCCACCTCTTTGCGCGGCAGAGAGGGTGGCGCATGTAGTGCCGCGGGGCGAGTAAATTTACCTTCTTGTCCCAATTCCCCTCTTAACTTGTCGTGATTGCACCCGCCGTTTTTAGCAGGCACCGCTCATCTTTGTATTATTAACTTACAGAACATGAAAGAGCAATATAGCATCAGCATTAATGCGCCGCGAAAAAAGGTTTGGGAAACACTTTGGGGCGAAACCACTTACACGCAATGGACAGCCCCTTTTTGCGAGGGATCTAAAGCTGTTACCGATTGGCAGGAGGGCAGCAAAGTATTATTTACCGACCGTGAGGACCGGGGTATGATAGCCGTTATAGCCCGCTGTATCCCTTATGAATATATGTCGTTCAAAATGCTGGGCGAACTGGTAAATGGCATCGAAGATTTTACCAGCGAAAACGCCAGAAAGATTGCCGGCGCTTTTGAAAACTACACCTTAACCCCCGAAGGCGATAAAACCTTACTGGTAATTAACCTGACCGGGATGAACATGGACAAGGGCATTATGGATTATTTGGCTGCGGCCTGGCCAAAAGCGTTGGAGGCTTTGAAACTGATTGCAGAAGAATAGCATTGTATCAGGCTTTTTACGGTGTTATGGCATGCGTTTGTGCTTTTACACTATTTTTGCCTTATGAAAAAATTAGCAGTACTACTATTAACAACGCTGATATGCGGCACAGGCTTTGCCGCGCGCATTGATACGATAAAAAGGGAGGGTTATACCCTGATCGTCTCGGGTAACGACGAACACTTTGATGATACCATTAAACAAAAGCTCATCAGCACTTTTTTTACCGTTTACCCAAAAATTGTTAAAGAGTATAACAAAAAGAGCCTGAAAACTGTAAACTTTTTTATAGATACGGCATACCATGGTGTTGCTGCTACCGATAACGGCCGCGTTGTTTTCAGCGTTGCTTACATGACCAAGCACCCTAATGATATTGATGTGGTTACCCACGAGGTAATGCACATTGCGCAGGATTATGGCGACTTTGACGGACCGGGCTGGCTAACCGAAGGTATTGCCGATTATGTGCGTAACGAGCACGGCGTAGCCAACCCGGCGGCTAACTGGAAACTGCCCGATTATAAGCCGACCCAAAATTATGACAACGCCTACCGCGTTACCGCGCGCTTTTTGGTTTGGGTTGAAACAAAAGTTAAAAAAGGAACGGTTAAAAAGCTGGACAGTCAAATGCGCGACCGCACTTACACCGCTGCCTCATGGAACAAATTGACGGGAAAAAGTGTAGATGAGCTCTGGAAAGATTATTCGGCAAACCCGGCTATATAATAAACGTAATTGCGAGGAGCGTAGCGACGTGGCAATCTTCGATAGAAAAGTCGGCGACCTGCATGTTGAAGATAGCCACGCTATAGCTCGCAATAACGAGGTGGGTAAATTGTGGTGCCGCTACTGAGAATATAGAAATAAGAAAGGCTTTCCAAATTGGAAAGCCTTTCTTGTTATGGTTTGATGATAATTATCAACCGCCTAATGCTGCCGCACCACTTACGATCTCGGTAAGCTCGGTAGTGATTGCTGCCTGGCGTGCCTGGTTGTACGAAAGCTTAAGGGCTTTCAACAGGTCGCCTGCGTTTTCGGTCGCTTTGTCCATGGCGGTCATACGTGCGCCATGTTCAGATGCGTTCGAATCCAACACTGCACGGTATAACTGTATCTTAATATTCTTAGGGATCAGCTGTTCTACAATTTCTTCCTGCGATGGCTCCAGTATGTAGTCAACCTGAGTTTCAACCACCTCACCTTTGGTTTTAAAGGCTTCCTTAGGCGTGGCTTCTGACCTTGGCACCGGTAATAACTGTTCGGTTATCAGGTACTGCACGGCAGCATTACGGAAATGGTTATACACCAGTTCAACTCGGTCGTAATCGCCATTGATAAAGCCCTGCATTATGCTTTCGGTAATTTTAGAAGCGTTTATGAAGTTAAGGTCAAGGTACAGGTCGTTATTGTTGCCTATAACATTGTATTTACGGCGTTGGTAATATTCCTGGCTTTTTTTACCAATAGCAACAATTGATACGTTGCCCGCGCTTAACTGCTTGCTGTATTTTTCGGCTATCAGGTTATTGGCCGCCTTTATTACGTTGGTATTAAAAGCGCCTGCCAAACCACGATTTGATGATACAACTACAACCAGCACACGTACCGGTTCGCGCTGCTGTAAAAATGGCGAGGCGCCATCCTCAAGGCTTGCCGATAAGTTAGCCAACAGGTCTTTCAACTTGTTAGCATAGGGGCGTAATTGTACAATGGCATCAGTAGCCCTTCTCAGCTTAGCCGCCGAAACCATTTTCATGGCTTTGGTTATCTGCTGCGTTGAGTTTACGGATGCTATCCTGTTTCTTACTTCTTTTAAATTAGCCATCTTTTGAGATTTGAGATTTGAGATTTGAGATTTGAGATTTAACTCATTCCTTCAATCTGATCTCGTTTATTTTTATCTATAAGACGTGAGTATCTGTCTCAATACTCACATCTCATATCTCATATCTAAAAATTAGTACTTACCTGCCAGTTCTTTAGCTACTGTTTCCAGCACGCCGGTTAACTGGTCGTCAAATTTACCTGCCTTAAGTGCAGCCAGCACTTCGGGGTGGCGTTGCTCTAACTGGTTGGTATATTCTACTTCAAACTCTTTTATCTTGTTCACCGGTACGTTACGCATCAGGTTTTTAGTACCCAGGTAAATAATAGCTACCTGTTTTTCAACCGTTACCGGCGAGTACTGGCCTTGCTTTAATATTTCAACGTTACGGGCACCTTTATCAATTACGCTTTTGGTTGATGCATCCAGGTCCGATCCAAATTTCGAGAACGCCTCAAGCTCGCGATATTGTGCCTGGTCAAGCTTAAGTGTACCGGCAACCTTCTTCATTGATTTGATCTGCGCGTTACCACCCACACGTGATACCGAGATACCAACGTTAATGGCCGGGCGTATACCTGCAAGGAACAAGTTCGACTCCAGGAATATCTGGCCATCGGTGATCGAGATCACGTTGGTTGGGATATACGCTGATACGTCACCTGCCTGTGTTTCGATGATAGGCAACGCCGTTAACGAACCACCACCTTTTACGATGTGTCTGATAGACTCCGGCAAATCGTTCATTTGCTGCGCGATGTTGTCATTGCTGTTAACCTTAGCAGCACGCTCCAATAAACGGCTGTGCAGGTAAAACACGTCACCAGGGTAAGCCTCGCGGCCCGGCGGGCGGCGTAATAATAACGATACTTCGCGGTAAGCAACAGCCTGTTTAGAAAGATCATCATAAATGATCAGAGCCGGGCGGCCGGTATCGCGGAAGTATTCGCCAATTGCAGCACCTGCAAACGGCGAGAAGAACTGCATGGTAGCAGAGTCAGAAGCATTGGCCGCAACAACTATTGAGTATGGCATAGCGCCGTTCTCTTCCAGTGTGCGTACAATGTTTGCCACGGTAGAGGCCTTTTGGCCGCACGCTACATATATACATGTTACAGGCTGGCCTGCATCATAAAACTCTTTTTGATTGATGATGGTATCGATACAAACAGCGGTTTTACCGGTTTGGCGGTCACCAATAACCAACTCACGCTGGCCACGGCCGATAGGGATCATCGCGTCGATAGCTTTAATACCTGTTTGCAATGGCTCGGTTACCGGCTGGCGGTAAATAACACCAGGTGCTTTACGCTCCAAAGGCATTTCGTAGGTCTCACCTACTATCGGGCCTTTACCGTCAATTGGGTTACCCAAAGTATCAACAACACGGCCAAGCATGCCTTCGCCTACGTTAATTGATGCGATACGGTTGGTACGCTTTACGTTATCACCTTCTTTAATATCGTCAGATTTACCTAACAATACCACACCTACGTTATCTTCTTCAAGGTTCAGTACGATACCTTGTAAACCGTTATCAAATTCAACCAGCTCACCTGATTGTACTTTAGTTAATCCGTAAACGCGTGCAATACCATCACCCACCTGGAGCACGGTACCCACTTCTTCTAATTCAGATTCTGACTTAAAGCCGGCCAATTGCTGACGCAAAATTGCTGATACTTCGTCTGGTCTTACCTCTACCATTTTTTGAATTTATTTTAGAGTTTTAATTTAATATTATTTGATCGCAACTTGCGCAAATTCCTTTTTCATCCGCTTTAAGCTGCTGGCAATGCTGGTATCCACCTGCCTGTCGCCAACGGTTAGTACAAAGCCACCAATTAACGATGGGTCAACCTTATCCTTAAGCTTAACAGTACCGCCAATTGCCTTCTGCACATTATCAAGCATTTTCTTTTTGTTTTCGGCAGATAAAGGTGATGCTGTAACCACCCTGGCATTGGTAATATGATTTTTGATATCATACAAGCCAATAAACTCCTGTGCGGTAGTGAACAAAACTTCGCCACGGCCTTTATTCACCATGATATTTAAAAACGCGAGGGTTACTTTACTAACGCTGGCGCCAAAAACATCGGCCAGAATATGTACCTTTTTGCTGTGCGATATGATCGGGTTAGCCAAAACAGCGCCCAATTCTGAACTGGCCTTAACCGTTCTCAGAAAAAGCTCCATATCATTCTTAACAGCTTCAAGGCTGTTTTGCTCTTGCGCAAGGTCAATCAATGCTTTCGCGTATCTTATTGCTACTGTTATTTCTGACATATCTTTTGAGATGTGAGATGTGAGATATAAGATGTGAGAAAAAAGTCTCAGATCTGCTATCTAAATCTCATTTCTATAATTTCACTTCCTTTAACAGGTCGGCAACCAGTTCATCTTGTTTTTCCTGGTCTTCCAGTTGTTTGCGTAAAACCTTTTCGGCTATCTCTAACGACAAGGCCGCAACCTGGTTTTTAACGTCGGCCATAGCAATGGCTTTCTGGTTGTTTATCTCGATACGGGCAAGCTCTATCTGGCGGGCACCTTCTTTGTGTGCGGCATCCTTAGCATCGCTGATGATCTGGTCTTTCACCTTTTTAGCTTCCTGCAATATCGCGTCGCGCTCTATACGGGCTTGTTTTAATAACGCTTCGTTCTCGCTGGTTAGGCGACTCATTTCTTCTTTAGCAGCCTCGGCTTTCGACAGCGAATCTTCTATAAAGCGCTCACGATCGTTAAGGGCACCCATAATAGGTTTCCAGGCAAATTTGGCCAGTAAAAAAAACAATACCACAAATGATACCGTTGTCCAGAACACTAAACCAATATCGGGGGTAACTAATGGATTCATTATTATATGTTGATATATATTTTAAAAATCATTTAATAACCGTACCCGCGGCCAATCGCAACGGGTACGGTTAAAATTTTATCCTCGGGCAGAAAAATTATTTCAAGCCCAGGAATGACACAACCACAGCAAACAGTGCAACACCTTCTACAAGGGCCGCAGCGATGATCATTGCAGTTTGGATCTTTGAAGCAGCTTCTGGCTGGCGTGCAATACCTTCGCAAGCTTTACCACCAATTTGACCGATACCGATACCGGCACCAATTACTGCTAAACCTGCACCAAGTGCGGCGATACTTCCAATCATTGTTTTAAATTTAAAGTGAATATATAGTATATAATTATTTACAAATATTAATGGTGGTGCTCTTCTATCGCTGTACCTATAAACAAGGCAGTTAACAGCGTAAAGATAAAGGCCTGTAAAGCTGCTACCAGCAACTCAAGCACATCCATGAACACCACAAAAGCAACTGATACCGGCGCAATAGCAAACGATTTGAACACGAATATCAGCGATATTAAGCTAAGCACAATAATGTGCCCTGCAGTAATGTTGGCAAACAAACGTATCATTAAGGCGAAAGGCTTTGATATGATACCTACCAGCTCGATAACCCACCATAACGGCCATATCCAGCCCGGTACATCGGCCGGTACAAAAACGTGCTGCCAGTAATGCTTGTTACCATTCAGGTTAACCACAAACAAGGTAATAACCGAAAGCACCAGCGTTACTGCTATATTACCCGTTAAGTTTGCACCACCCGGAAAGAACGGCACCAAACCTATCAGGTTGTTTATCCATATAAAAAAGAAAACCGTTAATAACAGCGGCATAAAACGCTGATATTTATACCCGATGTTTGGGCGGGCAATATCGTCCCTAACAAACAGTATAATCGGCTCTATAAAAGATTGCAAGCCTTTTGGGGCTTTACCTTCGCGTTTTTTGTATGCTGATGCTACAGTCAAAAATATAAGCAGCAGGAAGATGATCGACATCCACATACTTACCACGTTGCGGGTGATCGAGAAATCGTAAAGTTTACTTGTGGCCGCCTCATCAACCTCGCCGGCCTCGTTAACTATCTTAACTTTATCGTTAACCAGCTTATAGTTGTAATTAGCTCCTTTATATACACCGGCCGCTTCGGCTTCGTGCGCGCCTTCTTCTTCATGAGCAAACCTTGCAGACGAGAACATCTCCAGGCCCTTGTCGGTATAAACAATTACCGGTAACGGCAAATGGCTATGACCAATAATATGCAGCGAATGCGAATCGGCAATGTGCTCTAAAATAACCTCGCTCGGTTCAAACTTTTTTTCTGGGCCCTCGGCATGTTCTTCCTGCGAAAAAGCCGGTATCGAAAATGCGGTCAGCGTTAAAAAAACGGCACAAATTCGTAAAAGTGTAAAAATTTTTGAGTTCAAAATCGAGCTGTTATACATCTAAATAAAGTTTTTTACTTCAAATTTTGGTTGCGCAAGTTACGCAACAAAACGTAAACTTCAAAGGCCATATTTAAGAAATATAAGTAAAAGAAATCGGCTGCAAAAATCGTCTTTTCCACCTTGTTTTTGAGTATAAAAACCACCACAAATGCCAGGCTGACCAATAATTTGAAAACGGTTACTGCCAAAAAGGTTTGGGCGTAGTTTTCGGGGTTGATTTTTTGCGTAACCAAAAGCGCCACTACCACCAAAAGGGTAAGGCCGGTTATAAAAGCAAACATCGCCCAAAAGTGCGGTATCAGCAAATGGTTATTGCCGCTAAACATTGCCCAGGCAGGCAAGGCAGCCAGCAACAGTATGAAAACAACGAACGAGATAAGGGTAGCTTGAATCTTCAATTTCTTACAGATCTGATAACGATGAATAATGATATAAATACCCCTATTAATGATAAAAGCGCTGTTACCCATTTGGTACTGTGATGGGCATTTTCATCAATTTTATAACCCGCATAGGCAAAAATGCCGATGATAACTATCATCTGGAAAGCCATCCCTGTATATTTGGCATAGGCGCTTAGTTCCTTTACCGGTTCTTTGTCGTCCGGTTTTTCGTTTTTAGGCATCCGCAAATTTATTAAACCTATTGCATAATCTTTAGTATTTTAGCAAGGCATTTATAAACCTTAGCCGCAAGCATTCAATTTGTTGTTAGTAACGGTTATAATCAAACACAAACAATATTCCATTGAGGCATACTCCTACCCTTTCTATATCTAAGCTTTGGCTGCTTGCATCGGTCGTGGTCATTGCGGGTTGCTCGCTCGAAAAAAAAAGCACCCTTAACCGCGGCCTACAAAACCTTACTGCCAAATACAACATCCTGTTTAACGCCAAAGAATTGCTGCGGGCCAAACAGGAAGCTTACGAGGCGGCCTACGTGGATGATTACAGCGAGATACTAAGCGTTTACCGCGATACGGTTACCCGCAGCGATGTGCCAGACCCTGAACTTGACCTGGTAAAAGCAAAAGCCAATACCATTATCAGCGTTAAAGAGCAAAGCCATTATCTGGGCGATGCTTACCTGCTGCTTAGCAAGGCCAATTATCTTGATGGAAATTACTTTGACGCGGTGGAGTATGCCAATTATGTCATCCGGTCGTTTGGCAACAACGCCGAATTGAAACAGGAGGCACTGGTTTACAAGGCGCGATCGTTATTGTATATTAGCCAGCCCAATGATGCTAAAACAGCTATTGACAGCGCCGTAAAAAACATCAATCCTAAAAAGCACATCACTGCCGACGTTTACGCTACCAGGCTGCAATATGATATAAACATACAGGATTACACCGATGCCGAAGAAATGGCAAAACTGGCCATACAGCACAGCCACAACAAAGCGAACGAATTACGGTGGATATTTATACTTGCGCAACTACAGGAGCTTAACAACAAGCCGGCTGATGCCATTGCCAACTATGCGCGCATTGGCAAAAGCAACGCCATATTTGATATGGCCTTTAATGCCGACCTTAACCGTATCCGTATAGAAGATAACCTGAACGGCGTTAAGGCAAGCAGGCTTACCCGCCTGCGGTCGTTATTAAAAAATGAGAACAATGCTGATTTTACCGACCAGATATACTATCAGATAGCCGAACTGCAGTACACGGGGGGAGAGATAGAGAGCGCGTTGAAAAGCTACCGCCAATCGGTAAACTCCAGCACAAAAAACCAAAATCAAAAGGGCCTGTCGTACCTGCGTATGGCCGATGTGCTTTTTAAAAACAAGGCTGATTACACTGCTGCGAAAAATTATTACGACAGCGCATTGGTGAACCTATCGCCGGGTTACCCTAAGTACAGCATCATAAAAAAGAAAAGCGAAAACCTGCAGGTGCTTGCCGACAGGATGCAGATCATATCGCGCGAGGACACCCTGCAAATGCTGGCCAGACTTGACGAACCGGCCCGCCTGGCGCGTATTGATAAAATGGTTGAAGCGCGAACGCTGCAAGCGCAGCAGGCAACCGCGGCCGCTTCGGTACAAAACAGGGGAGCGACGAGCTTAAATCAACAACAGCAGGAAACACTAACCGGCGATAATTTTTACTTTAATAACTCCGCCGCCTTAAGCCAGGGCTTTAGCAGCTTTAAACGGGTATGGGGCAACCGCAGGTTAGAAGATAACTGGCGACGAAGCAATCGCGCGGGCAGCGATATTACCCAAAACACCTCGACAACCCAGCAGCCTACCGATCCCGATTTTGTGAGAGGCAACGCCGCCGCAGGTAATACTAATGCCGGCAGCTACCGACAGTCGCTTTTGCAAAACCTGCCGCTTACGCCAGCGCTTATGGCGCAATCCAACAAGCGTATGTTTGATGCCTACCTGGATATAGCCAATTTTTACAGGGACGTATTAAATGATAAAAAAGAAGCAATCGCGGCCTATGAGTTATTGTTAAGCCGTTTCCCTGGTAACGATAATGCAGCCGTCACCTACTACAATCTTTACCGCTTATACAGCGATACCAACAACCCCGCATTGGCCGACAAATACAAAGGCCTGCTGGTAAACAACTACCCCGAAACGCCGTTTGCCAAAACCATACTCGACCCTGAATACAGTAAGCACTTAAACGAAGAAGACACCGGTTTCGCCACCTTATATAATAAGGTGTATGATCTTTATGCCGGCAAGCAATACCCACAGGTTATAACCGCGGCCGACGCCCTGCTTACACAATACCCCAATAACAGGTACGCAGCGCAGCTATATTATCTGCGTGCCTTTGCGGCCGGCCACCAGGTACCGCTTGCCCCTTTCAGTAACTACTTGCAGCAAATAGTAGCCAATTACCCTGATGATAAACTGATAACGCCACTGGTAAGCCAACACCTGGCCTACATAACCGCAAACCAGGCCCAACTGGCTGCGCGCAAAGTAGTAATAGCAGACAGGGAGACAAACGACCCGCAGTTTACCCTTCCCATTGTTTACCAGCAGCAAACCGAATACAGGGTACCTGCCGAAAAATATGTAGTAGCACCAGATGTGCGCAAGCCCGAGGCCGCGCCGGTTATACCACCACCTGTTATAAAAGAAAAAGCTTCGGAAATCACTAATGTTACTCCGCCCGCAACCCAGCCGGCCGCGTCGGTTACACAGCCGGCGGCATTGCCCGCGCAACCGGTTAAGCTGGCGCCATCGATATTCAGCATGCGCGATAGCACCAACTATTATTTTGTGGTAAATGTAAGCACCGGTACAACTAATCTGGCTTCGTCACGTTTTGGTATTGGGCAGTTTAACCGGGTCAACTTTCAGGATAATACCATTAAACACCAGTTAAAAAGCGTTGGCGCCGATAACCAGCTGATATACGTTGGCCGCTTTACCAACCTTACAAACGTTAAGGATTATGCCCGGGCAATTATCCCGCTAATGCCCGATATTATGAAGCTACCGAAGGATAAATACAGCTTTTTTATTATAACACAAGAAAATCTGGATAAATTAGCCGACCAAAAAACACTGGATAGTTATTTAGACTATTATCAAACACATTACTAAGAGAATGATCAACAAAAAGAAAAATAACCTTACCGCGCAGGATATAAAACGTTACAACTGGTATATATGGCGTTTATTTATTGCCGGCTTTGCTTTTTTTGTTATTATGATATTACTTATAGCGTTCCAGGTGTTTGGCCCGCTGCCGTCCTTCCGCGAACTGGAGAACCCGAAAAGCGACCAGGCGTCGGTTATTATGTCGTCTGATAAGCAGATCATCGGCAAGTACTATATTAAAAACCGTACAAACGTTACCTACAAGCAACTATCGCCAAATGTTATCAACGCGCTTATAGCTACCGAAGACAACCGCTTTTATCAGCATTCGGGTATCGATTTTCAGCGCACCTTCAGTATCATATTGTATAACCTGGTAGGTAAAAAGCAGGGTGGCAGTACCATTACGCAGCAGTTGGCGCTTAACCTTTTTTCAGAACGATCGCACAACCCGTTCAAACGCATTATTCAAAAACTGCAGGAATGGATAACCGCCGTTAAAATTGAGCGTAACTATACCAAGGAAGAAATACTAACGCTGTATTTAAACACGGTAGATTTTGGCGCCTACAATACCTATGGCATTAGTTCGGCAGCGCGTACCTACTTTAACACCACGCCAGATAAGCTTACCGCCGACCAGGCCGCCATGTTAATTGGCATGATAAACGGGCCGGGTATTTACTCGCCCATAAACCATCCCGATAACGCTAAAAACCGCCGCAATTTCGTGCTTCGCCGCATGAATGAGGAGCATTATTTAAGCGACGGACAGGCCGAAGAGTTTAAGGCGAAGCCGCTCGGCTTAATTTTCAGGCCGATAGATCATAACGATGGAATTGCCACTTATTTCAGGGCTGTGCTTAAAAAAGAAGTGCAAAAGATATTGGTTGATAAATCGATATTTAAACCTGATGGCGTAACCCCTTATGACCTTGACCGCGACGGCTTAAAAATATACACCACCATTGATGCCACCATGCAAGGCTATGCCGAAGACGCGCAAAAGGAATACATGCGTACCCTGCAAGCGCAGTTTAACGCGCATTGGAAAGGTATCAGCCTCTGGAAAACCATCCCCACGTTTAAATCGCTGCTTGAGAAAGGCAAGCACCGTTCAGACAGGTACATCGCCTTAAAACAAGCGGGGAAATCGGAAGAAGAGATAACCGAAGATTTTAATACGCCTGCCAAGATGAACATTTTTACCTGGCGTGGCGATATTGATACACTAATGAAGCCGATCGACTCGATAGTGTATTGTAAAATGATGCTGCGCAACTCGCTCATGAGCATGGACCCTACCACCGGGTATATTAAAGCCTGGGTAGGCGGCACAAACTTCGAGCATTTTAAATACGACCAGGTAAAAATGGGTACGCGCCAGGTGGGTTCAACGGCCAAGCCGTTTACTTATGCCGTTGCCATTGATAATGGGTTTTCGCCTTGTATGCAAATGCCCAACGAACCCATAACTATTACCGGCTACGGCGCTGACTGGACACCGCGATCATCCCCGAGCGAAACCGTACCAGGCGACATTACCTTGCGCCTGGCTTTGGCCCGGTCGCAAAACTGGGTAACAGCCCGTGTTATGAACGAAATAAAACCGGAGCCTGTTGTACAGCTCATTAAAAGAATGGGGATCACCGATCCATCTGTACAGCCTTACCCCTCTATTTGCCTGGGTACTTTTGATGCTTCTGTATTTGAAATGACGGGCGCTTACTCGGCCTTTGCCAACGAAGGCATATGGACGGAACCTACCTATCTATTACGTATAGAGGATAAGAACGGCAATACGCTGTACAATAATACACCAAAAATTGTGCAGGCCATGAACCCGCAAACCGCTTATGTAATGACCTATATGCTGAAAGGCGTTATACAGGAAGGTACGGGTTACAGGCTGCGCGGTAAATACGGCTTAACTAATCCTATCGGCGGCAAAACAGGCACCACCAACGACAACTCCGACGGATGGTTCATTGGTATAACCCCGCAGCTGGTTACAGGCGTGTGGACAGGCTGCGAAGACCGCGATATCCACTTCCGGTCTACCCGGTTGGGCGAAGGTGCAAACACCGCATTGCCTATATTTGCAGGCTATATGAAACGGGTTTACGCCAACCCTGCGCTCGGCATTAAAAAGAACGTAGATTTTGTGCCGCCAAAATCAGGGGTAACCATAACCCTCGATTGTGCCGCCTACAGCCAACAACAGAAAGGCAGCAACGAGGTAGAAAAGAAACTTGATTTTTAAATCGTTCATTAGCTCACTGGTTCATTAGTTTATTGGTTGAATAGTTCAATTATGTCATGAGTTACTATAATCTTGAGGACTTAGAATTGTACCAGATATCCGAAACTTTTAGTAACGAGATATGGTTGTTAGTGAGTGAATGGGATAATTTTTCAAAGGATACTATCGGAAAACAGATTGTGCGGTCTGCCGATTCTATCGGGGCCAATATTGCCGAAGGATATGGGAGATATCATTATAAAGAAAATAGAAACTTCTGCTATTTCAGTCGTGGGTCTATTTTGGAGACGAAAGGATGGCTAAAAAAGGCACGAACACGCAACCTGATTAACGAAGAACAATTCAATACACTAATTGAAAATCTTCAAACCGTTCACATCAAGTTGAATGCATACTTAAAGTTTATCGGCAAATCAACTGGCAAATCGTCCGACTAATGAACCAATTCATCGGTCGCAGAGCAGACCATTGAACTAATGAACCAGTGAACCAATGAACCACTTTGATTACAGGGAAGCTTTAAAGAATATACCCCATAAACCGGGCGTATATCAGTACTGGGATACCGAAAACGAGCTGATATATATCGGCAAGGCAAAAGACCTGCGTAACCGTGTAGCTTCGTATTTTAATAAGGATACCCAGATAAATGCCAAGACACGGGTATTGGTGTCTAAAATTCGTAAAATAACCTTTACCATTGTTGATACCGAGGTGGACGCCTGGCTGCTGGAGAACAGCATGATCAAAAAGCATCAGCCACGCTATAACGTGATGCTGAAGGATGATAAAACCTACCCCTGGATCATCATCAAGAACGAAAATTACCCCCGCATTTACTGGACACGCCGCATTATCAGGGACGGCTCAAAATATCTTGGCCCTTATGCATCCGTAAGCATGATGCATACTATTTTAGGGCTTATTAAAGAAACCTACCCCCTGCGCACCTGCAACCTTAACCTTACCCGCGAAAACATTGAGAAAGGCAAGTTTAAAGTTTGCCTGGAGTACCAGTTAGGTAATTGCAAGGGCCCTTGCCAGGATTTTCAGTCGGAAGCGGATTATGACCGCAACATCAGCGAGATAACGGATGTGCTGAACGGTAAGATCGGCAACGTGGTGCGTAACCTTAAAGGCGACCTGGAAAAGGCCGTGAGCGAGCTTAACTTTGAGCTGGCGCATCGCCTTAAACGCAAGCAGGACCTGCTTGAAAATTACCAGAGCAAATCAACCGTTGTAAATTCGTCCATTACTGATGTGGATGTGTTCAGCATCGCGTCCGAAGAAAAATACGCCTTTGTGAATTTTTTGAAGGTGATGAACGGCACCATTACCCAAACCCAAACCATTGAGCTGAAGAAACGCCTGGATGAAACCGATGAAGAGCTGCTGACTATTGCCATAACGGAGTTCAGGACCAGGTACAACAGCACCTCGAAAGAGATCATTGTGCCGTTCGAGATAGACCTGGACGATACCAAGCTTAAATTTACGGTGCCTAAACTGGGCGAAAAACGTAAACTGCTGGATCTGTCGCAAAAGAATGTAATGTTCTTTAAAAAGGAAAAGATAGACCAGTACGAAAAGTTGAACCCCGAGGTACGCACCGAGCGCCTGCTTACCCAAATGATGAACGACCTGCGCATGAACACGCTGCCGCGCCATATCGAGTGTTTTGACAATTCCAACTTTCAGGGCAAATACCCCGTATCGGCTATAGTGGTGTTTAAAGATGGTAAGCCATCAAAGAAAGATTATCGCCACTTTAACGTAAAAACCGTTGTAGGGCCAGATGATTTTGCCACAATGGAAGAAGCTGTATTGCGCCGCTATCGCCGTGTACTTGACGAAGACACCGGCCTGCCCCAGTTGATCATTATTGATGGTGGTAAAGGGCAGCTATCATCGGCCATGAAGAGTTTAAAGCTGCTGGGTATTGATAAGCAGGTAACCGTTATAGGTATCGCCAAAAGGCTGGAAGAACTTTATTACCCCGGCGACCAGTACCCGCTTTACCTTAATAAACGTTCGGAAACGCTTAAGGTAATACAACAACTGCGCGATGAGGCGCACCGCTTCGGCATTACTTTCCACCGCAAAAAACGGGATAAAGGCACCCTGGCAACCGAGTTAGAATTAATTGAAGGTATTGGTAAAACAACCTCCGAAAAACTGTTAAAATACTTTAAATCCGTCAAGAAAATTCGGGAAGCAACCGAAACCGAACTGCAGGAAGTGGTGAACCTGAAACAGGCAAAAGCCATAGCACAATACTTTAACCCGGTGGTTAGCGGCCCAACCGGTTTACAGGGCGCAGATTAATTTTTGTTAAACCAGGGAATGTTCATTAAAGCAAAAAGTCAAAACCCGGAATGAATTTTGACTTTTTGCTTTTTACTTTTTAATTCTTAGTAGCTCCACAAATTAAGCTCCCAATCCATCAGGCTCTTTTTAATCCTTTCAGATTCGTAAAGCTTATCAATCCCCTGAGCGTAATCGCGTATACGTTCGTCCTTATCGTTTGATTGCTTAACAATATAACTGGAGAATAAACGCTTTACAAATACATCATCAAAGCTTAGCCCTGTTGCATCATTATTACGGCTTACAGCTTCTTTAACTGCTAACACCTGCCTTGCTTCGGGGAAGTATATCCAAAATGCGGGCTGGTAATCAAGGTCTAAGCCAGCTGCTTTAGGTTTATAAAGCGGTGCTATACCGATAATGCGCGGTTCAAAAACAGAACGTTGCTTATCGAACACCCAATCTTCTTTGATACGGAATTTAACAACGCTATCCGGGTTAAACTCGCCCGCAACCACCTTAGATCCGATCTTATCACCGGTGTTTTTATCAAACTGGTCAACTACCGAGCTATCAGCCATTTTACTGCGGGCCTGCCCGGCGCTTAAGGGTTTGGAAAAGCCATCGCCATTAGGGTCGTCTTTTGAAGGCGCAGGGTCGTAAGCAGTTAACTCCCCGGCATCAATAGCTGCCATTAAAACGTCTATCAACCTGCCCTTAGGCGATGCCAGGTACTGGTTCATTTTTTCGCGCAGGTCAATTTCCCTCCAAACGCGTTTGGCAAACATCACATCGGCTTCGCGCAGGTTGGCGTAAGGGGTTACCTTAGCGCTCAGGATATTATTCTTTTTATAATAACCATCCAGCGGGCGGTCAAAAGGCTTTTTCCTGGTAGTGTCTGGTTGTAAACCTGTGTTTGCAGCATCGCCCGCGCCCGCCATCTGCTGCGCACCAGCGTTAACCGGCGTTTGCGTTTTGGCTTTGGTTACCGGCTTTTTTGTCGATCTTTTCCTTTGAGCAAAAGATACGCTGCAGGCAAGGCAAAGTACAATGATCAAAAATCTTGTTTTCATAATTCTTTAATTAGCCGTCAATACAATCCCATCCAATCCGCGTTGCGTGCCATCCGGGCCCACGGCAATAATGTCCTGGAACACAACGGTTGTGCCCGGGGTAACACCGCTCATGGCCGACCGCATTGCGCTTGACAGTTCGCCGCCCGTTGTGCTGTAGCTGATGGCATCCTGGCGTGGTTTTATAATGATCATATTAAACCTGGTAACGTTAAACTTAGCGTCAAACTCAAAGCCTTCCAGTCTGGCAAAAAGCCTGTCCTGCGCGCGGATGTTGGCCGCACTGGTTTTACCGCCGCTTTTACCTGCAAATGTCGCTTTAGGATCGGGTATGCGTTTTACGCGAAACTCGGACGTACCCAAAACCATGCCCTTTTCGCCCGTCACGGTTACTTTTGCGGTACCTAACGAACTTACGTTTGCTGTATAATGGCCGTTAGAGCCGCTTATAGATCCGCCCGACATAGAAACTTTTATACTCTCTTTAGGCACACCCGGCGCTGAAACAGAAAGAGGGTTTGGCACGCCGATGTATAAAACATTCATTTTATCAGGCGAAACTACCGCTGATGGTTTTGCCACCATATAGCTTCCGCTGATAGGATAAGGCATTACCTTTCCATCTAACTGTTTAATCAATAATTGGCCGGTCCAATTTCTAATCCCTTCGCCGCTTGCAGTAACGGTATAAGTACCCACACCGTTTGAGGTAGGGATAGGTGACCCGCCTACAGTTATGGTTGGGTTTGAGTTTTTATCATAAGCGGTTAAAAATATCTCGGCTTTGTATTGCTGGCCCGAAAGCACATAACTTGTAGGTGCCACGGCTACGGCTTTAAACTGGTTTAAGGTTACCTGCGCTTCATCCACCTTCCCTAACAATTTTTTTACAACTTCACTTTCGGCATTTTTATTATCAGCCTGTATCTTAGCCAATGTTGTTAAGGCGGCGCCTAAGGGTATTCCTTCGCCAAAATACGCATCCTGCCAGCGCTTTTTAGGATAACCCGGACGCGAGGGGAGATCATTAGCATTAAGCGAAAAATTGATACCCTGTGCATCCTTTCCCAAAAGGGCGAGCAACTTGTCTTTTGTCGACTGTATCTTTTCTTTCAGGACATCGGCCTTCTTATTATTGATCATCACTTCCGACGAGATATCAAGGCTTTCTCTTGCGTTCACATCATCAATATCGGGGTTAATGTTCCCTCCCTTTTTTATCAGTTCGGCTTTCAGCTCTTCAATATAGCTATTAAGCTCATTAGCAATTTTACTGGCGTTACGTGCTTTAGCTAATAACTGACCGGCTTTTTCTGGTTGCTCTTTTAGCTTGGTTGCTTCAAAAGCGCTGTAAGTAGTATTTAAGCTATTGGTTACGTTATCTCTTGATGTATCTAAACTTTTTGTAATGTTCCTGAACGAATCCAGCAAACTATCCGGTACGTTCAGCGCTATAAGCCCTAATAATACCAGGTATAGTATACCGATCATTCGCTGTCTTGGGGTTTCTTTACCTCCGGCCATTCTTATATTATTCTTTTAGTACCTTAAAAAACAATTATTAGCTAACACGGGGTTGGTTCATGGCAGTAAGCATGTTACCATACACCGAGTTTAACGACGCCAGGTTTTTAGCTAAACGCCCAACTTCTTCTTTAAACTGTTTAGAATCGTCTAACGACTCGTTAAAGTTATTCATCGTTAACGACAGGTTTTTGTAGAAACTGTTCATCGCCTTTAAATGCGCGCTCGAATCCTGCAGTTCCAGTTCGTACACCGCGTTTAGTGATGAAAGGTTTTTAGCCAGGTTGGTAACCTGGTCGTGATAGGCTTTTGAATCCACATTGGTATTTGCCATTTCAGCAAGGTTAGCCGATGCCTTTTCAAAGGCATTGCTCAGGTTATCATAACTGGCAGTAGCCTGTTTTACTTTATTGGTAAAGGCAAGGGTAGCATCGCCGGCATCGGTAACCCTTGAGATACCGTTAACTTTATCGCCGAAGGTTCTTAAACCTTCGCCAAGGCTATTGATCAGTTCCGGGCCAATTTTTGCATCTTCCAGCATTTTATCCAAAGCGGCAGTATTAGAAAAGTTGCTAACTGCGGCGGGCCTTGCCGAAGCCTTTGGCAATTCCCCTGAAAAATCGTCGCTTAGCTCAGGGTAAACACGTACCCAGTCAATGTCTTTTTCTTCGCGTTGAAAACCAAGTATGAAGAATAAGCCTGCCTCGGCTATCAGGCCTATCGATATAAACGTACCACCATAAGGCCAGTGCTGTATTTTAAACAGCAGCCCTATAATAACTACTGTAGCTCCCCATGATACTATATTTCCTATTCCGTAAGGTTTCTTTTTACCAGCCATAAACTTAGTAGATGTAATTGATTGTATATTTAGTTATTTTAATATTTCTTTAATTAGCGCTTGTCCTTGATGTCGCGGCCAAGATATTGGGTTACGCAACGGAAACCGATATACGATTTTGCTGTGTCCTGGTACTCAAAGGTACGGGTGGAGTTTTGCAGGAAGTAACCCACATCTTTCCATGAACCGCCGCGCACCACTTTACGTTTCAGTACTTCGGGGTCGCTTGCCTTGGCTTCGTAGTTAAATGTTGGGTTCAGGTCGTGCACAAAGGTAGAGGCCGATTCGTCATAGGCAGATGAGGTCCACTCGGCAACGTTGCCTGCCATATTATACAGCCCGTAATCATTAGGGAAATAAGATCTTACATTTACTGTATAAGCGCCGCCATCATCAGTGTAGTTACCGCGGCCGGGTTTAAAGTTGGCCATTAAGCAGCCCTTGGCGTTTTTAATGTAGGGGCCGCCCCATGGGTAATCGGTACCTACCCTGCCACCACGTGCGGCGTATTCAAATTCGGCATCGTTAGGCAAATCAAACGGAAGGTTAGGGTCTAAACCGCGCGCATGCTTGGCACCGTCGCTTAAACGGGTACGCCATACGGTAAACGCCCTTGCCTGGCGCCAGGTAACCCCCACAACAGGGTAATTACGATAGGCCGGGTGCGAAAAATACCCTTCAACCATTGGCTCGTTTGCCGCGTACGAAAAATCGTTAAGCCAAACCAGCGTATCAGGGTAAACACCTACGGTGTCGCGAATAATAAAATCCGACCGGCGTTTGGTTTTATCATAGCGATAGTTTGATGCATCGCGTAACGACATCAGGGCGTAGTTGTATTTTAACAGACGTACATCTATCTCGTTACGGTCAAAAACACGGTCGTCGCCCTGATAGTATAAGCCCTGCAGTTTAGGGGCGTTAGCCGCCGCGTTTTTGCCACGGGTACTAAATATAGGGTTGCTTGCTACGTATTTCCAGTTGATGTATTTACGGCCGTTCGGATCAGCAGGAGCGCCTTTTTTTGGCTGCAAATAATATTTATCGTCGTTTAAGTAATTGGTAATGGCGATTGAATCGCGTACCCAAAATACAAACTGTTTATACTTCGTGTTAGATATTTCGGTCTCGTCCATAAAAAATGGCGCTACCGTAACCTGTCGGGTTTGCGATGTTTGGGCGAAGGTGATATCCTGGTCTGTTTGGCCCATTAAAAACGTACCGCCTTTAATATAAACCATATTAAGTGGGGTAGTAGCCCTGAACGATCGTTGCTTTACCCCTGTTACTTCGCCGCTGTTACCGCCCCCGCCTATACCGCAACCAGTTAATATAGTACCGGTTAAAACTATTATTAAAAAGTATACTTGTTTCATTTTGTATCCAAAATCAGTAACATAATATCATCTATGCAACAAAACGCACCCCCGAATATATCACTTTTTATAGTAACCAAACCGAAAAAATGTTTTTTAAATCCAATAAATACTATTGCAAGTTAAGAAAACACCTTTTTAATTTGTTTAAAAATGACAGGGGCACCGCAAAAATATTTCTTTATTGCAAAAATATTTTCACCGTTATACGTTGAAAATCACAGAATGTTGCAGCAAAACAATAGTTAATTACTTATTTGTTGGCTTGCTTAACGTATTGCTCAATAGCCATGGTCATGGATGGGGCAGCAGGCGTTGGGGCGGGGATATCTAAGATCAGGCCTGCATCAAGCACTGCTTTGTGTGTTGTAGCGCCAAAGGCCGCAATACGTGTATTATTTTGTTTAAAATCGGGGAAGTTCTTATACAACGATTGTATGCTGGATGGGCTAAAGAACGCGATAACGTCGTAAAACACTTCAGCAAGGTCGCTAAGGTCACTGCATACCGTACGGAACAAAACAGCGGGGGTAAAATCGTAACCGTTATCCAGCAAAAACTTTTGGGTTTCTTCAGCAGCAACGTCCGAGCATGGATAAAGGAATTTTTCGGCTGAGTGCTTTTTAAGTACCTCGGCCAGGTCGGCGGCGGTTTGCTTACCAAAAAATATTTTACGCTTGCGGTACTGGATATATTTTTGCAGGTAAAGGGCAATGGTTTCCGACAGGCAAAAGTACTTCATTTCTACAGGCACCTCAAAACGCATTTCCTCACAAATCCGGAAGAAGTGGTCGGCAGAGTTACGGCTGGTGAAGATAACCGCTGTAAAATCGGCAAGGTTAATTTTTTCCTTACGGAAATCTTTGGCAGGAACACCCTCTACGTGAATAAACGATCTGAAGTCGATCTTTAAATTAAGCTTTTTAGCCAATTCTGCGTAGGGGTTTTTATCATTTTCAGGTTTTGGCAGTGTTACCAAAATGCTTTTAACCTTTTTCTTTCTATCTTCCAATGCCATACGTAAACTACTACCTAAATCCAATATTAAGTGCCTTAATCAAAATCAATATGGGGCAAATTTCGAGGGCACAAAGATAGACAAATAAATAAAACTTATGAAATCGAAAGTTAGAAATGATACTAACGCTGCTGCGCAGGTATTGCCATATAAATATAATGATAACCAGCAATAATGTTACGGCAAGTAAAAATGGAATAAACTTATCGGCTATTAAGCTAAAGCAGAGCGCAACCGGCAAAAACACAAAGGCAATGTTAAAATAAGTGAGCGATAAGGTTGATATATAATCGTTTACCAGCTTATTGATATCAAACACGAACCCCAAAAACTTTAAGACCAGGAATTTGCTTGCGAAAAGCGCGATAATTACAAACGATAGCGTAAGAAATAGCTGAATACCGGCAATAGTGTAATAAACCTTATAATAACCTGTAGTAAGCAGGTAAAGGAACAGGCCAAAGGTAAACCCAAACAGCAGGAACAAGCCAATGAAGGTCCAGGCGTTTATGGGGCTATCCTCCTTTCCGGCCTGACTAATAGATTTACGGTTATAAAAGGATTGAAAAACATTGCTCATATCCTTACTTGATGATATGTTAAGCCCTGATGCGAAAAGCAGCAGTAAGATAATTACCGCTATGACCCAAACATCACGCGAGGGCCGGCTTCGGCCATAACCCTGTATCACTTTTGATTTTGTAGACAGGCTCAGGTACAGGTCATTTTTGTATTTGTTTGCTTGCAGTATGCTATCTACAAACCGGTTGGGCCTGTTCGGGTCAGGCGCCCTGGTGTACACCCAGGCCAGCGAATCGGATACGAACTGCTCGCGGGCCGCCGTAGCGTGGGCCACCGAATCCAGAAAAGGCATGGGCCCTTTATAGCGAGGTTTTACGCTGACGCTGTCGGTTACGGCAGGTGTGGCTGTAGAGTCTGTTTGCGCATGCGCCACCGACACCCCCGTAACCAAAGCAAAAAGAAAGCAAAATAACCAGCGCATGTATAAACCCATGTAATGCCGCAAATTTACCTTAATTATGCCGGGTTATGCAAAACAAATCGCTTAGCAGTTAAATTGCCTAAGGTGATAGCGTTAATGCGGTCAATCAAACTATCGCGGGTGGTCTTATCAAATATGGTTTCATTTTGCTATAATTGATAAACAAACTTATAACAACGTATCCAATTAAACAGGGCGCCATCATGACAACTTAAGGGGGCAAATGCGGCAATGTGTGATAATTGCCCTACCTTTGCTCGCAATGGCCGGTATGCAATGTTATATTGATTTACAATAAGTTATACTAAAAGGAGTAAATAAGTAACGTGAGACATGTATATATCCAGCAAAATTAATTAGTTCATACTGCATGGAAAGGACCATTTACTATATTCGGACATTCTGTAAAATGTATATATGATATGCGTAAACCATTAAGTCAAATACATTAATGTGTGGTACACGTTTTCGAAGGTGGCCTTCTTGTGTACATTTGAAGTTTACGCAATTATAAGATGATGCAAATGACAAGGCGACACATCATAACGTTAATTTATTTTCTTCCAACACTTTTGTTCGCACAAAGCCAGGACAAATTAACTGCAAATCAAATTATAGATTCTTCGATAGCTTTTTGCGGTGGCGAAGCTCGGATCTCAAAAATAAACACGGTCCAAACTACTTACCTGGTTACCCAGCCAGATCAGTCAAGATGTATAGTTGATGATAAATTTAAAACCGGAGAAAAATATGTTCAGTGTATTTTATCAAAAACTAACACTCCGCAGACTACTTTTTTTAATGGAGAGAAAATTAGCAGGATTGACGGAAACTCAGTAATTCAGATAACCGACATATCATCGAAAGAAGAAGTAAAACTTAAAACATACGGTCAAATTCCATACGCCTACAAAAAGCTTAAGTATGCGTTAACCCGATTACCTGACCACAAATTTGAAAACGCTGACTGCTTTGTGGTGACCGCGAGGGCACCCAATGGTTATACAACTAAAAACTTTTTCGACAAAAAAAATTATAGGTTAATAATGGTGATGTACCCCAGTGGCAACAGATCAATTATGATGGATTACATTTTCAAAGATGGGGTTCTTTTCGACTCCAAAGTTGGAAACGGTTTTGCTGATTCTGATGATATACAAATATTGACCCTGCTCGGCGTTCATTTAAATGAGGAAATTGCTAACATATGGTTTAACTGTCCATATTCCGACAAAGTGTATGTGCCAGAATATATTAAAATCGGACAGTTTACCTCTACCAATGGAGACCCAACCACATTTACAAGAAACAAAATTTCAATGGTTTATACCAACAGCAAAGGTGATGTAGATTTAAGGAGATTTTTAGCATGGGTTTCATCAGATACTTTCGGTCTCGTTGACGAACAGGCCATCAAAAGCAATGACAAGTCTTCAAAACAGCAGATATTAATTAGAGTGATTTCGTGGGACGAGCATGGATATGTTTGTCAATGGATCACAGATAACAACACAGATACTCAGGATTATAAATTAATTAAGTGAAAATAAAGACCGCCTTTAACAAGCGTTAGTTTAACTTAGCATTTTAATAATCTCCAATGGCCGGTATATATATCCACATCCCTTTTTGCAAGCAAGCCTGCCATTACTGCGATTTTCATTTTAGCACATCGGCCAGGTATAAAGACGAGATGGTGCAGGCGCTTTTAAAAGAAATAGGCCTGCAAAAAAACTACCTCACCAATGAAACCATCGAAACCATCTATTTTGGCGGCGGTACACCGTCGGTACTTTCTGCCGACGAGATCATCCGCATCATCAACACCATCACCGAAGTACATACGGTTGCTGCCGGTGCCGAAATTACGCTGGAAACCAACCCCGACGACCTGGACCAGCAAAAGATAAATGCCTTGAGGCATACACCTGTAAACCGTTTCAGCATTGGCATCCAGTCGTTTTTTGACGAAGATTTGCAATGGATGAACCGTGTGCACCGTGCCGCCGAAGCCGAAGCTGCCGTAAAACGCGCGCAGGACGCCGGTTTTGAAAACATCACTGCCGACCTGATTTACGGCTACCCGCTGCTTACCGATGCCAAATGGAAAAACAATCTCGATAGAATATTTGAGCTGGGCATCCCCCATATATCGGCTTACAGCATGACGGTTGAGCCGCAAACCGCGCTGGCAACTTTCATCAGCAAAAAGAAACAGCCCGCCATGAGCGAGCGGCAAAGCGCCGGGCAGTTTAGCCTGATGCTGGATGCGATGCTGGCTAACGGCTTTGAGCAATACGAAATATCGAACTTTTGCAGGCCCGGCCATTACTCGAGGCATAACACTAACTACTGGCAAGGTGTGAAATACCTGGGTGTTGGCCCCTCGGCCCACTCCTTTAACGGCGAAACCCGCCAATGGAACGTAGCTAACAACGCTAAGTATATCACAGCCATCGCCCAAAGCATCATCCCGGCCGAAATTGAGGTGCTGAGCGAAACCAATCGTCTTAACGAATATGTCATGACGTCGTTGCGTACCGTCTGGGGCCTTCACCTGGATAAACTGAACGCCATTGCGCCGGGCGCTTCAACCGAACTGCAGAAGGCAGCCGCGCCCTATCTTAATAATGGCAGCCTTACCCAGGCCGATAATGTTGTAAAGCTTACCCGGCATGGCAAGCTGTATGCTGATAATATAGCGGCTTCGCTGTTCTTTTAAAAATCGACTCAGCTACTTTTATACTTCTTTACCCTCTATCCAAAGAAGAGCGGGTCGACGGGTATAACAATTTTGAAATGAGTTAGATCGCTGCCAACTTTTATAGCAATAGGTTGTTTGAATTATCATCCCTCAATAAAACCGCGCCTAAATTTAAGGCGTATCTTCTCTCAAACAACATACCTGACAAAATGAAAAAATTAATCATCGCGGCGTTTGCTTTAGCAGCTATTGCAATTACGCCCAACACTTACGCACAAACAAAAATGGTTGGCGGCGCTGCCATGTATCCAACCAAAAACATTGTAGAAAATGCAGTGAACTCAAAAGACCATACCATACTGGTTGCAGCAGTAAAAGCCGCCGGTTTGGTAGAAACCCTGCAATCGGCCGGGCCGTTTACGGTGTTTGCGCCCACCAACGAAGCATTTAACAAACTGCCAAAAGGCACTGTTGAAACCCTTTTGAAACCCGAGAACAAAGCAACCCTTACCAAAATTTTAACTTACCATGTAGTAAGCGGTAAATGGAGCGCTGCACAGTTAATGGCAAAAATAAAGGCCGGTAACGGAACCGCTGAACTAAAAACTGTAAGCGGCGGTGTTTTAAAGGCCATGATGCAGGGCGGCAAAATTTACCTGGTTGACGAAAAAGGTGGAAAAAGCTGGGTAACCATTGCCGATGTTAACCAAAGTAACGGCGTTATACATGTGGTAAATACGGTATTAATGCCTAATTAGTCAGTTTGCAGTTTAAAGTTTGCAGTTTGCATACTATTTAGATGCAAACTGCAAACAGTCCACTGCAAACTCATTACAAAGCCTGGCGCATTTGCGACCGGGCTTTGCTTTGTCATAAAAACAGCATAAAGCATTTTAGTCGTAAATTTTATCTCAATAAGCTTAATTTTGTTAAAGTAACTGCTTCAGGCGGATACTTAAACTGGCAAGACATGAGCTTTATACTGCGCCCCATAGATACCGTAGAGAATATCAGCCCGGAGGATTTTAAAAGGAATTATCTTGACCCGCGCCGCCCGCTGGTAATAAAAGGCCTGACCAAAACGTGGCCCGCCCGCGACAAGTGGACCCCCGAATATTTGAAGGAAGTAGTAGGCAAAAAGGTGGTGCCCTTATATGATAACTCAAAGGCCGACCCATCAAAACCCATTAACTCATCGGCCGCCGAAATGCCGTTTGATGAGTATATCGACCTGATCAAATCGCAGCCTACCGAACTGCGTATCTTCTTTTTTAATATTTTTAAGCAAGCGCCGCAATTGCTTGATGACATCGCTTTCCCGAAAGAGTTGATGGGCGGCTTTATCGAAAGCATGCCCTCCATGTTCTTTGGCGGCTCAAACTCGGTTACCTTTTTACATTACGATATCGATCTGCCGCACATATTCCATACCCATTTTGGCGGGCGCAAGCATGTTATCCTGTTCGAAAACAAATGGAAACGTCGTTTATACTGCATCCCTAACGCTACTTATGCTTTAGAGGATTATGACGTACTAAACCCTGACACCAAAAGATTCCCGGCGCTGGAAGGGGTAGAAGGCACCGAAGTTTTCCTGGAGCATGGCGATACGCTGTTTATGCCGACCGGGTACTGGCACTGGATGAAGTACATCGATGGCTCCTACTCGCTTAGCCTGCGCGCCTGGGATGCCTCGGTTACACGTAAAGCAGCCAGCGTATACAACCTTGCGGTAAAGGGCGGTTTGGACAGCTTGCTGAAAATGACGTTTAAAGAAAAATACGCCAAATACCGCGAGGAACTGGCCATTAAATGGGCCGAGCGTGAATTAGCGGCGGGCAAGCCGTATTAAGCAGCTTTGATAAAATGCCCCACCTCAATTGCTTTGTTCTGCTTTTTGGTTGATGCGTTTTACCTGCTCGTCCAGTTCGTTGGCTGAGGTTAACAAGTGATCCAAAAACTCTGCTTTTTCTTCATCGCTGTTGGATGCATCTTTAAGCAACTCAACCAGGGCCATTATGCGGGCTAACGGCGAACGGATCATGTGCGATTGCATCCAGGCGATATCCAGCAATTGACGGTTTTGCTGCTCAATGGCCTGCATCTGTAATACTGTTTCGGTAATATCCAGGCAGGCGCCTATCATTTCTATGGGGTTTCCCTGTGCATCTGTTTTTAGCCTGGCCCACGAGCGCAGGTACCTGATATCACCGTTTGGGCGGCTTATCCTTTCTTCAAATTGGGTGCCTTGCCTGCTGTGCAATACGTTTTCGATGATACCGCGTACACGGTCTCTGTCTTCCGGATGCAGCAAAGCCTGGTAGCCGGCAAAAGTTGCCTTAAAGTCTTCAGGGTCTAGGCCGTAAATAATATATAAAGTGGGCGACCAGCTAACAATATCCTGCTGTACATCCCAGCGCCAGTTTCCAAAACGGGCCATCTCCTGGCTTTGCAGCATCAGTAAATTGGTTTCGTTAATGATCTCGGCCTTACCGCGGTTTTCCATAATAATGCGTAATAAGGCGGTGGCCTTTTCCATTACCTGTAACTCTTCCTCTGTGGGGGCTTTAGGCTCGCGATAGTACATTGCCAGGGTAGCCATCACTTCGCCATCGACGTCTACCACCGGGTTTGCCCAGCAGGCTTTTAACTGATAACTTAAGGCCAGCGAGCGGTATTCAACCCATCGGTCGTCTGTAGCAATATCGCTTACAATAACCTGTTGCCTGGTTGCCGCAGCAGCACCGCACGACCCCTCCTTTTCGCCCACAGACCGCCCGATAAACGCTTTCATATAAGCGGCTGGCAACGAAGGCGATACACCGCTGATGAGGCGCCCGTTTTTGATCCGGTAAATAGAACATTGCATTTGAGGGAACAATGCTTCGAGGCCCTGCAGATAGCTGAGCAGCACATTTTGAAGCGATACGGTAAGGTCTGAATTTAGTTTTAATACATCACGTTCCAGGCGCTCCAGCCCCTTTAAACGTTCGGCAACCGTGTTATCAAGCATAACGCCGCACAACAGGCACGCCCCGTTTTCGCCACGCAGCACCGAAACATTATCTTTTATCCATATAATGTGGCCATCGGCCCGTATCATCCGGTATTCAAAGGTGTGGTTTTTAACCGTGCCGCCTTCTAACCCGGCATATTCATCAATTACGTGCTTGTCTTCGGGATGGACGCGCGTTTTCCAAAACCCCGGCCTGCCCAGCCAGTCCTGGGGCGAAAAACCGGTGATATCATGTACCCGGTCGCTGATAAAGGTAAAATGCTGCATGGCTGCATCCGCTTCCCATACTACTCCCTCGATGGATTGCAACAAGGTGTATAACTGCTCCGCGTTATCTTTCATCGCCGTTTAGGTTTTCATAAATGTAGTTATTAAAAATATGATATTATTCTTAATAATTCAAAACCATTAAAAGCGTTTGGCTAAGCTATTGGTCCTGCAACCCCTTGCCATTAAGTATCTGCGGCATCCATTTTTCTATCCTTGCCTCGCGCGTTTTAGATTGCTTAGGTGCCGAAAAGTGCAGCAGGTAGGCCCGTTGCCGTCCGGGCGTTAATGCTTCAAAAGCGGTTTTCAACGCGGGGATGTGATCTAATTTGTGTTGAAACTCGTAAGTCATGGCAAATTCTTCCGTTTTTTTGAGCTCCACTTTTAGCCCAGCCTTCTCAACCTCAATAGCCTCAAATACGTAAGCTTTTATAACAGCTGCCAGTTCAGTTACTTCGTCAGCATGCGCAAATCGCATTTGCCGGGCCGACTGTACATTTTTGGTTTGCTGTACCAATATAGCATGGGTATCGCTCAGCAACGCCCCCTTAAAAAATAGCAGGGCGCAGTATTCTTTAAAATCATGTATCAAAACAACGTTAGCGCCCTGGTGGGTATAACAAGGGCATCCCCATTTCAACTCTTCGGTAAGCCCGCAGCTAAGCAATATAGCCCTGAGCGCCCTAACTTCATCCTGCCATTTTTTGGCCTTATCAAAATAAAAATCAACTTTTGTGTTCAATTCCTTCTCTTTAGTGGTAACAGCACCTTAATATTTAAACCTTTAGCATACCGCGAAACCCCCTGGCGGCGTAGTATGAGTCAGCGCCGTTGTGCGATACAAACACTGTATTATATCTAAAATCGCCAAAAATGGCGCCGCCCAGTTTGCGGATACTGTCGGGCGTTTTTAACCAGCTGGATGTTTTAGCGTCAAAACCACCAAAAGTTTGCAAGTAACGGTACTGGTCTTCTGTTAGCACCTCAATACCCATGGCGCAGGCTACATCAACAACGGTATTGGCCGGCTTAAATTCCTTTCGCTTATCAAGCGCTTCGCGGTCATAGCAAAGGCTTCGGCGGCCTTTGGGGCTCTCGGCCGAGCAATCATAAAAAACATATTCGCCTGTTTGCTTATCAATACCAACTACATCCGGTTCGCCCCCGGTAATTTCCATTTCGTTAAGCGACCATAGCTTCCCAGGGCTGGCTTCCAGCCGGGCTTGTACATCAGCCCACTCCATACCGGCGTGGCGTTTCATGTTTTTTTCAAAACGGCCCTGCAAAATCTTTAACAGATCCACCGCTTCATGCGCTGCCAACGCATTTTTGTTGCTGCTCATATTTTATTAATTTATGGATGCAAGTTTCCTGCCTGCAGGCCTGAAATACCACGACAAGATAATAAAAACGGTTTGGAACAATGGCCCTGCCAATGCCTTTATGTTGTAGTCGCCGCTTAGCAGGTGCGACATAAACGCACCCGTCATCACAAAAAACAAACCAGCATACGCCCACTCTTTTACCAGCGGCAGCCGTGGTGCTGCAATGGTTATTGCCCCAAGAACCTTCCAGGTACCAATAATGTAAAGTAAATATGCCGGGTAACCCAGGGGCGCTATCAGGTCTGTCATTTGTTTGGTTTGCATAATTTGCGCCATGCCGCTTCCAAACATACCAATGGCCACCAACGCGGTTGTTATCCAATAAACAATTAAGTTTCTCTTTTTCATCCTATTGTTTTTAGTTTGCCTGCAACATCCTGTAAGCGATTATGCGCCATATTTATGCCCTGTGCAAAAGGTAGCTTCAGCATCTGGTCTCGCTGGTCGTTCGATTCGTATATCACATGCATATTTATCCTGCTGGTAGCGTCGGTAAGCTTTTCAAAATTCAGCAGTTCCAACTGTACGCCAAACGGGGCGTTGGCCATTTCAAATGTGCGGGTTATCTTGCAGTTGGGGCTAAACTCGTGAATGGTGCCATCAGCCTTAAACACCACGTTGCCTTTAGCGTCGCTTGTTTCAAACTGCCAGCTGCCGTGCCTTTTGCTTTCCAGTTTAAGCACTTTGGTGCCCATCCATTGCTCAACCAGTTCGGCTTCGGTAAACGCCTTAAAAAGCAGTTCTACCGGCAGGTCAAATTCACGGCTTATCAGCAGGTCCTGCCTGCCTTCTTCGGCAGTAATTTTTGTTTTCAATTCCATGTTATTTGGCTTTATAATTTTTCATGATAGCTTCTAAAGCGTTAAACCTGTCGTCCCACATTTTGCGGAACGGCTCAATAAAATCTGCTACGTCTTTCATTCCCTTTGCGTTGATATGATAATAGATCTCGCGGCCGTTCTGCTCCTGTTTAAGCAATTCGCACTCGGTAAGTATTTGCAGGTGCTTTGAAACCGTTGGCCGGGCAGTATCAAAGTTAGCCGCTATAACCCCGGCCGTCATAGATTGAGTAGCTACCAGCAGCAGTATGGCCCTGCGGGTAGGGTCGGCTATGGCCTGGAATACATCTCTTCTTAAATTCATCGTGTAGTTATTTGACTACAAATATATATGTAGCTATTTAACTACGCAAATTTATTTTCAATTTTTGTTCGGCCTTTAAGTACCTTGCTGTACTATAGCCTTTAACATCCAACCATAAACCGAAACAAAATGAGAGAAATGAAAGTGCGGCCAGGCATAGACGCTGTAGAGTACCAGGAAAAGCTGAGTCACCTTATTCGCTTCCTGGAGCGGGGCGATGAAATAAAGGTGACCGTAATGTTCAGGGGCAGGGAAGTTATCAACCCCGAACGCGGCGAAGAACTACTGCGCAGCTTTGCAGCCGACCTTAAAGACCGTATAAAGCCCGGCTCATCGACAGTGCGAGAGGGAAGGGTAATATATATGGTGTTAACGCCGAATGCGGGATAATATCTTTAAACCTGCACTCCTCGCAGACGAGCGCAATGCGAAGCAAAATGTCTCAGATCTCAGATCTAACATCTCAAATCTCAAGAGGTATGATCGCAAATCACCTTCCACTCGCCGTTTATTTTGCGGAACCATAAGGTAAAGTAGCCTCCCGGTGTGTCCTTTTCGCGGGCAAGGCTCCAGGCGCCCATTACAAAGGCGTCGCGGCTGCCCAATATTTCCACCTTATCAATCCTGAAGGTGAGCTTACCCATAGCCGCTCTATCGGGGTAGCCCTTTTTGTAGTTATCCATTGTTTGCTGCCAGCCGTAAGTTGGCCCGCGCTTGCCAATGAACATCAGCGAATCCGACTTCCAGTATCCCTGCATAAAACCCTCAATATCGCCTTTGTTCCAGGCGGCTTGCTGGGTGTTTAATACAGCGATGATAGCTTGTTTGTCCTGCGCTTTCAGGGCAAAGCAGGTAGTAACAAGCAGCAGGAGGCAGAGGATAGGCTTTTTCATAGCATAAATATAAAACAAACTTTGTGATCCTGACGATAGCCGGGTATCTATCATCCAGTTACGAACGCAGAAGAGATGCTGCCCGGTGCTGAGCATGACAATGTGAGTAAAAACATTGTTAAACAATTGTTAACAAATTGGCTGCCGGTTTATTTAAAAATTGTAAATGTTTACCAAAATCCTTTTTTAGCTTTGCCACCACACTATTCGTTATATATGAAGAACAGGGTTTTATGCTTTGGGGAAGTTTTATGGGATGCCTTTGGCGATGAAAAAAAAGCCGGCGGGGCGCCAATGAACGTAGCAAGGCACCTGGTGCAGCAGCATATCGACGTAAAATTTGCCAGCCGTGTTGGCAGCGACGCATCGGGCGATGAACTGGTCGATTTCCTAAAAAACAACGGCTTATACTCTGACCTTATCCAGCGCGATAACGCCCTGCCCACCTGCGAGGTAACGGTAGAGCTTGACGCTAAAAGCCAGGCCACCTATATTATACCGCAGCCTGTTTCCTGGGATAATATCCACCTTGACAACAACCTTAAAGATGCGGCTAAGCGTTCATCAACCATCGTTTTTGGCAGCCTGGCCTGCCGCGAAAAAACAACACACGATACCTTGCTAAACCTGCTTGATGAAACCGACGCTATAAAAATATTTGACGTAAACCTGCGCCACCCGCATTATACACTGGAAACCATCGAAACCCTGGCGGCACGCGCAGACGTTATTAAAATGAACGAGGAAGAGGCCGACCTGCTGATTGGCGGCAGCAACGGCGATCTGAAAGGAAAGATCACAGAGTTCAGGAATAAGTATCATACCAAAACTATTTGCGTAACGCGTGGCGAGAACGGGGCCATTATCTGGCACGATTACGAGTTTTTTGAACATCCGGGCTTTAGTGTGGATGTTGCCGACACCGTGGGTGCCGGCGATGCCTTCCTGGCTACTTTTATTGCCGGTATTATGGCTAATAACCCAATACCCCGGCTGCTGTTAAACGCCTGTGCTATCGGCGCATTTGTAACCAGCCAGCGCGGTGCAAACCCGGTTTATAACCAGGACGAAATAAGCCGCATCCGTAAAAGTTAACGCTATAGCACCCGGCAGGGCCAAAGCGTGCGTTTAACAGGGCTGCATACAATTGCACATCTGCTTATCAATTTGTCATGCTTAATTAACAATTGCGTTTAATTGGCGTGTTTTCAAACTTTTAAATCAAATTATCCGTTACTTTATACTCAAGAAAGGGTAAAATATGCGTGGTTTTGGATTTTCACAGTTTAAACCAAACCAGATCCCTAAGGGCGGATTTGATGAATTACTAAAGTTATTCCTGGAGTTATTGAACTACACCGCAGGCGATGCCGGTGAGGCCCTGGCATGGCTTAACGAACTGGATAAGCAATACAACATCACCAATGACGAGTACGGCATGGGCGATTTTATTGACGAACTTAAGCAAAAAGGCTACCTGACTGATGATAACCAGAACGGCGGCTTTAACATTACGGCCAAAACGGAGCAAAGCATCCGTCAATCGGCTTTGGAAGAGATCTTCGGTAAGCTGAAAAAATCGGGTAAGGGTAACCACCGTTCGCCGCAAAGCGGGCAGGGCGATGAAAAAAATGCCGAACGCCGCGAGTTTGAGTTTGGCGACAGCCTGGACCAGATTGACATGACGCAGTCTATCCAGAACGCCCAGGTTAACCACGGCATAGGCGGCGATTTTATGATGACCGAGCGCGACCTGGAAGTGGAGGAAATGGACTATAAAACCCTTACCAGTACTGTGCTGATGATAGATATATCGCACTCTATGATACTTTACGGCGAAGACAGGATAACCCCCGCCAAAAAAGTAGCCATGGCGCTGGCCGAGCTTATCCGCACAAAATACCCTAAGGACACGCTGGACATTGTAGTTTTTGGCAACGATGCATGGCCAATTACCCTGCAGGACCTGCCTTACTTACAGGTTGGCCCCTACCATACCAATACTTACGCGGGGCTTGAACTGGCTACCGATATGCTGCGCCGCCGTAAAACGCACAACAAGCAGATATTTATGATAACCGACGGTAAGCCCACCTGCTTAAAGGAAGGCACCCGGTATTACAAAAACAGCATAGGGCTTGATAGAAAAGTGGTAAACAAAACGCTGAACATGGCCGCGCAGTGCAAAAGGCTAAAGATACCTATCACCACGTTCATGATCGCTAAAGACCCATACCTGCAGCAATTCGTTCGTAAATTTACCGAAACCAACGGTGGCAAAGCGTTCTACAGCTCGCTAAATAACCTGGGCGAATATATTTTTGAGGACTACGCCCGCAATAGAAGGAAAAACGTGAAGTAATTTGATGATTTGAAAATGAGTTAATTTGAAATTAGCCATATTCACACATCTTCAAATTTTCAGATCATCAAATTTTCAAATTAAGAAACATGAACAAGAATTTAGATATAAAAACCCTTGGCGAGCTTAAGAAATCGGGCTATAAAAGCCGGTCGGTTAAAGATGAGTTGAGAGATAACCTCATTAAACAACTTCAAAAAAAAGAGGGCGGTTTTGAAGGCATTATTGGTTTTGAAGATACTGTAATACCCGATCTGCAAACCGCTATCCTTTCGCGCCATAACATACTGTTGCTTGGCCTGCGCGGGCAGGCCAAAACACGTATTGCCCGCCTGCTTGTAAACCTGCTGGACGAGTATGTGCCCTACATAGAAGGGTCTGAATTGTTCGACGACCCGCTGGCACCCATCAGCTGGTTTGGCCATAGCACCGTAGAAAGGAATGGCGACGATACGCCCATAGGCTGGATACACCGCAGCGAGCGCTACACCGAAAAACTGGCTACGCCCGATGTTACCGTTGCCGACCTGATTGGTGATGTGGACCCGATAAAGGCCGCTACCATGAAACTGACCTACTCTGACGAGCGGGTTATTCACTTTGGGCTGATCCCCCGTGCGCACCGGGGCATTTTTGTAATAAACGAACTGCCCGATCTGCAGGCACGCATCCAGGTATCGCTGTTTAACATTTTGCAGGAGCGCGATATACAGATCCGTGGGTTTAAACTGCGCCTGCCTTTGGATATCCAGTTTGTATTTACCGCCAATCCCGAAGATTACACCAACCGCGGCTCTATTGTTACGCCTTTAAAAGACCGTATAGAAAGCCAGATATTAACGCATTACCCGCGCACGGTTGAAATATCGCGCAAGATAACCCAGCAGGAAGCCTTGCTTACGCAAGAGCAGCGCGCCAGTATAGAGGCCGACGGCCTGGTGAAGGACCTGATAGAACAAATTGCCTTTGAGGCCCGTAACTCGGAGTATATCGACAAAAAATCGGGGGTATCAGCAAGGTTAACCATATCCTCCTACGAAAACCTGATCAGTAATGCCGAGCGCCGTATGCTCATCAATAATGAGAAAAGCACATTTGTGCGCATCTCCGATTTTTTGGGCGTTATTCCGGCCATCACAGGCAAGATTGAGTTGGTGTACGAAGGCGAACTGGAAGGCCCCGGTAAAGTAGCCAACATTCTTATCGGCAAGGCCGTGAAAACGTTGCTGCTACAGTTTTTCCCCGACCCTGAAAAGTCTAAAAAATCCAAAACGCCAAACGTATATGCCGAGATCATCAACTGGTTTGGCGATGGCAACACCCTCTCGCTGGTTGATGACCTGCCCCTGGCCGATTACAAAAAAGCCCTTAACGCGGTACCCGGTTTAAAGGATGTGGTTAAAAAATTCCACCCCAAACTAAGCGAGAATCAAACGTTGCTGCTAATGGAGTTTATTTTGCATGGCCTGGCCGAGTTTTCGCAATTGAACAAAGGTTTCCTGGATAACGGCTTCGCATTTTCGGATATGTTTAACAGCTTGTTCAACTTAGAGCCCGACGACGATGACCTTGACCTTGATGACCGCTACTAACCAACCATTATAAGCATACATGCAGGGGCCTTTTTTTACCATATTGTTCATTATTGGACTGTTAGCAGCCGACTTTTACATATTAAAAGGGCTACGGGCGGCTTTTAAAAAAAGAGTGTTCCCGCATAAACGGTGGTTTTTGGTATTGTATTGGTTAAGCGCCGCGCTGTTGATTACCATCCTGCTTATAGGGGTATATTCCCCGCTAAACGCGGGCAAAAGGGCGGGGTTGCTTTTTGGTTATGCACTGGTGTTTATCTTTAAAGTAAGTTTTATATGTTTTATTTTTATTGATGACATCCGCAGAGGCATTGTTCATCTATTCAGAAAAAACAAGCAGTACGTTAAAGAGGCACCCATAGTAGAAAATAAAGCCGACAGCATTCCCCGATCGGAGTTCTTGATGAAGGCAGGGCTGCTATCGGGTGTGGTTCCGCTGGTAGCCATCAGGCTAAGTATGAGCAAGGGCTGCTATGATTATCACGTACGGTACGTTGACCTTTACCTGCACAATTTACCCAAGGCTTTTGATGGGCTGAAGGTGGGGCAGATATCCGACATCCACTCTGGCGGGTTTTACAATAAAACAGCGGTAAAGGGCGGGGTAGATATGCTGCAGCGTGAAAAGCCCGACGTTACCTTTTTTACCGGCGACCTGGTGAACGGTGCAGCCTGGGAGATGAGGGACTACCAGGATATTTTTGCCAAAGTAAAAGCGCCGCTGGGCGTTTACTCAATTTTAGGTAATCATGATTATGGCGATTATGGCACCTGGCCATCGCTTGCCGCAAAACAAAAAAACAACGCGGATATTATTACCACTCATAAAAATATGGGCTGGGATATACTGATAGACGAAAACCGCCGCTTAAAGGTAGATGGCGAAGAAATTGGCATCTTAGGTATAGGCAACTGGGGCGAAATGAGCCGTTTCCCAAAATATGGCAAAATGGAAAAAGCAGTGGTTAATACGGATGACCTGCCGGTTAAGCTGCTCCTTTCTCACGACCCATCGCACTGGCGGGCCGAGGTGATACCTAAATATCCACAGATAGACGCGGTGTTTGCCGGCCATACGCACGGTTTGCAATTTGGTATCCGCACAAAAGAATTTCAATGGAGCCCTATCGAATACGTATACTCCGAGTGGGCGGGCCTGTACCGCGAAAAACACCAGCAGATATATGTGAACGTTGGGTACGGCTTTGCCGGTTTTAAAGGCCGGGTTGGCGTATTGCCCGAGATAACCATATTTACGTTAAAGGCGGGTGAAGACCCCGGATTAAAGATTGTATAACATGCAATCGCTCGCCTCTGCTCCTGGTTAAGCGGCGCACGCAGCGGTGTTATGATCGGCGGCATATGCAATCGCTCGGCTCCGGCCGAGTGATGACTATTAAGCGGCGTAACGCCGCAGTGTTATAATCGGCGGCCCGAGGCCTTGTAATAACGGTCACACGGCTGGAGCTGAGCTACTGCGGTGTGGCCAACAATAAAATAATTGTTTACTTTTTATCGCTATTGCTGTACTTTAGCAAACCAATGAAAAAAGCCGTACAAAGCGCGTTTGATTTTTTGCTTTTCAGCAACATCTTCATGTCGTTATGCGCGGTGGCACAGGCATTGGTAACCTTTCGTCTTATCGATTCTAAACCGGTTTACACCGTGGTGGGGCTGTTGTTTACATCAACTTTAGGCATCTACAATTTCAGCATATTACTCAGCAAGCCCAAGCACCCGCAGCAGTCGCCATACAAGCGGGTACGCTGGTTTTTTTCGCACTACAGGTTAATGGTCAGTTTTACCATGATCTCGCTGCTGTCGCTTATCCCGCTGTTTTTTTTGCTGTCGATGGAGTCGCGCATATTACTGGTATTTCTTTCCCTGCTATCTTTTTGTTACAGCCTGCCGTTGTTTAGCGTTGGCGAACAAAAATTTGGCCTGCGCAACATCCCCGGCTTAAAAACCTTCCTCATTACACTGGTATGGACCATGAGTTGCGTCCTGCTGCCCGTTCTGGAAGCTCAGGACCTTCACCTGGCAGATATCTCTACCCGGGATATTACCATCCTGATAGCGAAACGCTTTTTGATCATAGCGGCGTTAACCATCCCCTTTGATATCCGCGACCTTTTTAGCGACCGCCAGGCGGGCCTAAAAACCATCCCTGTGGCCTGGGGCGAAAAAAATGCTTACCTGTTTTGCCAGTTTCTGCTTGCAGGGTACATCGTGCTGCTTTTTATGTTCAGGAACAATGGCCCTAACCTGGATTTTTGGGCGCTGGCCACCACCGCTGTTTTGATGGGCTGGCTGATATTCAAATCCAAATGGGAAAGGGACGAGTACTACTATTTTTTTTATTTAGATGGGGTTTTGATATTGCAATATGTGGTAATGATGGCGTTCGGGCTTGTTTTTGGCGATGGCTATGCCGGCTAATTACGATAACTCCGCCTCGTTTTATGACAAGCTTTCGCGGCTGGTGTTTGGCAAAGCTTTGATAAACGCCCAGGTATGGCTTTTACCGCACATCCCTAAAAATGCAAAAGTTTTAATTGCCGGCGGCGGCACCGGCTGGATATTGGACGAGATAACCAAACTCCATCCCTCGGGCCTAAGCATCAGTTATGTAGAGCTATCAGCTAAAATGATGGCACTTTCTCAAAAAAGACACACCGGGCAAAATACCGTAACTTACATTAATAAGCCCGCAGAGCAGGCGAATTTGCCGGCAGATTTTGATGTGGTGATAACCCCTTTCCTGTTTGATAACTTTACCGATGCCACCCTTCCCGGTGTTTTTAAACACCTGCACAATACATTAAAAACCGGCGGACTGTGGCTATATGCCGATTTTCAGCTTACGGGCAAGTGGTGGCAATACGCTATGCTTAAAAGCATGTTGCTATTTTTTAAAGTATTATGCGGGGTGCCATCCTGGCGATTACCCGATGTAGATAAACAGTTTAATATCTCCCGCTATGCGGTGATAGATAGAAAAAGTTTTTTCGGAGATTTTGTGGTAAGTAGGGTGTATAAAAAGGCAGGGTAAATTCCACGCGTCATTGCGAGCGATCACGTCGCAATCTCATAGCCGGTGCCAACTCGCACGCCCACGAAATTGCCGCGTCGCTACGCTCCCCGCAATGACATATTAGGGAGTTTTAATAAACAAACTTATACCCTATACCCCTAACCGTTTGCAGATACGTGGGCGAATCGGGGTTATTCTCTATCTTTTTACGCAGGCGCACAATGTGCATATCAAGTGTGCGGGTGTTTACATCAGCGTTGTAGCCCCAAACTTCCATCATCAGCTCCTCACGGTTTATCACCTTGTTTTTGTTCTTCAAAAAATACAGCAATATGCGGTTCTCTAAAATGGTCAGCTCGGTTTTGCGGCCGTCGCGTATCAGCAGGTGCGTGTTTGGCAGATGCTCCATATTACCAAACGTGTGCGATTCGGTCTTCTCGTTATTCAGCGAGAATTTTATCTTGCTGTCGATCATAGCTACCAGCACATCCATATTAAACGGCTTGGTGATATAGTCAGAAACGCCAAAGTTATAAGCGCCTATCTTATCAATATCCTGTGCCTTGGCGGTCATCATAATAACCAGTTTGCCGAAACCCTTTTCGCGCAAGCTGCTGCATACGTCGCTGCCCTGTTTTCCGGGCAGCATCCAGTCAAGCAGTACAATATCAGGCTGCTCTTCCAGTATCATTGCTTCGGCTTCTTCGCCGTTGCCGCTTTCCAGCACTTTGTATCCTTCGCTTTGCAATCGTTCCGCAACCAAAAACCGCAGGTTTTCGTCGTCTTCAACCAATGCTATTTTAATTTCCTTATTCATCTAAAAATCTTAAATCCTAAACTCTAAAACTCTAAAATCTGCAATTCGCACATTTATCCCTAAATCTCTAAAGGTAGCGTAACTGTAAATGTCGAACCTTCGTTTATCTTACTGTTAACGTTAATTTCGCCGCCCATAAAGTTAACCAGTTCTTTACAAAAAGCAAGGCCCAGACCAACGCTCCCGTTTTGGTTATACTGATTCTCTATGCGGTAAAACTTTTTAAACACATCGCTAAGTTCGCGGCGTGCCATCCCTATACCTTTATCTGCAAAAGAAAATACAATATTGCGTTTTTCGGGCTTAATGTTTATAAACAATTCTTTTTTACCAGGGTGCGAATATTTATACGCGTTCTCCATCAGGTTTTGAAAAACGCTGCCCAGCAAAACGGGGTCGCTATAAAACTTATCAACCTTTCCAATATTAAAGGTGAGGTTAAAATCAGGGTATTTTATTTTAAAGGTATCAATGTAACCTTTAACAAACTGCTGCAGGTTTATCTCCTCGCGTTTTACGGTTATCGATTTATTTTCCAGTTGCGTAAACGATAACAGTTTGTTCATCAGCTCGTTCAGCTTATCGGCCTCTTCATCCAGTATCTTGCCATAGTGCCGGCGCTGGCGTTCGCTAAGTTCGGCATCGCCCTTAAGGTTGGATCCCGCGATCTTTATAACGCTCACCGGTGTTTTAAATTCGTGGGTAAAGTTGTTTATAAAATCGTACTGCAGCTTAAACACCTTTAAGTTAACGTTAAGGTTACGGTATATCAGCCAGCTAATAAGCACCAAAAAGAAATAAATAAGCAGTACAATGGCTCCAATGGGCAAAAAGCGGCGATCGATCTCGCGCTCCAGGTGTTCCTGCGTTGATACAAAATAGAGCTTGAAGTTAGAGAACGCGCCGGTTAACGCCGCTTCGGTTACTTTGCGGCCGCCTTCTACATCAAGCGGGTCGTAAACCACGGGCTGTATGGTAACCTGCTGATACAGCTCGGGGTGAGTGTTTTTTACTTTTAGCTGGTGGGCATCAAGCAAAAAAGTCATCATATTTTGTTTATAAAAGGCCTTTACATTGCCGTTCTTCAGCAAGGACTGGTATATTTTGATATCCTCCCTTCGGGGGATGTTAAGGTAACTTATCTTATCGGGGGTAACATTGTAAAACGTACGGAAGATTTCGTCCTGTGTAGGCAGCCTCGAGGTATCAGCAACGCTGATGAAGTTGCTCAGCTTTAAGGCCATCTGTTTAAAATCATCGGTATTTGACCAGGCCATGTCTTTTATACCCTTCACGTTGCCATGCTTAGGTTTATACTGATAAATGGCTTTTACAGATATTCCCTGGTTTGGTGTAAGGCTTGTTTTCAACACCGGGTTGCTTATCTGCATATCATAAAACAAAACCCGGCGTACAAACGGGTAGCTTTTAAAAACGGTGGCCGAGTAATTTGCCGCGGATGCCGAATCCAGGAAGCCCTGGTAAGACGTGATCTCGGGTATTTTTAGCTGAAAAAAATCGTTGTAAGGCTTAATGGTCTGATCAAGCACCTCTATCTTTTTCGACGCGAACTCGTTCTCTACGTATTTGGTGGTCAGGTTGTACGATATAATAACCGCAATAACAAGGCTTACGGTTATCAGTACCAGGAAAGCTGTTATCAGCGTAAAATTTTTGCGGTATAAATTCTTTGACGCCTTCATACCAGGTTAGGGTTTAACCTGCATATTGGTGTTCAGGAACGATTCTATCTCGGCGTACATTTCCATACGGTTATGCTCGCTTTTAAAGTAGGCGCGCTCGTTCTCTTTTAACCTGTAGGTTACCGGTACATTGCGCTTTTTAAGTTCGCGCACAAACTGGTTAAGCTCGCTGATATTTGCCCGGGGGTCTTTAGCTCCCTGGAATATCAGCAGCGGGCTTTTTATTTTATCGGTATGAAAAACCGGGGATATAGCCCTTAGCTGATCGGCATCTGTTTCGGGGTTGCCAACCATTTCGTAGGTCATTTTCAGGTAAGGCTTAAAAAATGGCGGCGCATCCTTTAAATAGGTAAAAAAATTGATTAGCCCGTATTTTATAATGGCGCAGTTATACAACTCGGGATGGAACGAAACCCCATACAAGGCCGAGAAACCACCAAAACTACCACCAAAGATGGCTATCTTTTTAGGATTGGCTATTTTATTGGCTATAAGCCATTTTACACCATCGGTAATATCCTGCTGTATTTTACCGCCAACCTGTTTAAACCCGGCGGTGCGAAACGCTTTACCATACCCGGCCGAACCGCGGAAATTTACCTGGAACACCGCATAGCCACGATTGGCCAGAAACTGCACCTCTGAGTCATACCCCCACGAATCCCGTCCCCAAATTCCGTCGTGCGGCATAACCACTACCGGCAGGTTCCTTCTTTCTTTTCCTTTAGGGATGGTTAAATAACCGTTTATGATCATGCCATCGCTCGCTTTGAACGATACCGGCTGCATATCGCAAAGTTCTTCGGGCTTTATATCAGCGTTTATATCGGCAAGCTTTCTCAGCTTATCGCTGCTGCGTTCGTAAAGGTAGTACGAGCCGGGGTTCTTATCGGCCGAGCTTACTATTACAAATTTATTTTCGGCGCTGTCGCGGTCAACAATATCAATCTGGGTGCCCCTTATCTTCCCGGCCAAAGTTCTATACACCTTCTCGATATCGGTATCTAAAAAGTGCTTCTGCGGTTTAGCCTCTTCCCAGTTAACAAGTTCTAAGCGGCGTTTTACCCTCGAGTAATTTACATCCAGTATATCGGCTTTATCGCTGGCATAAACCACTTTTTGTTCCTTACCGGTTTCAGCGCTTATTTCTATCAGCGCGGTTTTATCACGGTTAACGTTTGATAAGGCGTAAAAGTTATTCTTGTCCCCGGTAAAGGCAATGGGCTCTACCCTATCGTTAAAGTTATTTTTAATGATGGGCTTAAATGGTTTTTTATCGTTAACGCGGTAAAGTATGCTTTCGTTAACCCCGTCAGAAACCTTTACCAGCCTGATGCTGCCGTTTGCGTCGGGGTACCATTTGGTAATATTGCCCGGGTTTAACAGGTAAGGCTTTAATTCGCCGGTTTTTACATTCAGGCGGTACACATCAAAGTTGACGGGGTCGCGCTTGTTCATGGCAACGGTAATAACATCGGGCTGCTGGCGGTTACGGTTAAGTATGCGTATTCGTGCTTTTTCCAGGTTAAGCAGCTTTTTTACTTTCAGCGTGGCAATATCAAGTGTATACAACTTAAACTCATCTACCGCTATTATATCCTGTGTAAGCACTATCTGGTTATTAAAGGTCCAGGTATAATCGCGTACCGAATAGTCGGTAAAGCCTGTGGCCCGTTGTTCGGCCCCCGTTGCCAGCGATTGGATGTATATATTTTGTTTATCTTTATAAGGCTTTAAATAGGATATATATTTGCCATCGGGCGATATTTTAAAGTAAGTTCTTTGGGGTGTCTTAAAAAAAGAGCTGACAGGTATTTGCCTTACCTCGTTTCGGTTACAGGCACAAATAAACAGCGTAACGGCAATAAATAAAAATGATCTTAAACGACCCTGCATCTGATTGATCCTAATTGTTAATAGAGGTCAAATTAGTTAATTAAGTTATTTATATAGCTATGTCACTACAATTTTACCCGTGCATCGCGTTACATATTATATATCCGCGGCAAGCTAAAATATAAAAAAAGAATGAAGCGACTGTATGTATTTATGCTGCTGACACTTATTTGCGTCACAAAACTTTTGGCCCAGAATAACGACCTGTTGCTGGCGCGGCAATACGCTGCCAACGGCGAAGAGCAAAAGGCCCTTGATATTTATCAAAAGCTGTTTAAACAGGATAATGAAGCCTATTACCAGCAATATTTTAACACCCTGGTAAACTTTAAAAAATTTGATGAAGCCGAAAGCATCACCAAAAAAATGTTACGCAAATACCCGGGCAACAACGAATATACCATTGCGCTTGGCTCGATTTATACGCAGCAGGGCAACACCGCTAAAGCAGATGAACTATATGATAACCTGATCAAAAACATGCCTGCCGATCAAGGCGCCATATCGGCCATTGCATCGCAGTTTTACCAGAGCGCCAATACCGATTATGCCATCAGGATATTTTTGCAGGGGCGTAAACTGTTACATAATGATGCCGCTTTTGCTTTTGAGCTGATAACTCTTTATCGTTACAAACGCGATAAAGCCGCGCTTACTGAGGAGTACCTGAATTTTTTACCCACCAACCCGGTATTTGTAACCCAGGCCGAAGGTACGTTGGCAGCCGTTTATGAGGGGCCCGGGGACTACGACATGCTGAAAACCGCCCTGCTAAGGCGCATTCAGAAAGACCCGCAGCAGGTAGTTTATACCAACCTGCTTATATGGCAGTTTATACAGCAAAAAGACTATGATATGGCCATTAACCAGGCGTTGGCATTAAGCCGCCGGCAAAACAGCGATGGCTCTGATATATTTGAGCTTTGCCGAACGCTGGTTGCTGCCGAAGCTTATGACGCGGCCATACGGGGCTACGAATACATTATAAGCCAGGGCAATAAGGCCGACCAAAATTATATATCAGCTAAAATAGAGCTTATTAACACCAAAAACTTAAAGGTAACATCGGGCCAGTATGTACAGGCCGACCTGCTGGGGCTCGAAAAAGATTATAACGACCTGCTGAACGAGATAGGCCGCAACCGGGGCACCGTTTTTGCCATGCAAAAGCTGGCCAACCTGCAGGCTTTTAAGCTGCATAAGCTTAAAGATGCGCAAACATTGTTAGAGAGCGCCATCGCCATACCCGGCGTTAGGCCCGCCCTTGTAGCCGCCTGTAAGCTTGACCTGGCAGATGTTTACCTGTTAAACAACCAGCCCTGGGATGCCACCCTGTTATACAGCCAGGTAGAAAAAGACAACCCCAATACCGCCTTAGCACAGGATGCTATGTTACGGAACGCCAAAATGGCCTATTATACCGGTGACTTTAACTGGGCGCGCCGTCAGCTTGATATATTAAAGGCCGCCACCACGCAGCTTATAGCTAACGATGCGCTTAACCTGTCGTTATTGATAACCGATAACCTCAACGCCGACAGCAGCGGCAACGCCCTGAAGATATACGCCAGGGCCGACCTGCTGATATTTGCCGGGCAGACCGAAAAGGCCCTGCTTACACTGGATAGTATTGATAAAAAATATCCGGGCAACGCTCTTGAAGCGGATATACTAATGGCGAAAGCCCGTATCATGATACAGCAAAAAAATTATCCCAACGCGGTAGTGCTGTTAAAGAACATTGCCGAAAACCACAGCTATGACCTTTGGGCCGATGATGCCGTATTTATGCTGGGTGATATCTACGAAACAAAGTTGAACGACGCCGCCATTGCTAAAACCTATTATCAAAAGATAATTACTGATTACCCAGGCAGCCTTTGGCTGAACGATGCCCGCAAAAGGTTCAGGCTGCTAAGGGGCGACAAGAATGATGCGAGCTGACAGAGATTAGAGTTTTGTGATCAGAGATTAGTTAACTGCAAGCGCAATTGTAACATTTGCATACGCTGTAACGGCGCATAAATCGGTGCAATCAATCCCAATCTGTGTAATCAAAGTTGTATTTTTACCGCATGATAGTTTACAACGACACCGTAATTTTAGATGAAACCGTTGAACAGGAGTGGCTCGACTGGATAAAAAATGTGCATATACCGGCCGTTATGGCAACAGGCTGCTTCAGCTCGTACCGGTTGCTCACCATTATCGATTCGCCTAACGATGGCATCACTTACTGCATACAATTTAATGCCGATACTATAGAGCAGTTCCAGGAGTATTATCGCACCCATTTATTTAAGTTCCAGGATTTACATCAGCAGCAATTTAACGAGCGTTTTGTACTGTTCAATACCTTAATGAAAACGGTTGACTAAATGACGCTTACCGAAACCATTATACCCGGCGTATTCCTTGTTGAGCCAAGGGTTTTTCCTGACGACAGGGGCTACTTTTTTGAAAGCTACAGCAAACGGGCTTTTGAAGAAGCGGGGATACATGCGGATTTTGTACAGGATAATCAGTCCTTATCACAAAAAAACACCGTGCGGGGCCTGCATGCCCAGGCGCCACCACACGCGCAGGGCAAACTGGTGAGGGTGGTGCAGGGCGCTGTTTTAGATGTAGCCGTTGATGCCCGTAAGGGATCGCCCACGTATGGCCGTCATGTAGCGTACGAACTATCGGCCCAAAACAAACTACAGCTTTGGGTTCCGCCGGGCTGTGTACACGGTTTTTTGACGCTGGTTAACGATACCGTTTTTATTTATAAAGTAAGCGGCGGCCTTTACAACAAAGCATCAGAAATTGGCGTAGCCTGGAACGACCCGGAATTGGCTATAGGCTGGGGTATTGCCGAAAAAGACGCCCTGTTATCTGCCAAAGACCAGGTGCAGCCCGCTTTTAAGGATTTTGAAAGCCCTTTTAATTTCTAAGCCGTTTTACCCGTCATTCAGACATTTCCTAATAATTAAATTTCACCTTGCTATCCTGCCAAGGCCGGCTAAATATTGCTTTAAATTGCGATATAAGGGCTTGCCGCATCTTTAAATTTATTTTGTAAGAAAATTGTAATTTTTTTGTTAACTGAAATGAAACCTTATTTAAATGTCTTTCGTATACAAAAAATAGCTGGCCGGCTAAACTACATCTATAATTAAAACTTATCTAAAACTAAACAACTTTCAAACACATGAAAACAAGATTATTATTTAAAACCGGTATTACCGCGGTTTTAGGCGCAAGCGTTTTATTTGCCTGTACAAAAGACAACAAAAGCACAGATGCAACCCCGGTTGCTCAAAACGGCGTATCTGCAGCTGTATTAAAAAACATTACCGACCTTGGCTTTAGTACCGATCAGGTGAGGAAAGTGAAGGACGGTTACCTGGTAGAAGGCGACATTTTGTTAACACAGGAGAACTTTACCGAGGCAAGCACCAGCCCCAATGTTCGTATAGCTGAAACTGAGCAGTACCGAACTACCAACCTGGTAAAAAACCTGCCACGCACCGTAACTGTATCGATATCTAACCTGCCGGCTGTTTATGGTACAGCCACGCAAAATGCTATTGCACGCTACAACGCGCTTAACTTAACGCTTAAGTTCCAGTTTGTAAGCAGCGGCGGCCAGATCCAGATCGTTGGCTTTAACGAGGGCCCAAGCGGTGGCTACATTACTTTAGGTTCATCAGGCTTCCCAACTAAAAAGGGTAACCCTTATAGCCAGATCCAGATGAACACCAACGCGCAGGCATACGGTACTAATCCTGATGTTAACTACTTAACATCGGTATTACAGCACGAAATGGGCCATTGCATTGGTTTCCGCCATACCGATTACTTTAACCGTGCATACAGCTGCGGCGGCAGCGCAGTAAACGAAGGTGCTTCGAACGTGGGCGCTGTGCTTATTCCGGGCACCCCATCTACAGCCGATGCCGGTTCGTGGATGCTGGCCTGCTCTAACGGCGGCGACCGCACTTTTAACACCAACGATAAAATAGCGCTTAACTATTTATACTAAGCCATTACTTAAGATCGACTAAATAGTTTTACTTTGAGGGGGAGTTTGAGCAACTCCCCCTTATTTTGTATGCTGATATGACAAAAAAGATCGTCTGCCTTTTTCTTTTTCTTGCCTGCTTCAATATATCTTATGCTCAAAAAAAAACCGACGACCAGTCGATAACCCAAATGTACGCCGCGCCGGCAGCCGGGACATTACAGCCCGATAGCGTGCAATACTATCTGATCAAATTTGCAAAGCCGTCAAATTTTAAAAATATTAACCTTGTAAAAAGGGTATCATATAATTATTACATCGCTTCATCCCGCAGTGCTATCACCCCCTCAGGCAATATTTTAAGCGCCAGCCCTGCAAACGCGATATGGAAGGCCGACGATAACCTGGCGCGCTTAAATGCCAGCCACCCTAATACTACAAACGTGGTGAACCTTGTGCTGAAAGACCGAAACAACAGTGCCCTTACCCAGGTAAGAAAATACGGCACTATCCTATCGGCCAACGGCAAAGTGGTTACCATAAAAATACAGCTGAAACAACTGCCGGCCCTGCTACAACAAACCAACATTGTTTTTGCCGGGCTGGACAGAAGGCCACACCCTGAGCTGGTTATTGATGACCTGGACCTGGGCGCAAACAACTTGTCGGCAATACCGGATAACTTTGCGGGCATAAATGGCAGCGGCATAAATGTAAGCGTGAAAGAAGAACGTTATGATGAGGACGACCTTGACCTGCTTGGGCGTTCGTTTTCATCCGTTATCCCTGCCGAAAACAATTCCGGCCATGCCACTATTATGGCCACACTGATAGGCGGCAACGGCAATTCGTTTGTTAAGGGCCGTGGGGTGGCGCCGGCGGTAAAATTTACCTCATCAGATTTTTCGAGGCTTTCGCCTGATACGACCGCCGTTTTTAAAAAATTCAATATCAGCCTCCAAAATCATTCGTACGGCACCGGCATCGAAAATTTTTATGGTATCGAAGCCGAAGCTTACGACCAGCAGGTATACGCGAATGACGGGATCGTCCACGTATTTTCCTCGGGTAATATCGGCACAACTACCCCATCCACCGGTTTGTATATCGGTATCGCTAATATGGCAAACCTTTCGGGCACCTTTAAGCAGGCAAAGAACGTTGTTGTAGTTGGCGGTACCGGCCGCACCTCCGTGCCCGAAGCATTAAGCTCGGCAGGCCCTGCTTACGACGGCCGTGTTAAGCCCGAACTGGTTGCTGATGGCGAAGATGGCACATCGGGCGCGGCGGCTTTAACAACCGGCGCGGTAGCGTTGTTGCAACAGGCTTATAAAAAACAATACAGCACCTTACCCTCATCGGCCTTAATAAAGGCTATACTGATAAATAGCGCCGACGATATTGGTACACCTGCTGTAGATTATAAAACAGGTTATGGCAAACTAAACGGCTTAGAGGCCATAAGGACCATAACCAACGGGCGTTTTAAAACGGGCAGCGTTGCAAATAAAGACCAGAGCAGCTACCAAATAACCGTCCCGGCAAATTGCAGCCTGCTAAAGGTATCATTGGTTTGGAACGACGCACCCGCCGGGTTGAACGCCCCCTATGCGCTGATAAATAACCTGGACCTGACCGTTACCACACCCGGCGGCACCACGTTGCTGCCCTGGTCGCTGAGCGCCTTTCCCCTTGCCGACTCGCTGTTAGCGCCCGCCAAAAGGCAGCGCGATACGCTGAACAATACCGAGCAGGTAACCTTACAAGATCCGCAGGCAGGCGTTTATACCATCACCATCAACGGCAGCAGGGTGCCCCGGGGGCCGCAGGCATTTTATGTGGCGTATCAAACCCAATTAAAAAACCAATTTGAGTGGACGGAACCATCAGGCAGCAATGAGTTTTTGGCAGATGAGGATAATTACCTGCGCTGGCAGAGCACGTATGGCAACGCTACCGGTAGCTTAAGCGTAAGCTACGACCACGGCACCACCTGGAAAGCACTGGCAAATAGTGTCACGTTAAAAGCTGATAATTACCAATGGGCTACACCAAACCTGTTTACGCAAGCCATGCTTAAAATGCGCATAAACAACCAGGACCACATTAGCAGGGAGTTTACGATATCAAAGCCTATAAGCCTGCAGGTTGGCTATAATTGCGCCAACGGCACCTTACTGCACTGGAGCCCGCAGCTCGGGGCTACCGGCTATATTATCTATAATATAAAAGACAACCTGCTGCAAAAATTAACCACGGCAACCGATACATCTGTTATCATCCCCGCAGGGCAGCGATCATCAAACTACTTTGCCGTGGCTGCGCAGGGCGATGGTTTTGAGGGGGTAAAAAGTTTAACCATTGATGTTACCAACCAGGGAGTTGGGTGCTATATACGCACGCTGCTTGCCCGGGTAACAGATGATAAAACAATTGAATTGAGCTTGCAGGTAGGCAGCACGCTTAATTTAAAAACAATAACATGGCAAAAGCTTACGGGTAAAGATCAGTACCTTACCCTGGGCACCACCAATGTTTCGGCTGCAGTATTAGATTATACTTTTATTGACGGGTCGCCAAAAAAGGGCATTAATTATTACCGGGTGCTGCTTACCACAGCCGACGGCACAAGCACCGGGTCTGACCTGGCCAGCGCCATTTGGTTACAGCCCAGCCAATTTACTGTGTACCCCAATCCGTTTAAAACCCAACTCACCATTTTAAGCGGCGAGGCTAACGACTATGACCTTAGGCTTTATGATGCTATGGGTAAATTATCCTTCGCCAAAACCTTTAATGGCTTGCAAAATACCTTACAGGTAAATGTTATCCCGGGGGTATATACAAGCGTTATCAGCCAAAAAGGCAAACCTATATACAGCGTTAAAATTATCAGGGTTCCGTAACAATAGTGTGACTGTTATACTCTAAGGGCCATATTTAACACTTTTTAACAAATGTTCCGCTTCTATTACTAAGTTTTTAGTTATATCTTGGCTGTTCATAAATCCTAAGTATGAAGTTCACAATTACAGCACTGGTTTTTATATTCCTCTGCTCCTTTTCTGCCCTTGCGCAAAATCCCTATTCGGTTAAGGGCGTAGCTATCGATAGCGTCGGCAATGTAAAACTGGTAAATACATCAGTCAGTATTTTAAACGCCAAAGACTCTACCCTACGCAAGTTTACCCGCGCCGCGGCCAACGGCTCGTTCAGCATGACCGGTTTAAACAAAGGCAAGTTTATATTGCTGGTTACCTATCCGGGCTATGCCGATTATGTAGAGCATTTTAGTTTAGACTCTGCCAAAACCACCTTTAATTTCGGCACCATCAACATGAACCTTAAATCGAGGCTGCTTAACGAGGTGCTGATAAAAGGTACTGTTGCCGCCATCAAGATCAAGGGCGATACCACAGAGTTTAACGCGGGGGCATATACCATACAGCCGAACTCTAAGGTAGAGGACCTGCTGAAACAACTGCCTGGCATACAGGTTGATAAGGATGGTAAAATTACTGCACAGGGCCAAACCGTGCAAAAGGTACTGGTTGATGGCGAAGAGTTTTTTGGCGACGACCCCACACTGGTAACCAAAAACATACGCGGCGATATGGTTGACAAGGTGCAGCTATACGATAAGAAAAGCGACCAGGCTACATTTACGGGTATTGATGATGGCGAGAAGACGAAAACCATCAACATAAAATTAAAAGAGGATAAAAAGAACGGCTACTTTGGTAAAATTGATGCCGGTATTGGTACCGATGGCTTTTACCAGGGGCAAGGCCTTTATAATAAATTCCAGGGGAAAAAGAAGTTCTCGGTTTACGGCACTTTTGGCAATACCGGTAAAACAGGCTTAGGCTGGAATGATAATAACAAGCTTGGCACAGGCGGCGGCATGGAGTTTAGTGACGATGGCGGTATTTACTTCATGGGTGGTGGCAACGATGGCGGGCTCGACTCGTTCAACGGCCAATACGATGGCCGCGGTATACCGGTAGCCAATACCGGCGGTGTGCATTACGATAATAAATGGAATAACGATAAATACAGCCTTAACACCAATTACAAGATAGGTTCGCTTGAAGTTGATGGCACGCGCAACAACAAATCGCAGCAAAACCTGCCCGGCGATTCTACAAACGTGATCAACAGCCTTACAGACGAAACCTTCAACAATTCCATGTTCAGGCAAAAGCTGGATGCTACTTATTCGGTTAAGCTGGATACCACCTCAACCTTAAAGGTATCTGTTGATGGTACGCTAAAAAACAGCGATACCCACAGCATAAACAAAGCAAGCAGCCGCAGGACAGACAATTCGCTTATAAACACTAACGACCGTACTTTAAATAATGAAGTAGACCAGCAGTTGTTCAATGCATCGGCACTTTACACCAAAAAATTAAAGAAACCGGGCCGCACCATTTCATTGAACGTATCGGCCGGGATGACGCAAAGCAAGGCAAACGGTTTTTTAAAATCACAGCTCGACCTTTATAACGAACAAAGCCAGCTTGACAGCAGCCAGGTGGTGGATCAAAAGAAGACGGACAACACCAAAACGTCAAGATTTAATACAAACCTTACCTATACCGAACCGATCTCAAAATATTTATCGGTGGTGTTTAATTACGGCTTTAATTTAAATAACAGCAATGCCGACAGGAAATCCTTTGATCAATCTTCACCGGGCAATTACAACCTGTTGAATGATTCGTTAAGCAACCACTACGTGTTTAACCAGACATCAAACCAGGGCGGTGTTAACTTCAGCTATAAAAAAGGCAAAAGCACCATGCGCTTTGGCACGCGTGTAGCCAATGTAGATTATAAACAGGTTGACGAAATTACCGGTAACTCGGGCAGGCGTAATTTTACCAACTGGAGCCCCCAGGCAAACTTCTCGTACAAATTCTCGACCTATAGTTCGTTAAATATCGGGTACTATGGTAACCAAACCCAGCCAACGCTCGATCAGTTACAGCCCATCCGTGTAAACACCGACCCGCTGAACATTACCTTGGGTAACCCTAACCTTAAGCCTTCGTTCACCAACGGCTTGTATGGTTATTACAATATGTACAAGGTTATCAGCGATCAATCCATCTGGTTTAACGGTAATTACAACTTTACAACCAACCCCATTGTAAGCAACGTGGTTACCGACCCTACGGTGGGCAAAAGCACCATACAATCGGTTAACCTGCCGGGCAAAAAGCAATCTAACTACAACCTGGGTATTGATATGAGCCGCAAACTGGGCGTTATAGGTCTCAACATTAATGCAAGGTTCAACACCGGCGGTAACATTTATTACAGCATGGTAAACAACGAGCTTAACAAAACAAACTCCAACACATACAGGGCGGCGATAGGCCTGTCGAAATATAAAGAGAAAAAATACTCGATATACGTAAGCGCCGGCCCTAACTACACTGTTGGCCAGGCATCGTTACAGCCCGACAGAAATAACAACGGCCGCGGCTTTAACGCTGACTATTACATGAACATTTACCTGCCGGGCAAAATTGAGATAGGCAGCGATGGCCAGTACCAGTACACCGCGGCTACACAATCGTTCGATAACGATTTTAAGCAAACCATTATCAACGCCAGCATTACCAAATCGTTCTTTAAGGCCGAAAACCTTAAACTGGTATTAAGGGGTAATGACTTGCTGAACCAAAACTCGGGCTTTACCCGCAGCGCATCAAGCAATTTAATTACCGAGAACAGGTACACCACCATCCGCAGGTATTATATGCTATCGGTAGTGTGGGATTTTAACGGCATGGGCGGCGGCGCTGCAAAGAAATAGTTAAGATATAATATCAAAAAAATATAAAGCGATGAAAAAGCATTTAATATTACTACTCACTTGCCTTATCGGCAGCAGCGCGGCATTCGCCCAAAACGCGCACTTTACTACCGCGGGCACCATCGAGTACGAAAAAAGGGTGAACATGTACGGTGTTATCAAAGCCGTAATTAACAAGGACAACGAAAGCTGGTACGCACCTGCTTTTGAGCAATACAAAAAGAACAACCCCCAGTTTAAGGTACTGAAAAGCACCCTTAGCTTTAGCGGCAACCGCACGCTTTACGCGCCCCTGCCCGACGATGCGCCGCCATCGAACAGCTGGTTTAGCGATATGCCCCTGGCACAGCAAATAAACACCGTATACACCGACCTGAACACCAACCTGAGCACCACCGCAAAAAAGGTATTTGATGAGGCTTTTTTGGTGAAGGATACCGCCCGCAAGATCACCTGGAAGATAACCGACGAAACCCGCGATATTGCCGGCTACACCTGTCGCCGTGCAAATGCCCTGGTAATGGATTCGATATATGTGGTGGCGTTTTACAGCGATGAGATCCCGGTATCAGGCGGCCCTGAATCATTCACCGGGCTGCCGGGTATGATACTCGGCCTGGCACTGCCGCACGAGAACGTTACCTGGTTTGCCACCAAAGTTACCGATGTGCCGGTTGCCGATGCGCAGTTAAAAGTACCCGCCAAAGGCAAGGCAACAACCTACAGCGGATTGAAAGCCACACTCACCAAAGCCATGGAAGGCTGGGGCGAATACGGTAAACGCTTTTTTAAGATCTACCTTTTGTAGGCCTCACCGAACCCTCTCCAAAGGAGAGGGTTCTGAAATGCTTAAAGCTTGCTGATAAGGCAGGCTTTTTTATTATTCAGATTTTAAAGTCCTCTCCTTTGGAGAGGATTTAGCTGAGGCTCAACCGCTTCAAATACGCCGCGTTCTTTTCCGCGCTTTGCAGCGGGGTTTCTTGGAAGAAACGGCTTTGCTCTACAAAGAAGTACTGCATACCGTTGTCCTGCCCGGTACGGATGAATTTTTTAAAGTCGATAATGCCCTCGCCCAGGTCGCATGCCGACTCTTCCTGGCTGCCCGCGGGGAGGCGCTGCTTCAGCACATCGCGCATGTGGGCCAGCTTAAAGCGGCCTTTGTGTTTGGTGATGTAGGCGTATGGGTCGGCGCCCTCGGTTACGGTATAGTATACATCCATCTGGAAGTCGACCAGGTCCTGATCCGTGCCGGCAAGGAGTACATCGATAGGCAGCTGACCATCTACAGCTTTGTAAGGATAATCGTGCGGGTGGTAGCCGAACCTTAGTCCATGCTTTTTGCAGATGGCGCCGCGCTGGTTAAAATCCTCGGCGAAGGTTTTAAACGTTTCTATCGATTTCTGCGGACCCAGCCAGGGGCATACCAGGTACTTCATGCCTATCTGCGCGGCATCTGCCGCCAGCTTGTCAAACTCCGGCAAGGTGCAGGGGTTGTAATGGGTGCTTACCAAATTTAGCCCGTAACCCGATGCTATCTTTTTAAACTCGGTATTGGTCTTTCCCCAAAATATGCCTTTATCACTGCCGTAGCTTTCTATCTGGGTGTAACCCATAGCGCCCAGTTTTTTTAGCGTGCCAATAGGGTCGCGCTCCATGTCCTCTTTCACCATGTAAAGCTGTATGCCGGGCGCGGGTTTTGCCCGCGCGGTGGTGCAGCTTATTGCAGATGATGTTGCCGCAGCCGCGGCTAACAGGCCGCTATTATAGAGGAAGGTTCTTCTGTTCATGGTTTTAGTTGGTTAATTGGTTTAAACCGATTGTCATTTCGAACGAGGTACGAGGAGAAATCTTCTACGCCCTGTCGATTTCGGATGCAAGGCTGACACCTGCTGCTTGTATAAGATTTCTCCTCGCTCCCGCTCGTTCAAAATGACATAGTTTATAATACTATTCGGTTACTTCTTCATTTAAAAATTTCCATTGGGGGTTTACTGATGCGATCAACGCTTCCTTTTCTCACGTCGCCACTTCTTTAATTCTTTTTCACGTTCAATGGCATATTCTATATTAGCGAAATGCTAATAGTAAACCAGGTTATAACAATAGTACTTGCCTGTAAATGACCTACCGTTACCTTTATTTTCTTTGTGCTCGTATAATCTTCTGCTTAAATCATTGGTAACACCGATGTATAACACCGTTTTATCGTGATTAGTAGTTATATAAACATAATAATTATAGTTCCACATATTCAATCAGATTGTCAAATCTTCTACCCTGCCATCGCGGATGCAAGGTTACTACTTACTGCTTGTATAAGATTTCTCCTCGCTCCCGCTCGTTCGAAATGACATAGTTTATTACACAGCGTGCCCGCGTTAGGGATTGCAGCGGATACCGGCCTTGCGCCTAAGGCCTGCGGCCGTATGAGCGTAAAGCCCGACCCGCAGGGGAACGCCCAAGCCCCCCAGCCCCCTAAAGGGGGAGCTTCTGAAGAGTTTAAAGAACTTCGGTTCCCCCTTCAGGGGGTTAGGGGGTTAAATCCCTCACCACTACCTCTCCCGTAGTTTTATCCTTCAGTATCAGCTTGCGTTCGCCGTGGGGCAGTATCTCTTCTTTGATGAGGTAATATTGCTCGTCGAAACTGGCAAACTCGGTGGCTATTTTGGTGTTGGTGCTGCCGCGCCAGTCGTCGAGCTTTACGGGTTCCCAAATGCCGCTTTTGGCGCTGGCGTAGGCCGCGTCGATTATGGCGTTCACCACGTAGCCGTCGTAAAACGTTTCGGCGGGCGGGCGGTTTTGCTCAATGGCCTCAAACATATCGGTAAACATGTGGTTGTAGCCCAGCTCGTTCACTTCGTCGCCCACGGGGAAAAGCCAGCCCTGGCTGCTCTCGGCCTTTTCGGCCACGTAGCCGCCGCCCTTGCCGGTGCTGAACATATCAAACCCGGTACGCAAAAAGTTATTTATCCAGATGGTGCCCTCGGTGCCCATCACCTCGTCGCGCAGGTCCATACCGCCGCGAAAGCACCAGCTTACCTCAAACTGCCCTATGGCGCCGTTGGCATACTTTACCATGCCTATGGCGTTGTCTTCGGCATCAATGGGGTGCACCTGCGTGGCCGCCCAGCACATCACCTCAACCGGCTTAATATTTTTGCCTATGTAGCTTCGGGCGATCTCGATGCAGTGGCAGCCCAGGTCGACAATGCAGCCGCCGCCGCTTTGGGCCTTATCCCAAAACCAGTTGCTGTGCGGGCCGGGGTGCGCCTCGCGGCTTTTGGCCCACAGCACCCTGCCCACGCCGCCCGCCTTTACGCTGGCTAAACTTTTATTGAACTTTGGCGTATAGCACAGATCCTCAAGGTAGCCGCCCATAACGCCCGCCTGCTCTACCATATCCAGCATTTGTTTAGCCTCATGAGCGGTGCGACCGAGCGGTTTGGTGCACAGCACATGCTTGCCCGCTTTGGCGCAGGCCTCAACAGCGGCCAGGTGCAAATCGTTAGGCAGCGATATCACCACCACATCCACCTCGGGGTGGTTCACTACCTCTTCCATATTGTCGCTGTACACGGGGAGTTTATAATCATGGGCAAATTGTTTGGCCTTATCCAAATTACGACTGTACACGGCGTGCAGCGTATCGAGCCTGCGGTGCCCCACCAGCGAATCGGCATAGAAACGCGCAATAAAGCCCGAACCAAGCATAGCTATCTTCATATCAGGTATTGTTTATAAAGGTTTGTAATTGCCGGTTAAGATAGGGGTAGCTGCGCAGATATGCAAATCCTTCCCCGTGCGTCTTTGCGAGGTACGAAGCAATCTCTGGATAAGCGGGTCGCCCGATTAGTTCTTCGGTAGGGGCGGTAGTGAATTTTATGAAGCGCCGGTGGTTGTCACGTTTTTCGCAGTTGTTTATTTTTTTGGCGCTCAAGAGGGCTTCGCCGTTCTTTTCTCTCAAAAAGGAAGTAATCAAAGAACCGAGCGATAGCGAGCTCATTAACACCTATAAAATACAAAACAACAGTTAATAAAAGTCGCGGCTTGGTCCCACACTTTTAAGGCACTGCTTTGGCAGGTGCAGTACTGCCGTGCGTTACGCTATGCCGCATTCTGGCGGTGCCGTTGAGCCGGTACGTTTGCATAGTTAATGAACCACTCACCAATAACTAATGAACCAACCCACCAATGACTTAATGACAGCGAAGCGAATGACTCAATGACTAATTTAGGAAAAGGTGCTGTTGTGGTGCTTACGGATGCGGTAGCCCCGCTATCCGCTCATAGTGCGCGAGGCCTTAGCCACGAGGGCCGGTATCTGCTGCTATCGGGTTTAGGGGGGAGATTACATTACTCTTCCTGTAATTTTTCATCTTCTGTTTATTAACTTCAATTGCGCTATTTATCTATAAGAAAATACTTCTCTTAATTTTTCAATAAATTAAATTCATTGGCGAAATTATAGCAACTCCATTATTTAAAGTAGTCCTATGTATGTCATTATGTTTCTGTAAATCTGGTTTCAAATCAATAGGTAATTACCTTGAAAATTGAAAATCCATGTTCAAGATTTTTTACAATATCTTTAACTCCAATAATGGCAACAACATCTTGTTGTATACCTTTAATTAATTATAGTGAAAGATTTTACCCGATTAAATTTAATCTATAATTAATAATTTTCGTTCTTGAACAATTCATTCAGATCTCAGCACGTAGTGCTAACACGTAATTCTATCATCAGTAATGTTTCATTATCGATGCTTCGACAAATAATATTCAAATATTGTTGATCATATTTTTGGACGTTACTTAATCACCGCGATTTCTTGCCATATTGTTAACCTTTACAGTCAATTTGTTGTTTCCTCATATTCGTTTTCAGGGTATATTGGGGACTTCCTAATATCAAATTGTACTTTTCATCGCTTTTGAGAAAATGTTCAAGATAATCCTCGCAGATTGCAATTCTACTTCTAATTAACTTTACACCTCCGTACGTGACAATCAGACAGATTTGATATAAAAAAAGTGAAAAATACTAGATTAGTAATTAATTGGGTATTACGCAAATGAGATAAATAAAATTAGATAAACAAATTCAAATTAAAATGAAATAAATCAATATGATTGAAAAAATAAATATAAATTAATTTAAAAATAAAACTAAAATTTTTCTATACAATATAGAATTAGTATATTTAAACATGCTAAAATTAAAAATTCACAACGCTAATCAATTTGAAAGAAATGTCAAAGCAACAATTCAATCAACAGGCAAATTGGGATTTTCAGATGGCGCAATAAAAAAAATGAAAATCGAAAGTGGTAAGTTTTTAGTAATCGCTTCTAATGAAGCCGATGAAAATGATGAAAACTTTTATGCATGGCTTGAGAATACCGATGAAAACGGTGGATTTAAAATCAATAAAGGTGGCCAATATTATAATGCAAATACAAAGCCATTGTTTGATGAATTAAAGATAGATTATAAAAATCAAGATAATTTAGTGATATATGACATTGTCGATTTCGACAACGATGGAAACCCAATTTTTAAATTTATAAAAAGAGTGCGCACACGGAACAAAAAGAATAAAAAAAACGGATGGCATTGATAACTAGCACCTCAATGATTCAAGGTATGATAAATTTTATACATCGTCGCAAAATTATCATTTTAACCTAAAAGCCGGTAATGGTCAGGTGATTGGTACCAGCGAAAGTTATACAACACCTGCGAATAGTGATAATGGCGTTAAAGCACAGGCACCCACAGCATCTGTAGAGGATAATACCTGATTAAAATAACCTAATAAAAGCGGGTTGTTAACCCGCTTTTATTAATATGAAATTTAAAATAGCAATTCTAAACAAAATAGTAAGAATGCACAGATTATTGAGAAATGTAAAGAGTACTATGCTAAAGCCTTTAAGTTGGGTTAAGAAGAATAAAACTTTGGCACAAACCTACACTAATATAATCTCAGCAGTACTTACTTTAATTGCTGTATTAAGCACCATACATTTCTCCAATAAAGCAATACTTGAAAGCCATAATGCGACAGTAAGCGCAAACAGGCAAGTAGATTTATCCTTACTTCAATACTCATTATCAAAGGCAGAATTTGATAGGTCCCAGTTAAAGGAAATTAATGACAGTCTTAAAGAAATAATAGAGAATAATGTTAAAAATCGTCAAAGGACGTCAGATTCAATTCGCTTGGCGCAAAATGATGCATTTCAAAGGGAAAGCTTTAATACTCAAAAAGCTATCAATGAACAACAATTAAAGGCTATTACTAAGCAGGCTAGTACAGCTGAGGCCCAATTCAATATGCAAAAGCTTCAAAATGCTGATTTATATGAAAGAAACAAAGCTCTATTTTTTGTTGATACAGTAAAGACTCGACCGAAAAACTCAGTCACAACTTTCGTTTCCTTTCGAATAAAAAATTCCGGGAACACATGGGCACATATTGACAGTATTTATATTGCGGCGTATAATCCAACCTATTTATATTTTAATTCCCGACTGAGCAATTCAAATGTCGATATGCAGCCTCAGATTACTGAAGTCAATACCAATGCTTTAGAGGTATTTGGACGTTACGTTGGTTTGGATGACACCTACTATTGCGTTATTATTTATTATTATGATACAGCCGATAAAAGGGAGAAACCTATTCCTAATTTTTTTCGTTATGCATCTGATGGTAACAAGCATTTTGTAACGCTTCCGCTATTCCCGGACATTATCAATAGTTTCTACACTGAAATACTCAAGCACAATAAGCGAACGTTAAAGTCGAATAATTAAGTTCTTTTTGATTGATTTGAAAAGTTAACATCGGCCAAAGACAAAATGCATCTTCAGTTTCTTCTTAGTTAGCGTTTCAATTAATTATTCAATACCTCATCTCCGATTTAGTAATAAAATCAAATACTCCCTTTACCTCTCAATCAATTTATTCACCAATCCCACAGCAACACAAAGTTCCTTACTTATCCGGCGCTGGCTGTAGCCGTTGGCGGCAAGGTGAGCTACTTTTGGGGCTAATATCTGCTGGTTCAACTGGCGGGTACGCAGGTGCGGGCGTTCGGCGCTGTTGCCTTCAAACTCCATTTGTAAAAAGTTGCCTGGCTTGGCAATGCGGCAAAGGCATACGTTATCCTGGCCGTATACCTGCGCGGTGCTGCGCTGCTTTATTTGTTTAAGGTAACGCAGGTTTGGGGTAGCGGCACTGGTGCCAATGGCGAAGGCGCTGTCGGCCAGGTTTATCAGCAGCTTGCTGCCGTGCAGGTCGTCGGCCGTGAGCGGCGCGGCGGGGTTGCGGCGTTTTGGGGTATGGGCCAGCACCAGGATAGACAGGTTGTAGTCGGCCTTAAGCGCTTTCAGGTTTTTCATCAGGGTAAGCGCCACCGCGGCGTTTTCGGTACCGCCCCGCAGGCAGCTGATGTTATCGATGATGAGCACTCTGGCGCCTACTTGCTTAATTTTACACTCGATGCCGGCTATCACATGGTCGTCGTAGCTGCTGTTGTTGCCCGCAGGCATGTTATCGGCGTTGAACTGGGCGCGTAAAAAGCCATACGGAAAAGTGTAATCGCCGGCGGCATGCGTATAGCGCTGGTAAAACTGCGTTACCGAAAGCTCGAAATCGATATAAAGCACGCGGGTAGGTTCGGCACCCAAAGCAAAGGGCGCGATGGGCTGGCCCCGGGCTATGCTGTTGCCAATTTGCACGGCCAGCACGCTTTTACCCACGTTGGTATCGGCAAACAGGATGCACAGCTCGCCCTGGTGCCAAAACTCCCCGAAAAGCATTTTAGGCGTGGGTTCGCGTTCGCCGAGTTCCAGCCAGCGGTTGCCGGTTTCAACGGTAAACAAATGTCGGCAGGTTTCGGGGTCGGGCGGCTGCGGGGCGGCTTTTAGTCTTTTGGCCGGGCGGTAGGGTACACCCCTTACTTCGGCGCGTATTTTTTCGATAATTTCCGGGCGTTCGGAAGTAATAATTTCGATCATTAAGATAAAGATGAAGCGTATTAAAACAGTGAAGGATGGAGCGATAGATGGAATAACCGGTACAGGTTAAACCTTACACACAAATATAAAGCATGCAGCCCATACAAATGGTGACATACCCTTGTCAGTAGTCAAAAACGGAAGTAGCTGATAATGAAGTGTTCGCGAGTGTTCACGGTGTGAACGTGCGCCGAACGTGAACGCTTTTCCAGATGTGCAGATGTGCAGATTTCAGATGTGCAGATGCCTTCATGAACTATGGACCATGGACTATGGTCAAAAGGTTTAAAAACAAGAAAACCCTTTAGTATTGCTACTAAAGGGTTTCTTTAAAGTTTGGCACCGACCTACTCTCCCACATTTTACTGCAGTACCATCGGCTCTGGCGGGCTTAACTTCTCTGTTCGGAATGGGAAGAGGTGGACACCGCCGATATAGGCACCTGAAGGTTTTTAGATCTGAGTATTGAGATATGAGATTTGAGACTCATGATCTTAATAACAAATCAATATTTTATAGATGTAAGCGGAGTTTGAGGAGATTTTCATCTCATGTCTCATATCTCACGTCTCATATCTAAGACAATAATTGAAAGAAGTAATAATCAGAGAAAACAACAGCTTTGTTTTGTTCGGTTCATTGGTATCATTCGTTCATTTGTTTATTAGTATTGCTACCAATGAACTATTGAACTATTGAACCAATGAACCATTCATTACCTGCTATGAGAAAGCTTCGGATTATTAGTATTACTCGACTTTGATGTCACCACCTTTATATCTGTAACCTATCAACGTAGTAGTCTGCTACGATCCTCAATGGAAGTCTCATCTTGTGGCTAGTTTCGCACTTAGATGCTTTCAGCGCTTATCTATTCCCAACGTAGCTACTCTGCAGTACACCTGGCGGCATAACAGATTCACCAGAGGTTAGTCCAACCCGGTCCTCTCGTACTAAGGTCAGCCCCACTCAAACTTCCAACGCCCACAACAGATAGGGACCGAACTGTCTCGCGACGTTCTGAACCCAGCTCGCGTGCCACTTTAATGAGCGAACAGCTCAACCCTTGGGACCTTCTCCAGCCCCAGGATGTGACGAGCCGACATCGAGGTGCCAAACCTCCCCGTCGATATGAGCTCTTGGGGGAGATCAGCCTGTTATCCCCAGCGTACCTTTTATCCTTTGAGCGATGGCCCTTCCATGCAGAACCACCGGATCACTATATCCGTCTTTCGACCCTGCTCGGCTTGTCTGCCTCACAGTCAAGCAAGCTTATGCTATTGCACTCCGCGTACGGTTACCAAGCGTACTGAGCTTACCTTTGAAAGCCTCCGTTACCTTTTTGGAGGCGACCACCCCAGTCAAACTACCCGCCAAACAATGTTCTCGACATTATCGAGTTAGACACCAAATACAGAAAGGGTGGTATTTCAACGTTGGCTAACCTACTCCTAGCGAAGCAGGATCACAGCCTCCCACCTATCCTACACATCCTGTATCCGATATCAATGTTAAGTTGTAGTGAAGGTGCATGGGGTCTTTCCGTCCCGTTGCGGGTAACCGGCGTCTTCACCGATACCACAATTTCACCGAGCTCATGGCTGAGACAGCGCCCAGATCGTTACACCATTCGTGCAGGTCGGAACTTACCCGACAAGGAATTTCGCTACCTTAGGACCGTTATAGTTACGGCCGCCGTTTACCGGGGCTTCGATTCAATGCGTCGCCATTGCTGACTAACATCCCCTCTTAACCTTCCGGCACCGGGCAGGTGTCAGGCCTTATACGTCATCTTTCGATTTTGCAAAGCCATGTGTTTTTGTTAAACAGTCGCCTGGGCCTTTTCACTGCGGCTGATATTGCTATCAGCGCCCCTTCTCCCGAAGTTACAGGGCCATTTTGCCGAGTTCCTTAGCCATGATTCACTCGAGCACCTTAGGATTCTCTCCTCGACTACCTGTGTCGGTTTACGGTACGGGTTTTTATAACCTGAAGCTTAGCGGGTTTTCTTGGAAGTCTGATTACCTGAACTATCACCTTACCCGAAGGCTCAGTGTACTATCTGCTTTCAGCAAGGTCTGCGTACTTAACTACAAACCCTATACCTACTGCATTTAACGAACTATTCCGTCAGTTCGCGTCAGTGTCACTACTCCGTCACCGCATCGCAGTTATAAAAAGTACTGGAATATTAACCAGTTATCCATCGGCTACGCCCTTCGGCTTCACCTTAGGCCCCGACTAACCCTGATCCGATTAGCGTTGATCAGGAAACCTTAGTCTTTCGGTGGGCGGGTTTCTCTCCCGCCTTATCGTTACTTATGCCTACATTTGCTTTTCTAATTCCTCCACAGTCAGTTGTCCTTCCTGCTTCGCCGGCAATTAGAATGCTCCCCTACCAGTGCAATAAATTGCAATCCATAGCTTCGGTATAACGCTTAATGCCCGTTTATTATCCATGCCCGATCGCTCGACTAGTGAGCTGTTACGCACTCTTTAAATGAATGGCTGCTTCCAAGCCAACATCCTAGCTGTCTGTGCAATCGGACCTCGTTAGTTCAACTTAGCGTTAATTTGGGGACCTTAGCTGATGGTCTGGGTTCTTTCCCTCTCGGCCATGGACCTTAGCACCCATAGCCTCACTGCAGTGTATATTATACAGCATTCGGAGTTTGTCTGGATTTGGTAGGATTTGACTCCCCCGCACCCAATCAGTAGCTCTACCTCTGTATAACTTTACCACCACGCTGTTCCTAAAAACATTTCGGGGAGTACGAGCTATTTCCCAGTTTGATTAGCCTTTCACCCCTACCCACAGATCATCCGGAAACTTTTCAACGTTTATCGGTTCGGTCCTCCAGTACCTGTTACGGCACCTTCAACCTGTCCATGGGTAGATCACAAGGTTTCGCGTCTACCCCCTCTGACTCTGCGCCCTTTTCAGACTCGCTTTCGCTTCGGATCCGTGTCTTAAACACTTAACCTTGCCAGAGAGGAGTAACTCGTAGGCTCATTATGCAAAAGGCACGCCGTCACAGAACAAGTCTGCTCCGACCGCTTGTAAGTACACGGTTTCAGGTTCTATTTCACTCCCCTGTTCGGGTTCTTTTCACCTTTCCCTCACGGTACTGGTTCACTATCGGTCTCTCAGGAGTATTTAGCCTTACCGGATGGTGCCGGCAAATTCCCACAAGGCGTCTCCGACCTCGCGGTACTCAGGATACCACTATCCTATCATTACTTACCCGTACGCAGCTCTCATGCTCTATGGCCGGGTTTCCCACCCCGTTCCGGTTCATTCTGATATTCATGTTGTGGTCCTACAACCCCAATTATGCCGTAACATAACTGGTTTGGGCTTCTTCCATTTCGCTCGCCACTACTCTGGAAATCATTATTATTTTCTCTTCCTCTGCTTACTTAGATGTTTCAGTTCAGCAGGTTTGCGCATTTATGCGACTAGTCTTCAACTAGCCAGGTTTCCCCATTCGGAAATCCGCGGATCAATTCATATTTGCTGATCCCCGCGGCTTATCGCAGCTTATCACGTCCTTCATCGCCTCTGAGAGCCAAGGCATCCCCGTGTACCCTTTCTTACTTTCTTCTATACTTGTACCGCTTTTGCTCGGTACTGTATGCTTTTTGATTATGTTGCCGTTCAGAACAAGATATTAGAATCAAGAACCAAGATTTCCTGCCGAAGCCGCCCGTCTTTTATCTGCAATCCCTTTTCTCAAGGTCCAAAGCCTGCAACAGTCCTCTACTGTTGTTTTCTCTTTTTGAATTACTTCTTCCAATATGTCAAAGAACGTTCGTTTAGATTTGAGTACTGAGATTTGAGATCTGAGACCGATTTGCATCCTGTCTGATATCTCATATCTAATATCTCACATCTTAACTTGGTGGAGAATAACGGATTCGAACCGTTGACCCCCTGCGTGCAAGGCAGGTGCTCTAGCCAGCTGAGCTAATCCCCCTTTCAGATGTTTCTGTCATTGGTTGAGTCATTAGGTCATTGGCTTTGCAGCTTTTGACTTTTAACTTTCAACTTTTGACTTACCGTGTAGTCCCGAGCAGATTTGAACTGCTGACCCCTACATTATCAGTGTAGTGCTCTAACCAAGCTGAGCTACAGGACTGTTTGATTTCGGATTTGTGATGTACGATTTTAGATTTCAATCGTCATTCGTAAATCGTAAATCGTAATTACTTACAATCTTGCCACGCTCATGGTTGAACCACTGATGGCTTCATCTTCCGGGTTGTTTTTTTAAGAGAATAAATAAGAAAATAATCATGCAGGTAACAGTTTCCTGTTAATGCGTTACTAAGGTTGTTTGGATAATGCTCCAGAAAGGAGGTATTCCAGCCACACCTTCCGGTACGGCTACCTTGTTACGACTTAGCCCCAGTTACCGACTTTACCCTAGGACGCTCCTTGCGGTTACGCACTTCAGGCACTTCCAGCTTCCATGGCTTGACGGGCGGTGTGTACAAGGCCCGGGAACGTATTCACCGCGTCATTGCTGATACGCGATTACTAGCGAATCCAACTTCACGGGGTCGAGTTGCAGACCCCGATCCGAACTGTGAATGGCTTTACGAGATTGGCATCCTGTTACCAGGTAGCTGCCCGCTGTACCATCCATTGTAGCACGTGTGTAGCCCCGGACGTAAGGGCCATGATGACTTGACGTCGTCCCCTCCTTCCTCTCTATTTGCATAGGCAGTCTGAATAGAGTCCCCACCATTACATGCTGGCAACTATTCACAGGGGTTGCGCTCGTTGCGGGACTTAACCCAACACCTCACGGCACGAGCTGACGACAGCCATGCAGCACCTAGTTTCGTGTCCCGAAGGACTGAGACGTCTCTGTCTCATTCACTAACTTTCAAGCCCGGGTAAGGTTCCTCGCGTATCATCGAATTAAACCACATGCTCCTCCGCTTGTGCGGGCCCCCGTCAATTCCTTTGAGTTTCACCCTTGCGGGCGTACTCCCCAGGTGGAATACTTAACGCTTTCGCTTAGACGCTGACCGTATATCGCCAACATCGAGTATTCATCGTTTAGGGCGTGGACTACCAGGGTATCTAATCCTGTTTGATCCCCACGCTTTCGTGCCTCAGTGTCAATAACACTTTAGTAAGCTGCCTTCGCAATTGGTGTTCTGTGACATATCTATGCATTTCACCGCTACTTGTCACATTCCGCCTACCTCAAGTGTATTCAAGCCCATCAGTATCAAAGGCACTGCGATAGTTAAGCTACCGTCTTTCACCCCTGACTTAATAGGCCACCTACGCACCCTTTAAACCCAATAAATCCGGATAACGCTTGGATCCTCCGTATTACCGCGGCTGCTGGCACGGAGTTAGCCGATCCTTATTCTTACCGTACATTCAGCCCTCTTCACGAAAAGGGGTTTATTCCGGTACAAAAGCAGTTTACAACCCGTAGGGCCGTCTTCCTGCACGCGGCATGGCTGGTTCAGGCTTGCGCCCATTGACCAATATTCCTTACTGCTGCCTCCCGTAGGAGTCTGGTCCGTGTCTCAGTACCAGTGTGGGGGGTCATCCTCTCAGATCCCCTAAACATCGTAGCCTTGGTAAGCCATTACCTTACCAACTAGCTAATGTTCCGCATGCCCATCTTGTTCCTATAAATATTTGATTATCTTATGATGCCATAAAATAATGTTATGCGGTGTTAATCTCTCTTTCGAGAGGCTATCCCCCTGAACAAGGTAGGTTACATACGTGTTACGCACCCGTGCGCCACTCTCATGAGAAGCAAGCTCCTCAATCCCGTCCGACTTGCATGTATTAGGCCTGCCGCTAGCGTTCATCCTGAGCCAGGATCAAACTCTCCATTGTATAATGTGTTGTTCAAATCCAGACCCTATTAACTCAATCAATAGAAATCTGTAAAAAAAATATTCTCTTACATTATCCCATCCCTTAAGTCTCGCTCTTAACATTCAGAACATCGCTGTCCTGCTGTTACGCTGCATAATTTATTCTCTATCTCTTTTAAGAACTTTTGCGGTCGTCTGTCTCAGACTTCCTATATGTTTTCGCATTTTACAATGCTTAACTTTTCAAATTTTTGAAGCTTTCGAATTGCTCTAAGCTTTTAACGTTTTTTAGAAACCGTTTCCGATTTTTCTCCCTCGTTTTGGGATTGCAAAGGTAGAAACCTTTTCTGAATTTACAAACTTTATTTTTTTATTTTTTCGAGCCTGCTTTTTCAATTAACAACCGCTTTTCGTTTCCGATTTGGCGGGCTGCAAAGGTAGCAACCTTTGTTGAATTTGCAAACTTTATTTTTTAAAATATCGCTTTGGTAAACTTTCAGAGAACATCCCGCTATTTCGTTTGCGGGCTGCAAAGGTACGCACAAATTTTACCTATGCAAACGGTTTACGTGATTTATTGATAGTGTAGTTTTAACACGCTGAAAATGAAGCACAAAAAATTCGATTGTCCTATCCGCGCAAAACAGGCTATAGCAGGGGGCATTACCGAAGCGCACTGCTTTGCACAAACCGGTACATTATATATACGTGTACCTAAGCGTTATTTATTTTCATCAGTATAAAATTCTTGATATCTTTCAATTATCAAAACCAAACATGATGAAAACAGACCTATACACTAAAATCGTACTTACAATTATCGCGGTAGCGCTAACCCTTAATTTAGTTAAAAGCAGTATTACCCCTGCTATGGCCGATACCAAAAAATATGTTACGGTGCCTGTGAACGCCGATGGCAGCATCAACGTAAATATTAATAAGGTAAACGAAAGCATGGATGTAAATATAAAAAACGTTGACAGGAGCGCATTTTACTATGTTATGCCAATACCGGTAACCCTGGCAAAGTAGGCTTGTAACTTCTTGATTGTTTAGCAATTGTAATTTTGCAGCAAAAACAATTTGATTTATATGATAATTATTAAATTAAAAAGATAATTATTTATATTTGTATCAACTAACAGATTTAATCAAACTGTCGGTTATTAGTTAATTAAAAATTTATAGAAAGCAGGTATAGCGCAAGGCCAGGCCTGCTTTTTTATTTACAAAAAAAAGCCCGCAGCGGTTAAGCTGCAGGCGTACTTAGGTAATATAATAGATCAGTATAGTTTCTTGCTATTTTAATACTTCGCGGCTGATAACGATCTTCTGTATCTCAGACGTTCCTTCGCCTATGGTGCAAAGCTTGGCATCGCGATAAAATTTTTCTACAGGGAAATCTTTAGTGTATCCATATCCACCAAATATCTGAACGGCGTCGTTGGCGCATCGTACCGCTACCTCTGAAGCATAATATTTAGCCATGGCCGATTGTTTGGTAACCGGCAAATGGCGGTTTTTCAGATCAGCGGCCTGCATAATCAATAACTCGGCTGCTTCTATCTCGGTAGCCATATCGGCCAGTTTAAACGCAATCCCCTGAAAGTTGCTTATTGGCTGCCCAAACTGTTGCCTCTCCTTTGAATAAGCAACTGCTGCTTCAAACGCACCTTTGGCAATACCTAATGATAGCGCGGCTATTGAAATACGCCCGCCATCCAACACTTTCATAGCTTGTTTAAAGCCTTCGCCTTCGGCGCCTAAAAGGTTTTCTTTTGGTACGCGGCAATTGTCAAAAATCATTTCGGTAGTTTCTGATGCCCGCATGCCAAGTTTGTTTTCTTTTTTACCGGCATTAAAGCCCGGTGTGCCACGCTCTATTACCAAGGCAGATATTCCTTTACTATCCCCCTTTTCGCCGGTACGCACCATAACTACGGCAACATCGCCGCTTTTGCCGTGCGTTATCCAGTTTTTTGATCCGTTTACAACATAATGGTCGCCATCTAAAACGGCTGTTGTTGCCATACGCATGGCATCGCTGCCGGTATTGGCTTCGGTAAGGCCCCAGGCGCCAAGCCACTCGGCAGTAGCCAGTTTTGGTAACCAGCGCTGTTTTTGCTCCTCGTTGGCAAACGCCAGGATATGACCAGTACATAACGAGTTATGCGCCGCAACCGATAAACCTATAGAACCGCAAACTTTTGCTATTTCTACAATAGTAGTTACATATTCGGCGTAGCCAAAGCCCGAGCCGCCGTACACTTCGGGTACCAGCACACCCATCATGCCTTGTTGGCCCAATTGTTTAAATAGTTGTAAGGGGAAATGCTGCTCCTCGTCCCATTGCATTACGTTTGGCCTGATGTGCTTTTCGGCAAAATCCTTTGCCATCTGGCCTATCATCCGTTGATTGTCGCTTATAGAAAAATCATAGCCCGCGGGGGCATCTGTTAGTAAATGATCCATTTTAGAAAAGTAGATTATAATTGGTTTTTGGTAAAGCTAACGATTAATTTACGCAGTTAGTTTAACCTGAAAACCCTCCAAATCAACACCAAAACGGTATTGGGTACAAATAATCGGTTTAAATGCTGCAAGATAAATTTATTATGCATGCATAGCAAATAATAAATTTTAAATTATTTTTTGGATGTGTCATTTACTCACCCCCCGCCCCCTCTCTGCTGCGCAAAGAAGGGGGATTCTTTTTCTCCTTCACCCTCTTTGCGCAGCAGAGAGGGTCGCGCACGAAGTGCCGCGGGGTGAGTTAATAGCCGCATGTTTTTTCATTTTATTTTTCCCTTACTGACATAGGGCTGTCATTACCCGGTTGTTTCTTTGAATTAGAAACCAAAAACACAACATTATGTCACTTATTCAATTTTTCCTGAAACAGCTAAACGAAGAGTCGGAAACCACCCGCAAAATTTTAGCACGTGTACCAAACGATAAATACGACTGGACACCGCATGTTAAAAGTATGGATGTGCGCCGCCTGGCCACCCACATTGCCGAATTGCCAACCTGGATCACCATGGCGCTGACAACTAATGAGCTCGATTTTGAAGACAACAGCTACGAATCGACATTTGTAAATAACACCGGTGAGTTGATGGAACTGTTCGAAAGAGCGCTTGTTGACGGCCGCTCGCAGTTAATTGCCGAAAACGAAAGCAAACTTGATGAAAAATGGACATTACGCAGTGGTGATACCATTCATAGCGTACGAACCAAAGGCGAAGTTATCCGTATGGCGCTATCGCAGATCATCCATCACCGTGCGCAGCTTGGCGTTTACCTGCGGTTGCTGAATATCCCCATCCCCGGCAGCTATGGCCCAAGCGCGGATGAAGCAACTTTTAAACCCGAAGAAGCAACGGTTTAAGGATTTAATAGTATTTCTCCTGTCATTTCGAACAAGTTTTCTCACTACCGTTCGAAATGACAGGGTGATTTATATTACTTCACCGTCAATTTTATGATGGTATCCACCGGGTCGGCGGTTATGCCGGCGGTATATATAAATACGCCTTCGGGCTGCTGTTTAAACTTAACGGCGCCGCCACTGGCAAGCAACTCGGCTTTAGCAATTTTTTGCTTTACCTGCGGGATAAATATATATTCTCCGCCCTGCGGCTCGGTGATGTGTACGTATATGGTTTTAGCTTTAACAGTGAGCGTTCCCCAGGGTTGTGCCGGTATATCGCTACCGCGGGTACCATAAATACTTTCGCCGTTCTTTTTCACCCAGGCGCCAACTATAGCCAGCGTATCTGTAAACTCCGGCTGTATTTTTCCATTGGGCATAGGGCCGATGTTAAGCAAAAAGTTGGCGTTGTGCCCGGCGGCGTTCACCAGGTAATGGATGATCTGCTTTGACGATTTAAAACTTCTGTCGGTAATATTAAATCCCCAGCTATTGTTAATAGTTTCGCAGGTTTCAAGCGGCAGGCGGCTAACGGTTTGCTCAGGCGCGAAGCCGGTTGTATTGTTACCTGGCAGGTCTTTTTCAAACATCTGGAAATCTTCTCCATCCTTTGGCGCTACGTGGTGGTTATTGCCCACCATTATTGCCGGGTTAAGCTTATGTATCAACCCGTAAATTTCATCGTAATGCCAGTTTACATTGGTGCGTTCCCAGTCGCCATCAAACCAGATGCCTTTTACCCCCGGGTATTTGGTTATCAGTTCGGTTAACTGGGCCTTCATAAATTTAATGTAGCTGTCCCAGTCGCCATTAACAGGTTTACCGTCCACTATGGGGCTGCCAAAAGCATAATCGGGCCTGCCCCAGTCAAGCAGCGAGTAATAAAAATGCAGCTCGATGCCTTCCTTTTCGCACTCTTTGGCCAATTCCATCAGGGGATCTTTATGGTAGGGCGTGGCATCTACAATATTATACGGCGACATTTTGGTGCCGAACATGCTAAACCCATCGTGGTGGCGCGATGTGATAGTAATGTATTTCATCCCGGCCTTTTTGGCAAAGGCAACCCATTCCTTAGCGTTAAAATCCTGCGGGTTAAAAAAGCCGGCCAGCCTTTTATAACTATCGTAAGGGATCTTTTTATTGTGCATCACCCACTCGCCATCGCCCAAAATGCTGTAAATACCCCAATGGATAAACAACCCGAATTTCATATCCTGGAACTTTTGCCTCTGCGCCAGGTTTTCGGCAGTGGGTGTATAAGCGCCCTGCGCCCATGAATGGTTTGTAATAAGGCCAGATAATAAACAAAACAATAATAGCTTCTTTTTCATATCGGTAATAGTTGTAGAATTAGTGGTTTACACGCGCTTAATCATCAGCATATTTGCACATCTGTGATCTGCACATCAATATTTACAGTTGAAATATCTTATCCATCAGAACCCACTTTTCGCCGGCGAGCGCGCCTTTAATAGGCTGCTGGTATTTCCACATCAGGTCTTCCCACTCCTGCACCTTTTGGTTATCGGCGTCCATGGCCGCCTTTTTCGAAAACGTGAAATCGTTATTCGCCTCAATAAGCATACACAGGCGTGTACCGAGCCGGTAAATTTCCATATTGGTAATGCCTGATGAGGTAATACTGTCTTTTATCTCGGGCCAGATGTTCTGGTGATGCGCTTCATATTCAGTGATCAGTTCTTCGTCGTCTATCAGGTCGAGAGTAAGGCAATATTTTTTCATAAGGATGGGCTTGCAGGCAATTATTGGTTGTACAAGTACGCAAATGTTTCCGAGAAAAGCAATTAACAGGTGTTGTTTGCTTTACCGTTATCGCGCAGTAGCAGCTGTTATCAAAAAATTTTGTCCCGTTTGCCGTTTATGCATAGCTTAGATTTTATATGTCTGGTACACTATTCTGTTCTGTTAATCTTAGCCTGCGCCGTTTTACGTTTGACGACGCGGCCTTTGTTTTGGAATTGTTAAACACCCCTGCCTGGAAAAAATTTATAGGCGACAAGAATGTTAACAGCCACGAAGACGCCATTAATTATATCAAAAACGGCCCCCAAAGCATGTACGCAAAACACGGGTATGGCCTATGGTTGGTTAGTATTACAGAAACCGGCCGGCCTATTGGCATGTGCGGCCTGGTACAACGCGATTACCTTGACCGGCCCGACCTTGGTTTTGCCTTTTTACCCGGTTTTGAAGGTAAGGGGCTGGCTTATGAAGCAAGCATGGCCGCGTTAACTTATGTGCAACAGCATTATCAGCTGGATAAAGTATATGCCATTACCCTGGCGGATAACATCCGGTCGCGGCGGTTATTAACGCGATGCGGGTTTGTACACGATCAGACGATAACCCCACCGGGCGATGAGGGTTTACTTTTGTACTATTATCTTTACGATAATATAATAATACCATTACCAAACAGCACATCTATTTAAACTGTGATTTATAACTTAGCCACATGTCAGATACACGCAGAGATTTTTTAAAAAAAGCCGCAATGCTTACCGGCGCAGCCGGTTTAGCCAACATATTACCTGCATCAATCCAAAAGGCAATGGCTATAAACCCGGCCCCGGGCACTACCTGGGCTGATGCCGAACACATTGTGCTGTTAATGCAGGAGAACCGGTCGTTCGATCATTGCTTTGGTACACTTAGGGGCGTAAGGGGTTTTAACGATCCCCGCGCTATAAGCTTACCAAACAAAAACCCGGTTTGGCTGCAATCAAACAACAAAGGCGAAACTTACGCCCCTTTTCACCTCGATATAAAAAATACCCGCGCTACCTGGATGAACTGCCTGCCGCACTCGTGGGCCAACCAGGTAAACGCCCGCAACGATGGCAAATTTGACCAATGGCTAAACGAGAAACGATCGGGTGTTAAGGAATACTCGGATATGCCGCTTACGCTGGGTTACCATAACCGGCACGATCTGCCGTTTCATTATGCATTTGCCGATGCCTTTACTGTATGCGACCAGCATTTCTGCTCGTCGTTAACCGGCACTACGCCAAACAGGCTTTTCTTTTGGACAGGCACCATCCGCGAAAAACAAAACGAAGATACCAGGGCCAGGGTTTGGAATGAGGATGCGGACTATGGTACGCTAAACTGGACAACCTACCCCGAACGGTTGGAAGATGCAGGCGTATCGTGGAAATGCTACCAGAACGAGATGAGCGTACCGCTTGGTTTTGAAGGCGAGGAAGAGCCCTGGCTATCAAACTTTGGCGATAACCCGCTTGAATATTTTAAACAGTATAACATCAATTTATACGACAAGCATATCAGCTATATGCAGAAACGATATGCTACCCTGCCCGGCGAGATAAACGCGATGGAGAAAAAGATAGCCGGTTTACCCAAAGGCGACGCGCATATTGACCACATGCAGCTGCAGCTAACGCAAATGCGTGCCGATCTGGATAATCTTAAGAACAACCCCGATCTGCTTAACCATGCCACCTTTAATAAACTGTCACCAAAAGAGAAAAATATACACCATAAAGCGTTTGCTGTAAATACAGGCGACCCGCACTACCGCGAGCTTGCCACACTTAAGTACGATGATAACGGCACCAAACGCGAAATGAAAGTGCCCAAAGGCGATGTACTGCATCAGTTCAGGGAAGATGTGAGGACGGGCAAACTGCCAACCGTATCCTGGTTAACCGCACCCGAAAACTTCTCGGACCACCCCGATTCGCCGTGGTACGGTGCCTGGTACACCTCAGAAGTGCTGGATATCCTTACCCAAAACCCTGAGGTATGGAAGAAAACCATTTTCATCCTTACCTACGACGAGAACGACGGCTACTTTGACCACGTACCGCCCTTTACCGCGCCGCATTCGCACAAGAAGGGCACGGGTAAAGTATCTGACGGGATTGACACCCGCGTGGATTTTGTAACACTGGAGCAGGAACGCGAGCGTAAAAACTTCCCGATAGATTACGATCGCGAAAACTCGATAGGCCTGGGTTATCGCGTGCCGATGGTCATCGCCTCGCCCTGGAGCCGCGGTGGATATGTAAACTCCGAAGTTTTTGATCATACCTCAACGTTGCAATTCCTGGAGAAGTTTTTAGCCAAAAAAACCGAAAAAAAAATAAAAGAGGACAACATCAGCGACTGGCGCCGAACCATCTGCGGCGACCTAACCTCGGCATTCAGGCCATACAATGGCGAAAAGATTGCCAGCCCGGTATCGCTAAACAGGGAAAAATTTGTAGAAGGCATCCACAAGGCCAAGTTTAAAAAGGTACCGTCGACTTATAAAAATCTGTCAGTCGCCGAAATAGCAGTCATTAAAAAAGACCCGGCCCAATCACCTTATATGCCAAAACAGGAACCGGGTATCAAACCATCCTGCGCACTTCCCTATGAACTATACGTTGATGGACGCTTAAATGATGATAAAACAGCGTTGGAGTTAAAATTTACAGCGGGAAATAAGGCTTTTGGCGATAATGCTATCGGCGCACCGTTTAACGTTTATGCACCCGGTAAATATGCTTCGTTCCTCGATCCGCAGCAGATGGAACCGGTACGCACCTGGAGTTACGCTGTAAAGGCAGGCGATACGGTTACCGATGCCTGGCCGCTTAACCAGTTTGAGAACGGCAACTATTATCTGCGCACTTATGGCCCTAATGGTTTTTACCGCGCGTTTAAAGGCAACGCTAACGACCCCGGCATCGGTGTTGATTTCGCTTATCAATCGGCCGGTAAGCAGTTAACCGGTAATGTGATGCTTACCTTTTGGCTGGTGGACACTACCACACCTGTAACGGTTGAAGTGGTTGATAATGCGTATAAAACCGGCACAAAGCGAATGACCATACAGCAGGAAAGCTTTGCCCCGCAAACCATAAAGCTTGATCTGGGCAAACAGCATAACTGGTACGACTTCAGCATTAAGGTAAAGGGATATGCCGATTTTGAAAAGAGGTATGCCGGCCGTGTTGAGACCGGCAAACCAGGTTTTTCTGACCCGCTGATGGGCCGGGTTGTTTAGTTACCGGTTAAGAGCGGGTTATTAACCACGCCTGCAAATAACACCAGCCCGCTGCTGTTTTCGCGTATGGCAAACACAAACGGCCTGTTCAAATTCAAATCGGTGGCAGGCGCGGCGGTAACACCTACCGCAACCGAGGTTGCTGCGGCGGCTTCGGTACCCTGCTCGTTAACCTCAACAAAGGCTTTTTGCTTAACTTCGGTAATGTTTATGCCGCCTGCGGCTGATATACCGGTAAGGTCGGCATCGTCAGAAAAAGCCTTGCCCATGCCCAAAGCAATAAGGGCGCCATTTAAAGTTGTGTTATACGTAAACTTAAGCTTAGGGAAATACACGTGGTTTTTAACACCGCCGCCCATAGGCTTCATCCACTTGTTCCACTTTACTGTGTCAAGGTTGCTGATCAGCTCATTTACGCTGCTGCTTTCGTCGGGCAGCACCACCACCATGCTATACCTGCCGTTTGCATAGGGCAACTCGGCTATCTGGGTGTATTTATCTCCGTCGTAATTATCAAAATAGCTGCCGTATTCTATTTGCCCGGTCATAAAATCGGCCTGTACGGTACTTCCGGTGCTGGTTTTAAAAGGCATCTTTTTAGTATCCGCAGGATTGAATTTATTTTTCCAGATGCTTTTAAAGTAGATGGCGTTGATAAGGTACATACGCACATCTCCCGGGATATTATCAATTATCGATGGGATCTTTCCCTTTGTTTGGTCGCTTACCCATTCGTTTATCTGGTTTTTTGCTGCAGCCGAGCCAAAATCCAGTGCCTGTACCTTTGCCTTGTAAGCATTGGTATTTGTTGTGATAAACGAGGGCAATACATCAAACCCCTGTTTATACCATATCGAGTTAGCGATGTTAACCTGGGTGTTAGGCTCCAGGTTGGGCAGCTGGTCTATCAATTTATTATAGTAGGTATTTATCGCTTCCTGCGTAAATCCGCTAAATTCCATAGCATTATTTATGCCTTGCAGTGTTTCGCCTTTGGCGCCGTTGCTGGTCATGCCCATAGCAAAGCTTACGCTTAGCGGCGAAACAAAAACGTTATCGTTACCGGTGCCGCCGCTGTTTAGCTGTTTTACCAGTTTTAGCGTAAACGCGTTATCCGCTGCTACCTTAAGGTGCTCTGCAGCGGTAAGTTCAAGGGCTTTGCCCTTATCGGGGTTGTTGTCGCTTTTTTTACATGAAACAAAGCCGATAGCCAAAAGGCTTAAAAATAGCAGTGGAGTTTTGCGTGTCATAAGATCGGTTAATAGTTTTTATTATTACGCAGGTTGCATCACCATCGCTACAGTCCCGCATACATTTATTATTGTATAAGGGCAACTTCCATTTGCGTAACGTGGCTATTGCGTGTAGCCTTATTCAAAAAAGCCGGTTTGAGCCGTGATACCCAATAACGCTGAAACGTTGCCTTATGCTGTACCCGGTAACCCTTTGCCGTAAACGTTGCCGCGACGTTGGCAGGGCCATAAAATATAAAAGGCGCCGCGGGTAGTTTCCCGCTGCCGTCTTCGCCAATAATTATCGGGGATTGGTTCAGGTAAAATTCCATGGGGTAATTGGCATCCTCCCAGCTTTGCACCACGGGCAGGTTTTGCGGGTTATTATTGTTGATCCAAACAGCAGCCTCGCTCCCGGCCTGGTATTTTAATAATGAGGGATAAAAGGCAAGGTTGAGGTAAAGATTTACTATAAAGGCAGCAATAAGCGTGCGAAAGGCGGTTTGCCTGAAATCCGTATTGGCAAAGTTGCCGGGCAGCATCAATAATAATCCAAGCCAAACCAATAATGTAAGGGCGGTATCCCAGGTAAATACTTCGGGCTTAAAAAAGTACTGCAGCGCGCCAATTATCAGCAATAATAAAACCACCACTCCTATTTGCACCCCTCTGATTATTTTAATGGTTTTTACCGATTGCAAAGCGGCCAAATATTGCGCGGTCATGATAGCGAAGAACGGGAATACGATATTTAAATAATGCGGCAATTGAAATTTTGAGGCCGAGAACAGCAGGAAGGTTAGCAACGCCCCGCTGATGCAAAGCCACTCGCGTTTTTGCACGTCGCGTACTCCGGTTTTCACGAAATGCCATATAGCCGCGAATAATATCAACGACCACGGCAAAAAAGCCCACATGGTAGTATGCACAAAAAACGACGGGTCGCCGTGGCCTTTTATGGGGCCGGTGTTAAAAAACCTGCCGAACTGGCTATCCCAAAAGAAAAATTTAATGCCCGATACATGGGTGCGGTCGAACACTACCTTTTCGGGATGGGCGTCAAATTGTTGGTACAGGCAATAAATTTCGGGCAGGATGAATACCAGTATCAGCACAGCGGCCAGCAGCCAGCGCAGGTTAAAAAGCTTTTTCCATTGTTTGGTGATAGCCAAATGCCCTGCTATTGCCCCGCCCATGGGTACCAGCGCGAACATGCCTTTGGTCATGATGGCGCAACCGGCAAAAACAGCCCCCAACACTAACTGCCAAAAGTTATTACGGGTGTATGCTTTATAAAAATGATATACTGATGCGATGATGAGCCCGGTTAGATAAGGTTCGGCACGAACGTCGTTATTAGAAAGTATGATGTGCTGCGCGGTAAGCAATATCAATACCGACCACAAGGCTACTTGTTTATTATAAAGCTCTTTAGCCAGTTTATAGGTATATGCCGCACCCATCAGCATAAACAAAATGCCCGGCAATTTATATGCCCAGGTAGTAAAGCCAAAAAGTTTAAATGAAAGCGCCGTTACCCAAAACGGAAAATGCGGCTTATCCAGCCAGTCGGCATTGTGCACAAACAGTTGTACATAATCATTTCGCTGCACCATGGTTTTGGCGATGACGGCGTAGAGTGTACCGTCGGGAGCCAGGATAGGTATGAACAACCCGCTGAAATTAAGCAGAACAGCAAGCCCTATAAAAAGGTATAGCCATTTGGTTTTATCGGCAGTTTGTGTGTGGTGCATGCGGTGGTAAAGGTAACGAGATGCGGAAATATATTGCTTATCGGAATAAAAATGTTTGAGGCTATACGTTATCGATGTATTCACCGTCAGTGTACCACGCATTAACCTGTGAGCATTAGCGTGGGGTTATGCTGTACGAACGTCAGCCCGCTCAATTGCCGCGGAGGGCTGTTACTTTGTCTTGATACAAAGTAACCAAAAATCAAGTCAGCAAAAAGGCTTCTTTGCCGCACAAGGCCTTTGCCCCGCAAAGCGGGCAGAACCACGGGCTGCAAAATCTTGCCCCAACTTCGTTCGCACCTGGCCCCTGCGCTTCGGGCAAGTATTGCTATGCCCCTGCCGCGCTCAAGGCCACATCGTTCTGCCCGCTTTCGCCCGAAGCTGTTTTACTGACGCATCATCACAACTCCCCACCGACACGTCATTGCGAGCGTAACGTGGCAATCCCCGAGCGATAAGCCCCCCACTGCCTTAACGCAACCTCAAACTGCGGCATTGGCCTGTTCGGGTAGCACAGCAATTGCTAAAGCACTTCCTTTCACAGAACAGGACGCAGCCGCGACTTTTCTTTTTGGTATTTTTTCTTTTGAGAGAAAAGGAAAAGTACATCCACTGACGATTCATCAACTCACTGCCATTCCTAACAAAGAACTACCGCGTGGAGACTATCGCCCTTACCCGGTAATCCAAATGGTGACGCCGTTGTGTCACCAAAATTGTCAATGGCCTGATTAGCAGGCGTTCATGAGTGTTCACGGTGTTCACGTGCGCCGAACGTGAACACTTTATAAAGCTGAGTTGATCCCGGCTTACCTGGTCGCTAATACAAGCCCTTAAAAATCTTGCAATCAAAAAATCCGTGTACTCCCGGTTCAGACATTAATTTAATTTCCTAAATTTAGCAAACCTGCAATACCCCTTGTTGCTAAACCAAATTTAAAACCTTCATGAAAAAAATTGCCCTTTGGTTACTGATGCTTTGCCCCGCGGCGCTGTTTGCGCAAACCGGTAAGGTGTACGATAATTTAACGCTGACCAGCAAGATCCTGAAAAGCGAACGCAAATATGCCGTTTACCTACCGCCCGACTACGAAACAAGCGGCCGCAACTACCCGGTACTGTACCTGCTGCATGGCGCCGGCGACGACCAGACCGGCTGGGTGCAATTTGGTGAGGTATTAAACATTACCGACAAAGCCATCCGTGATGGCATTGCCACACCGATGATCATTATTATGCCCGATGCCAATACCGGCAGGCGTGGTTACAACAACGATATTAAGGGTGATTGGAATTATGAGGATTTCTTTTTCACCGAACTTGTGCCATTCGTCGAAAAGAAATACCGTATAAAAGGCGAAAAGCGTTTCCGTGCTATTGCCGGCCTTAGCATGGGCGGGGGCGGCAGTTTTGTGTATGCGCTGCACCACCCCGAAATGTTTTCATCGGCCTGCCCGTTAAGCGCGGCTACGGGCTTTCTTAGCCTGGAAGATGCTAAGGCGGGTATCGGCAAAAACAATCCGGGCATGGCCGATAGCACCATAAGCAACTATTATAACCGTTACAGCGTATTGCCTTTGATAAACGCTATACCCGATGATCAGAAGAAAGCCATTCGCTGGTTTATGGATGTTGGCGACGACGATTTTTTATACGAGGGCAACGGCTTGGTACATAACCTGATGCGTAAAAAAGAGATCCCGCATGAGTACCGTGTACGTGATGGAGCCCATAACTGGACCTATTGGCGCGGCTCGCTACCTGTGGTGCTGGAGTTTGTATCGCAGGCTTTTCATCAATATTAACTGGAAAATCTAAATCCTAAAAAGAAAATTTAAAGCCATTCTCAACTTTAAAATAAAACATAACTTTAACTAATCTCCGATCATCTGACCTTTAATCTCTAATATGGAACGCAGAAAATTCTTAACAAATACAGCTATAGCCGCGGGATCGCTGGCCTTTTTAAGCAACAAAAGTTTGGCGGCAATATTAGCCCGGCCCGAGTATAAACTTACACCCTTGCGCAACAACGTTGGTATTTTTACCGAGCAGGGGGGCACCATTATCTGGATGGTGAACAAAGAAGGTATTGTTTGCGTAGACGCGGAGTTCCCCGAACCCGCGACCCACCTGATAGCCGAACTGAAAAAGAAAAGTGATATGCCTTTTCAATGGCTGATAAACACCCACCACCATGGCGACCATACCAGTGGCAACATCTCTTTTAAAGGCATTGCAAAAAACGTGGCAGCGCATGCCAATTCGTTAATTAACCAAAAGGCGGCGGCAGTAAAACAAAAATCGGAGGATAAACAGTTATACCCCGAGGTTACCTATACAGATAAGTGGAGAACTAAAATAGGCGACGAAACTATCACCGCCCACTATTTTGGTGCGGGCCATACCAACGGCGATAGCTTTGTACACTTCGAGAATGCCAACATCGTTCACTGCGGCGACCAGGTTTTTAACCGCATGCACCCTTATATCGACCGCAGCGCGGGCGCATCGTGCAGGCATTGGGCAGTTGCTTTAGAGCAGGCCCAAAAACAGTTTAACAAAGATACCATATTTGTATTTGGCCATGCTTACGATCCTGTAAAGGTTACCGGCACCCAGGCCGACCTTAAGGCCATGCAGAATTATATGGAAAAACTGGTTGCTTATGTTGAGGGTGGTATAAAGGCAGGTAAAACTAAAGAACAAATTTTAAGCGCTACCGCTATTCCCGGCGTAACCGATTGGCAGGGTGATGGCATACAACGCAGCTTAACCGCCGCTTATGAAGAATTAACAGCATAATATTTAATTACCCTAATATGAAATATTTATTCTCCCTTATTACTTCGGTTGCTACCCTGTTATCGGTGTGGGGTTTTACATCGCCTAAGCAATTAACAAGCGCCGATGTTATTAAAAAAATGTACGGCCGCTACCATGGTAAATGGCATACTTCGTTAACATTTACCCAAACAACAGGCCGGTACCGTAACGATACTTTGGTAAAAACCGATACCTGGTACGAGCGTATTGTTTACCCCGATATGCTACGTATTGATTTTGGCGCGGATAAGGGCGGAAACGGTGTGATATACCGTGGCGATTCGTCGTACGTTTTCAGGAACAATAAGGTGGTACGCGCCGCGAAGGATGAAAACGAATTGATCTTCTTTTTAGGGGGGATGTATTTTAAACCGATAGACCAGGTATTCGCGCATTTTAACGAACTGCACTTTGACCTTAGCAAGACCCATGAAAGCACCTGGAAAGGTAAACCCGTTTATGTTTTAGGGTCTGCAAAAGATGATGACAAGGTAAACCAACTGTGGATAGATAAAGACAAACTGGTGGCTGTGCGTTATTTTAAATACGATACCAACGGCAAAATGGAGGCGACTTTTGAAGAGCACAAAATGGTGGGGGGCGCCTGGAGCGAAACACTGTGCAAGTTCTACATAAATGATAAGCTGCTGCAAACCGAAGTTTACAGCGATATTAAAGCTAATCAGCCTATAGATAAAAGCGTGTTTGACCCTGCTGCAATAGGAAAATAACTTTGATTGCTGATTATCCCTGGCTAAACGCCGGGGATTTTTGTTTACAATGGTTATTAAAAAAACTCTTTCTGGGTTACCACTACCTGGCCTTTGTTCTCGGTAGTGCTGATGAGCATGGTGATGGCGTAAAACTCGTTATCAAACTTATAGATATTATTGTCAGCGTCCTGCCCCTGAAACTTCATGACCATTTTTGCCCTGCGTGCCTGGGCTATAAGATTAACAATATGCTGTGGATCGCGGGTATCGTAAGTTACCGTACGCAGCATGGTGCCGTTGTTTAACTTTACCCTGTCTCCAATAGTAATGCCCTCTTCTTTAACATTTTTAGCTACCGAGCGAAAATGTTCTATTGTTTTGCCGTCTTTTTCCTGTAAATACTGACGCTTGAATGCTTTACTCAGGGTTAGGTAAGTATGCGCTTGCCCGTCGCTGAGGGTGGTAAGGTTGGTAAGGTCAAAAAATGAAATGCTTTGCGCGTAAGTACCCGTGCAAATACAAAACAGTAATATAACCAACCCGTACTTTTTCATATATATCGGTATAGCAAATATAATTATTTTTAGGTTCGCGCTAATAGGTATAACAGGCAGATCTGTCACTTAGGGATGGTACGTTCTTTCGGCATGTTTCAAAACATCTTCTTTATAAAAAAGTACCGTTTTAAAGTCGCCATCGATATATCCCTTCGCCTGATCGGCAAAATGCGGTGAAGCCGGGTTAAACGATTGCCCGCCGGTTATAATGGTTTTTGCCTTTAACCTTGGTCCAAATTCAACGGCGGCAATAAAGCTATTGCCCGAATAGCCGTAACGTTTAATAGTGCCCATTGTACGACTTTGGTACGATGGCAACTGCCCAAAAAGCGATGAAGTTAAGCCAACAGGCAAACTAGGCTGTGCATCACTAAAGGTTACACCGTCGGCAGGGCGTTGGTAGCGGTTGATATCGCCCCAGGCCATCTTCCAGGTGCCAAATTGTTTTTGTAGGTTCTGCAGTGCCGTTTCTAAAAACTCCAGCTGTTTGGCCGCAGGCAAAGTTTGCAGCATTTGCCTTACCCTTTGTACCTGGTAGCTACCTTCGCCGGGTTTAGCCGGGCCGATAGCCCTGAACATTAACATACCCCAGTCAACCGCCAAAGTAGTAGCTGCTGATGATACTGCAGTGCGTTTGTCCCACGCTTGTAATAAAGCCACTGGTTCGGCAAGCTTTGTTTTGGTGCTATCGGGGGCGCTTTTATAGGCGCTGAACAGCGATGGCAGCAGATCATCAAAGGCAGCAAGGTATTTATCGTATCCTTTCGCTATCAGGCCGTCCAGCGTTAAGTTTTTGGCGTTACTTAATAAGTTTATGGCATTTAGCCCTCGGTAGTTCTCGCCGTCGGGCGCCATATAAGCCGGATACTTCCCTTTATCGGGGCTTGATTTACCCGATGATGTAAACGGGGTTGAGTTACAATTTTGAATAAACCCTGTAGCAGGGTTATAAACATGCACAATTTCATCAACACCATGCAAACCCTGCCATTCTGTGGCTGATGTGGTACCGTCAACAGGTAACGCCCAGTTATATGCCGTATCGCGTTTAGGCATAAAATTGCCGTACCAAAACGCGGTGTTGCCTTTATCATCGGCATAAACGGTGTTATTGCTGGTGTTGGCCAACAAGCCCATGGCCTTTTTGTATTCGGCAAAACTGCCCGCCTTTGTTATCAGCCAGGACTCCAGCAAAGCATTGTATGAGCGGTTGTAATGTTTCAGTGCCAGCCACCTGCCATCCATAGCAGCCATTACAGGACCATGATGGGTATAATAAGCAGTTATATAGCGGGTTGTATAACCATCGCCACGCTTCACTTTTAGTTTAAGCCGCCGGCTTGTAACGGGTTTAATTTTTCCGTCGTATTCGTAAAACCACTTACCGTTTAGTTTGCTCACTTTTTCGGCATACAGGTCGCCAACATCGGCATAGCTGCTGGTGTGCATCCATCCGCAGTGCTGGTTAAAGCCCTGATAAATAAAAAACTGCCCCCAGGTAACAGCTCCGTAAGCATGCAGCCCCTCCGCGCTGTTAAGCCCTACCTCGCTTCTAAAATAAAAGGGCACATGCGGGTTAATGTAAAGCATAGCATGGCCCGACGCTGTACGCGACGGCGAAATGGCAAATCCGTTAGAACCTGTTTCCCTTTCAGGGATATTATTGATAACGGGCCGTGAGCGGTATAAAGCACTTGTATTGTCGGTTTCGTTGTTATAAAAAGCTTGTGTTTGGGCCGGACTTATACCACCTGTTTCCGTCGCGGCGACACTGCCATCGGTAAACATCAGCGCATACCAGGGTTTAAAGTGCGTAAAAACAAGCGGCTTTACTTCGGGGTGCTTATACAAATAATAATTTATACCGTCGGCAAAAGCGTTCATTAGCTTTTTAAAGTAAGGTGGGCTCTGGTTATAATCTTTTATCGCGCCGGCACTGTCGGCAATCATTTGCAGCTGCACATCTTCAAACAAACGGCCTTCGCCATCAGCCTCACTTTGCCTGCCCAACTGGTAAAGGTAATTACGCTCTATACCTTTAAAATTATCCTCGCATTGGGTGTACATCAACCCAAATACAACCGAAGCATCCGTTTTGGCGTAAATGTGGGGTACACCATAATTATCGCGTATAATGGTCACTGCGGCCGCCTGTTGCTTATACCGGGCAATTTCTTTAGCCGAAGCCCTTTGCGCCTGCGCATTAAGGTTAATACCAATAGCGCAAAATAAAAACAGGACGGGCAATTTTTTTAAAACCATAATATGCTGTTTATCTAAATTAACAAATCATTCGCGTTTTGCGATAAATGTAACAGGTATTATTGTGATGCGTTTCTAAAACTTAAGGGGCTTACCCATCCAACTGTACACTTTATAGTGCAGACCAGAATCTGCAAATCCTTCTAAGATCGGTCACCTGATTTATTTTCCAGGATTGTATCTACACTGATTATCACTAATGAAAGATTAAGCATAAACGCTTTTTCCCTTTTTTTTAAAGTTTTTGTAACATTTATGAGTTTAAACATACTTATATGATAATATACTTTAGAAACATCCGTTCATTTGTATCTTTGACATTTAATAACATTAATAAGTTAGGGAACACTTTTTGCGGTGTAACTATCACAATACGAACTTATTAAACACAATATTAGCCAACTGCGATAGTTTAGCTTAAAAAACTTGGGTAAGCAAACATGTTATCTGAGGTTTAGTTGATCAACATTATTTGAATGATGTTGTAGTGCGTTCCGGGGTGAGATACGGAACGCATTTTTTATTGAAGGGGATCTCACGATAAATATCAAAAGATACACCGCTTAACTGGATTGCAGCCCACACTCATTACTCTCTGCCAAATTCACCTCCCCACCACTCACGGCTTCCGGTACATAGCCATGATCAGTAACACCATGCGGTTGTATGCAGCCAGGCCTTCGGGTTGATTATTCGCTTTTAGAAAATTGTCGTAAAAGATACTGGTAAGCGTTTCCAGTTTGTTCTGGTACGATAACCAGTAAAGCCGTTCTTCCTTAAAATCGGCCAGCACAGCCGGCGATATCCGCGTTTTAAGTTGCTTAAACATAATGGTATCTGTATAGCGCACCGTGTGCATAAACTCGTTAACCGCCAGGTTATAGGCCGAATAACGTAACAGCCTGTCGCCCGAACTTGTCGCCGCCATAAAACCTGCGAAGTTGGCTTCATCCTCGGGGCCGTAACCCATCTGGTGCGACATCTCGTGGCAGGCTACAAAAGGGCGGTTAAATACCGGCATCTGGTAATTTATCTGCGCCTCGCCGGTAAAGGGGTTGTAATAGCCCGATGTGCTGATATAATTAAGCAGCGGGGTAAGCAGCGAAGGTTTTATGCCGGGGCTATACGTTTTGTAATGGTTGGAGCTGCCCGATAACTTTAATACAGCCCTTACCGCAATTTTATATATGCTATCATTACTTTGCTTCAGGTCGGCCGGGGTAACCCTTGCCCTGCTGGCGTTAGCGCTATCAATAAGTATAGTAGTTACTTTTTGCAGTTCGGCTTTTGTAAAGGTGCTGTCACGCAGGTTTAAACGCTCGGCAGCCGACGGGCGAAAGTAATTCATCCCCCAAAAAAGATAAAAAACCAGTATACTCACCTGTACCCCTATTACAACACCCGTGGTGAAAATACCTGCCTGCAAAAACCGCTTTTTAATGCATAACGCTATAAGCCTGATCAAAGCATAAACAAGGTAAATTATTACGGCAGCATACACCACATCGCCAACGCTAAAAGGGAACAAGTTAAACAACGGGTGTAATACCCGGCACAGAAACGAATATATACCCCGGGAGTAATATCTTTCTACCGCATGCGGATGACCGGCAAACAACATTAGCAGGTATATGGCGAATATAAGGGATAGTATTATAATCCCCCTTTTGATCAAGACCTTTTTACCCGATTGATTGCGCATAGATGTGCGATAAATATACTGTTTAAATCAAAAGTTGATAGTAACAAAAAGCCCCGGTAATTATACCGGGGCTTTTATTGAATTTTAAAGTGCTTATTTTACAGATACCGGCACCGAGGTAGTATCCCAGTTAAGCGAAAACCCCTTAGCATTTATCTTATAAACCAAGCGCTCGTTCATAGCCGATTTTACAGGCTTAACGGTTACACGCAGGGCATCCTGTGCCTCATCGTACTTAAATGCGCCCCATTGCTTGGCTACTTTGTTAAAAATAACGGTCCAGGTGGTTGGGGTTGGTATTACAAAAAAGCTATAGGTGCCCGCGGGTAATTTTTTCCCCTCCACCATAATGTCTTTACTGGTAGTAAACACGGTAGCCTCGTTTGCACCGGCGCGCCATACCTTACCATAGGGCTCCAGTTCGCCAAATATTTTACGGCCCTTTACCGATGGACTGCCATAGTTAATGCTAATGGTGGCGGCGCCAATTTTAGCGCTAACGCTATCGCGCGGGCTGGCAATAGGCTTGGTTTGCGCGAATGTTAAAGCCGAAAATAGCATGGCTATAGTAAACAGCGCCGCTGCCTTTAATTGAGTCGATTTTTTCATGATAGTTTTGTTTTTGGGTTTACATTGATAAAGATAAATCTAATAACAGTAAGTTTTAAAAAATATTACTTAATGGCGCTATTATCGCAAACTTTCATTTAAGGGCTGTGTTATATACCCTATACTCACTTTGCAGTTAGGAATTGACCGAAAGGTTAAACAATTGTTGTGAGTTTTTGGCCTCTGCCCATTTTTTGGGCAGGGGTTTTTTTATGCGGTTGCTCCGCATAAATTTTTGGCGTCATTAAACCTATATTTGTGTTTAACCATGACCGAGAAATACAAACCCCTTTACCTGTTATTGTTCGTAGTTGCGCTGGTAGTAAGCTTTGCCGGCATCAACACGCCCTTTTTTACCGACGACCAGGGGCTTTATGCAGCTATATCAAAAAACATGCTTTATAAGCATGATATGCTGCAACTGTTTACCTACAACCACGATTGGCTTGATAAACCACACTTCCCGTTTTGGGCGGTGGCGGCGAGCTTTAAAATATTTGGCATAAGCGTTTGGGCGTACCGGCTGCCCGCTTTGCTGTTTTTTTTACTTAGTCTGCTTTATACCTACTTGTTTACGCGCAGATTTTACACTAAAGAAATTGCGCTCACGGCCGTTTTAATATTGATGACAGCCCAGCACTTATTGCTATCAAACCTGGACGTGCGGGCAGAACCTTATTTAATGGCGTTAATAATTGGCAGCATTTACCATATAGCACGGTATAACAACAAACCTGCATTTAAGCACCTGCTGCTGGCCGCGCTGCTTACAGCATGTGCTATCATGACGAAGGGCATATTTGTTATTGTGGCTATTTATGGTGCATTGTTGGGTCAATACATTTTTCAACGGAAATTTTTAAAGCTATTTTATGGCAAATGGTTGTTGCTCTACCTGCTAACTTTTGTTTTTACGCTGCCCGAGTTTTATGCCCTGTATATTCAATTTGATCTTCATCCTGAAAAACTGGTGTTCGGCAGGCATCATGTAAGCGGCATCAGATGGTTTTTGTGGGACAGCCAGTTTGGGCGCTTTGTAAACAATGGCCCTATTAAACAAAAATCCTCCGGTAATATATTCTTTTTTGTGCATACCCTCTTGTGGGCTTTTATGCCGTGGTGCCTGCTGTTTTACTTCGCTGTATCTAAAACCGTTCAGAACGTTTGGAAAAAGGTTAGCCTGCCCGAATATTACACCTTAAGCGGGGGCTTGCTTTTGCTTTTACTATTTTCATTTTCGGGTTTTCAGCTGCCGTTTTATACCAACATTTTATTCCCGCTGTTTGCCATTATAACCGCACCATATTGTTTTAAGCAGCTAAGCCGCGCGGGTAATATTTACCGGAAGGCAGGGTTGCTTATTTTCGCTATAGCGCTGCCTGTAATAATTATTATTATCCACCTTTACCTTAAACCAGCCAATAACGTACTTTTTATAATCGCTTGTTTAGTATTTGGGGCGACAGCCATGCTTATCATCCTTAACATAAAGGCGGATACTGTCAGGGTTTTTATGCTTACGTGCTGTGCGGTGCTATTTGCTAATTTTTATATGAATACCGTTTTCTTTCCTGCCATTGCTTCATATAACGGACAGGTGAAGGCCGCCGCGTATATTAACCAGCCGGCCTTCAGCAACCTGCATGTATATTCGTTACGGCCTTCCAATAACGTTTTCCAGTTTTACAGTAATAAACCGGTTGACCTTTTGTTGCTTGAAGATTTCGGTAAAACACCTATGCCCCCAACCGCTGTATTTTTTGCAAGCCAGGCCTCGGTTGATTACCTCACCCAAAATCGCGTAAGGTTTAAGGTGATAGCAACCTTTACCGATTATCCGCATGAGAATATTTTACCCATGTTTATAAACAAGGATAGCCGCAGTAAAGTACTAAGCAAAGCCTATCTGATAAGCAAATAAACTTACTGAACGGTGTATTTGTAAACCGCCCTGCCTATATAACCTGTGTTATCAATCCCCTCAATAACAATACGGTACTGGCCCGGGCCCTGATTAAAATAATCAAAGGCTGTGTTACCATCGGCATTAGTTACTAAATTGGGCTTCCAGTAAACAGTGGCGCCCTCGGCGGCGCCTTTTTTGGTATCATCGTAAACCAGAGTGTAAAATTCGCGTGCCACATAAAAGCCTTGTGGTGTAATTGATACTATGCCCGGCGCCATCTCCTGGCTTGTTTCGGTAATTTCACCGCCCCGCCTTGTATTGATCACCATTACGCCCGATCCCGAATTCATACCATAAACCGCCGCATTGGCTCCTTTTAATATTTCAACAGATTCCACGTCAGCAGGCTGTATGTTATCAATTGCACCCGAAGTGATGGCGCCATCAATAACGATCATCATCGGTTCTGAAACAATTTTACCCCCTGCAATACTTACCGAGCTACGCAAGTACGCCTTTCCATTATTAAAATCAACATTGCGGGCAATACCTGTTAAGGCCTGGGATAAGCTGGCAAAGCTTTTAATTTGTTTATTAAATATCACCTGATCCGCATTGCCGGCGCCTGCAAGGCTGGATGAACGATAGTTTTGTTTGCCGTTGACGTTTACCGCGTTCAATTCCTGTGTTTTATCCGGCGGTGCCTGTCCGCCCGTCATAGCTGTGTATTGCGGTAGCCTTTCATCTGTGTTAACTTCCCGCAAAGTGCCCGTGTTTAGCGGCACACTTATATTGGTTTTGTCCAGCATAAGCCTTGCTTTATTTTTAAGCGATTTATTATCGATATTCAATAAAAACCGCGTTTTATCGGTATAACCCAAATCAATAAAGGCAAACTTTCCGGCTGCATCGGTAGTGGCCGACATGGTTTGCCCGGTTACTGGAAGCATCAGGGTTATCTTTTCGTTAGGTATAGGTGCGCCTGCTTTAGTTAGCAAAGTACCCTTTATATCCATCCCCACTTCGGGCTGATAGGCTATTGGCGTGGGTGTACCGGTTAAAAACTGTTTCCATTGAAAACGGCGGTAGCCCTGGGTAAGCATCAATATATCCAGGTTGTTTCGTGTATCGTTAGTTACATTGTTAAAATAATAGCCCGGCTGCTCCACATACCCCCGAAGATCTGACGTAAGCAACATATCGGCGAGTATACTGCTTTCGGTATCCCCATTTGCAGGCACCTTATTTTCATTAATAACCGATACCGAAAAGCTTCCCACCGAGGCTTTGTCTTCTGCTGTGCGGGCGTTAACAATGATGTGCGCCTTGTCGCCACTTGCATATGATGTTTTATCGCTGTTTATGGTAAAACTAACCCCGTCGTTATTTTGGATAAATACCAGGCGTTCGCTCAGGGGCATGCCGTTATCTGAGAATAGGGTAATTTGCATTATTCCGGACCTAAGATCTTTCTTTGGCAGATCGAAACCTATAACCTGGTTGTCAAGTACTGTTTTTACGGTTTTAACGACTCCCGCCGAGTATATCACTACGGCTATCTCCTTATTTTTATTGGCCAGGTAATAAGGCTTGTTGGCATTCATATCAATTGATAGTTTAGCCGGGTCGCTGTTATTAACGCTGAGCGATATCCCGTTGGTTTCGGGCTTCGGCAGGTCAACCGTTGTAACCGATCCATCGGGATAGGTTATCTTTGCCTTGTAAAGTTTGCCTTCTTCGGGTGTCAGGAATATTTGGCCCATGCCCAAATGCGCCGAGGTAAAATGGGCAACTTCTGCATTGTTATTATCAACCACAGTACCCTTAACGTTAACGCCCATGCCATTACCATCAACCGCCTTAAAAGCAATTCGGGATGGAACCGCCGTAACCAACGTACCGCCTTCGGGAAAAAACTGCACATCCGGTTTATTGCTTATAGTCCTGGCTATGGGTGCCTGGCCCATGCTTTTTCCGTTAACGGTTATTGTTTTATAAAAAAAATAGGTATCACCTGCATTTTGCATCCAGCGGGTGTAAGCCCTTATCCGGTAGCTGCCCTTCGGAAGGTAACCGGGCAACGCAAAATCGCCCCAGGCCAGGCCGTTCTTTAGCTGCAAAATAAGGGTTTGCATCACCGAATCGGCTTTATTATTCAGAAGATCAACATGCAACACACCGCTTACTTTTGATAGCTCGTGCCGCTCTCCTGCTGTTACATACGCTTTAAAGTAAATGGTGTCGCCGGCGTTATAATACGGTTTATCAAAATGAAGGTAAGCCTTCTCAATTACGTTGTCTGTAGATAATGCTTGCAGCCTGGTTATTACGTCCTTTAAGTCATTCCCGCTTTTTTGAGGCACTATCTGGCCGTGCAGCGCTACACAATAGCAGCTTGCAGCAAACAACAATAAAAAAAACTTTTTCATTTTGTATAAGATTTATTTGCGATAAACACGGGTGGTTGATCTGCGTTTATAAATGGCAAATAAATATACTGATAATCAAAACAATACAACAATTTAATTTACATGGAGTTGCTGGTGAGGATAACACCATTATTGCGCAATTTACATATCTGTAGCAACGGGTAATATGGGGATATCCGCAAGTAAGCATAACAGGTAACAGCGCCCGGGCTATTCATCTTTTATCTCTTCCCAATAAATAGTTTCACGGTAAATACCGTTTTTTATGGCTACCTGCGTCCTGATTTTATCCAGTTCAGCCTTTATCTCTTCGGGGCTCAGGTCAGCGCTTAACGACGAATAGAAGATCACATTACCCGTTCTGCTGTTTATAAATTTGTAGTGTTTACCAGCAGTGTTCATAACGATAGTACATTACACTACTTATAATACTATCGTAACTGTATATTGTTTTACAATTACTTACCCATGGGTTCGGCCGGCATGTTAGGGTTGCCATCTTCGCGCCCCTCTTTCTCTTTTTCTTTAGAGAACTCCAGCTTACCAAATTTATAGCTAAGTGTTATACCAAACGAACGGAAGGGCAGCTGCCTTAAGCTTGATTGATTGTAGCCGGGGCCGGTGGTAGTTGAATATTGATCGATGTATTTACTGAAAGGGTTGCTTGCCACCAGTCCTACACTTGCTTTTTTATCCCAGAATTGTTTACGTACAGCCAGGTTATACCAAAAGAATTTGGGGCGCGTGCTTTGCAGCCCGCGCGATGATGAATTGTAATTACCAAACGCCTCGGCCATAACATTACCCGGGAACTGGTAGCTGGCATTTAGGTTTACGCGGTACGACAGGGCGCTTATCCGGTTTATATTTGTTTGCAGGTTAGGGTCCTTATTAACGTTTGTACGGTTTACCAAAAATATGTTCGTGCGTAAATTAAGCCTGCTTGTAACCGGCACCGACGCGAATATATTACCACCTATTGATGTTTGCGTACCAATATTGGCGCGTTGGTTCAGCAACACGTTAGTATATTCCTTTCCGTTTATATCCAGCGTGTCAAACGATGTTGTGTATTGCTGTATGTCGTTATTGTTATGGCGGTAAAAGCTCCCAACGTAAATATTTGCGCCGCCATCAAACGATCGGTTGTAACCCAGTTCAAACGTATTGCTTATTTCGGGCTTTAAGTTAGGGTTACCCGTGCTGATGTTGTGCGGGTCGCTGATGTTATAAAAGGGGTTTACATCCCGATAGTCGGGCCGCTCTATGCGGTAAACATAGCTTAGCTTAATAGTTTGGGCAGGGCTTATTTTGTGTGATAATACAAACGAAGGGGCCAGCGTGTTATAGCCTGGTATCACCACGCCCGGAAAGTCGGCCGTTGTGTTGGTGTACTCGTTACGCAAACCGGCCTTAAAGTCTAAAAAGTTCTTAAATAACGATGTTGACGCCGAAAAGTAAACTGCGTAAATATTGCGCTTATAGTTAAACGCGTAAGTTTGGTCGGCATTATTAATAAAACTGCCATCAGCCAGCAAGGTATCGGTATTGGTTACATTCTTCAGGTTTTCAATAACCGCTTTAGCACCACCTTCAAGGATAAAGGTTTTGGTTACAGGGTGGGTGTAATCAACAGATATATTGGTTTCGCGGTTATTGCCGGGGTTATAGCCCTTTATACCGGTGGTAATATCATCGGTGTTTAAATAATCCTGCTGCTGATTATAATTTGAGGTGTTTCTACTGTTACTGGTGTTAACCAATACTTCCAGTTCCTGCCCTTCTTTATCAAAGGTCTTCTTATAATTAAGGCTGTAATCTGTTGAGTACGCGTTGAATTTACTGTCAGAATTACGCTGGCTTAAAATATCCGAAAATATGTTACCGGTCATATCGGTCCTTGTTTCTTGCTGATCGGTTAAGCCGTTATTACGGTTGCCAAAATGGTTAAACCCGAAAGATGCGGTAAGTTCATCTTTTGGCGTAATGCTCCAGTTTAAGTTAAGCCCAGACCTGTAACCGCCGCGGCTGGAGTTACTGCCACCGTTTTGCAGCAGGCGCGTTACGTTTCCTTCCATATCGGTAGAGGTGCGGTTATTACTGCTTAATACCGTCGACCTTAGCATAGTATTACCGCTAAAAGACGCATTTACGCCAAAGTTGCCTTTTTTAGCGTTCAAATTAAACGACCCGTTTTCCTGGCGGGTGCCTGCTGTAAGGTTAACACTGCCGTTTATACCTTCAACGTTGCTGTCCTTTAATATAATGTTGATGATGCCGCCTGTACCTGCAGCATCGTATTTGGCACCGGGACTTGTGATCACTTCAATACTCTTTATCTGGCTGCCGGGTATTGATTGAAGCGCATCGGCCAGGCTGGCACCAAAAATACTGCTTGGCTTGCCGTTTATAAGAAAACGGATGTTGGCGTTACCCTGCAGTTCTACATTGCCATCGATATCAACGGTAACCTGGGGCACTTTCTTTAATACATCAACTGCGGCACCACTTTGAGCGGTAAGATCGTTGGCCGCGTTGTATACCATCTTATCAATACGGTTTTCAATCAAAGGGGCTTTGGCCACAATATTTACCCCCTTTAACTGGTTTTGAACAGGCTCTAACAAAATATTGCCCAGGGCCATAATATTTCCATCTGTAACTATTACGTGATCAATTGTATGGCGTTTGTATCCTAAAAAATCAATGGTTAACCTGTAGTCGCCGGCGGCAATGTTTTCCAGGCTAAAGTTCCCTTTCGGATCGGTGCTCATGCCGTTGAAGGGGCTGGTACTGCCCTGTTTAAATATGGATATAGTGGCATAATCTACAGGCAGTTTGCTAACCGCATCGGTAACCCTGCCGCTTATTTTTCCCTTCCCACCACCGGCGTTTTGGGCATTTATTTGTATTGTGGTAAATAATAAAGCTAAAAAAACAAAAAAACAACGCATAGTAAACCTCTTCTCTATTTGGAGGCGCAAAACTGATAAGAAGTTTTGACTTAAGTGCAGAGGTTTCGTAATTGTTACATATACACTATGTTGATCCTAAAATATCAAAATAAGCGTACCGGCTATTATCAGCAAGGCGCCCGACCCGGTTTTTAGCGTAAGGGGCTCGCCCAAAAACAATACAGACAGTATAATAGCTATAGCTACGCTTAACTTATCTACCGGCGCTACCTGCGATACTTTGCCCAATTGCAGGGCTTTAAAATAAAATATCCACGACAGCCCTGTAGCAACGCCCGAAAGCACTAAAAAGATCCAGTTTACTTTATTAAGGCCGCTTATACCATGTTGAGCGCCCTTATACAATACTATTGCCCAGGCTATAAGCAAAATCACTACTGTGCGTACAGCGGTGGCCAGGTCGCTGTCTACGCCCCTGATGCCAACTTTTGCAAACACGGCGGTTAAAGCTGCAAATAAGGCTGATAATAAAGCGTATATCCACCACATAAAATTTCTATAAATTAAATTATTTATTAAAAAGTTTGGTTGTTAAGTATTTAAGGGCAATTATTTTTCCTTAAAATTAAGTACCGTACGGGTTTTATTGCTAAATTTGGGAAAATTTCACAAGAAAGTCATTTTTTTAACACCTAATCCTTATCTTCATCGTTTTAACCCTATATGAAGAAGACTGATTTTGTTTACTCCCAGGAGTCGGAACCGCACCGTATACGTACAAAGAAGATACTGAAGCAATTCCCGCAGTTAAGAAACCTTATTGGAAAAAATCCAAAAACCATTTGGGCAATAATCGGGCTGGTTGCCTTCCAGGTAATACTGGCATGGTTTCTTCGCGATCAATCGTGGTGGCTGGTATTTGGAGCGGCCTATTTATTAGGAGCCTTTGCCGATCATGCGTTATTTGTAATGATACACGAGTGCACCCACCAGTTACTATTTAAAAACCGCAATGCAAACCGCTGGGCATCAATGTTTGCCAATTTGCCGCAAATACTGCCAAGCGCCATTTCTTTCGAAAAATATCACATTAAACACCACTCTTTTCAAGGTATACATGAACTGGATGCCGACCTGCCAAACCGCTGGGAAGCAAAGCTGATCAACAACTCTTTTTTAGGTAAAGCATTATGGCTGTTGTTTTTCCCTATATTCCAGTTGTTCCGCTTATCGCGCCTGCGCGAAATTCACCCGTTTGATGGATGGATACTAACCAACTGGGTATTACAAATAGCCTTTACAGTAGTTATTTACCAATTTATGGGTTGGCATTCGTTAGCGTTTTTGCTGCTGAGCTTCTCGTTTTCGGTTGGCTTGCACCCACTTGGCGCACGATGGGTACAAGAGCATTACTTAACCCACAGCGCTGAGCAGGAAACATACAGCTATTACGGGAATTTTAACGCGGTGGCCTTTAATGTTGGTTTTCATAACGAGCACCACGATTTTCCTTCTATCCCGTGGAATAAACTGCCGGAGATCAGGAAAACGGCGCCTGAGTATTACGACACACTTTATTACCACACATCCTGGACCAAATTATTCTTCAGGTTTTTGTTTGACCGGGAGATATCGTTATTCAACAGGATATTGCGCAGAGAGCGCGGCAAAGTTGCTATAACCGACGTATCAAAACCGGATGCCGAGCTGGTTTTCAGCAAAGAGGCAAGCCTGGCAACGCAAGATTCGTAAGTGTCAGTTTAAAAACATAATGATGCGGCCCATATAATAATATGGGCCGTTTTTTGTTCTATAAGCTTAGTTATGTTTAAAAGTAAAGCCTTAAAAATATTTATACCGGTATTATGCATCACCTTTATAGCGGCGTTTGCAAAGCACCGTTTAATCGATAATAAGCAGCTACCCCAAAGCCATCTGTACGCAAAGCAAATGGACGAGACATCAGGTCTGGTAGCTTCAGGTTTAAATACCGGTATTTACTACGCCCATAACGATAGCGGCGATACCAGCCGTTTTTTTGCCATTACACCTGATGGCAAATTAAAAACAACAATATATTATACGGGCGACAGAGCCGAGCGGCTTGGTGTACGCGATTGCGAGGATATTGCCGTTGGGCCCGGCCCGTTAAAGGGCAAAAGCTACGTTTATATTGGTGATATTGGCGATAACGGTTCAAAAAGAAAATACATAACCGTTTACCGCGCCGAAGAAAGCCCCTTGTGGGGCAGGGACAGCCTGGCACATGCCACGCCTGTTTCGCTTAACTTAAAATACCCCGACGGCCCCAAAGACGCCGAAGCCATGACGATAGACCCGGTAGAAAAGCTGCTTTACATTATAACCAAGCGCGGCGATAGCGTAGGCGTTTATACATCGGCCTTAAAATTCAAGGCCAATGATACCATAACACTGACGTTAAGGGGGCGATTGTTTTTTAAAGGATTAAAGCCGTTTAAATGGATAACCGCCGCGGATATATCGGCCGATGGCTTGCAAATACTCTTAAAAAGCTACGAGAAGGTTTACTACTGGCGGCGCACCGCTGGCCAGCCCGTTTGGAAAACCCTTAAAAGCATGCCGCAGGAATTGCCCTACAAACAGGAGAAGCAAGGCGAATCCGTTGCTTTTACCCCCGACGGTAAAGGATATTATACCACCAGCGAGGGTGTTTACGCGCCAATTTATTATTACAAAACGCCTGGAAATTAAGAATTTCGATTATCGTGGCTTTACTTTCAGTTCCCGCTCGTATTCGTTTACATAGTCTCTCGGTGCCCTGCCGGTAACGTTCTTAAATACATAATTAAAATTGGTAACACTGGTAAAGCCGCAATTATAAGCAACATCGGCTATACTGTTGTAGTTACTGCTTACCAATAATTTGCAGGCCTGGTTTACCCTAACCTTATTTACAAAAGCGGTAAACGTTACCCGGGTGTGCTTTTTAAAATAACGGCAGAAGGCATTGGGCGTTAAATGCGCCTGCTGTGCAACCTCGTCCAGTGTTAGCGGCTTACTAAAATTATGCATAATATAATTATACACCGATGCTATTCTTACCCCTTCAGGATCGGTAAGGGGTTGGGCATAGTTTACTGTCGATAATGGCTGCAGCCCGTCAACTTTACTCATCATGTGCAGCATTTCAATAAAAGCCGCCATTTGCGAAGCGCCTGCAGACTTTTCAACCTTATCGATCAATGACGAAAAAAATACATAACCGGCCGCAGGTATTTTAAACCCGCACTGCCATTGTTCAAAAAACAATTGTACGGCTTTCATTTCGGGCAAATCAAACAACGCCGACATTTTACCCTTCGGATCGAAAAAAATGGTAAGCGCGTCGATAGTTAAGTTGCTGTCTTCCTCAAAATATTCGGTACTGCTTTTAAATACATGCGGCAGGTTTACGCCAAGTACATATATTTCGCCGGGCCCAAACGGGTGCATACTATTCCCGGCAAGCAAAGTACCATGCCCTTCCCTTACTCGGGTTATCTGCACCTCGGCGTGGCGGTGCAAATGCGGGTAAAAGCTCGGCAGTGTCTCGCGCTGTACTATAATGGTTTTATCGTGCGGAACAGGTATGGTAAAAGGCAGTACTTTCATCGCTACAATTGATGATTTACGGTATTAGTTGATTTTGATCTGATACTGATTTGATAATCTTTAATTATACCTAATTTTCTCAGATTTATTTAAGTAAATTCAATAGATCATAATCCTGAGCTTTCGGAAACAATAAATTTTCTAACCCCGTGGCAACCTTTGCATCATATCCATCGTGATGTATGCAGATAAGGTAATATTTAAGATAAACAGAATCCCCAATATGGGCGAAGATGAACTGTACCAACTGGTAAAAGGTTGTTTAAACAATGACAGGTTGAGCCAAAAGCTGTTATATAAAGCTTTTTATGGCTTTGCCATGGGCATTTGTTTACGCTACGCAGCCAACCGGTACGAAGCTTCGGAAATCATGAACCAGGGGTTTTACAAGGTATTTAAAAACTTGGACAAATACGACACAGGGAAGCCCTTTAAAGCATGGCTTGGCCGTATCATGGTAAACACATCAATAGATTATTACCGGTCTAACTTAAAGGTGGCTTATACAGAAGAACTGGATAAGGCAGAGCATATCAACGATACAGAATATGCTGACAGGAATTTAAATTATAACGAATTGCTGGAGATGATAACCAGGCTACCGCGTGCCTACCGCACCATATTCAACTTATTTGCCATTGAAGGGTATACGCATGAAGAAATCGGCGACATGCTGAATATCAGTACAGGCACATCAAAATCTAACCTGCACAAAGCACGCGAAAAACTAAAAGTAATGATAGCCGAAAGCAACCGTATGCCCAATAAGCCGAACCCGCCATCAAACGATACCATTATATCCATAACGCAGCAAAGTAACCCCAACCTGTCTGTTTCTTTTGTGAATAACGTAACCAAAAAATGAAAGAAGAAAAAGAAGATAGTATTGATAAATTGTTCAACCGCGGCCTAACCGGGCACGGCGACGAGGCATCGTACCGGGAGGAGGACTGGGATGCTATGGAAGCTATGCTGGATGGTAAAAAAAGCAGAAGTATAACACGCAGCCTGGTTTTGCTGGCAAGCACTATTGCAGCGATGCTGCTACTTATTATAGGGTGGTTATATATAAACCCAACCCTAAAGCCTGATGACGCAACTGCACAATTAGTTAAAACAAAACACCAGGCACAACAAGATACCGGCAAATACGGCCCGCCTGCCCGGCAACTGGCAGAATCCAAAAGTAATACACTTTCGGCAAATGATAGCAACACGATGAGTGCAGATGGTATGAGCCGTAAAAGTAGATCGTTCTTTACCTTATCTGCCGGCGAGCGCGGCCGTAATACTGCCGGCAAACAAACCAACTATAATTTTATACCTCCTGTTGTAAAGCCACAGGTTGATACCACCCCTCCAGAAAAAGCCGTTGCCTACATAGCTGATAACAAAATAGATACCGTTATAAACGCCCCTACAAATAACCTGGCCAACAATATGGCAAAGGTTGATAGCCCTTCAGTTCAAAAGGCACCTGTGTTAGCCTCTGTAGTTGATGATATAAAACTTAAGAAAAAACCTGTCGCGTCATCCGCAGGGTTTAAGCCGACGTTTGCGTTGAGCTTTGTAGCATCGCCGGATATCAACAGCGTTAAGGGCTTTTCGCAAAACAAGGTGGGCACTAATGCAGGGCTTTTATTAACCGTGGGCGTATCCAAAAAATGGAGCATAACCACCGGCGCCATATATGCCGACAAACCTTATTTAAGTGATTTTGCCAATTACTCCACCGCTTACAAGTTCGCTACCGATCCCGTAAGTGTTAGTGCAAGTTGTATTGTGCTGGATATCCCTTTAAATGTGAGTTACCAGATTTATAATAAAGGCGGCAATAAATTCAGTTTAGGCACCGGGCTTTCATCGTATTTTATGCTGCGCGAGAACTACACATTCAACTATGCCGGCCCCTATCCTGGCGGGCCTGCAACTTATAACATCCGCAATCAAAACAAACATATTATGGGGGTGCTTAACCTGAACGTGAACTATCAGCGGGAACTCAGCTCTAAATTCGGTTTGGGCATACAGCCCTATTACAAACTGCCGCTCACGGGTATTGGTTACGGGCAGGTAAACCTGAAATCGGCAGGCGTTGCGGTTGGCGTAACTTGGAACATTAATTCAGTACTGAAACCTAAGTAAAAACATGAAATATATCGGAGTAATATTACTCGTCTGGTTTACTACAAACCAAGCGGGGCAGGATATCTATGCCTGTAAAAACGCGGTAGTAACACTTTATTCAAAGGCGCCCATAGAAGATATTGAAGCCCGTACCGACAAGGGGGTATCAGTTCTTAACACCTCAACCGGCGAACTTGCATTTAGCATCCCCATCCGCTCTTTTAAGTTTGATAAGGCGCTGATGCAGGAGCATTTTAACGAAAACTATATGGAGAGCGATAAGTACCCGCAAGCCACCTTCAGGGGTAAGTTAACCGATAAGGTTGATGTCACAAAAGACGGTGCTTACCCTGTGGTGGCAAGCGGGATACTTGAGGTGCACGGGGTAAAGCAAAGCCGCACCATCCCGGGCAAATTAATAGTAAACAATGGCGTCATAAGCCTTTCATCGACGTTTATGGTGGCCTGTAAAGATCATAAGATAGACATCCCAACGCTGGTTTTCCACAACATTGCTGAAACCCTCAGGATAACGGTATCGGCAATTTATTCACCCTATAAATAACATCCCTAACGCAATAATTACATGAAAAGATCCCTCTTGTTTATTATGCTGTTATGTACAGCCGGCTTGTCAAAAGGTCAAACTACCCCAACAGATACCGCGTCATCCACAGATGCACTGATGAAAACCCTTAGCGCGCAAGAGAAGGGCGAGCCTGTGATAGCCACCTTTAAGGCAACGCGTTTGATATTATCGCAAACCACCGAAACGGTTAAAAAGAATGAGCTTAACTTTTTGGTGATACATCGCTTCGGCGATATCGGCGGATCGGCGGGAGGCGGCAAAACGCTTTGGGGACTTGATAACTCGTCTGATATCTATATCGGTTTTGAATACGGCCTTAGCGATAACCTGAACATCGATTTCGGTCGCAGCAAGTTCGAATCATTGCTTGAGCTGGGCCTGAAATATAACCTGCTTCATCAAAAAACCGACGAAAGCATCCCATTCGCCCTCACTTTAATTGGCAAAACCGGGCTTAAAACCTACCACTCAAACACTACGCTTTTTGATAATTACAGCAACCGTTTCTCGCATCTGCTGCAGGCGGTTGTAGCCCGTAAATTTTCACCAGCTTTATCGTTGCAGGTATCACCTATGTATTTGATGAATAATGTCCCATTTCCATTTTTGGCGGGTAACGAGAAAAATATCTTCGCCCTATCGGCAGCAGGTCGTTTGAAGTTCTCGAAACGGATAGGGCTGCTGATCGATTATGTGCATCCCTTCTCTGATTTCAGGAACAACAGCACTGATCCACGCTTTTACGACGGTTTAGGCGTAGGTATCGAAATTGAGACCGGCGGGCACGTATTTACCATCAACTTTACCAACGCACAGGCCATATCGGAGTTTAATTACCTTAACGATACCGAATCGAGCTGGGGCAAAGGTCAGTTCCGTTTAGGATTTACCATCTCCAGGATATTTGATTTTAACAGGAAACACAAATCGGATTATTGATATCTGTCAGGCGAAAACTGGCTAATACCCGCCGAAGCGGTGTTGTTATTCAGTACTTCTTCTATCAGTTTGCCGGTAGCGGGCGCAAGGCTTAAGCCCATCATGCCGTGCCCGGTAGCAACTGCCAGATTCTTGTACTTGCCCGATAGGCCTATATAAGGCAACCCGTCAGGCGAGCAGGGGCGGAAACCAAACCATATATCTTTTTGCCGGGGCAAGGCAGGCGTAAAATCGGGGAAATATTGAGGGATGGATTCCACGATGCCTGCCACCCGGCTCATATTCACCTGCTGGTTTATTTTGCCTATCTCCATGGTACCGCCAAAACGTATTTGCCCGTTCATTGGCGTTACCGATACTCTTGCCTCGCAAAGTAACGAGGGGATGGTCATGCGGTGCCGTGGCTCATCAACCATAAACGAATAACCCTTACCCGGCATAAGCGGTATTTTTAACCCCGCCAGTTTTGCTATTGCAGGTGTCCATGCACCCCCGGCTAAAATATAAGCATCGCCCTTAAAGCTTTTATCATTGCTGATGACCTGTGTTACTTCGCCGCCGGCATGCTTTATATTAGTAACAGGTGTGTTGCGGTGTATGTTAACCCCCGCTTTTTCTAAATGATTAACCAAACCCGCCACCAGTTTATTGGGATATAAATGCGCGTCGCAATGGTAATGCACCGCGCCTAAAATATCCAACTCGATATCCGGCTGCAGTTTCTGGCATTCGTCTACAGTAAGATATTGGGCATCAAGTCCTAAATGCACCGCTTTTTCGGCGGTATGGCGTTCTTCTTCTTCAAATTTAGGCGTTTTAAAAAGCATCAGTATACCCTTGTCGGCAAAGCCAAAATCAAAGTAAGCGTCATTTTCAAGGTCTTGATAAAGTTTTTTGCTGAGCAGGGACAGGTCGCGTAAGGCACCTGCCGAACGTTCGACATGATGTTTATTGGCCGCTTTCAGGAATTTAAGTCCCCATCCTATCAGGTCGGGACTTAGGCTTGGTTTTACATAAAACGGACTTTTGCTGTTAAACATCCACCGGATGCCCTGCTCAACCATGCCCGGCGCCGCCAACGGTATAAAATGGCTTGGCACGATCATGCCTGCATTACCGAATGAAGCATTGTCCGTCAGGTCGCCCTGCTCCAGTATCTCTACTTCCCAGCCTGATTTGTTCAGGTAATACGCTGAAAAGAGCCCTATTATTCCACCGCCTATTATTATTGCTTTACTCATTTTAGTTATTCATCATATAGATCATGTCATTGCGAGGAGCGATAGCTACGTGGCAACCTCGACGTGCTTGTAGCCAACTTTTCTATCGAAGATTGCCACGCTACGCTCGCAATGACGTTTTTTATTACAAAACCTGAAAGCCAAACGCGTATGGGTCGTCTTCGTCATCAATTTTGATGGTATTGTATCCGTAAACTTTCGCCCAGCCTTCAATGCCCGGCACAATAGCCGGCTTGCCGCCAAGCGTTACCTCATCTTCTACCGTGCCTATGAACTGGCTGCCGATGATGCTTTCATGTATAAATTTATCCCCTTTTTTTAATAACCCTTTTGCATGCCATTGGGCCATACGGGCAGATGTGCCGGTTCCGCAGGGCGATCTGTCTATCGCCTTATCGCCATAAAAAACAGCGTTGCGGGCGGTTGCCTCCGGCGATATGGTTTTACCGGCCCATAATATATGCGAACAGCCGTTTATAGTTGGATTTTCGGGATGCACAAAGGTGTATTGCTCATTTATCCGCTGCCGTAAAACACGGCTCCATGATATCAACTGATCTGCGGTGTGGTTTTCCAGGCCCTTAAAGTTTTCCTGCGGATCTACAATGGCATAAAAGTTACCGCCATAACTAACATCAATAGTTAGCAAACCCAGGTCGGGGCATTCTACCAGCAGGCCTTCGGCAGCCAGGTAGCTTGGTACATTTACCAGCTTTACCGACTTCACCTTTTTGCCTTCCTGTTTGTATGATATTAAAACCAGCCCTGCCGGCGCTTCCATACGCACGATACCGGGAGTTTTCGGCGTGATCAGTCCCTCCTCGATAGCAATGGTAATGGTGCCGATGGTACCGTGCCCGCACATGGGCAGGCAGCCGCTGGTTTCAATAAACAGCACAGCTACATCGTTCTGCGGATCATGTGGGGGATATAATATACTGCCCGACATCATATCGTGCCCCCGCGGCTCAAACATCAGCCCCTTGCGTATCCAGTCGTACTCGCGCAGAAAATGCTGGCGTTTTTCGCTCATGTTGGCACCAACTAAATTTGGCCCGCCACCGGCAACCAACCTCACCGGGTTACCGCAGGTATGCGCATCTATGCAGAAGAATGTTTTATTCATATTTTAAGTTGAAAGTGAAAAGTTTAAGGTTCAAAGTCACTTTCAACTTTACACCTTAAACTTTCAACTATTTGCTCATTTCCCCATTAACCAATCGCCATATACCAAGCGGGTTGCCGTCTTTTAATTCTTCCGGCAGCATATCCTGCTCCCAGTTTTGCCAGCATACCGGGCGCACAAAGCGCTTGATTGCACCTGTACCTACTGATGTAAAACGACTGTCGGAGGTTGAGGGATACGGACCGCCATGCTGTATGGCATTCCCTACTTCAACCCCCGTTGGCGGGCCATTCAATATTACCCTGCCAGCTAATTTAGCCAGTTTATCGGTAATACTTTTATACTGCGGCAGTTCTTCTTTCTCTGCCATAATGCTGGCGGTGAGCTGGCCATGCAGGCTGTCAACTACCTGTTCCAACTGCGCTTTATCATCGGCAACTACCAGCATGGTATATGGGCCAAATATCTCTTCCTTATATTTTTCATCAGCCAAAAAAGCCGATGCGCTGATCTGGGTAACTACGGCAATACCCTGGTTGATATAATCGGTATTAAGTTTGTCGGATTTGGCTATAACCTCAACATTGCTATCTGCCAGCATGTCGCCGGATAGTTTATTAAAATTGGCACAAATTCCCGGGGTTAACATAGTGGCCGAATTAACATCCGCTATAGCTGCAGCAAGCGCTGTCTTAAATTTCCCTAACGCGACAGATCTAACAGCCAGCAATAAACCCGGCTGTGTGCAAAATTGCCCCGCATTGGTGGTTATTGCTGCCGATAATTTTGCTAGTTCTTCGGCGCGTTTTTCCAAAGCCTTTGGTAATAATATAACGGGATTTATACTGCCCATTTCCGCAAAAACCGGGATAGGCTCATCGCGGTCCTGCGCCATTTTCACAAGTGCCATGCCCCCTTTTAGCGAGCCTGTAAACGTAACTATTTTTGTTTTAGGGTGTTTCACCAAAGCTTCGCCAATGGTATAGCCATCATCGTAAAGCAAGGAGAACACTCCCTCAGGCATACCGTGCTTTTGGGCGGCTTTTTTAATGGCTTCGCCAACCAGCGCACCGGTACCCGGGTGCGCCGGATGCGCTTTTACCACTACCGGGCAGCCAGATGCTAAAGCCGAGCAGGTATCGCCGCCGGCAACAGAAAACGCCATGGGGAAGTTACTTGCCCCAAATACCACCGCCGGACCAATCGGCACCATCATTTTACGGATATCTGCCCTCGGTAGTGGGGTGCGATCTGGTATGGCAGTATCAATCACCGCGTCAACCCAACTACCTTCCTCAAGCAAATTGGCATACATATTCAACTGACCCGTAGTGCGCCCGCGTTCCCCTTGCAGCCGTGCCTCGGGCAGGCCGCTTTCGGCCATGGCCTGGTGTATTAAGGTATCGCCAATGGCGTTTATCTCTTCGGCAATGCTGCGCAAAAAAGCTGCTTTGCCTTTACCACCGGTTAGGCTGTAGGTTTCAAAAGCCTGGGCGGCCAATTGCATGGCTTTATCAGCATCCTGCAAGCTGGCGGCATTAAATTCCGCGTCAAGTTCGCTACCTGTCGCGGGGTTTACCGCTCTGAAGGCTTTACCGCTCTGTATATATTGATAACCAATTAAATTTTGTGTTTCCATAGTGTTTTGTTTAGCCTTTTATAATTACCTGTTTTATACCACGATGTTTACGCGGCTGGTAATTTAAATAATTACGGGGCTTGTACTTACATGGCTGTGTTAGTTAGCTTCCTGTTTAAATATATAATAGCCTCTTCATCGCTTTGTTAAGTCTTCGACAAGCTCAGACTGACATCTATTAAAACAGGTAAAAGTATTATCAACTCACACCTGTTACATCCACCTCAGCTTCTATGCCCCAGCTGCCCGCGGGTAATTCCGGGCGGTTTTTCACGGCATGATTAATGACGCCTAAGACCCTGTCGCGTTCGTTGCCGGTTATTTTCAATCGCGGCAAACGCACCGTTTCGGTGCCCAGGCCGGTAACCGATTCGGCCAGCTTGATGTATTGCACCAGCTTAGCATGGATATCCAGTTCAAGCACAGGCAAAAACCAGCGATAGATCTTTAACGCTTCCTGCATGCGGCCCTCTTTAGCCAAACGGTAAATAGCAACTGTTTCTTTGGGGAAGGCATCTACCAAACCGGCCACCCAGCCATCGGCACCCATAAAAAGGCTTTCTAAAGCCAGGGTATCAACCCCGCAAAGTACGGCAAACCTATTGCCAAAACGGTTGATCATGCGGGTTACGTTGCTTACATCGCGAGTTGATTCCTTTACCGCCTGGATATTTTTATATGGCGACAGCTGCTCGAACATATCCAGCGTAACCTCGATTTTATAATCATAAGGGTTGTTATAGATCATCATGGGCAATTTTGTGCTTTTGGCTACATCTGTAAAATATTTTACAGTTTCTTCCTCATCAGCCTTGTAGCGCATCGGCGGGAGCATCATCAGTCCATCGGCACCATATTTTTCTGCGTTAGCGGCACATAGCAGGGCCGCCTTTGTGGTTTGCTCCGCAATGTTTAATATCACATAAGCGCGTTTGGCAACCACCTTAACGGTATGCTGTAACAGTTCAATCTTTTCGCTGTCGCTTAAAACACTTGCCTCGCCCAGCGAACCACCTATAATAATACCACTTGCGCCGGCTTCGATCTGTGCCTCGATGTTTTTATCAAAGGCATTAAAATCAAGTCTGTCATCATCTGTAAACTTTGTAGTTACTGCGGGGAATACCCCTTTCCAAATTACGCCCATATTGTTCATTTTTTTCTTTACTCTTCTTATTACTAATAGCATTATAAATCATCGGCCGCCTGTCAAACAAAGAACTCCCTCCCTGCAGCTGCACAAATCATCACGCCCTCCCAAGGAGGCAATTTAATCGGCCAATTTCTTACTTACTAAATCTCACCAACATTACACCGTGTGGCGCTACTTTAACGGTGTAGCTGTTACCGGGCGACGTCACATTCTTTTGGCGCCATACATCACGTACTTGGGTTAGCCCCTGCAAGCCATTCTCGTTTCTATTTATAACAATGGTTTGATAGATATCTGATGTATTGAAAACCCCAACAGCCTTGCTGCCATCAGCCATATCTTTTATCCATACTTGGTAATCAGCAGTTTTTGTAGCGCGTGTGGCTTCTTTTCCTAATGCATCCTGGTTAATGGCCAAAACTTCGTCGTTGGTAAGCAGGTTGAGTGTAAACTGATCAAGTTTGCCCATATCACAGCCTATCAGCAATGGCGACGCCAGCAGGCTCCATAGGCTAATGTGGGTGTATTGCTCATCCGGTGTTAGGCGTGTATTGTGCTGGTTATCGCCCCAGCCTACTTTACCTACTATCAGCATATCCGGGTCGTTGAAATGGCCGGGTTCCGCATGCGGGGCCGCATCCATTTGGCTAAAGCCAATATCCGCCATGCTTTTCCAGGTATCGGTAATATCACCAGTAGTACGCCAGCTATTGCCCCCAACCTCGGCTCCCCAGTTCCAAACCTTGCCCATGCCGTACTGGCAAAAGCTGTACATGATATCGCGTGGTATCTTATCTAACGATGCGCGCATTACCCGGTACGGCTTTTTCATGTCATCCAGCGTAAGGTCTCGCGGCGCCACTTCTGTGTACGAGCACCAATCATATTTTAAATAATCAATCCCCCAATCACCGTAGGTTTTAGCGTCCTGGTCCTCGTGTTGCCAGCTACCCAGATAGCCACCGCAGGTGCGTGGACCGGGAGATGAGTATATGCCCATTTTTAAACCCAGGCTATGCACAAAATCGGTAGTGGCCTTCATATCCGGAAACTTTTGGTTGGTCAGTATTTCGCCACTTGCCGCCCGGTTTTCGGCCTCCCAGCCGTCATCAATATTGATGTAGTTCCAGCCATGGGCGCTTAGCTTATCTATCATGGTTTTAGCGGCTACACGCACCCTTTCATCATTAATAGATAAACCAAAGGCATTCCAGCTGTTCCAGCCCAATGCGGGGGTAAGCCCAATCAGATCGCCAATTTTTATGGTGAAGTTTTTTGAATTTGCGCCCAGGCCGTTTTTGGCTGTAAGGATTACGGTATAATTGCCCTTTTGATTAACTACGCCGCTTATAATACCGGTTTTAGCATCAAGCTTTAAACCATTTGGAAGTCCTTTCGCCGCATAGGTAAGCGGTTTTTGTCCGCTGGCAGGTATCAGGTACAAAAAAGGGTTGCCAGGTCTTGCACCATAAACATCGGGTCCGTTCACTTTAGGGGTAAGCGCAGGTGCAGGGGTAAGTATGTATGGCGTACCATCCGTTTTGGTAATGCTTTTACCTGATTTTTCTTCGGTAAAAGTATAGCTAACCGCATACGACTTTTGCGCCAGCCGGGCTATGCTGAAATTATAGGTAAAAGGTTTGCCGGCGGTAAAACTGGCATCGTTTGTTTTGTTATAAATAACAGCGTTATTCTCCGGATCGATTACTTTAAAGGTTAATTTCCCCCTGTAAACGTAATTACTTGTGGTAATAAGTTTGATGGATTTACTTAAACTATTGTTAACGCCATAATTGAAATCGGCGTCAGTATTAATGCTTACCGGGTCCATCACGTCAGCCATCGCCAAAGTGAATTTATTGCCGTACAGCCCGCCATCGCCGCCGGTATCAAATATGCGTACCGCTAATACGTTTTGCTTATCCCACAAAATGGCAGGATTATTTGCGGCTATGGTGTAGCTGCGCGGGCCATAATCACCTGTCTTTATATCGCCGGCCTTACCGCCATATTTGGCTATCAGCTGTCCGTTCAGGTAAACCTCGTCGTTATCGTCAACATCATTTAGGGTGATGCGTAAGCTATCTTTTAAGTAAGATTTTTCTTTTAACGAAGTTGGGATAACCAAATGCAGCCTGTACCAGCCAAAGCCGTTAACATCTTCGTAGCCTTGCCTTTCCCAGGGCCGCGTCAAACTTACAGGTTTCCAGCCGGCATCGTTATAGTCGGGCTGCGCCCATTGGGCTGAATCGCCAACGGCAAACTTCCAACCCTTATCAATTGAAATTTGCTGTGCTGCGGCCCCTGTTACAAATGCTGCGGTGAGACAGGTCAGTAAAATAAGTTTCTTCATCATAGTGATATTGATTTGATTTTTTGATTACCGTACGGAACGGCATTGGTTTACTGTCAAAACTACGGTTTAGCAACTACTTTGTTATCAATTCAATATATTTTACCTGTTCGGGAAACCACACTGTCATTTCGCCCTTGCCTCGATTAGCCCAGCTGTAATAAGGGATGGCGGTCATGGTTTTAGCAACGGTAGAAACCGTTTGAGCTTTTTCATCAATATTTACGCTTTTTACCTCGGCTTTCAGCACAGTAACGCCATTAAGCAGGCTGGGGTCGTAAGCGGTGGTAAACGTTGTGTTTTGCGGGATGATAATATTAGCTGCCTTGCCGCCGTTGTCTTTCCACTCGGCGCAATACATGATAGGGCCGCGCTGCAGGGCTACTTTTCCGGCATCTTCAGGGAGCTTATCACTGGCGATAACCCGTTGTACATTCATGGGGAGGCTCATGTCTATCTTATCGCCCTTTTTCCATTTGCGGCTGATTACCGCATAGCCTTTACTCATTTGATACTCAAACGGCTTGCCGTTAAGCTTTATCTCTACTTGTTGGTTTACAGGGGATTGATAGCTGTATAGGTCAGATGGGATAGCCTGATTTTGCGCCCATCCGGGTATGCGGATCTTCAGGTTCATATCCATAGTTCCTGCCGGCTCAACGGTAAAGGCCAGGCCGCCGTCCCAAGGGTAGTTGTTTTGCTGGATGATCTTAAGATCTTTATTGTCTACCTTCAAATCGCCTGTACCGCTGATGAACAGGTTTACATACACATCCCTGCCGCTTTGGGCGTAAATATAGCCCGGGATAGAGGGCATGAGCCTTACCACGTTGGTGGGGCAGCACGAGCACGTGAACCAACCCGCGCGCTCCCGTTCGATATCCGGATGGTTAAAATTATCATGTATCTGCATGGCGTTGGTATAAAAGAACGATTTACCATCCAGCCCAACGCCCGATATCAGGCCGTTATAAAGGGTCTTCTCCAGCACATCAATATATTTCGATTCGCCGTGCAGCAAAAACATTCGCTGGTTCCAGAAAACGTTGCCAATGGCCGCGCATGTTTCGTTATAGGCGGTTGCATTAGGCAGTTCATAGTTATCGCCGAAGCGTTCGCCATCGCCAACGGCGCCTATGCTGCCCTGTACGTACATTTTTTTGCCCACCATGTTATCCCATATCTTATCTATAGCGGCCAGGTATTGTTTATCGCCTGTTAGCGCAGCTACATCTGCCATACCCGAGTACAGGTACATGGCCCGTACAGCGTGGCCTTCGGCCTCGGTTTGATCAATTACAGGTTTGTCATCCTGCCAGTAAATGCCGTTTTCGTAAACGCTTTTACTTTTTTTGTTGTATTCCTTATGTCCGCGCTCGTCTATAAAAAACTTGGCGAGGTCCAGGTATTCTTTTTTGCCGGTGATGCGGTACAGCTTTACCAAACCCATCTCTACCACCTGATGACCGGGCGCCACATGCCTTTTGCCTGGCCCGAAGGTACGCACCAGCAGATCGGCGTTTTTTAGGGCGATATTTAGGAAATTGCGCTTACCGGTAGCCAGGTAATGGGCTGCCGCTCCTTCGTACATGTGGCCTGCATTGTACAATTCGTGACTGTTTTCCTGCTCTTTTACCCAGCGCTCGGTGCCCAGCCAGGGGCCAACATGCAGCGGGTCGATTGTGCGGGCAGTGTACAGGTAGCCGTCGGATTCCTGGGCGCGGCCAATGATTGTAATCATCGAATCCACGTAATGGTCAAGCTTTTTATCAGGATGCAGGGCCAGCGAGTACGATGCCCCTTCTATGGTTTTGTAAATATCGGTATCATCAAACGGGTAGGTGGTGCAAAATTTACCCTTGCGCTCGGCCGCCATCTGGAAGTTTTTTACCCTGCCTGTGCTTTCGCAACGGGCAAAAGATGCCGGTATAGTTACCGTACGGTTGGTTTCGATGCGCTGTGTCCAGAAATGATCAGTCAGTTTTACGTTGGTAAAGGCCACCGGCTGAATAGTGTAATCTTGTTTTTGGGCAAAGGCAGTAAGACTGCACGAGATTAGAATTACCAGGCAAAACTTTTTCATGGGCGATAAATTGTTTGAATTTTAAAGCTAACCAAAAGTACAGGAATACCCACCCTTGTGCTGCCATATTTTTACCAGATAATGCCCATATTTTACCTTAAAAAATAAAACTCAAACCGTGTAAATGGTAAAATATTGGCTTCAACTTAAAAATTCCTGAAAATTCCTGATAAAATTGCATGTTTTTCCGGGCGCAATCCGCTTGTATTTAAATAAAATAAATAAATCTAAATCAAATAAATTAAAATAAATAGTACTATGTATTGCATATTACTATTTAAAACATATATCTTTACAAAAAATCAAATCATCATATAAAATGAAAACGAAATTTTATTTAGTAAGCACTATACTCGCCGGCTTTTTGTCAGTGGCGGGCCATCGCGTAGCATTAGCGCAATGCGATAAAACAGTTACTCTTACTGCGTCGTCTACAAACTACCTTGACGACAAAGGCACTATAACCCGCACGGTAGATGAAGGCGTCGTAATTACAGTTACCAAGACCGACCTGACCATTGTACCGGGTAACGACCATGAACTGGGAGGCAAGATCACCTCGTACACCTGCGATTGGAAAGTACCTTATAAAGAAGGAAGATCGGTTATTAAAGCCACGGTAAGTAAAGATGGTACCAATGAGATGCATGCTACCGTAACCATTGAGGGCAAAGATGGTAAAGTAACCCTCACTTTCGAGGTTGAAGAGAGAGTTGGCCGCAAGATACAGGTAGTAGCAGATAAATTTGAATAATTAACCTTTATATCCCATAAAATGAAAACACGAAAAATACTTAAAACAGCCCTGGTAGCTTTATTTCTTGTAATAACAGGCACTACCATAACCTATGCGCAATGCGACAAAACGGTTACCCTTACGTCGTCAAAAACCACCCACTTTGATGAGAACGGGAACATATCTAAAACAAAAGATGAAACGGCTGTTATCACCATCAGCAGTACCGATATTACCATTGTACCGGGGGATGAAGATCATAAAATGACCGGCAAGATAACCTCGAAAACCTGCGACTGGAAAGTGCCTTATAAAGAAGGCAAAATGGTTGTAAAAAGCATAGTGAGCGGCGATGGCGGCGACGACAAAGATATTACCGTGACCATTGAAGGGAAAGATGGCAAGGTTACCCTTACGTTTGAAGCTGTTGGTTTAAACGGGAAGATACAGGTAGTGGCCGATAAATTTGAATAATTTATTGGCTATTGCTTTTTTGATGGCGGCAGGATGTGGTGCGTCCCCGCTTTTTTATTAACGATATAATTTGATATTAAAAAGCAGCTGCCGCTTATTTTGTATCAATAAAACGCTATATTAGGATTATAAAATGATAACCCCACATGAAAAGAAAGATTTTTACAACAGCCCTGTTATCCTGCTGCTTTATGGTATGTTTGGCGGCAATTTATGCTGATATTAACGGCAAATGGACCGGTTCGTTAAACACCCCGGATGGTAACGCTATAGCGGTATCGTACGACTTTAAGGTTGACGGCGAAAAACTTACCGGCACGGCAACTTCGCAAATGGGCGAGGTACCCATTGATAACGGTAAAATTAAAGGCGACGAGTTCTCATTCAGCGTAAACGTATCGGGCACCGATTATCCGCATAAGGGTAAAGCCTATGCCGACTCGTGCGCGATGGATATCGATTTTGGCGGAAGCAGCTCGCATTTTGTTGTTAAACGCGATAAGTAATCAAGGCCATCCGCAAATATTTTAAGCCCCCGCCAACCGGTCGGGGGCTTTTATCGTTATAATGGTAGCATTTATTACAAACTACACGTACCTTTGCGCCGCATGTTACAACGTTTTACCGCATACTTATTAATTGTATCACTGGTATCGGCCAATTTTTCGCGTTTTTTTATTTACGCGGGTTTTGAGCTGAACAGGAACTACATCGCGACGAAACTTTGTGAAAACCGTGATAAGCCCCAGCTGCATTGCAACGGCAAGTGCTATTTCATGAAAAAGATAAAGCAGGCCCAGGAAAAACAAAACACCGAAGAACGCCAGGCGCAAAAAAACCTGTTTCAGGAAGCGTTTTGCAACCAGCCTGCTAAGGTTAAGTTTTACCAGGTTTTATTATCGGTTACCAAAGTTCCCAACTACCGTATCCACCTGCCCGAGCAATCGCGCAATATCTTTCAGCCGCCCCGGCTTTCATAAAAACAACTTATTTATTCATACAGTTTACGATACCCGCTTAAAGGCCCGTATCCGCTATGCATTGGCATGCGCTGTAATTTGTTAATGCCCTGCGCAAAAGGGCAAGTTTCCCGTTTTATGAAACTATCTATATTATTATATATCCTGCTGGGCTTTGCGCCTGTCCTTTGCTTTGGCCAAAGCACCCTGCACGGAACCGTTACTGATGCCCGCACGCACGAGGCTGTTGCTGGCGTTATGGTAAGCAACGCCACCAGCGGCCAATTGCTTGCCACTACTAATGCCAGGGGCCGGTTTACCTTATTAACCGACAGCGTTAAAACCCTGCGTTTTAAAATGATTGGCTTTGCCGACAAAACTTACATCCTTGCAGGCAACGCCTCCATAGAAATAGCTTTAGAGCCCTCAACCATTGATCTGCAGCAGGTGGTTGTCTCGGCCAGCCGCCAGCGCCAGGCCCGGCAGGATGCCCCCATCGCTATCAGCAAAATAAACGCTACCCAGATACACGATACCAAAGCCACCGCGCTTTACCAGTTATTGAACAAGGTAACCGGCGTATACATGGTAGACCTTGGGAATGAGCAGCACACCATGGCCATACGCCAGCCTATTACCTATAACGCCCTGTACCTGTATATGGAGGATGGGCTGCCTATCCGCCCTACGGGGATATTTAACCACAACTCGCTTTACGAGATCAACATGAGCGGGGTGCGGGATATCGAGGTGATCAAAGGCCCGGCCTCGTCGCTTTATGGCAGCAATGCTATTGGCGGGGCCGTTAACTTTATAACACAAGGACCACCCGCGGGTTATGCGGGCAATGTATCGGTGCAGGGCAACAATTATCATTACCGCCGGGTTGATGCCGATGGCGGTTTCAGCACGGGCAAATTTGGCTTGTATGTTGGGGGTTACATAGCCAAACAGCGCAACAGCTGGCAAGACTACAGCGATTTTGACAAATACTCGGGCAATTTTAAAACCACTTACGATTTTGATAACGCCACCCGCTTAACGGCATCTGCCGCCTATAATTACCTGAACACCCAAACCCCCGGCGCCCTTGACAGCGCTAAGTTTTACAGCCGCATGTATGGTGCAAACCAGCGCTTTACCTATCGCAAGGTAAAAGCCTTCAGGGCAAACACTAAGCTGGAACACACCTGGAGTGATAAAAGCAGCACCTTTTTAACCTTGTTTTACCGCGATAACTCTACCGCGCAATTGCCAAGCTATTACATATCTGATGTGAGGGATAACGACGGTAAATACCTAAGCTCGAACGGGCAGGAGAACGACCAGCGTTTTCACAGTTTGGGCTTGCTTGCCCAGCACAGGCAGGATATGGGTTTCCTGCATTCGCGGCTCATCGTAGGGGTTTATGCCGATAACAGCCCCAGCAGTTATTACGCTAAGTTTTTGGATATCCAAAAGGATGTAGCAACCAACACTTACACCGGCTACACCAATACGGGTAATTATATCGATAACTATCGCATAAAGCTGTTCAACACGGCCGCTTATGCCCAGTACGAACTGAAACCCGCCGCGCCTTTGCGCATTGTAATGGGCCTTCGGTACGATCGCATACATTATAACTTTGCCAATGGCATTGCCACGGGCAGCAAATACAAACAGCAGGAAGCAAACGATTTTAACATAGTAGCGCCAAAACTTGGGCTTACTTACAATTTCGGTAATAACAAAGGCCTGTATGCCAATTACAGCGTAGGCTTTCAGCCGCCCGAAACCGGCGATCTGTACAGCGCGCGCCAGCTAACCCCGCTAAAACAGGCAACCTTTAATAATTACGAGGCGGGCGGCTGGTTTACCGGCCTCAACAAAAAGCTGTACTTAGAGGTTACCCTGTACGACCTGGAAGGCCGTAACGAGATCATTAACCAGCTATTGCCCGATAACACCACCCAAAACCAAAACGCGGGGGCTACCCGCCACCGGGGCATCGAGTATTCGGTTGCTTATGCGCCGGTGAGCGAAGTAAGCTTCAGGTTTAGCGGCACCAATACCAAACACACCTACGTGGATTATAGCGAAGTGGCCACAAACTTTAGCACCGGTACCAGCACCGTTAAAGTTTACAACGGCAACCGCATGAACAACGCCCCGGCATGGATAGCTAACTCCGAGCTTACTTATAAACCCGCGTACATGAACGGTTTCAGGCTGGCGGGCGAGTGGCAGCATATCAATTCGTACTTTACCAATCCGGCCAACACCAAAAGCTATTCGGGTTACGATATATTTAACGTGCGTACCGGTTTTGATATAAAAAGCGGCGCGCTAAAAGGCGCGGGCCTTTGGCTTAACGTCTTGAATGTAACCAATAAGCTTTACGCCACAACGGTGCTTAGCAACCAGTATGGCGATACCTATACCGCCGCGCCGCCACGGGTTTATACGTTAGGCATCAGCTATTCATTTTCAAAAAATTAACATGGCAACAGCAAAACAAAATTTTTATAAATGGCACCGCATCCTCGGCCTAACGGCCCTGGTACCCGTTATCATGTGGACGCTGAGCGGCCTGTCGCACCCCTTTATGTCAAACTGGTTCAGGCCGGTAATTGCGCAGGAAGTTTACAAACCTGCCCCGGCTAAAACAAAACCGGCGCTATCTTTACAGCAGGTAATTAATAAAAATAGCATTGATAGCTTTATCAATGCGGGGCAGATCAGTTTTAATAAAGACACCTATTACCAGGTTTTAGGTACAGATAGCACATATAATTACTATTCGGCCAATACCGGCGTATTGCTACCCGGCGGCGATAAGCTTTATGCCACTTACCTGGCCCGTTATTTTACACAAGATAGCACATCAAAAATAAAAGCCATCACCCTGCAAAAAACCTTTGATAGCCGTTATCAGCCCATTAACCGCTTGCTGCCCGTTTGGAAGGTTGCGTTTGATACGCCGAACGGCATGGATGTTTACATCGAGACCGGGCAAAGCCGCATGGGTACGTTTAATAACAATACCCGCAAGGTTATGCTGGCTGTTTTTGAGCAGCTACACACCTGGCAATTCCTGGCGGATATTGCAGGCGACCAGGTCCGTGTAATTGTACTGCTCGTTATTGTAAGCATCATGTTCTTATCGCTGCTAAGCGGGTTGACCATTTACGGGCTGTTCTGGAAAAAGTTTAAGGCAGCGCAGCAAAACCGTAAGACCGGCAACCGTAAGGATACCCGCTTTATACACCGCTTTCACAGGCAAATTGGCTTAATAGTTTCCTTCGTGATGTTCACATTCGTTATCAGCGCGGCGTTTCACCTGGCGGTAAAGCTGCATAACATCGGCCCCGAACAAAAAAGATACACCCAGGTAATTAGCAGTAAAGATCTTGCAGTATCTAACCTGGCGTTACCGCTTGACGAAAGTTCGGTTAAAAATATCAACCTGGTTAAATTTAACGATAGCACCTGGTACCAGGTAAGCGATTTTAAAAAGAACGTAACTTATTACAACACCCAAACCGGCGCCCTTTTGCCCGACGGCGACACACAGTATGCCCGGTGGCTGGCTAACTTTTACCGTGGCGGACCGGGCGCTAAAAAGGTTAAAGGAACCGTAAATATTACCCAGGTGCGTCAGTTTGATAACGAGTACGGATTTATAAACAAGCGCCTGCCGGTGCAAAAGGTAGCCTATCCTACCGGCGAGAACTGGTACATAGAAACTACCACATCGCAGCTGGCCACAAAAGTTGCCGGCATTGACCGCGCCGAAGGTCTTACATTTATATTTTTACACAAATACTTTGGCATGAGCTGGGCGGGCAAAAACGTTCGCGATATTGTAAGTATGCTGGCCGCTTTGGGTGTGCTGGTGGTATCATTATTTGGCTTTGCCGCCTTTATTAAAAACAAATAGATCATGAAAAAAACTCTCTTTATCATAGCATTTGCAGGTCTGCTCTTCGGAGCAGGTGCCTGCAGTAGTCCGGCACAAAAAGATGCCAAAGAAACCTCCACGCCAAAAGGTAAATACTACTGCACCATGCACCCCGATATAACCTCAGACAAGCCCGGCACCTGCAGCAAATGCGGTATGGACCTGGTGGAGCGGGATACAACCGGGAAGTAAGGTGAAGCAAACCGGGATTATAGTGGTGGGTTTGTGCATCTGCGAACGGTAGTCCGCTCATGAAAGCACAACACTTTATCTGTTCTACGTTAGCAATGGCGGTGAGAAGTATGAATCGTCAGTGGATGTCACTTTCTTTTCACTCAAAAGAAAAAGTACCAAAAAGAAAAGTCGCGGCTGCGTCCTGTTCTGTGAAAGGATGTGCCGATGCAATGCCTGTACTATCCGAACAGGCCAATGCCGCAATTTGAGGTTGTGTTAAGGCAGTGGGGGGCTTATCGCTCGGGGATTGCCACGCTACGCTCGCAAGGACGTGTCGGTGGGGAGTTGTGATTATGCGTCAGCAAAACAGCTTCGGGCGAAAGCGGGCAGAACGATGGTGGCCTTGAGCGAAGGCAAGGGCATAGCAATACTTGCCTGAAGCGCATGGCCAGGTGCGAACGAAGTTGGGGCAAGATTTTGCAGCCCGTGGTTCTGCCTGCTTTGCGGGGGAAAAAGGCCTTGTGCGGCAGAGAAGCCTTTTTGCTGACTTGATCTTTGGTTACTTTGTATCAAGACAAAGTAACAGCCCTCCGCGGCAATTGAGCGGACTACCGTTCATGAAAGCACAACACTTTATCTCTTCTTCGTTAGGAATGGCAGTGAGGAGTATGAATCGTCAGTGGATGTACTTTTTCTTTTCTCTCAAAAGAAAAAGTACCAAAAAGAAAAGTCGCGGCTGCGTCCTGTTCTGTGAAAGGAAGTGCTTTAGCAATCGCTATACTACCCGAACAGGCCAATGCCGCAGTTTGAAGGTGTTGTTAAGGCAGTGCTTTTTCTTGCGGATTGCTTTTCTATCAAAGATTGCCGCGCTACGCTCGCAATGACGTTAAAGGGATTGTGTTTCCACATCAGCAAAGCAGCTTCGGGCGAAAACGGGCAGAACGATGTGGTCTTAAGCGGAGGCAAGGGCATAGCAATACTTGCCTGAAGCATGGGCCAGGTGCGAACGAAGTTGGGGCAAGATTTTGCAGCCCGTGGTTCTGCCTGCTTTGCAGGTAATGGCCATGTGCGGAAGAGAAGCCTTTTTGCTGACTTGATTTTTGGTTACTTTGTATCAAGACGAAGTAACAGCCCTCCGCGGCAATTGAGCGGACTACCGCTCATCCGAAGTACAAACCTAACTACTTCGCTTCGACCCCTCACTACCCCCGCTCACGCAATGGCATATCGTCACACCGATCCAGATTTTACTTTACGCTTACGCGATTACCCTGCTATTGCAGTAATTTTATACCAAATTTTATAAAGATGAAAGTTGAGATCTGGAGCGATGTAATGTGCCCGTTCTGCTATATAGGCAAACGGCGGTTTGAAGATGCCTTACAGCAATTTGCACACAAGGGTAAGGTAGAGATAGAGTGGAAAAGTTTCCAGCTTAACCCGGATATGGTAACCGACCCATCCGTTAACATTAACCAATACCTTGCCGACGCCAAAGGCTGGACGCTCGACTACGCACAGCAAATGAACAATCATGTTACCGAAATGGCTGCGGAGGTTGGCCTTACTTATCATATGGACAATGCCGTTGTCGCCAATAGTTTTAACGCCCATCGTTTTAGTCACCTGGCTAAAAAGCACGGCTTGGGTGATGCTGCCGAAGAAGCATTGTTTAAGGCTTACTTTACCGATGGTAAAAATATTGACGATACCGATACGCTGGCGGAATTGGGTACGGCTATCGGCCTGGATGCCGCTGAAATAAAGCAGGTACTTGCTGCCGATACCTATGCCGACGAAGTGAAGCACGACATTGCTGAAGCCCAATACCTGGGTATAAAAGGCGTACCTTTTTTTGTAATGAACAGCAAATACGCGGTATCGGGCGCGCAGGCGGTACCGGTGTTTACCCAAACGCTCGAAAAAGCCTTCGGCGAGTGGCACGATGAGCGACAAATAACAAACGTGGCAGAAGGCCCAACCTGCGGCCCCGACGGCGATTGTTAACCGTTATTTTTATTTATTAATAATTAAAACTTAGTGGTATATTGCTTCGTATAATGGATTTTTTTACCCCCTGATTTATATATGATTAAAAATTTTACCAAAGCAATATTTTCCATGCTCCTGATCTCGGCAATCGCCGGCTGTAAGCTTGATGCGCCAGTTTATCCTGAAGGAACTGTTGCCAACGAGGGCGTTGACGACGGCAATAATAATGGCAATACAGCAAGCGGCCGTACCATCACCTACACCATAGACGGTAAAACAACAACCTTAAAAAGCAACGTTGTGTTCCAGGTTTATACGGCTGACCAGTTCCCTCCGGACGGCGCTGTGCAAATTGGTGGCGGAACAGATGCTTCAAACTTATTCACACTGATGGCGCCTATCACCGGAACCGGTACTTTCGACATTAGTGGGCTAGCGGCTGGTACAACCTTGATAGGCGATGCAGGCAAGGTAACTGTGACGCAGTATAATGTATCCGGAAGTAATAAAGGGACTATAGTCGGCACGTTTACGGGCGATCTTGTAGATATTTCGAATGGGGCTGATAAAACCGTATCGGGCAGTTTCAGCATAAAAATGTGATACAACATTTGATGCTGGCATAATAGTTTGCTAAATAAGTTATATTTGCCATTAGTGTTGATTTAACACTAAGTAATTGACCGTATTTGGAAGCTACAAGCAAAACATATAATTTCTCAAGGACTACCCTGCGTTTAGCGGTGGGGGCCATGTTTTTTATGACAGGGCTATGCTTTGCCAGTTGGGCATCGCGCATTGCAACCATACAGCAAAACCTTCATTTAAGTGATGCAGGACTTGGCGGAGTGTTATTCGCGTTGCCGGTGGGGCTTATGTGTTCGCTGCCGTTTTCGGGCTGGGTAATCACCCGCATAGGCAGTCGCAACCTGCTGATAGGCGCCTTAACCGTTTACAGCCTGGCGCTTGTAACGCTGGGCGCGGCCCAGAACACGGTACAGCTTATTGTTTGCTTGCTGGTGTTTGGGTTTGCCAGCAATGCGGTAAACATTTCTGTAAACACCCAGGCCGTTGCAGCCGAAGAACTTTATAAAAGGCCTATCCTTGCCTCTTTCCACGGGCTGTGGAGTTTGGCAGGTTTTACCGGCGCGGCTATCGGCACGTTCATGATCGGTAAACAGGTAATTCCCTTCAAGCATTTTAGTCTTATCATGGCGGTTATAATTGTCTCGGTGATTTTTACATCCAGGTATTTAAAAAATGATAAACCGGCCAGCGCAGGGCCGGTATTTGTAATGCCTGATAACTCGCTTATCAAACTGGGCATTGTAGCTTTTTGCTCGCTGATATGCGAGGGCGCCATGTTTGACTGGAGCGTTATTTATTTTAAAAAGGTAGTGCTTGCGCAAAGCGCCTTAATGGGTGCCGGGTACACTGCCTTTATGCTTACCATGGCTACCGGCCGTTTTGTTGCCGATAAATTTGCCCACCGTTTTGGTTTAAAGCGTACCCTGCAGATCAGCGGGCTGCTTACTGCAACCGGCCTGCTTACCGCGGTAGCGCTGCCATATTTATATACCGCCCTGTTCGGCTTTTTATTGGTGGGGTTTGGCGTATCATCTGTAGTGCCGCTGGTTTACAGCGCGGCGGGCAAATCCAAAACCATGTCGCCGGGGGTAGCGTTGGCGGCCGTATCAACCATCGGTTTCCTGGGCTTTTTAATAGGCCCGCCTTTAATTGGCTTTATAGCAGGCATCGCCACGCTGCGGGCGTCTTTTACACTTATTGCAGCCATGGGTCTGTGTGTAACATTCTTTGCCACAAAGGCCAGGATCTGACCTTATTCGGCGTTCAAATCCGCTTCGTTGGGGTTTAACACGTACTCGAAATTCTCGTACCCGTTATGAAAGATAAATTTCACACGTTCGCGCGGCAGGTTTATATCAAGCGCTATCGCCCCCAGTGTAGCGGGTAAATTATCCCTTATCAATTTCAGGTCGGTCACGTGCGGCATATCCACCGCTATATCTTCTCCGCGGGCCTCTATTTTCCAGTCTTTAAGTCCGGCGGCCTGCAACACATCTATCCATTTTTGCTGATATGCGTTCATATTATTCTGATTTGCTTATAGAACAGGCCGCAACGAATTAAGTTTTTTGAATGTAGGGGCGCGTTTTCGTTCATACTACCCGTATCTTCGATGGAAAAGTCGGCGACAAGCATGTAGAAGATTGCTTCGTACCTCGCAATGACGGATTTCCTTATTTCCCGCGCGCGATTGCGAGCGATAGCGTGGCAATCTTTCGATGGGAAAGTCTGCGACAGGTATGTAGAAGATTGCTTTGCACCTCGCAATGACGGATTCCTTATTCCCGCGCGTCATCGTGAGCGATAACGTGGCAATCTTCGATGGAAAAGTCGGCGACAGGCATGTCCAAGATTGCTTCGTACCTCGCAATGACGGTTTTCCTTATTTCCTGCGCGATTGCGAGCGATAGCGTGGCAATCTTCGATGGAAAAGTCGGCGACAGGCATGTCGAAGATTGCTTCGTACCTCGCAATGACGGTTTTCCTTATTTCCTGCGCGATTGCGAGCGATAGCGTGGCAATCTTCGATGGAAAAGTCGGCGACAGGCATGTCCAAGATTGCTTCGTACCTCGCAATGACGGGCAGAGATACAGCAAAGCCCGGCTGACTATGCAATCGGGCTTTCATATGTCTTGTGTCTTAACTCTTATAGTCTGTTCTCCTGCTACACCGTTAGCTTTTTATATTTAATGCGTTTTGGGGCTACATCACCAACACGTTTTTTGTAGTTCTCTTCGTAATCGCTGTAGTTACCTTCGAAGAAGTAAACCTGCGAGTTACCCTCGAACGCCAGAATGTGGGTACAAACCCTATCCAGGAACCAGCGGTCGTGGCTGATAATTACCGCGCAGCCGCCGAAGTTCTCCAGCGCTTCTTCCAGCGAACGCAAAGTGTTTACGTCGATGTCATTAGTAGGCTCATCCAGTAATAAGACGTTCGATCCTTTTTTAAGGGTAATAGCTAAATGCACGCGGTTACGCTCACCACCCGATAACACACCTACTTTCTTTTGTTGATCGGCGCCGTTAAAGTTGAATTTAGATACGTACGCACGGGAGTTTAGCGGGCGGTTACCCACCATAATATTATCAAGCCCGTCGGTTACGTTTTCCCAAACAGATTTATTAGGGTCAAGGTCGTCGTGCATCTGGTCTACATAACCGAGCGCGACGGTATCACCTACACGGAAAGTACCGGCATCAGGCTGGTCCTGCCCGGTTATCAGGCGGAACAGCGTAGTTTTACCCGCGCCATTGGGGCCGATAATGCCCACAATACCCGCGGGCGGTAACGAAAAGTTTAGGTTTTCGAACAACACCTTATCGCCGTATGCTTTGGTAACGCCGTTGGCCTCGATAACGATATTGCCCAAACGCGGGCCGGGCGGAATAAACAGCTCCAGCTTTTCTTCGCGTTCCCTTGTTTCTTCGGATGCTAACTTGTCGTAGTTTGATAAACGTGCCTTTGATTTGGCGTGGCGGCCTTTAGCGCCCATGCGCACCCATTCCAGCTCGCGCTCAAGAGTTTTCTGGCGTTTGCTTTCGGTTTTCTCCTCCTGCGCCAAACGTTTAGATTTTTGGTCGAGCCATGAGGAATAATTTCCCTTCCATGGTAAACCTTCGCCACGGTCAAGCTCCAGTATCCAGCCGGCAACATTATCCAAAAAGTACCTGTCGTGCGTTACGGCAATAACGGTGCCTTTATATTGTTTAAGGTGCTGCTCCAGCCAGTCTATCGATTCGGCATCCAGGTGGTTGGTAGGCTCATCAAGCAGTAGCACGTCAGGTTCCTGCAAAAGCAGGCGGCACAGGGCCACACGGCGGCGCTCGCCGCCTGATAGTACCGAAATTTTTGTATCGGGCTCGGGGCAGCGCAGTGCATCCATCGCGCGCTCCAGCTTTACATCAAGCTCCCAGGCGTTAACAGCATCTATTTTGTCCTGCAACTCGCCCTGGCGGCTCATCAGCTTATCCATTTTATCGGCATCGCTGTAATACTCTTCCAGGCCAAATTTCTCGTTTATCTCTTCGTATTCCTTTAGCAGCGCGGTAGTTTCGGCAACGCCCTCCTCCACAATTTCCCTAACGGTTTTATCAGGGTCAAGCTCGGGTTCCTGGCTCAGGTAACCCACGGTGTAGCCCGGCGAAAACACCACTTCGCCAATATTGGTTTTATCAATCCCCGCGATGATCTTCAACAGCGAGGACTTACCCGAACCGTTCAACCCGATAACGCCAATTTTAGCGCCGTAAAAAAACGACAGGTAAATATTTTTTAACACTGTTTTTTGCGGCGGATAAACTTTGCTTACCCCTGCCATCGAAAAAATGATCTTCTCGTCTGCCATAAAATGTTATGCTTTGTACTTAGGGAGAGCAAATATATAACTTGAAATGTGGAATGGTGGATAATTTTCATTACAAATTCATCTGTTAACTTGTATCTTTCATTGTAAATTGGTTGGTTTGCTAACAAAGGGTTTGTTTATCAAACTATCATACACAAGCATGCCGTATTGTCATAAACAGTGACTATTTGCCCTGCTTTGTTATAATAGTTTCGCAATACCCGTAATTAGGTTAAACTATTTGGTGCCCAACATATCAAATAATATAAGTTTAACCGTTTATTATTACTGCTCAGGTTGTTTGTGGGGCATTAATTCGCCATAAAAAGTTTATTTTAACAGACTATCTATCATAAAATTGTCTGTTTCCGGTAAAGCAAAAAAGTTGGCAATATTGTTGATAAATGTTATAACAATCGTCTTGACAGGTAAAAACAAATTTATAGATTAGGACGATCATAATCAGAAAGGTATATATGGAAGCTAAATTTTCGCCACGGGTTAAAGATGTGATACAGTATAGCAGGGAAGAGGCGTTACGCCTTGGGCATGATTATATTGGTACAGAGCACCTTTTACTTGGCCTCATCCGCGATGGTGATGGTGTGGCAATCAAATTATTAAAAGGGCTAACCGTTGATACCGCTAAATTACGCCGTGCTGTTGAGGATGCTGTAAAAGGAACCATTGGCACCAATGTACATATAGGCAGTATCCCGTTAACCAAACAAGCCGAAAAGGTTTTGAAAATAACATACCTTGAAGCTAAGATCTTTAAAAGCGATGTGATAGGCACCGAGCACCTGCTGCTGTCTATCCTGCGCGACGAGGACAACATTGCCTCGCAGATACTGATGCAGTTTAATGTAAACTACGAAGTGTTTAAAAGCGAAGTGGAAGCCAACAAAAACGATGTTACGGACGAGATGCCAGGATCATCAACAGGCGGCGACGACGATTTTAAGGAAGACGACTCGTTCACCCAGCCTAAAAAGGTTTCGGATATCAAATCGAAAACACCGGTGCTGGACAATTTTGGCCGCGACCTGACAAAAGCTGCCGAAGAAGGCAAGCTTGACCCCATTGTGGGCCGCGAAAAAGAAATTGAACGCGTATCGCAGATATTATCGCGCCGCAAAAAGAACAACCCTATCCTGATAGGCGAGCCGGGCGTTGGTAAAAGCGCCATTGCCGAAGGCCTTGCCCTGCGCATTGTACAGCGCAAGGTATCGCGTGTATTGTTTAACAAACGCGTGGTTACGCTTGACCTTGCATCGCTTGTGGCAGGTACAAAATACCGCGGCCAGTTTGAGGAGCGCATGAAGGCCGTGATGAACGAACTTGAAAAATCGCCGGATGTAATTTTATTTATCGATGAGATACATACTATAGTTGGCGCAGGCGGCGCATCGGGCTCGCTTGATGCCTCGAATATGTTTAAGCCCGCCCTGGCGCGTGGAGAGATACAATGCATCGGCGCAACCACTTTGGATGAGTACCGCCAGTACATTGAGAAAGACGGCGCTTTGGACCGACGTTTCCAAAAGGTGATGGTTGAACCGGCCACCCCCGACGAAACTGTTGAGATACTTAACCGTATTAAAGAAAAATACGAGGAGCACCACGGTGTAACTTACACCGAAGAAGCTATTAATGCCTGCGTGGCTTTAACCACCCGTTACATTACCGACAGGTTTTTACCGGATAAGGCTATCGACGCTTTGGATGAATCGGGTTCGCGTGTGCATTTGACCAATATCCATGTTCCACAGGAAATTCTGGATATCGAGGCAAAGATAGAACAGATAAAAATAGAAAAGAACAAAGTTGTACGCAGCCAGAAGTACGAGGAAGCTGCAAAACTGCGGGATACTGAAAAACATTTACTTGAAGAGCTTGAACAGGCCAAATCGCTGTGGGAAGCCGAAACAAAGTCTAAACGTTACACCGTAACTGAAGATAATGTTGCCGAGGTAGTGAGCATGATGACCGGCATACCGGTACAGCGTGTTGGCCAGGCCGACAGTACCAAGCTGTTGGCCATGAGCGAAACCATTGGAAGTAAAATTATTGGCCAGGACGATGCTATTAAAAAGCTTACCCGCGCTATACAGCGCACACGTGCCGGCCTTAAAGACCCTAAAAAACCTATAGGCTCGTTCATATTCCTGGGCCCTACCGGCGTGGGTAAAACCGAACTGGCCAAAGAGCTTGCACGCTTTATGTTTGATACCGAAGACGCGCTGATACAAATTGATATGAGCGAGTACATGGAAAAATTCGCGGTATCGCGGTTGGTGGGTGCGCCTCCGGGCTATGTTGGTTACGAAGAAGGCGGGCAGCTTACCGAAAAAGTACGCCGCAAACCATACGCCGTTGTATTGCTGGATGAGATAGAAAAGGCACACCCGGATGTGTTCAACATCCTGCTGCAAGTATTGGATGAAGGCCAGCTGACCGACTCGCTGGGCCGCAAGGTTGATTTCAGGAACACCATCATCATCATGACATCCAACATCGGCGCACGCCAGCTGAAGGATTTTGGCCAGGGCGTAGGTTTTACTACCAGCGCGAAAGCTATTCAGGCCGATTCGCATTCGCGCGGTGTGATAGAGAACGCTTTAAAACGTGCTTTCGCCCCCGAGTTTTTGAACCGTATTGATGATGTTATCGTGTTCAACTCATTAGGTAAAGACGAGATCTTCAAGATCATCGATATCGAGCTGGGCTTCCTGTTTGGCAGGGTGAACAGCCTTGGTTACAAAATAGAGCTAACCGAAGCTGCCAAGGAGTTCATCGCCGAAAAGGGTTACGATTCGCAGTTTGGTGCAAGGCCGCTTAAACGCGCCATCCAGAAATACCTGGAAGACCCGATTGCCGAAGAGATACTGAAAGGCGAACTTACCGAAGGCGATACCCTGATGGTTGATTACGACAAGGAAACCAACGAAATAAAGGTTATCGACAAAAAGAACGACGACGCCAAACCAAAAGAAGAGGAAGAACAGAAGTAATTGCTCTTAATAATAAAAGCCCGCTTGTTATGCAAGCGGGCTTTTTTGTGTGCCTGGCATTTAATTTTCATTTGGCCAGTAATCTATTGGCAATAGCTGCGCTACCCTGCTGTTTCCCCAGGCATAGTTAAATACTACACCCATTGGGTTTAAAATTGTACCGTTGCCGTCAAAATAAAGGTATGGGTCTATAAAGCCAATTGTTGCATACTGCGGGTGCGTGTTTGCTGCCTTGCCCCTGGCTTTGCGGGGTTTGTAATATACTTCGAGGGGGGTATTGTAACCCAGGGCAAATATGCCGGCAGTATCGGTACGGTGTACATAATCTGCGGGCTGCAAAGCAGTGCGCGAGGTGCTCTTGTTGCCGGTAAACCCCTTTACGGTTACGTAACTGCTAATGATCTTCTTGGTTTCTACCGAGTAACCGCTGTCTACCCGGTCGGCCAGTATTTCGCGCAAAAAGTGCGTTGGCGAACCGTAGTAAACCTTCATTCGGTTGCTTTTCCATTGTTTAACCTGGTTATCATTGCCATCCAGTTCCTCAAACAGTACAGCTCCTTCATATATAAGTTTATTTTCGTTCCTATCCACCACAAAACGGGTTATCAGGTATTTTAACTTATATCCCAAAGCGTTATTATTGATTTCCAAAAAATCATCAGAACTACCGGTAAGCACATTGCCGTCCCTGTTGTACTTTAGTGTTAAAACATCAGGATTTACTATTTCGCACTGCCGTGCATAGCCTGATGATCCCAGAAATTGCTGTGTAAACTCCTTTAGCTTTTTTTCGCGCCTGGGGTCAAGCTCTATCTTTACTTCACCCAGCATGGTTGTTTTTGGTAAAAGCTTTATGTCGGGCAATACCAGGTCAGTTTTTACCATCAGCGTTTGGTGATACACTTCATACCCTATCACGCTTACCGTCAGATCATGCTGGCCGGTATTTAAATTGCTCAAAATAAAGGTTCCGTCGCCTGCCGACTTTGTGCCGATGGTTTCGTTATTTAAAAACACGCTCGCATCCGGTACGGGCTTACCATCGGTTGCGTTTATAACACGGCCACTTATTTTAAATTGCGCGAGGCAAGTAACAGGGAATAATAACAGTAAGATGAATAAGTACTTCATAAACTTTGAAAGCGTTTTATTTATATCTCATTCAAATTAATGGTTTTTGGCCGGGTCAATATCCCTGAGGGGTGGCCGGTAATCAATAGGCAATAGTTCGGCAACGCGTGTTACCGCCCAATTATATCTGAAAGAGGCCCCAGTAGGGTTTAAGATGGTGCCGTTGAGATCAAAAAGCAGATTATTATCAATAAAATCGATGCTGCCTATTTGTCCACGGTTTCCATACTCTTGTCCCTCGTTCGTCCTAAGGTGTTTTACCCCCGGTTTATAATAAAACACATCCAGGTCTTTGGGGTAACTAATTGCATATATTCCGTGTTTGTCTGTTCGGTGCACATAGCTTTTGGTTTTTAGTGTATCATACCTCAACATAATATAAAAGGTGGGGTATTCACCCGTAACTGGATCTAAGTGACTTCCCCGTTGTGCTATGGTATCAATATGATCTATGCAAAAAGGCCTCACCATATAATCAGAGTCTACCTTGCCGGCCAATACCGTGCGCAAATAATGCGTTGGCGACCCATAATAAACCTTACGTCGATTCTTTTCCCATCGTACCTTTTCTTCTGCTGGCCCTTCTTTTTCTTCAAACAACACATAACCTTCATAAACCACATTGAACGCCTTTTTATCTAACCTGAAATTATTAATTAGATACTTTAATTTGTAGCCAAGGGCATTGTTTTCGATTTCTAAAAAATCGTTGGTACTTGCAGTAAGAATTTTTTGATGGTCGCTGAACGTTAGCTTCAAAATATCAGGATTAACGATAGTGCACTGACGCCAAAAAAGCGCCCTGCCCAAAAACTGCTCCTTAAACATAGCTAACTTGCGGGCACGGTACGGGTCTTTACCGGCTATAACTACTTCGTTCATCATCATTAATTTAGGAAGCAGTTTAATATCATCCATTGTTATGTCCCTTTCTACAGATATGGTCTTGCTAAAGCGCTCGTAACCTATAGCGCTAACTATCAGGTTATACTGGCCGGGGTTTAGGTTCCGCAAAGTAAATGAACCGTCGCTGCCTGCCTTAGCCCCAACCGATGTATTATTGATGAACACACTGGCATCGGGTATGGGTTTGCCATCGGCAGCGTTTATCACACGGCCGCTTATTTTAAATTGCGCGAGGCAAGTAAGGGGCAATAAAAAAAGTATGATAAGGAGGTGTTTCATAAACTTAAAAATACTAAAGATCAATCAACCGGCCAATAATCAGACGGTAGCAATTCGGCTACCCGGCTTTTTCCCCACTGGTAATTAAACAGCGCCCCGGTAGGGTTAAGAATGGTACCGCGCGTATCAAAATATAGATATTCATCAATAAACTGAATGCCCGCCACCTGGCCGCGGTTACCTTTTTCTGTTCCGTTTGCATAGTGGAGCGAATGCGCTACCCCGGGGCCATAGTAAAAAATATCAATACCACTGGGGTAACTCAACGCGAACACGCCCCTGCGGTCTGTTTTGTGTACGTATTTCACCGGCGCCAAAGTATCGTATAAAACTTTTCCGTTATCTATTTTTTTTATGCAAAAGCTTCGCACCATGTAATTGGCGTCGGCCTTATCGGCGAGCACCTGCCTTAAGAAGTGCGTTGGCGAACCAAAGTAAGTACGCCGGCGGTTTTTTTCCCATTTTCCCTTTTGCTCGGCCGTGCCTTGTTTTTCTTCAAATAATACGTCGCCTTCATAACTTACGTTCAGGGTAAGCCGGTCTAAAACAAAGTTGTTAACCAGGTATTTTAGCTTATAGCCAAGTGCATCGTTATCAATCTCTAAAAAGTTGTTGGTGTGAACGGTGAGCACGTCTTCGTGCTTGCCAAAAACCAGAATCAGCTCTTCCGGATTCAATATAGTGCATTGCCTTGCAAAAGCCGACCTGCCTAAGAACTGCTCCTTAAACATCCTGATCTTTCGCGCGCGCTTACGGTCTTTACCGGCAATAACCACTTCGTTCATCACCATGGTTTTCTGCAGTAATTTAATATCCGGGAGATTGACATCACCATTTACCATAATGGTTTGGCGATAAGTTTCGTAACCTATCACCCTTACTATCAGATCGTATTGGCCGGCGCTTAGCCTGTTCAGCGCAAATCTTCCGTCATCGCCAGATTTTGTGCCGATAGTTGCATTATTTAAAAACACGCTGGCATCAGGTATAGGTTTACCATCGGCAGCGTCAACAACCCTTCCCCTGATATTAACCTGGGAAAAACACACGGCAGGAAACAGCAATAAAACGAATAAAAAGTGTTTCATAGATAAGCTGAAAACTAATATACCATTACTTCTCCTTGGGTGTATAATCAACAGGTAACATTTCTGCAACACGGCTTTTGCCCCAATTGCCCTCAAAAGTTATTGCAGAGGGGTTTAGTATTACTCCATTTGTATCAAATAACGCGTAAGGCCCGGTAAAGGATGCTATAGTTGTTAAGTAATTTGGCATATGCAGCAACCGGTAAGTGCTGTTGTATCGGTCATCCTCGCGCTTTTTGGTATACATAATATACAGGCAGTCGGTAAACTTCAACGCGAACAGGCTTTTCTTATCAGTGCGAACCGTAAAATCAGCCGGGGTTAGCGGGACATTTACCAACGTTTGGATGTATTTGTCGTTAAAACCTTTGGCGTCGGGGTTAGGTTTTCTGATCAGCCTTAAAACTTCAAAGCCATAACCCGTTATATTATTACCTATCGCGGCGCGTAAAAACTGCATAGACGAGCCCTCGTAAGCCAGTTGTCGGTTCTTTTCCCAGCGCTCTTTTTCCCTGGCCGTACCCTTCATTTCTTCAAATAACGCCGAGCCCTCGTAATATACCAGGCTGATCTTCGAGTCTTTTATAAACCGCGATAAAAGATATTTAATATGGTAGCCCAAAGCCTTGTTATCTATCTCCACAAAACCGGATGACGACCCTGTTAGCTGCAGCGCGTTTTTGTCCCACTCCAGGTCAATGGTTTCGGGGTTAAGTATTGTACACCGCAGGGCCATAGCAGAGGTGCCCAGGAACTCTTCTTTAAATACATCGTAGTTCCGCTCCCACGCGGGGTCGGGCGTAATATTTACTTCTGCCAAACTTGTTATTTTAGGGGTTAACCCTATATCAGGTAAACTGATGTTGTCGCTGGCAACCAGCACCTCACGGCGATAGGTTTCATAACCAACAACGGTTATGACCAGTTCGTACTGGCCCGGCCTAACGCCGCGCAATACAAAAGAGCCATCGGCGGCGGACTTATTGCCTATGGTTGCGTTGCTTAAAAATACACTGGCATCGGCTACATCACTTTTATCTGTAGCGTTAACCAGCTTACCCGTTATACTTACCTGCGCATAGCAGGCAAACGGGATAAAAAAAAGCATTGCCAAAAACCTCTTCATTAAAAATAAATGTAAAACTAATTAGTTAGTTATTTAAACCTTTTTCAAAATATAGCGTCTTCTATATATAAACACATTATAAAAACGTTATGATAGGGTTCATAGCCGGTTTTATGATCAAACAAATAATTATCACATGAAAAAACTACTATCTATCCTATGCGTGTCGGTTATTTTACTGACTGCTGCTTCGTGCAAAAAAGAAACCGTTATTGGCCCCAGCAACAATTTTACCGTTGTTAAAACTGTAAACGCTTCAGATTGGTCGGACTTTGATGCGAATACCTTATCGGTAGACCTGAATGTTCCCCAGCTTGATAATGATTACAACGAGAGTGGCGCTGTATTGGTGTATATCTCTTATGATAACAACACTCACGATGCACCGTGGGAGCAGATCCCCGAAACTTTTGACGGCGAAGCCTTCAGCTTTACCCACAACCCGGGGCACGTAACCCTTTACAAACAAAGGTCGAGCGGTTCTGGTGCACCAAATGATACCGACCGGATATTTGTAAAAATCGTACTGATAGATTCGCAGCAGTAATTCTGCAGATCTAACTGAAAAACAAAAGGCCCCGATAATTATCGGGGCCTTTTGTTTTTATTAGTCTGAGTTTGTCGAAGAATCAGCCAGTATTTAATGGTTCGATAGGTTCACCATGACAACTCGCATTTTGTCAGCCCGAACATACTGGTTGTTATTATTTTTCCATCTGCTCTATCACAGCAGCAGTAACGCCGGTGAACGAGAAGCCACCATCATGGAAAAGGTTTTGCATGGTAACCATTTTTGTTAAGTCGCTAAATAAGCTTACGCAGTAATCGGCGCACTGGTTAGCATCGGCATTCCCCAGCGGGCTCATCTTTTCGGCATAGTTGATAAAGCCATCAAAGCCCTTTACACCACTGCCTGCCGTGGTGCGTGTTGGCGACTGCGATACGGTATTGATACGTACATGTTTTTTAACACCGTACTGGTAGCCAAAATTACGTGCAATGCTTTCCAGGTAAGCTTTATTATCGGCCATATCATTATAATCAGGGAATACACGCTGCGCGGCAATGTAAGTTAGTGCTACAACCGATCCCCACTCATTTATAGCATCCAGTTTCATGGCTGTTTGCAGCACGCGGTGAAAACTCAACGCCGATATATCAAGCCCCTTGTGGGTAAATTCGTAGTTATTATCGGTGTAGGCAATGCCTTTGCGCACGTTTACACTCATACCTATCGAGTGTAAAACAAAATCAACGCCGCCGCCAAAATGCTCCATGCTTTTGGTAAACAGGTTGGTTACATCCTCATTACTGGTTACATCCGCCGGGATAACAGGGGCATTACATTCCTCTGCAAGTTTATTCAGTTCGCCCATGCGCAAGGCCAGCGGCGAGTTGGTTAAAACTATTTCGGCACCTTCTTCGTGGCAGCGCTGAGCCACTTTCCAGGCGATGGATTGCTCGTTAAGGGCACCAAAAATAATTCCTTTTTTACCTTTTAATAAATTGTAAGCCATTGTTTTTAGTTTTATAAGTGGGTAAAGTTATGTTTTATTTACGATTTTAGATTTACGATTTTAGATTGAGTTGCAAATCGGCATTCGAGGCACTCAATCGTAAATCTAAAATCGTAATTCGTAAATTTTAAAAACTCAGCAACTCCTTCGCATTTTGCAGGGCGCTTTCGCCGGGGTTATCGCCGCTCAGCATTTTGGCAATTTCCAGTACCCGTTCGTTATCCTCCAGCTTTTTGATGCACGTTTTTGTTACCGTTGACGAATCATCCTTATAAACAAAATAATGGCTTTTACCCTTGCCCGCAATTTGCGGCAGATGGGTTATGGTTATTACCTGCAGGTTTTGCGCCAGGCGCTCCATCACCTGCCCTACTTTGTTGGCCACCTCGCCGCTTACGCCCGTATCTATCTCATCAAAAATGATGGTTGGCAGGGCGGTGTATTCGGCTATGATAGATTTGATACTCAGCATCAGCCTGCTCAGTTCCCCGCCCGATGCTACCTTGCTCATATCCGCCAGGGCATGCCCCTTATTTGCCGAAAACATAAAGCGGATAGTATCGATGCCGTTGGCCCCCAGCCCCCCTGAAGGGGGATTGCCCGTACTAACTCCCCCTTTAGGGGGGTGGGGGGCTGCGTTTTGCTCTATCTCTAATACAGCATTTGGCATTCCCATTTCGGTAAGGCCGGCCAAAACTTTATCCTGTATAACCGGGATAGCTTTGGAACGGTTGGCCGATAGCTCTTTCGCTATTTCTTCCAACTCTTGTTTATTTGCTGCGATCTGCTTTTGCAGCTTCTCTACTGCTTCGTCGCCAAACACAGCCTGTTGGATCTTGTCGCTAAGGTCGTTCTGTATCTGCAGCAGGTCGGCGTTAGTTGCAACTCGGTGTTTTTTCTGCAGGTTGTACAACATGCTTAAGCGTGTGTTTACTTCTTCGGCCCGGGCCTCGTTGGTAAAGGTTCGCTGTTCTATGTTTTCCAGTTCGCCGGCAATATCCTTTAGTTCTATCAGCGTACTTTTAAGCCGCTCATGCAGCTCTTCTACCTCGGAGTTATACTTTTCGATGGTTGATAGCTGTTGTCCTGCTTCCCGCAGTTGTATAATAGCAGATGTTTCGCCCTCGTGCATCAGGTAATGCGCGCCTAACAGGTTACGCTTTATTTCCTCAGCATTAGTTAGTATGGCCAGCTCCCTTTCAAGCCCCTCCTGCTCATCAGCGGCAATTGCTGCCTTTTCCAGCTCGTCAAACTGAAACTGGTAGTAATCCAGATCGGCCTTCGCTTTATCGTTTTGGGCTATCAGTTCATCAAGCTGCTTAAGCGATCTTTTATACGCACGGTATTTAGTTTGATAGCTGCTCAGCAAATCGTGGTGGCCGGCAACGCCATCAACTACCAGCAGTTGAAATTCGGGGTCGTTTATTTCGTAAGTGGCATGCTGCGAGTGTATATCTATCAGCTTTTCACCAAGTTGTTTCAGGGTGGTAAGATTTACCGGGGTGTCGTTTACAAACGCGCGCGATTTACCGTCGGCAGATATTTCCCGGCGCAAAACCGTTTCGCCCTCATAATCCAGGTCGTTATCCTCAAAAAAAATATTCAGCTGAAATTCGGCTATTCTGAAAGAACCCTCTATTACGCATTTTTTCTGCTGATTAAAAAAGTACCGGCTCTCGGCACGCTGTCCTAAAATAAGCGACAAGGCACCTAAAATGATAGATTTACCCGCCCCGGTTTCGCCGGTAAGGATATTTAACCCCTTATCAAAATTGATCTCGAGGTTATCTATCAGCGCGTAATTGTGTATGGTTAGCTTTTGAAGCATAAAAAAAGTATCCCCGTTTTTGAGGATACTAAATTACTAATTTTAATAGGATTTGTATTGGTGAATGGTTGATTAAGTTGATCGGTGAGTAGTTCTAAACTATCCAACACTCCCCGATCAACTATTCGCCTGATCTTACTTGTTCTCGGCTTTTTCTGCTTTCTCTTTTTCGGCTTTCTCGGTCCGGCTATCTGTATTGTTGTTGTTTATTATTATTGTCGTTATCGTTATCCTCGCTCTTCCAGTACGACATTTCTTCCGGGTGCGCTTTGCGATACTCTGCTAACTTCTTTTTAAACTCAGGCGTTTGCGTATAAGCCCTTAGTTTCTCAGACGCTTCTCGCAGCAGCTTTTGCTCCTGTTTAACACTGGCATTACCGGTATAGCCACGCATCTTTTCGCCCAGCCTGCGCATTTCTTCCTGTTTCAGTTTAATATCAGGGTTATTAAATGCCTCGCGCATATCCGCACCGGCGGCACGCATTTGCTCTCGCGCTTTACGCACGTCGGGGTTATCAAAGCGGGCGCGCATTTGTTGGCCCAGGTCGCGCATTTGCTTGGTTGCCTGTTTTATTTCGGGCGATAGGGTCTTATCCAGTTCGGCCTGGTATTTTTTGTAATTCTCGTCCTTATCGGTATGGTAGTCGCGTTGGCTGATGCCGTACTGTTTCATCAGTTTGTCGTTCATGGTTTTAAACTCGGGCGAGTTAAAGTACTGCTCCATTTGCTTACCTAACACCTCCATCTGTTTGCTCATCTGTTCGGTACCCACCTCTTTGCCGGCATACAATTTGTCAAACTCGGCGGCGGCCTTTTCCTGGGCAGCAGTTGCCTGCTTAATTTTATCGCTATCGTAAAATGCGCTTACTTCGTCGCCCAGCTTACTCATCTGATCGCTCTGGGCTTTAAACTCCGGGCTATCATAATATCTGCCTACGGCATCAGCGTGTTTTTCAACCTCTTTGCTTAAACGTTCCAATTCGGGATCGTTTAATCCGTTGTAGTTGTAACGGTAACCGTAGTTAAAGCTTTTTGCATCCTTTTCGGTCTTAAATTTAGCTTTTAGTGCCGCGCTGGCTTTAACATTTGCCTTGGCTGTGGCCTTAACCGCTTTTGCCTGTGCCTTTACTGCCTTTTTTGCAGGTACGGTATCTGTCGCCAATAATTTTGTTATAGCCGGGTTTATGGCCTTTAAGGATATTTTCCCTTCTGCTATCCGGGGGTTAAGGATGGCTAAACTGCCAATACTTATGGTTAATATAAGCATGGCCACTAATGTTGGCCTTACGCTTGGGGTTTGTTTTTTTGTTTTCATGATTCTTTCGATTCGGTTTAATAAATGGTACTTTTTGCCTGTTACAGCCAGCGCTAACTGTAACTCGTTTTGGCGGTTTTGCTCTAACTTGAATAAAGCTTTCGCATATATAACAGGGTTTTGAGTAGCGTTTACAACCATATCGTCGCAGCTGTTCTCGCGTTCTTCGCCTATTATTTTATTGATGAGTAACACGCACGGATTAAAAAATAACAACGTGGTTATAACTTGCTGCAGCAGATTAAGCACATAATCGTTACGTTTAATATGAGCCAGTTCGTGCAGTAATATGGCTTCAATTTCTTCGGCACCCAGGTAGGTAGACAAGGTTAACGGCAATAATATAACCGGTTTAATATACCCTACAATACAGGGCACATCAACCATTTTGCTAAAGCCAACCTTCACTTTCTTGCCGATATCAAGCTTTTTAGCAAGGCTGCCTATTTGCTGCTGCAGCTGCACACCAATACTCATGGTGCGCTTTATACTGCGTATTTTTTTATGGGCCAGCACTATTCTTACCAGGTTCAAAAACAACCCGGCAACATATAACGCGGTTACATAGGGCAGGTACTCTTCTATACTGTAGTAGTAACGTATGGTTTGCTCATTAAACTGGCGTATATTGGCAGGCAGTTCCAGTATTATAGGCATGTTGGCCAGGTTAGCAGGCTTTGCCAGCCAATCGTATACCTGTATCTGGTGTACCAGCGTATAGGCAAACCAACCTGTTATAACCATTAAGCTTCCCATTGCCAGCATATA